>JAIESQ010000116.1 GCA_019745975.1 Pirellulales bacterium
GTAAGCGTCCGATCAGCGCCGTATTGACTTGGTGGGCCGTGGCGGGTTGATCTCGTCGGCGAAACGCCCCTCGTTACAGGCGACGCCGATCGCTTCGTCCAAGCGCACGAGTAAATCGTGAAGCCGTTCCCCTGGCCGGCGTCGCAGCATCGCCAAGCTGTTGTGCCCATCTGTGGCGACTGCTGCACAGGGAATGGGTGGGATCTCGCCGAGAGAGATGTTGCCGCCGCTGTCGATCAGTTCGGCGATGTTCCGCAGAGCGTCGAGGCCGATGTCTACGCCGCCAGGCGGGAGTCCAGCGCGGGTTCGAGGGGGACGCACCACGGCAGCAATTCCTCGAGGCGGTTGATCGGGTGCTCAGCGATACGCTCGATAACGTAGCGCAGGTAAGCCTCGGGGTCCAGCCCGTTGAGCTTGGCCGTGCCGACGAGACTGTAGATGGCTGCCGCCCGCTCGCCACCGGCGTCCGAGCCACAGAAGAGGTAGTTCTTCCGGCCCAGGGCTACCGTGCGCAGCGCCCGCTCGGCCGCGTTGTTGTCGATCTCGATGCGCCCATCCTCGCAGTAGCGGGTGAACGCCCCCCAGCGGGTGAGCACGTAGCTTAAGGCTATCGCGAGCCCGGATTTCTTCGACGTTCTGGCCAGCATCTCGTGCAGCCACTGCCGCAACTCATTGAGGATCGGCACGGCGCGCAGCTCGCGCTGCGCTTTACGCTCATCCGGTGGCTTGCCGCGAATGTCGGCTTCGATGTCGTAGAGCTTCCGGATTCGCGCTAGCGCCTCGGCCGCGATCGGCGACTGTGTGGCCTGGTGCACATCGTAGAAGCCGCGCCGCGCGTGCGCCCAGCAGGCAGCTTCCTTGACTTTGCCGCCTGCGTAGATGGAATTGAAACCGGAGTAGGCATCTGCCTGCAGGATTCCGGCGAAGCCCTTCAAGTGCTGCTTTGGCCGCTCACCCGCACGGTCGGGGGCGTAGCGGAACAGCACCGCGGGCGCATCAATGCTGCCCGCCGGCCGATCATCGCGCACGTAGGTCCACAGGCGTCCGGTCTTGGTCTTGCCGCGCCCCGGATCGAGCACCGGAACAGGCGTGTCGTCGGCATGCAGCTTGCCGGTGGCCAGAACGTAGCGCCTGAGCACGTCGACGAGCGGGTCAAGCAAGGCGAATCCCCCAGCCACCCAGTCGGCGAGCGTCGAGCGCTCCAGGTCGACGCCTTCGCGCGCGTAGATCTCCGACTGTCGGTACAGAGGCAAGTGATCGGCGTACTTCGATACCAGCACATGCGCCAGCAGCCCGGCCCCCGGAAGCCCGCGGGCGATCGGCCGCGACGGTGCGCTCGCCTGCGCGATGTGGTCGCAGCGCGAGCAGGCGAACTTCGGGCGCACATGACGGATCACCCGGAAGCGCCCCGGCACGTAGTCGAGCATCTCCGACACATCGTCACTCAGATGTTTCATCTGCCCGCCGCAGTCAGGGCAGTTGCATTCGCCGGTGCCCGGCGAATGAACGATCTGCTCGCGCGGCAGGTGATCGGGCAATGGCTTGCGCCCGCGCGGCGCCTTCTCTTCCTTCGTTTCACGCGCAGCCGCCCTGTCGGAGATCGCCGTCTCGGTCTGCAGTTCGTCGAGTGCGAGCTCCAGTTGCTCGATCTCCTGCGTGATGCGCTCCGACGATCGGCCGAACTGCATGCGCCGTAGCTTCGCGATGAACAGTGTGAGCGCTTCGATGCGGGCACGCTGTTCGATCACGATGCTCTTGAGCGCATCGATCTCTTCGGGAAGCTCGTTCTGTGCGGCGTTGGTGTTCACGCGATCGGTGCTCGTCGTCGATGCCGGTCTTATTCTATGACCGGCATCGTCCCTCCAAGTTCCGAGCCCGATCAGATATTCACGCAGCCAGTTCCGGTTGCCACGTGCGTTGCGGTCGACGCCAGTCGATGCCCTCGAGCAGCATCGACAACTGGGCACTGCTGAGCGAGACTGAACCACTGCTTGCCTGCGGCCACACGAAGCGCCCGCGTTCGAGCCGCTTGGCCAGCAGGCACAATCCGTCGCCATCGAACCAGAGCAGCTTCACCATGTCGCCACGCCGTCCCCGGAAGACGAAGAGGTGTCCGCAGAAGGGGTTGTGCTCGAGCGTGCTCTGCACCAGGGCCGCCAGGCCGTCGAAGCCCTTGCGCATGTCGGTCACGCCGGCGGCCAGCCAGATGCGCGTGCCCGCAGGCAACGCGATCATCGCGTGTGTCCGAGCGCCTGCAGCACGGTGCGCAGCGTGGTCGCCTCGACTATGCCGTGAAGCCGCACGATGGCATGCTCGAGTTGGATCTCGATCAGGCCCGCGGTCGTGCGATCTCTGGGCGCACGATCTGTCTGTGTCCGCTGACGCTTCGTCGACTTTCGAGACGAACTCGCGGAAGGCTCATCGACCTCGATCACCGACACCGGAATCAGGTGCTGTCGCCTCATGGCTTCGGCTTGCGCCGCCTGATGGGTTCGAATCCACTTGCGCACCAGGTTCGCGTTGAACCCATGCGCCAGCGATACCGCGGCGACCGATGCGCCCGGGGCCAGGCACTGCTCGACGACATGCCGCTTGTGGTCGGCATCGAAGTACCGGCGACCGTTTCTGGTGATCGTCAACGGTTCGACCCCTGATCCCTTACGCTCCAAGTCCATGTGTCCACCAACTGTTTGGTGGACACCATCGTCGCTGGCTACCTTGACCTGCCCGGCGATTTTCGGACCGATTGAAACGTGAAAGAATGGCTCCGAGGATAGCGAGGAGCCGATGAGAAA
>JAIESQ010000036.1 GCA_019745975.1 Pirellulales bacterium
TGCGGTAGCTCCGCACGTCCGGTTTGAGGAGGGGAGAGGCGGCAGCAACGTGCTGCCCCTCTCCTACTCGACTGGTCGAGTAATTTGTGCGCGCAGGGCGGACGCGACCGTGGCATGGGCTTTTCGGCCCATGGCGAACTCAACCAAGATGGCCGTGCCACGGTACGGCGCGCACGGCGGACGCCGCGGCTAGCCGCGGCGGAACAGCCGGCGAAAGGCTACCAGATCGTTGAGAAAGAAATAGCGCGGCGCACCCGACAGCGGGATCTCAGCCCCCTGCATGACCTGCTCGATGCGTGGCACGTAAGCATCGCTAAGGACCCAGTCAGCGCCAGGCAGCACACCGACCAGGTACCGCACGACAACGCCATCTCCCACGCTATTTGGCAAAGCCCGATCAAAGCTTGGCGGCTCGCGAATCACCTCGTAGCTGGCGGTCATTTCGCCGGCGACCTGGTCCAGCAGCTCGCGGGCGTGAGCCTGGTCGGCCGCGCGGGCCAACGGCACGTCGAGATAGTTCGCGACCCAGCCCTCGGGAAATCGGCACGACGGCACGCAGGCCGCGTTGTTGACGAGAATCTCCTCACCACCGGCCGAGCGCAGCTTGGTGTACTTGAGCTGAAAGTCGATCACGTAGCCCGCGTAGTCCTTGAAGCGGACAAAGTCGCCCACGCTATAGTGGCCGCCAAACAAGATATCGAGCCCTTTGACGATGTCGACGACGACATCGCGGAACATGGCGGTGAGAATGAGCGCGACAATCGACAGCGCGCCCGTGGCCGCCATCGGGTCGAAATTGGGAAACAGCGCATGCAGTGCCTGGAACGACGCGGCGATCGACAGCACGAAATAGACCGTGCTGCGCACGAACGCCAACAGCGTTTCGATCCGCTGCGTCGCGCGTTCGCGGTCGACAGGCACGCGGCTGAGCCCGGCGATCCACGTGCGCCGCACGATGGCGATCACGAGCTTGGCCACGGGAATGAGAACGAGCAGAACGGCTACCGGCAGCCAACGGGCGATCAGCGCGGCGATCTCTGGATCGCGAAACAGTGGAGCAATGTCTTCAATGGCCTGCCACATGTCGCACCGTTTCCTTGCGGGATCGCTGCCGAGCCAACCGAGGCTAACAAGCGCGCGGATGCTAGCGAGATTCCCACGTTCGGCCAAGACGAGCTGCGCGCCAGTTCGCCTGGCCGTGCTGGCACGCGCCGCTTGCACGCGTGCGCGGCGGCACTTTACGATTGATCGACCGTCCTGGGGATCGCCGGTAACTGGCCCACCGTGCAGCAGCGCACGGAAGGCCGCCGCAATTGGAAGGAGCAGACGCGTGCCAAAAGAGACGTCCGGAGAGTCACATCAACGCGGCGATCAAGCGACGCGGCGCGGTTTTCTCGAGCACGCCCTGGGGGGCGCCGGGCTGGGCCTGGCTGCTCTCACGGCAGGCTGCGCGGCGTCGAGCGCGCCCTCGTCGGCTGCCGGCGGCACGAAGCCGCTCCGCGCCTTGTTTTCCAACGCCGGCTTGCAAAGCACCTGGTGCGCGCTCGGCAAACAAACTGCCGAACTATGGGGCAAGCTATTGGGCGTCGAGGTCGTCTGGCGCGACGGCGAGTTCGACCCCGCCAAGCAGCGTGAACGGATCGAACTGGCGCTGGACGACGACTGGGACTTTTGTTCGTTCCAGGCGATCGGGTTAGGAAGCCTTGAGGCCCCTGTCCGCCGGCTCAAGGAGCGCGGTATCCCCGTGATCTCGATGGATACGCTCGTCGTGCCGCTGGCGCAAGCGCGCGATGTCGGGGTGTGGTTGCAGGTCGGGCCCGATCAGCAGTTCATGGGCGAAACGAGCACGCGCTATTTGATGAACAAGATCGGCGGCCGTGGTCGCGTGATTCACATCGGCGGCCTCAGCGCCCATTCCGGCGCACAAGGGCGGCAAGCGGGGTTCGACAAGGTACTGGCCGAGCACCCCGAAGTCGAAGTGGTTGGCGGCGGCATCCGCTGGTGCGATTGGGACAAGCAGAAAGCGCGCGACGCGTTTGAGGGTCTGTTGGCGTCGAGCGATACGCCGATCGCCGGCGCGTTCTTTCATAGCGACGACATGGCGCTGGCCTGCGTGCCGGCGCTCAAGGGCACGCCGCACGAGCAGATGGTTGTCACCGCCGTCGATGGCCAGAAGGAAGGTCTCGACGGCATCTCCGGCGGCAGGCTCGCCGCCACCACGGTCAATCCGGTTTGCTTGATTCACATGACGGCATTGGTGCTCGGGCAATTCATCGTTCGCGGCGCAGAGAAGCTTGAGACGCTGCCGCCAGAGATCGTCACGCCCGGCCCGCTGGTATCGCGCGAATCGGGCAATCTCGAAGCGCAGCGGTATTTGTCCGACCCCAGGCACTGTTTGGTGTGACTTGATTATGACTAGAGTCGCTCGTTACCACCTTCCGGAAGCGTTTTCCGAAATAGCTCCACAATTGCACTCGTACCCAGCTCCCTAAGTGATTCCCATTTCTCAGTGTACTCCTTCAAGAGTTGATGCTGTTTCGGGAAGTCGGCCTTTCGCCTATTGCGGTCGTACGGGATTATCGGACTCAATCCAATTTCGTTCCATGTCTTCCAAAAAGCATTGTTACCAGCATACTCGCATCTTGGCGTTGAGATCGCGGCGTACAAGTACATCCCGCGCGATACGCCTTCCAACGCTCCCGCGGGAAACTGTTCTGTCGTACCAGCCGTTCGCTTAGAAGTACTCCAGAGGGCCACATCATCCCTAATATCCGTGCTAGACCTCAATCAAGCGAAGGCTCGGGGTTTTGTGGCGTCCGCAGTGGGCGCGCACGGCGTAGGTCCGGTGCGGT
>JAIESQ010000112.1 GCA_019745975.1 Pirellulales bacterium
GAAAAATCATCCAACTGACCGAAAGCCTCTTAGCTCTGGCTGCTTGATACAGCAACGGTTCTCAGAAAGTGCAGTCATTGATCAAAGTGCCGTTAAATCCAGCCTCTTCCCACACAATGTCAAACTCGATTGCAGCGGGATCGAAATTGCCCTGCCAGTCGCTGCACGCATACCGGCGCCGATAAGGAAGGCTCTCCAAGAGAACCATACCTGCATTCCCGGTCCAATAGTCGACGGTAGTCTCGCCATTTGGATGTCGAATCCGATAGATATTCCATACAAGGAGATTCCCGCGAGGGCATGTCACGTGATGGCAGACTTTCGGTGACAACTGGGGCCCATGCCAAATGTAAATCGATTGCGGTGCTGATCCATCTGTTAGCTCGATGGCCCCGTCGGGTGCCTTTAAGCACAGCCCTTGATCGCAGTTCGAATCACCTGGCATGGTGAGCAATACGTTGCCGCATGTGATCGGAATCTTGCAGGTTTGGTGAACGAGCCGATCATGAAACTGAACAGGCTGTCCCCGTGATTTCGTGAATAGGTATTGCAGCGACTCGGCCATGAATGCACCTTGATCTCAGTATCCGGGCCTACGTTGGGGATCAACTTCCGAATGCTCCTGAGGCCAACGCGGCACCGTTGTCCTGCCCCCCTCGCGCTTTGGCTCGGGTTCGTGCGAACGCTCCATAGATTCAATGTCACCTTTGTCGGGATTGTAACGCTGCGGCGGCAAGCCTCGGCGCATCCGTTCCATGTCTTCTGGTGTAAAGTCACTGCGCGTGGGCTCTTCTGCCTCATTCTTCCACGAGCGACGCCTTACGGTGGAATCAGACGGGATGGGGCTTCGTGTCGTGGGACCATGCACATCGTCTCCGGGCGTCCATTTATTCCGCGGCTTATTTAAGCCCTCGAGAGCCTCCCTGACGGCGTTTCGAGCTTCTTCAAGTGGCCCTTTGAACTGCTTCGGCAAACAGGGAAGGACATCGTCGAGCGCCTTCAGGAGTTTCTCAAGATGCGGCCGCACCTTATCGGCGAAGGCAGCACTTTCGGCAGCTCGCTCGGCAATCTTTTGGATCAGCGAGATCTTCTTTGGCAGCTTGCCCAGCTTGGCAAAATCACCGAGATATGGAAACATCGCCACGACATTGATGCCGGCTCCTCGGATGTCGCCGAGTACGAGCGAGCAGACCGCAGCGCCCGCATCGCAGGCGGGCGTGGGATCAAAGATTCCGGCAATATCGAATGCGGTCTGGGCCAATTCGAGGACAAGTATCGCATCTTCCTCGCTGATGCTCGGCTGCGCGAATTGACGATTCTCGCTATCGAGCAACGCGATATCAGGCTGGTTGAAGTCGTCGAGGCCGATCTTCGGGCCGAGGTTTGCATTCGGAGCGGTGGCTCCGCCGTAACCCGCGATGCTACCTGGATTGGGTCGAGTGCCGGTTGGCACGTCGTAGATTTCTTGCCCGTTGGGGTCGACGAAGTTCGTGGGGCCGTTGGCGGCGTAGACGTAAGCATTCGGGTTCAAAGCGCGGACGGGGAGCGAGTCGCGTTTGATCCAGGTGTTCGTCTTTGGGTCATACCAGTTGCCGTTGCCTTCGCCGTTGCTGTACCAGGTGAGGCCGGTGGTTTCGTCATACTCCTGGCCGGTGAAGCCGAAGCGGGTGAGCGAGCGCTCGAGCGGCGTGGCCGGGTTGGTGTGCGGATAGTCCAGCGACACCCGATTGCCAAACGCGTCGAACTGGGCGTGGTTCCAGATCACCCGGTTGTTGTCGATCACGTTGCGGACCGTGCCCAAGCGATCCTGAATCAACCAGTACGTGCCCACGGGCGCGCCGTTGGGATTCCAGGTGTTCGTCACGCTGTCGTCGACGAACAGGTTTTCCTGGGCGAACACCTGGTCGAGGGCCGTCAGGTAGCGGCGGTGCAGTGTCGGTGCTTGGCTCGTGCCGGAACCATCGGCATCAAAGAAGTCGAAGATGACTTCGCCGGAGCCGAGAGCACCATTCGCACGTGTAGCCGGCCTCTGTGAGGCCGGGCTTCCTCCGGGGTCAATGACCCCGGCTACAGTGCTCCCTTCGTCGAAGACGTAGGTTTCGCGCGTCTGGCTGGCGACGGTCGTGCCGTCGGACTGGTAGCGCGTCTCGGTGCGCGAGACCTTGCGGTCGAGCGTGTCGGCTATTTCTCTATTTGTGAAAGAGCGCGCTCACGGATTCAATTGGCCTTATCCAAGGTCTCCAGATCTAAGTTGTGGCAGGCGCAACAGGCACTCACTCGCAAAGCTCAAAGGCTTTGGCGACGGCTTCACCAATAGCGGCGGGCGTCAGGTCACCCCGCACCGTGATCGCTGACTTAAGCTCCTCGAAGCCGCCTTTGGGTCCCTTCTTCTTGTGAGGCACAATTGTCAGCGTGCCGTTATCGTCCTCAATCGATACACATTGAGCACCGTCGGCAAATCTGGCCCACGATTTCACTCCCGCCATCGTGGGCAGAGGGAATTCAACGCTGTCCCAATTCGTGGGATGAGGGATGCCCATGCGCGACGCCGCCAGCGCTTCGCACACCGCCTCGCCCAGCCGGACTGCCGGTACGCCGATACTTAGCTTGAGGAAGGGGCGCACCCCGACACCAACACCTTCCGTTGTCTGCGAATCCGCATGAATGTAGTAGTAGCCGTCGGAGCGGCGAAATGCTGTGGCGAACCTTGTCATTCGATCACTTTGATGGTAACGTCCACGCCGTTCTTGATTCCATACCGCTTGAGCTCAATAAGCGCCCGGAGTTGCTCGGCGCTGGCGCAGCGCGGAATGGCCAGCTCCAACGCGCGCCCTTTAATCATCTTCTCGGTGATTTTTGTGCCGGCCCATTTCTCGCCCTGGAACGCCG
>JAIESQ010000144.1 GCA_019745975.1 Pirellulales bacterium
TGGCCGTGCTGACCCGGGCCGGCGTCGTGCGTTCGGACAAGGTCGGTCGCACCGTGGTCTATCGCGCGGTTACCAAGTCCGTGGAAGAGCTGTCAAGATTTCTGGCTCAGGCGTGTGAGATGCCTGACAGTCGTGCCTGAGAGCGTCGACTAAGACGGGTTCGAACCAGACTCTGGCCAATTGGTCGCGACGCTCAGGAGATGTAAACCTTCCTGGCCATTCCCAGCTTAGGCCATACACTCATAAAGATCGGCCTGTCGGCCGGTGCCCGAGATATTGCCATAGTCGGCGTCTTCAACCCATCCCAAAAGCTGCCGCCGGTTTGTCGCTTGTCGCGCGATAACGGATGGCGATGTCTGAGACATTCTCGACCGACCGGTTTGGGGATGCTACCGGGGATGCCGGACTTGAAGCACCGCCAAACGCCATAATCCTTAGCTGCAATCTATCAATGCAGCGTCGCTGCTCGTTCGTGCGCTCGCATCGGGCGGCGGGTTTACGATCTAGCCGCGGGCGGCAGATCATTAGTCTTGTCTTCGAGCGCAGCCGGATGGATCCGATGGCTAATCCGCTCGAACAGTGCATCCTGTGTGCGGTTTAGGTTCGAAACGAGGCGCAGAAACAGCCTGGCACCACCATACGCAAGCAGCAAGCCGAGCGCTTGATTGGGGTCATGGTAGATTGCCACCGCCGCAACCCCGGCGTCGACGTTTCCGCCTTTTGGGAACAGCTTGGAAAGTGGGAGCCACTCCGGGGGGCTGGAATGCACTATGATAGCGTCGTCCACGAAAAGCTCGGCATCAGACGTAAGATCGTCGATCCACCCACGACTGGCGAGAAGCAGCTCCGCCTCCTGTGGGTCGCTCTCGCGAGTGACACGGTTCAGTTCCAGCGTAAACAAGGTGCTGACAAGATTTGTAAGTGACTCAAAGGTGTAATCGTCGCGCCCGTAAGAGAAAGATGGATCCGGTTGGTCGAAGATTTCTTCACCAAGATAGCCGTTTGTAGTTCCAGGAATGAATGTCGCGTGGACAGTCCATGGGAACATCTTGCGCGGGGTCAGGATAGTTTCAACAATCGATCGGAGGCCGGGGTCATCCGAAGGATTTACAATCCGCATGGGAACGTCCGCAAAGGGTGACTTTCCACTATCGAGGCGCACGGCTGCCGCGTAAACGGCGTCGTCGTCTCGATCAATTCCTTCGACATCGACTTGGCGCCAAGCGGCAGGTCCGAAATATTTCGTTTCGAAACGGTCGACAATTTGCTGTGCAGCGTCAATGATTTCAGATTTATTTATTCCGGGA
The DNA here is from genome assembly GCA_019745975.1 of Pirellulales bacterium. Lineage (GTDB taxonomy): Bacteria > Planctomycetota > Planctomycetia > Pirellulales > JAEUIK01 > JAIESQ01. The sequence continues at coordinate 1,308 of JAIESQ010000144.1, forward strand.
AACGCCTCTTCAAGCACAAATAAAGGCTCGGTGACCTCCGCAGTGTTCAGAGTTTCGTCATTTTCTCCTAATTGCGGCTCGAAATTGTGAACGAACCAACCAACCATATCTTCTTCGCGCTCATCCGGCATCGCGCTGGTAAGCGCCACTGGCTCGGTGGGTGGAAGGATTCTGAATTCTGGCACACATATCTCCGACTGCTGCGTGTAACACGTAGACGAAAACAGTATCTCGCTGGAAGTGGTCAATCCCGTCAGCACACATCATTTAGCGCACGACTGCTTCTGAAGAGCGGAAGCTGTGAATTGAGGGGCAGGCTTTGGGTCGCTTGCGACCGCATAGCTCGGTCCCAACCTATGGCAGCTATTGCGCGCAGCCTTGCCAGAAAAGCGGCCCGACCACAATTCGCCCAGTTTCACTCTTCTAGCACTCCCGCCGAAAACGGTCGTTTAAGGGTTCACGACCTAGCTCAGCGAAACTCTGTCTTCTTCCAGGCTCTCCCACGCGCCTTCGAGCTGAATCACGGCATACCGCGTGCCCTCCGATCCTTCTTTGGGGAGCACGGTCATCAACCCCACTGTGAAAATCAGGCGGGATTGGTCCTTCTGACGGAGTTGCATGCGGTGGCTGCCCATATAGCAGAAGTAGCCGAGCTCCTCGAGCTGCCGGCCGAGCTTCACGAACTCGCGGGCGTAGTCGAGCCGCTGGGACATGTAGCAATCGTCCCAAATGTCGCCGCAGTCCCTGACCCAATCCGCCATCGCTGCGGCAACGTCGAGGGCCGCCTCGTCGGTGACTGCGGACGTGTCAACGGTGAACGCCTCGCGCTGTAGGAATGCGCCCAGAAAGTCGCGGGCTGTGCGGACGGGGTTTATCGGCGCGACTACCGTCTTGCGCTGGGCTCGCAACGTCTCCGCCCTCCGGCGGTCCTCTTGCTGGGGCGTGGGCTTCTCGAAGAAGCTGACGTCGACCTGCGCCGCTCGGGCGATGCTGCGGAGTGTCTGTTCGTCGGGGCGGTGACGGCCGCTCTCGACCTTTTCAATTGTGCGCGTGCTCAAACCGGACGCGTCGGCAAGGTTGTCTTGCGTCAGCGGATGCATCTTGCGGATGAACTTCACCTGCTCGGCTATATACAGTGGGTCGCGCTCCATCGTGTCCATAATCGTCCTCCTTGCTGTGGATGCAACGATTATGGCGCGGCCGGTCGCCCGCGTCCCCGAACCGACCCCGAACGGGCACCGAACCAATTGCAATCCTGCGCGGGCAAGATTGCTTAGGCGATATGACGTCCTCGACCGGCCCCCTATCCAGCTATACCGTTTGGCGTAATGAGCCACGCTACAAAGGGGCTGTTTTTGGCCATGATTGCAGGATGTAAATGACGAAAAGCCTGACAACCATCACGTTCAAGCTGGATCTTTGCATCAATTGCCTTTGCCTCTTGAACGACGCCGCCTGCAGATCGAAATCCGGGATGGCGCGCGAAAAGGCTGCGATGGATGCGGGCGCAGAAATAGCGAATGGATCCAACGACGTTCGTCATCTGGAAACGATCGCCAATTGGAAGTCCGCTCGGCGGCGTGCGCTCCTACGTAGAAATTCGGA
>JAIESQ010000109.1 GCA_019745975.1 Pirellulales bacterium
CCCGCTACGACAAGCTCGCCGAAATCTTCCTCGCCATGGTCAAACTCGCCTCAATGCGGCTGTGGCTGCGCGCTTATCCTAGTCGCGGTTGGGGGGCAGCAGCTTGTGTCAACACAGCAGTTTTCCGAAGCGGCAAGCGCTGCATCGGCACAAGGCAGGCGTAACTTGCTGATCACAGTTCATCATGGCCGGAACATCGTATGGATGGCCTTACCAATCGACCCATGACGACGCCTTCCCTGCCAGGACCTGTCATTCTGCAACCGGCCTACTTTCTGCCGCTCTGCGATACCAGTCGGACAAACTCTCGACGTCGGCTTCTGACGGGATCTGCCGTTCGACACTTCGATTGGGAACGACAGGAACGTCCTAGGTGCGGACCTTCAGCGAGGCACGGCCGCGTTCCTGAATGAAAGGCAAGTTACTGCAATGCCGATCGGCGAGTCGAATGGCGACAATTGGGTCCTTGCTGACGGGCGACGGCAGGAAACGCTCCAATCCTGGCCCTTCAACTCACGACTGGTTGTTGCCAAGGCAGCGATAAAGGAACCCCACCGACCAGCCGGTGTCACTCTTCCACGAGGGCCACTGAACTGCTGGCGTCATAACAGACCACGCCCGAACTTCGCAGAGTTCAAGTATTCACGACACAAGGGCTGGTCAGCACCTCAAGGTTCGACAAGGCCAACATCTCAGTCGATGAGGCAGTCGCCGTGTCGGTCGCGTCCGCGCTCTTTCGGCTGACGATATCGAACGCATCGTCCGGCATCGGCGCCTTGAAGCGCATCATGTTTCCGGCGGCGATGACGAACTTCTCTACGATGTCGATGTCGAGCCTGATCATTTGCGCTCCTTTCCTCCGCCTCCGGCGGACAGCTTTTCTCAAACCTCCGGGGAGGCGACTTATTCACTTGTCGCGCCACAAACCCGCGATTGGCATGTCGGCATGCCTCGCGACCCGGGGTTGCCTTATTCAAGCAAATGAATAGCGTGGTACATTGACACGCTTTGTCATAGTGGCTAAACCGTGTGAGTCAACCGAGGTTTGAATGGCCAGTCGCAATTATGTGCTTGAACGGTACACCCCCGCCGAGGCCGAGATGGTGACCGGTGTGAACGTCGCCCTACAGCGCGACTGGCGTCGCCGCGGACTGTTGCCGGAGACCGGTGGTGGGCACGCGCGCTACAACGCAGCAGAGCTCGCTGAGATGATGATCATGCAGAGAGGCGCCACCCAAGGGCTGGGGCCAAAGCTGTTGAAGGATATGCTTCAAACAGCGGCGATGCCGCTCGCGAGCTGGGTGGAATCCCTCGTTCGGGTGAAGGACCTTTTTTCTGTCGACTGCGTCATACCCGTCGACCAGTTTCCTGCAAGTTACGTAGTCTGCGTCGCGGGGCGGGCAATCTCCACAGCCGACCTGAATGAGACGTTCGAAGCTCTGCCGCATGACGCCGACCGCCACTTCGCATTCGTATGCAATCTACGCCGGGTGGCCGAGCAGGTCGTCGCGAAGGTGCCGCGACCCGTATGGCGACAGGTGAATGAGCCGGGGGCGGCCTCGCGATGAGCAAGCGCGCTGCCCACTTCACCAAGGACGACATCACTCGCGCGGTGAGCGGGGTGCTGGCTGGCGGATTGGAGGTCGGCGAGGTGCGGGTCCTTCGAGACGGGAGCATCGTGCTGAACGTCGGTGCTTCGCGGACCATCAGTTTCGAACACGACGACATCGACGCCAGGATAGAGGCGTTTGCAAGTAAATGAGCAACAACCGCCTTCTATACGTCACCTCCTTTCGAGATCGGCACGGCAAGTTACGCTGGCGCTTTCGCCGGAAGGGCTATCGGCAGTACTGCTTCAAGTCGCCGCACGGCACGAAGGCGTTCGAGCGGGAGTACGCCGCCTGTCTGAACGCCGATCAGACGCCGGTCACGCTCCGCCCGGTCATTACCGGCAGCGTAAACGACGTCGTCGGGCGCTACTACGCCGACAACGCCTTCCTTGATCTCGGCGAAGATACAAAGGGCGTCTATCGCGGGGTTCTGGAACGTTTCCGCGAGGACTTCGGCGATACGGCCATCAAGGCGTTTGACGCCGCACGGATCTCCCTGTTGATGAACCGCATGCGGCACATTCCGCATGCCGCTGCCCGCCTGCGTAAACTGCTCGCGCAACTCCTCAGGATCGCGCGGCGCGAGAAGCTGGTGCCGAGCGGCTTTGATCCGATCAAGGACACCTCACCCCCCAAGACGACGAGCAAGGGCTATCATCGCTGGACCGAGGAGGAACTGACCGCCTTCGAAAAGGCGCACGCCCTGGGAACGAAGCCGCGCCTAGCTTTCGACCTCTTGCTGTACGGGGCTCAGCGTAGCGGCGACGTTCGCTTCATGGACCCCGCGATTATCGCGGGGGGGCGGATCCGGCTCGAGCAGAACAAGACGAGCAACGCCGTCGACATCCCCGTCGTCGCACCGTTGCAGGCGTCCCTGGATGCAGGCCCGCTCGGCACCGTCACGTTGCTCGAGACCAAGGACGGCAAGCCGTTCACGAAGAAGGGCTTCTACGGCATGATGAAGAAGGCATGCCGCAAGGCCGGACTGGAGCACTGCTCGCCCCACGGTCTGCGCAAGGCCGCCGCCAAGCGGTGCAAGGAGGCCGGGTGCACAAACGAGGAGGGCATGGCCATCACCGGCCACAAGAGCGAAAAGGAGTATCTCCGCTACGCTGGATCGGACGCGCGGCCGGAGGTCGCGGACGCCGCGATGACCAAGGTAATGGCTAACCGAAGCGCCCGGTTAGCCACGACGCCTCCCCAACCCACTGAAAAGAGGGCAGAATGACCTTCAGGCTGGATGCCCCGTGAGGATTCGAACCTCAATTAACGGAGTCAGAGTCCGTGGTCTTACCTTTAGACGACGGGGCA
>JAIESQ010000039.1 GCA_019745975.1 Pirellulales bacterium
TCGCGCGTGTGCGTTTGCAAGACGGCCTGATTGCTGGTGAGCCCCGCGAGCGTGCTCAGGGACTTATCGAGCCGGCCCGCCGCGTCGTAGTGATAGTCGTACTTGGCCGAGGCGATTGTGCTACCGACCAGATCGTTGGTGCCCGTCAGATCGCCGGCGGCGTTGTAGGCCCACGACAAGGTGCGGGTGATTGATTCGCCATCGGCCGGATCGAGCCAGTTCTCGGCGGTGCGGCGATCGAGCGGGTCGTAGTCGAAGGTACGCACTTGCCCGAGCCTACGGTGATCTTTTTACCGTACGATTTGTTCGACCAGGGGCAGCTCATTAAATTCCAACCCCGCGAGTGAGCTAGCTTCGACAGCATTGCGAAATGCACCGTCAACGATCAAGTCTCTGGCGTTCCCTCGGGGTAATTTAAAGATGTGCTTGCCGTGCAGTCGCTCGTCGATAAGCGCGTAGCGCACGATCCGCATGATCCCTCCGTCGGAATAGCGCTTTACTTCAGATCGGTCGAAATCCAGACAATTAACCGTCTCCATTACATGTACAATAAAGAATGGCTTCCCCGTCGGATGAATGATCGGCAGTGCTTCACAGCAATAGCCAATGACCGGGCGAAGTGCCTCCCATGCCCTTTCACTCATCACGGGTATCTGGTTGTAATTGCTCAGACTAGGAAAGTCGCCTTCTGAGTCTGGATTATCGTCGAAGCCGTGAGCAACAGGACTTACCCAGGAATCTGCAATCGGCGTATCTGTGTAATGCACGTCCACGATCCGGTCGTTGTCGAGCATCGAAAACCCCAGACCAGCATAACTGTTGGCATTCGGTTGATAGACATAGAGTCCCATTGCGTCGTTCTCCATTTGGATCGAATTATCACGGAAATGTACCGGCCAGTATCTCCGCACGAATTTCCGACAATTCATCAATCACTCTTTGGCGCGCCGTCGCCCAATCATCGATCCCTCGCGTTGCGTCGCTCAACCGGCTGTTCACTGCATCAATCCCTTTCTGCGAATGTAAACCACTACCACGATGATGCCTTGGGAACGTCGCTTGCGGCGCGCCCCGGCCGCCGATGAGGGGAACGCCGTTCTCTGCGGCGTTGATGTCGATCTGATAACGGTCCAGGATGGCACGGCTTGGCGCGGCGCGGCTGTGAGCGCCAGGCACAATATGGTGCGCATCCATTCCCGAACCACGCTGAATGCCAAGATTGCGTCCCAGTACCTTACTGTCCGGAATGCTCTGCCGCCATTTGCCGCAGGGCAGTTTAGGCGGCGGTGCATTGCGAACTTCATCGAGCTCCTTTAGAAAATCATCCGCGGAGCGGCTGAGAAATCGCGACAAGTCGCGAACATTCTTGCCGAACGCAACGGCGCTCCGCCCCAGCGAGATCGCTCCCCGCGCTAGACCCCAAGCTCCTCGGAGCGCCGCGAACGCCTCGATCGGGTCCCACGACGGCTGCAATCCCCCGCTACGACCGGACCACCCGTTGAGGATCGCACTCGCCGTCCACTGAGCGCCGGCCAGCCCCTTTCCATAGTCATGAAGCCGGTAATCATCTTCGCTCGGCAATCGAAACTGGAATTCAACCTGATCCAAGCCCGTTTCGCTAAAGTACTCTTCGAGCTCGGTGCTTTGCCTTATGTTCTCGGCAAAGCGGCTCTCGATTTCCGCCAGCTCGTTCTTCATGCCGGCGAGCATGTTACCGCCGCGGGAGCCTGGACATATCGGGAGTCCCCGTATGGCTTCAAATCGCGAAATCTGCTCCTTCAGATAACGCGCGCGAGCGAGCAGTGCGTCGCGTTCCAACTTAAGCAGTGCGGCGTAGTACCCGAACCGTAGGGCTTCACGCTGTTCATCGGACAATGCCCACCGGATTTCAGGACTGATCGATTCAAGCCATTTGTCGACATCTTGCCCGTTGGGGTCGACGAAGTTCGTGGGGCTGTTGGCCGCGTAGACGTAGGCGTTGGGGTTCAACGAGCGAACCGGCAGCGCATCGCGTTTGATCCAGGTGTTCGTCTTTGGGTCATACCAGTTGCCGTTGCCGTCGCCGTTGCTGTACCAGGTTAAACCCGTGACTTCGTCATACTCCTGGCCGGTGAAGCCGAAGCGGGTGAGCGAGCGGTCGAGCGGCGTGGCCGGATTGGTGTGCGGATAGTCCAGCGACACCCGATTGCCAAACGCGTCGTACTGGGCGTGGTTCCAGATCACGCGGTTGTTGTCGATCACGTTGCGGACCGTGCCCAAGCGATCCTGGATCAACCAGTACGTGCCCACGGGCGCGCCGTTGGGATTCGACGAGTTGGAAACGCTGTCGTCGACGAATAAGTTTTCCTGGGCGAACACCCGGTCGAGCGCGGCCAGATAACGACGATAGAGCACCGGCGGAGTTGAGTCCGACGTGTCAGCGTCAAAGAAGTCGAATAAGACTTCGCCGGAGCCGAGAGCTCCATTCGCACCCGAAGCTGCACCCGGGACGATGCCCGCCCGCGTGGCGCCTTCGTCGAAGACGTAGGTTTCGCGCGATTGGCTGGCGACGGTCGTGCCGTCCGACTGGTAGCGCGTCTCGGTGCGTGAGACTTTGCGATCGAGGGTGTCGTAAGCGTACGCGACTTCGACGGTTTTATGGTCCGCGTCGGCGTGATAGATCGTGACTTTGACGAGCCGCTGCCGGAAGTCGTAAGTGAACTCGGTCAAGGCGTCGAGCGACGTGTCGCTGGAGGTGCGCGTGCGGGTGGCGCGGTTCCCCTCGGCGTCGTAGGTGTAGGTGAAATCGGCATCTTCGAGCAGTTGATTGCCGGGGCCGACGGCAGAGTGGGAAAACGGTGTCAGGAACCTTTCTTGCGCAGAAGCACTGATTTGGTTCTGCACTTTCTGAGAACCGTTGCTGTATCAAGCAGCCAGAGCTAAGAGGCTTTCGGTCAGTTGGATGATTTTTC
>JAIESQ010000053.1 GCA_019745975.1 Pirellulales bacterium
TCCTAACGCGACGAGCTGCGCCCATGTGAGTGTCGGCGCGGCGCCGGTGGCGTCGCCAAAGACGTTGTCGCCGTTGATGTCCCAACTGTAGGTGAGCGTACCAGTGCCGATGGCCGACGCGCCCAGCGCGAGTGAACCACCTTCGGCGATTGTGTACGGTCCGCCCGCCGACACGTTCGTCGGCGCGACGGCGTAGGTGACCGTGAGATAAGGGCGATTACCGGCGGCCGACGCTTCGCTCGAGTCGAACCACCAGCCATCGGTCTGGCCCGAGACGGTGTTCCCGCCAAGGGCGACGCCGTCGGGGTGAATCAACCAACCGCGAGTGCTCTCGGCCAGGTTCGTCGACCAGTATTGCACATCGGCGGTTGATACGTAGCGATGGGGCTGCCGCCGCGCAGGTGGGTGATCAGATAGTCGTAGTTGTCGTTGAAGGCCAGAGCGGGCAACGTAACCGAATGGTTGATGCGCCCTTCGACCCCGGTGACAAGCTGCGGATTGAGGGTCACGCTGGTCCAGGCGAGGTCGCCGGTGTGGCGCATCTGGGCCGTGAACGTATCGGTGTCCTGAGTGCCGGTGGTTTGCCAGATGATCTCGGCCTGGTCAGTGCCACCGTCGTAGCCCGTCAGCGCCGCATTTCCCAACTGCAGGTAGGGCGTGTGGTTGACGGTGAATGCCAGCATCCGCCGGTCTTCGAGCAGTTCGAGGCGTGCTGGGTTGCTCTGCTGCAGGGCCGGGCGTGTGACACGCCGGCGACAGTTCTTACGCGAAACAGCGCGCCTGGACATCGAGAGCTTCCCCGCCTGAGTAGATGCCCCGCGCTTCCCCCCACACGATGCGCCGATTGGCGAGCCAAGCGCCTTCATGAAGTCCCGCTTTCCACAAATTGCCACCATTCATCTGGCCGCGCTGGGTGAACATTCTGGCCGGATTTGGTGTCGTAGGGCGTTAGCTCCCGCGGGTCGCCGCGGGCTTTCCAGTGCCAAGTCCCCCGGGATACCCGATGCGCGCCGACATGGCCAAAGTGATCGTCGAACGACCGCGAGTCGGCTCGCGCTCGCGGCAAGCGGCCAAGGGCTATCAGAAGCGACTCCAGCGCTGGGGTCTTGAAGAAGCTCCGCGTCGCGAAGGAATGTATGCGCGCGGCGGCCGCACCAAGAGCTTGAACGAACATCTGGGTCCGCTGCGACGCTACCTGCGCAAGCAGGTGGGGCGGCCCTGGAACCTGGTCTTCTCCGAGATTTGCCAGAACATTCGCCTCGATTCGGCGGTGCAAAGCCATGTACGCGATCACGTGTGGGACTACGTCGAGTTGCAGGTTATCGAGATCGATGGCGTGCCGTGCTACGGCGCCGGCTGGTTGCACGGCCGCCCCATCGCGACCTGGGGAAGGCAGTTCTTGTATGTCTGCCCGCGCACGGGTCTGTTGCGCGAGATCAAGCCTCAAGCGCGGATGCGGCAAGCAGTCGAAGTGACGCACGTGCGGATCGACGCCGAGCGCGTCTGGTGGCGCATGGGCGAGATCTGGTTTGAGGTCGTGTTCCGCTCGTTGTCGATGGCCACGCCGCGCGACTGGGACCATGTGCTACGCGTGCCGGCGCGAGAAGTGACCACGTCGCTGGCGATGTGCACGTATGGTGCGTTGGTTTATGCAGCCGCCAAGCGGCAGCTCAACTCGCGCGAGGCGCGGAAGGCGCGAGCGCTTCTACAACAAGCACCCTAAAGCTTCTCGAACACAAAAGGCACAAACGCAAGTCGAGGCAACATGACCAGCGTTAGGTACAGTTTTTCGCTCCCTCGTGAAAAGCGCCACTACCTGAGCGCGAAGGACATTGAAGTTCTGCTTTCGCGCCTGCCTGAAACGCTTTGGGAGCGGCTGCGAACCGTGCACTTTAACGATCGGTCGCGCGGCGGACGATTGTTGGGCTACGTCAACCTGGGGCATCGCGAGATTGCGATATGTGCTCTGCCGCCGGGTGTTAGCTTGACAAAATTCCTTGCCCACCCAGGTTCCACGTTGAATCGGCTCCGTCGGTCTCCACGCGAATACGGTGCGCTTCGCGGTCGGCAATGGTCGGTTCTCGCCGTGCGGAGGTTCATGCTCTACAACACCTTTCTCCATGAACTTGGTCATCTGCAAATCATCGATGCCAAGGCCACGCGGCTCAGACGCAAGTTCGCCAGCGAGACAAGGGCACAGGAATTTGCTGATGACTGGAGGAAGACTCTGTGGAACCGGCCTTTCGATCATCCCGATCCGGTCCACAACCGTGCCTCGGCGGACGAGCTCGCAGCGTTGGTCGAGATTGAGACGAACGCCAAGTCTGATCCGGTCGCCGCTGTCTGACGAACAAGTTCCGCAGGGTTGCCTCACCCCAAGAGCACGACGCTGGCCACGACCGCGATCGTGACGATCAGCCCGAACAGAATCGCCAACCCAACGAGCACCACCATGATCAGGCCGGCGCTAGCGTCGTCGCGGCGCATGGCTTCGAGCTCTTCGGGGCGGTAGAACTCACGCGGCGGCGATTCGGCGCCAGCGGTGGTCGAGCTAGCACTGCTGGACGTAATCCTTTCGTGCCGCTGCGGATTGGCGTAATAGTCGACCGCGAAGAACACCGCCCGGGCGTAGCGAAAGAACCAGAGCGGGAAGATCACCGTAAAAGCCAGGCAGCCGGTCAGCACCCACGGTGGCGGCCAGCCGAAGGCCATCGTTAACACGACGTACGTCGTGCCGGCGATCACCGAGGCGGCGCCGTAGTTCACATAGATCGAGCCGAGAAAGAAGCCCGGCTCGCGCCGGAAGTCGAGGCCGCAATGCTCGCAGGCCGGTAGCATACGAAACCAACCGCGGAACAGCGGCCCCTGTCCACAGCGTGGGCAGCGGAGCCGCACGATCGTCGAGAGCACACTCGCCGAGCGTGAGGGAGCGGCGTTCATTCGCCGGGCTTCGCCGAGCTGGAGGTGGCGCTGTAACCGTTCACACCCTGGGGTGAAAAACTGGCCTTCGCGCAGTCGGCAGAATCGGCGACACCAGGGGCATGTCGC
>JAIESQ010000100.1 GCA_019745975.1 Pirellulales bacterium
GCCCGATGCCGTGCAAGCCGCGCAGGCGCCAGCCGCGGTGCCTGCGTCCGACGCCGCGGCGCGCCGCGCCGAACACGATCGCGTGATGGCCGCCGCCAACGTGCCACTAACGTCGGTCTTCAAGGATCAGCCGCAGGGGGGTGCAATCACGGGTTTTGACTTCTATCGCGATCCGCTAAATGCCGCACAACCAAACCAATTACCGGACGAGATCACGAAAGCCGACATCGCCGCGAAGCAGCAGGTGATGGACGCCCAACGCAAGCTGCTGTCGGCTCGCTACGACCTCGAGGTGCGCACCGATCCTGCCGTCGCGATGTCGCGCGGCAAGCCGGTGCCGATCGGCCCGACTGCCAGGTTGGCCGACGGACTCACCTGGAATGACCTTGCGGCGCTGGCCCCAGCCGACGTCCGGAAGCGCGGCGTCTTTCCCTATCCTTCGCTGCCGCATCCCAAACAGGTCGCCGGCGGCCAAGTTTTCCCGCAAGTTCAGACCAAGGCGTTCCCCAGGCTCGAGCGATTCGATGTCGAGTTCGACCTGCCCGAAGGGTTTTTGCCCGAGTTTCCGCCGGCAATCTTTCTGCAGAACCGCCCCGAACTGGGAGACGTGTCGCAGGGTGAAGTCGTCTCGATCAACAGTTTTTGTCGGTTGTTCAAGCCGATCCTCACCCCCGTGCAGCTCGACGGCTTGCAGATGCTGGTCACGCCGTTGCCACAGGAAGAGTTCAACTCAACCGACGATCGCAAGAGCCTCGCCCCGAGCCTGGGAGTAGCCTGCTTCGACTGTCACGTGAATGGCCACACGACCGGCCAGTTCCACTTGTCGCCCGACATCCGTCCGCAGCAGCGTCGCTTTCGGCTCGACACGGTAAGCCTGCGCGGACTGTTCGCTCAGCAGATCCATGGTTCGAAGCGCAGCCTACGATCGGTCGAGGACTTTACCGAGTTCGAGGACCGCACCGCCTACTTCAACGGTGACGCCATTCACGCCATGAAGAAGGGCTTCGTTCAGCTCGATCGCGTGCGGGTGAGTCACATGGCGCAATTGCAGAACATGTTCGACTTTCCGCCGGCGCCCAAGCTCGACCTGTTCGGCAGGCTCGATCCGGCGCAAGCCACCGACAGCGAGCTGCGCGGCGAGAAGCTGTTCTTCGGCAAGGCGCGCTGTAACGAGTGCCACCCCGCGCCGTATTACCTCGATCAACAGATGCACGACCTGCGTCTCGAGCGATTCGTCGACGAACCAGGCGACGGGCCGATCAAGACATTCACGCTGCGCGGCATCAAAGACAGCCCGCCCTATCTGCATGACGGTCGCTGCCTGACGCTGGAAGACACCGTCGAGTTCTTCAACGTCGTACTTGGGCTCAAGCTCGCCACGCAGGACAAGGCAGATCTCGTGGCGTTCATGCGGCAACTGTAGGGCGCGCCTCCCGGAATCTGATTCGCACACTGCCAAAGTGGTCGGCGGGCGTTCACCCGCCGGCGGCACGGGGTATTCGTCGATCCACACGCCGCAGGGAAACCAAAGTGCTTCGACGACCAAACAGCACGACAACCCCAACGGCACACGCCTTGCCCCGCGATGCTCTCGAACCAGCTAGGTATCGCAGGCACCAAATTAAGGAATTCAGCCATGTCACGCACGATACGACGTCACGCGTTGCCGGCTCTCGCGCTGCTGGCAGCAGTAGCCTTCCTGTTTTCGACGATGTCGCTCTGGTCAGTACTGCTGGCGGCCGAGCCCGCGATTCCGGCTGGCGCTCCCTCGGCGGGCGACACGACGAACGAGACCGATAACGACAACGTCGAGCCGCAACTCGGTCCGATCGCGCATACCGGCAAGCTCGTCAAGATGAAAGTCGCCGACGAGCGCGGACGGCTGATTGGGCAAGTCGACGATTTGCTTCTGGATCTCGGCGGCGGACGCATCGCCTTGGTGCTCGTCTCACCGGTCGACGGCAAGGGACAAGTGCTGTTACCCGCCAGGCAATTCGTCTTTCCGCACGACGACTCGCACCTGACCTTCAAAGCAAGCGCGCAACCCCTGGAAGCCACACCGCGCTGGAAGAACGAGGGACCGAGCACGCAATTCAACCGTGCCGCAATCGCCGATATCCATCGCCGCGCGGGACAGAAGATGTATCGGGTCAAGCCCGACGCCGCCGACCTGACCGCCTGGTTCTCGGGCATTGCCCAACAAAAAGTCGAAAATACCGCAGGGGCCGAGATCGGCAACGTCGTCGATTTTGCCGTGACCTTGCCCGACGCGGCACTCGCCTACGCGGCGGTGAGCTGTAACTGCTTCGCCGACAGCGAGCAGAAACTGTTCCCGATTCCACTGAGCGCGTTGGTCGTCGAACCGGGCGCGAAAGCTTGGATACTTGAATTGCCGCTCGACATCGTCGAGCGTACGCCGACGTTCGCCAAGGATGCCTGGCCGACGACGATCGATCGCGGCTGGGTCGAGTATGTGCATGTGCGGTACGGGCGCTCACCGCTGGAGGGAGTTCGCGACCGTTTGCGTGGCGGGTCAACCGGGCAGACGACGGACAAGCCCTAACAAACCGGACTCTGCAAGGCGACAACACATCGCTTGCCAGGACACGCCAGCCGAGCCCGGGAGGATGTGGAGGTGAATGCTGCTATGGGATCTCACTCAAAGTCGAACGACGCGTTCGCTTCTGACAGGCCGATCCGCTGTGGAGTGTTTGAAACCGTGGCGAAGCGCGCCGCGCTGTTTACGCGCTGTTGGCAGCCGGCTTCACCAGCAATGAAATCACCGTCGTTTGTTCCGATGACAACAAAGAAGCCGCCTTCCGGGAGTTCGAACACCAAGAGCCGGCTGGAACCTACACCCCGGTAGCCGCCACGACCGGTGCTATTATTGGCGCGACGCTGGGCGGCTTGAGTGCCGCCGCCGGCACCTTGGTAGTCGGCGGAGCGGTTCCGCTCGTCTCCAGTGGTTTAGCGGCCTGGGCAGGTGGAGTCGTCGGCGGATTCGTCGGCGCGATGATGACACGTGGCGTCGAAGGCGAATTGGCTAACTTCTACAATCAGTCGGTCGAAGCTGGCAATCTTTTGGTCGCCGTCGACGTACATGGGGACGACGCGCCTCATCGTTTGCGCGAAGCCGAAGCGATTCTGATGTCTTGGTTCAGCGTGAATCGGAATGTCGGGGGTTGAGAGTTAGCGAATTTTGGGTTGTCGGTTTCGCCCTCGGTG
>JAIESQ010000081.1 GCA_019745975.1 Pirellulales bacterium
TCGCGAATTTGCTCGCCGGCGAGCCCCTGGAACTCGGGCTTCAGCTTGCGGCGCCGCTCCCAGACGATGAAGCCCATCGAGGGGACGGTGTGCCGCGTGGGGATGGCGGTCACAACGTGCTCGCGCGAGATTTCGATTTCGTCGCCGGGCTTGATGCCGACCAATTGGCAGGGCATCCGGCCGCGATCGAGCCGCGTGAACAGTTTGAGGATGCGCTGCACGTCGTCGACGGTGTGCTCGGGCAAGTAGATCGTCGGCGGCTCCATCTTCATCATCCGCCGGCGGGCGACGTAGACCGGCAGATTGCTGATGTGGTCCAAGTGGGCGTGCGAGACGAACCAGCGCTCGGTGCCCATGAAGCCCCAAGGCTGCGCGCCGAGATCGAAGCCGAGCCCCAGCTCGGGCAGGCGCCAGTACGACTGTACGGCCGCGCGCGAATAGCCTTCGATCGTCAGGCCTTTGTGAACTAGCGTTTTGACGGGGAGGTTATTGAGCATTGCGGGCAGGCGCCAGGTACGCCGTGATCGGCACCAAGACCGTGCCGGACGTCTGCCCGGCGGCGAGAATCGCCTTGCCCGAAAGCGATCAATTCTCGCGTCAAGTGAAGCGTATTATTGCACCAGTGCCGGGTTGCGGCGGCGATTGCGAAACTCGATCACCCAATCGACGTGCTTTTTCGCGTCGGAGTTCCCCACCCGATTGACCGCGCGCTCCAGTCGCCCCTGCCGCAGGACGTCGAGCCGGAACTCGGTCAGCGTGCGGGCCGCGGCGAACTGCAAGCGGGGCTCTTTGGTTTCCACCAGCAACTTCATCAGCCACTCGAACGCCGGCTTGTCGTCGTCGTAGCGTTTGGGGATCCAGCGCAGGCAATTGACCGCGAAGGATTTGAAGTTTACGTCGTTCTCCGGGTCGCGCACCGCCAACTCGACAAGTCCGATCAGGTCTGACTGAGGCCAGACGGCACCTTGTGCCTCATGGGCGAAATGTGCCACGATGCTACCTGTGTCCGGCAGGCTCGGCGGATTGCGCATCCACGATTGCAGGAGTTTCAATCGCTCTGGGGATCGTCGCCACGTGTCAGCTCGAATGTCTACTAGCGCCGTGTCAGCTTGCACCCTCGCGATCATGGGCATCGCCGCATCAAACGGAATGGCGGCCAGGTAATTGGTTAACTCCGCATCCTTCGCCAACCGAGCGTGTTGGCCCAGCATCTCGATGAGCCATCCCACGATGGCCCGTGGCTCATCCTCGTGAAGCAGTTCCTTAATTTTGGCGACGCGCGCGGCACCGGTTGACTCTGCGGTGATCTTGACAGTTAGGTCCGTCAGGTGCTTGGCCTTCGTGAAATTCTCTTGGTCTTCGACATGCGCCGGCCACTTGACCTCCGCCGTAAGACCATAGTAAGCGACAATGTGGCCGTCTGGGTATTTTCGCGCCGCCCAGAGCGAGCGTTGTCCGGTTTTCATCGCAGGAATCAGGTCATCCGCGAACCAAAGCGCCTCTACCGGCGGCTCGTCGGTAGTCATCACCGTGAACGTCTCGCCGACGTTGATGTCCGGCGAGTAACAAACCGCAGTCACCTTGACGGTCGCCGTGCGGTAGCCTTCCTCTTGACGGATACTGGTTACCTTTCCTTCGACGATGGAGCCTCCAATCACGAACGCCCTGGGATCCTCCGGCGCGGCGAGCATGAGCGACATTATTAGCGGAATCATGGTAGCTCTCGGCCGCGCCGGCGATTACGGCGCGTCGTTCGTCCAGCTTTCGTTGGTTGTGCTTCCCAGCACATTCAGCGGTTGCTGATCGGTAAACGAGACACGATCGCCGCTGGTAACGACCTCCGGACTGAAATCTCCGTCCACGCCGCCATCTGCGAACGTCCAAACGCCAAAACTCGTGCTTGAGGCGCCGACGACCTGGCCGGCTGCCACGAAGCTCCACACTGCTTTGGTCCGCTGCGTATAGATCGTGTCGGACAAAATACCCAAATGGTCTGGCTTCGCTTCCTTGCTGCGAACACCCAGGTAAGTCGCGAACACCACTGACACAACGTAGTCACTAGCCGTCAAAATCTGTAGCGGACTGCCGGGAGTAATGATCTGTGGAGTGTCCGTCGCCATTAGGCGTGGATTGTCAATTGTCCAGAATTCAACGTCGTTATACGCGACGTTGTCGGCAGGAGAGAGCATTCCGTGAGGAGTTCGCGGATAGTTAAATGGAACGGCTTGTCCGGCGAGAACATTACCTGAGTCGTACCACGGAAGCGTGCTCCCACCAGCCGCGTCTATGGATTCCAAGTGCGGCGCCTCAGCGGGCGCGAAACTTGAGCGTCGCACCCAGATTCCTTGCGGGGACGGAAACATCGCCTGCTTGGATCCCACGCGACCCGTTTGCAGGTAGCCAATCTCCAAAAACGATTTCCCTCGTTCCGATCCCGCAACCGTCGGGCCCGCGATGGTCTCGACTGTGATCAGCGATTTCATGGCATCGTCACCAAACTGGCTCGCGGATTTGATGATCGCGGTACCCTGAATCTGTAAAGGCGGATTCGCTGGTATTGGCGGTGTATGGTTCGCATCGCCTTGCGCATCCGCATAGAACATGTGATTGATATTGTCAGCATCGCCTGGCTTGATGCGCACTTCGACTACGTTGACATCCAGCTTCCAGACATAGTCGGTGCTGGCCTTGTACGCCAGTTCGCCTACGTACGGTCCGCTGCCCCACAGCACGTCGATGTAGTCGAGTCCGGTCGCCGCGTCGTCGTTGATGTTGATTTGCGTGGTTGCTTGGTCGGAACCCACCCAGCCGCTGTCGTCGGGCCGGCCCCCAAACGCGGTGTACTCGTAGATCGCATACCCAGGTACGTTCAAGGGACCGTTCATCTTGAACACGTTGATCGTCACGCGGTCCGCGTCGTTGATTGTTTTGAGGCCATTAGACCAATTGATGCGCAATATGCCGCTGCCAACCTGAAATCCTTCGACGTACAACCGCGTGTCGGCTGCGGCGGAGAATGTCGTGCTGCTCGTCACTTGCACCGAGCGGTCGTCATGCGTCCAGACGCGAACGTTGCTGGGAATCGTCAGCGTATATTCGCCCCCCGATGCCAGCGGATCGACCTTTTGAAGCGTGATCGGCAACAGGTCATTCTCGCCAAAGACCAAGGGATCCTGCTGGTCCTTGTCGGGCAGGTGCAGCGGATCGTAGTCATCGTCGTCATCGTTTAACGGCACGTACGCCCCGACCGTCTCTTCAAGCGCCTCGGAAAGCACGCCCGCCGATACGTTCATGTTGATGACGTCCGCGGACAGGTTGATTCTTGGATCATCATCCAAAACCGTGCAGATTCCTTGCCAGTCCGTCGTGGTCACGTTGGCCGTCGTGATCGTGGCGTAGAACTCCTCCGTGGGCTCGGGCACGAGGTC
>JAIESQ010000154.1 GCA_019745975.1 Pirellulales bacterium
GTCTCGCAACCGCAGCTTGAGGGAAGAGCCGTTTTTCATGGAATACCAGTTACCGACGATTTCTCAGAAAGTGCAGCTCCGTGAAGCACACCGTCCGAAAATACCGCTGCTGCCGCTTGTCGAGCAACGCGATCTTGGGACCATGCAGGCAGTGGGGCCTCACGGCCAGTATCCGCTGTTGATCTAATATCGCCCGGAAGTTCTCGAATGCCGTTCCACCATTGGAATCATCAGCCCGGTCGTCGCGGGTCAGATGCACCAAGAAGCGTGAATAGTCAGCCCGCGAGCCGGCCAAGCCGGCAGGAATTTCTGGCATCAATTCGTCCCCTATGTTCGCCACAGAAGGCCGCTGATCCGTCAGCGTAGATCACAGTCGTCCGCCATTATACCGGCTCGTCCATTGACTGGCGTCCGTGCCAGTTTGATCCAGCCGCCGCCTGCGTCTTTCCCCGGGAAAATGTCTGGCTGGCATGTTGTATTGCCGCCAGGCTGCTTTGTTGGCTGAAATGCATTCCGAAGTGCAGACTTCTGCCCTAGCAAAGCCTAATTCGGCTTTGCTAGGAGTCTGTTGCCCGGGGAAAGACGCAGGCGCGAAGACCGACGACCGCCATCCTGCGCGGTCACGATCGTCGAATCACCATGCGCGATCGTCGGCCTCCTCAACCGATAGTTGCGCCGCATCCAGCGGCGCCGACGAATACTGTCCACCGCCTGGCCGGCGACGGTTGTGGATCACGGTGACGGTCACTACGACGACGATCACCACCACGACGACGGCGATGCGGTGACCATGACCACCATCACGAATGCCAGCAACACGAGAACAGCAGCACCAGCGACGACGCCATCAACAACACCGACAAGAACAGCAGCAGGAACTGCAATAACGACGGCAACGGCAGCAGCGTACCACCGAACGTGCCCTACCAGTTCAGGCAAACAAATCCGGGATGCTCTCGCGATACTGCTCAATCACTGATTGCGATGACTTCCAGGGATCGCCGCTAATGCGAGAGATCAATTCATTCCAAACTGTCCCAAAAGCAGACACCGCGTCGGCATCGGTGTAAGTCACTCCGGACGGCAATAGCGGTGCGATGTCGTCCGTAAGGCTTTGGCCCAACTTCTCCAGCATTCTCCGCTCGGCATTCGCACGACTGATCGGATTGCCTTCCAAACCAAGGTAATGCTCAAAGCATTCGATTACGCGGCCGGGATCGAGGCTCAGTTCCTTTAGCCCCTCGTTGAGGTCGAATAGGTCCCGGTTCTTGTGGCGTTGCAGGAGAGCCCGCAGCTTCGTTCCGAAGGTCTCCTCGGGCTCAAAGGAAGCGACTTCCGTCGCCCCTTGGTACCAACTGTTCTCGACGGCAAATGGATAGGATTTGATGCCGTACAGTGGCTTGTGCTCGCGGGTATTGAGTTCGACTTTGAGCTTGAGCCGCCTCTGCGGCTCAACTTCCGGTGCGAATTTGAATACGAGGTGCATAGAGTGCCCGACCTGTTCGCGGCCGCATTTGCCGAGCCAGGAAAGCGCGGCACGAATGGCATCGATCGTGGGGCCAATCGGCTCCGCCTGTACTTGAACGAGGTCAATGTCCTCGGAATACCGCAGTGGCTGGTCAAACAGCAGCTTGTGAATGGCGGTCCCACCACGGAACGCGATCTTTCCCTTCAACGCGCCGTTATTGAACAAGTCGCAGAGCGCGCGGCAGATAATGAGGTCCTGCTCCACCTGTCTGAGATCAGGCCACGGAGCATGAGCAGCCCATTCCTGTACATATGCCAGCGGAATCAAGCATCAATCTCCACAGGCGTGTTGACGACCAATTTCCACTCGCTGTTCCTTTTCGCGCGCCGGCCGAGCTCCGGTGCGATTGCCCTCGCGGACGGGTCCAACGGCTTTAGCGACTTGGCTTGATCGGCAAAGAAATGCAACACCTTGGCTTGCCGATTGTGTCCGAAGCGATCGAGCAAATATCCAAGCCGGCGCACGGCTGAGTTCTCGTATGCCATGGCGGCATTGGCAAGCGCGCTCGCCTTTGCCTTGCCGCCGATGTCATGCACGATTTGCGCGAGTCCATTGATTCCTGCCGCCTTGTGGAAATATCGTGACGAATCGAGCAACGTCAGTTCGACGCCAGCCACCTTCGCCATTCCCGTATCCGTCTTTATTGCGTCGAGCCACTCCGGACGATTGGCTTCCTTGAATGCTTCTGGAGCCTGATAGATGAACTGAATCCGGTGACGGCCAATCTCGAAATCGTGAATCTGTTTCGGAGCGATCACTTGAAAGACCATCGCGGCCTGATGCGACGACCCATGGAATGCCGCCGCCCTCAGTAAGGAAATGCGGTAGTCGACTCTAAGATGCTTCATCAATGGACCGATCCAGCGAGCTGGATCAGGGGCTCCGAAGGCACGGTCTTCCGGCCGCAAAATCAGGTAGAAGCCACGTCGCGGGCACGCCAGGCGTTGCTTCTTGATTAGCCTCGCCGAGGCCTTCTTGAATGCTTCCGGCGACTGTTTGAGCGCAACCATAGCCTCCGCCCGGGAGAAGTACGTTTTTCCCCGGGAAAGCATCGAATCCACGTATACGCTCAGGCTGTTGCTCATGCCCCAAATATATCACAAACGGGACAAAAAACAACCCTTTTTTAATATGATTGGGGAGCAGTGTTTATGATCTAAGGCTTTATTCAGATGTGATTTACGTCGATACAGCGATCCCTCTAGATTGCATGAATCGCGCCGGGCGAGACAATAGGTCTAGCATGCACCGTCTTTTCGATACTAGGCGGTCCAGAATTGTGCCGGTCCCCAAGGTGGCAAGATGTCAGATAAACGGCTTCGTATCCCGCATGAGGACGTACGACTCACCGCAGACGAGATCGAAATTACTCAGACGCGTACGTTCCAGCGGCTTTTTGACCTAAAGCAGCTCGGCCTAGCCTATCTTGTCTACCCGAACGCGACCCACTCGCGCGCCGTCCATAGCATTCGATGCGTCGGCGAGGCCGCCAAAATACTCGCCGGCCTCAAAGCCAATGCAGTGTCGATTTCCAAGGAGGATGAGGCAACAGTCCGAATCGCGGCGCTACTTCATGATATCGGTCACATTCCGTTCAGCCACACCCTCGAAGACGAACATCAGATTCTCTCCAAGCACGACCGGCCAAAGCGGCTCAACCGAGTCCTTGAGATGCTCAAAGCCGAGCTCCCGCCATCCCAAGCCCGACTCATCGACAAGGCGACGCCAATTCTATTTGCAATCGCCGGCGCCGAGCCGGAGAAGTATCCTCAAAGTTGGCGAAGTGACTTGGTCGGAAACACTGTCTGCGCCGACTTGTTGGCCTACATCATTGCGGACGCCGAGGCGGCAGGAATCGAAAAACGATCCGGTCACTACCGGACTGCACTTTCTGAGAACCGTTGCTGTATCAAGCAGCCAGAGCTAAGAGGCTTTCGGTCAGTTGGATGATTTTTC
>JAIESQ010000118.1 GCA_019745975.1 Pirellulales bacterium
AAAATCATCCAACTGACCGAAAGCCTCTTAGCTCTGGCTGCTTGATACAGCAACGGTTCTCAGAAAGTGCAGATGTTACCGCTTTTTCGAGCGCCGGCCCAATTTGTTTTTCGATCGCTGCACTGCACGCGGCTTCAGCATTCTTCATCCATTTGTTCGCTTGGTTGCGGCTCCTTCCCGCCGGCGGCAGCCGCAGAAACTCCGGCGCCAACGACAAATCGATGTCCTCAGAAAACCGGTCGATTACTCCAAAAACCTTGGAGAGTGAAGTCCCGCCCTTGAACACCAGCGAGTCGGCGAACTCAGAGCCGAACAAAACACCCAGCAGCCAGCATACCCAGAAATCCTTCTCCAGGATCACCGCTGAGACGTTGCGCTGCGCCGACGCCTGTTCGATGTAGAGGCGCTGCTCGTCAGCCGGAAGGTCTAGGAAACCGAGCTTCATTGCACCTCCTCGGCGAGCTCTCGGAAGATCGGGTGCATCCAGGCTGGTGCCAGCTTGAGGTCTTTCAATAGCTCGCGCCGTTTGTCGGCCGGCAACGTGCGTTTCAAGTGGTTGATACGCGCAGGAGTTATGTGCTCCTTGCCCAGCGCGCGGAACGCCTGGATCAACAGGCCGCTCAGCCGTCCGGCCGCCGCCATGTTCCGTGGCGTTGTCCGGCGAAGCTCAATCGTCATACCACCAATCTTCACGATCCGGCTCGGGCCGTCGGTCAAGAACACCGCCTTGGCTGGCACCTGTTCGGACAGGCCGAGCACGTTGGCCGCGTAGGCGCCGCTAGGCTGGATACGCGTGCGGTCCCGACCAGCCAATGCCTGCGCGATCGCATCGGCGGACGGTGACAACGTGCCTAGTGCCGGATGACGTTTGGGGAAGTCGTAGACTCCGCGGGCAAGGCGGCGGATCATGCCCTTTTTGGCGAGCCGGTGCAGGGTTAGGTCGACGGCCGAGCGGCTTCCGAGGTCTAGGAAGTCTCCCGGAACATAGACTGAACCTCTACCGCTGCCACGAATGCGGTAAGTCACTTGATTATCAATGCTTTGAGTCGGTTTAGATGCGCTATTCATGTAAGAAATATTGCATAGTTTTTCTTACAAGTCAAGCCTCATTTGCCCGGCTGGCCCGAAAAACCGGCAATTCCACACCTCTTTGTCTCCCGGCTGCGACCATGCCGTTCACCGTCCGGCATAATGAGTTGTTCTCGCCGTATCCTCTACGTTGCCCAATCCTGAACAATGGAGGCCCATCAATGGCACGACCGATCGACACGCTCGCCGATTTGCAGGCTTACGTTCGCAGCCTGCAAGCCAACAGCCTGCACCATGCCGCCGGCATGCTGGACGTTTTTCCCAAGGTCCTTGTCGCCGCGATCGGCCGGATGGACCCCTCGACGTTGCACGCCTACGAACGCGATTCGGAGACCAAGAATGCCGCATGGTGCGACTTCAACGGCGAGACCTTTTTCTTTTCCTACGATCACCAGGGCGCCGTGACAGTCAAGGCCGGAAACATGCAGGGGCCGATCGTCGAGCGGTTCGATGACTCTGACACGTTCGACGACATCTCGCGCCGCATCGCGATGCTTCGGGCTCCCGCTGGTCAGCCATGACCAAGGCCCTGCTGATTCTTTGTTCCGAACTGGACCTTACGCATGCACCTTTTCCATGAGCCGCAGCCCGAACTCGATCCTGCCAGGCAGGCATTGCGAGGGCTCTTGAGCGACCTTGCCAGCGGAACCGTCGAGCTCCGGTGTCTCAACAGCCGTGCATCGGTGCATGTTGAATACAAGACATCGAACGGATGGAAATTAAGTGTTTTCAACGATGCCGGCTACTGGGATTACCTCGAATCGGCCGAAGACCCATCCGGCCAACTCCTCGACTTTGACGAGGTTCAGGCAGTCAAGGGTGTGGATTGGTCGGCCATTAAGGCTCTGCCCATTTGGGGACAGTTTCTAAATCATTTTGATATCGATCCAGACTTTCCATCCGGTGACGCGGGCTCGTGAGCGTTTGCTGTACGTCACTTGATCGACTCCGCCAATCCAACAATTGCCCGTCGGACCGACCCCGGCATCGCGTCCCATGATTCGACAACGCGTTGCAGATCGGCGTCATCGAACGCCACTTCGAGCCATTCAGGGCGCCAGTTTTGCAGCGCCAGTGCAGCGCGGCACTCCTCGCAAATCACGCAACCGCAAGGCAATAACCCGGTTGCGGAAAAATCGTTGGAGGGTTCGATTCCCGCCGCCTCCACTTTGCCGCTCGATGACATCGAGCGACGACGAACGTCAAAGTCCTTGTCACGACAGGGGCTTTGGCGTTTTTCTTTGGAGCGGCCGTTGCCATCCAGAGACAGCGAAAGTCGTGCAGCGCCGCCAAAATTGCAGCGCCAGTGCAGCGCGGGTCGGGCGGCGGGTTCGGCCTTGTCCCGCGCAGGCGCCGGCAGGTTTGCGACCGCCTTGGCCTGATCGTTCAAGCCAATGTGCGTGTATTTCATCGTCATGTTGACATCGCTGTGCCGGGCGAGTTCCTTGGCCTCCGGCAGCGTTGCCCCGTGGCGAAGCAACTGAGTGATGTAGGTGTGTCGGCCCGATGCGTGGAAGTCCGCAATCCCATCCTCGTTCTCATACGGGATGCCGACCCGCTCCAGGTCCTTCTTGACCATGAGCCAGGTCTTCCGTCGATCGAGTCTTGGGAACAGCTTGTCCGCCGGCTTTAGGCCCTTGAGCCATACGCGAAGCTTCGCGACGAGCTCGGGGTGAAGGGGAAGAACATCCTTGCGGCGGTGCTTTGAGCACGCCGCTTCGACGGTCACCGTCGGCGTCGCCGCGTCCAGATCGAAGCTCCGCGGGGTGAGGCTAGCCAACTCCTTCTTGCGAAGGCCGGTCATATAGGAGACGAAGTAAATACGTGCCCGCTGCTCGCCGTTGTACCGCTGGATCAGCACGCCGCTCTTGCGTGCCGATTCCACCAATCGGGCGACTTCATCGCCCGTCAGCGCCCGGCGGGCATGCCGCACGTCGACGGCGGTATTTAGCCGCTCAAGGCCCAGAATTGGGTTCGCGATCAATCGCTTGGTGACCACGCACCAGTTGCAGAAGGCATCCATCGCCTGGAGATAGTGGTTATAGGTGCGATGGCCAAGGTCCTCATCCTTACGGAACTTCCGCAGGAAGGCTTGCACCGTCTCAGGTTCAATATCGCCAAGGCCGCCTATTTCGCCGCCCTCGACGATCTTGCGGACGCGAGTCATCGTCAGCTTGACGTGTTTGCCCGTGTTCTCGCCGAGGCTCTCCTCAAACGCGGCCAAGTGGTTGGCAATCGGCACCTGCTTTTGCTCAGCCAGCTTGTCCTGTAGCGGATCAATCATCCCGCTGGACCGCAGCCGCGCCTCGCTTTCAAGCTTGCCCGCCAATTCCTCAGTTAAACCCTTGTCGGTAAACCCCTTTTTTGTCCGTCGTTTGCCTCGCTCTGCACTTTCTGAGAACCGTTGCTGTATCAAGCAGCCAGAGCTAAGAGGCTTTCGGTCAGTTGGATGATTTTTC
>JAIESQ010000175.1 GCA_019745975.1 Pirellulales bacterium
GTCGCGCGTGAACGGCTCGGTCAGGTAGTCGCCCGCACCCGAGCGCATTGCCTGCTGTGCGCTTTCGATCGACGGGCTGGTCGCGACGACGATCACCGGCAGCGCGGCACGTGCCTTTCGCGCCAGTTCGATCAGCCGTAGCGCCGCTGGTTCGTCGACGGCCAATGAGACCACTAGCAGGTCGAACGAGTCACTCGTGATCCGTTCGCCAGCGGCAACAGCATTGATCTCGAACGCAGGTCCGTGCGAGTTGTCGCCCAAGTCCGAAAGCGCCGCGCGGTAGGCGGCGCGTCGGTCCGGCGGAGCGACGACGAGGATGTGGGCGTGGTGCATTACGGTGGGAGGAAATGCACTGTCGGGCGATCCGCCTGTTACCCGCCAGTTGGACTCTAGCCAAGACCTTTGAGCAGTCTGTAGAGCGTATCTCACCTTGGATAAAATGGCCAATCGCCGCGTGTAATGTGAATCGCACAGGCCATCATTTCGCCGGCGACGTGGGCGGGGGCGCCAATTCGAGATCGGCTGGTGCGAGGTCGGCCTTCGCTCCGCCCGCAGGAATTTCGACATGGGCCGTCCAGAGGATGCCATTGATCACCAGGCGGCGAAAAAAGTCGTTGCCAAAGTTCTTGTGGTAGTGTCCGGCATCGAAGCCGAAGGACCGGCCTGCCCGCGGGTCGTCTGCTTGAGCGCTGCCACGGATATACGTCCAGGCAATCGTCTGCGGCGAGCCTTCGAAGTCGACCGTCACCAGCGACTTCGCGCGGTCGGCGAACCGCAGCTTGAAGTAAAACTCATCAAACAGCGTGAAGTCGATCACGCCCCGGGCAACGGGATGATCGGGATCGGCGATTTGCAAACGCCGCTCAAGGTGCTGAATCGGACTGAAATCGGTATGAAACCAGCCGCCCAATTGATCGAGCCAGAGCTGGCCGTATTCGTCTTTCTCGGCACCGGTGGCCCAGTGCAACGCGACCAGGCCAGCGCCCGCGTCGAGCAACTGCTTGACCTGCTGACGCTGCGGGCCATCGAAAAGCACATTCGCCCCCCAAGGAACGTAGACCACGATCGAGCTGGCTCCCTCGCTCGCTGCGGCATCGGCCGGCCAGCCGCGCGAGACAACCGGTTCGACGCCGGGTGTCTGCCGCAGGCATTTGGCCAGCAGCTCGCACACGGGCATGTACTCATGCGTGCGATAGGGGTGGCCGTCCTTCGCGGCGCCGATGAGCAGGATTCTCTTGGTGCTCGCAGCATTGGCCGCTGTGGGTTCGGCCGCGAGTGACTCCTCGGCAAAGCCCACTACGATTGCCAGCGCGAGGATGCACAGAGCTCGAAACATAGTTGGTTCCACGAGTCGTTTCATCAAGCGTCGATCAGAAGCCCTCTTCGCGCAAGTCGCCGAGCGCGGCGGGTATCAAACTAGCAGGCGCGTGAGGCAGGAGCAAACGAAGCCACAAGGTAGCGATCCGCTTTCACAAGCGCGCTACGCCTGTTCGCGGCGCGGCTCGTCTTCGGACACCGGCGTGCCGACAGCGGCATCGTCGCCAGCACCGGCACGGGCAGTGTGCGCCGCGCGCAAGGCGGCGAGCTTCTCTTGCTCGATGTTGATCTCCATCGCCGTGCGATGGCCGACGATCGGCACTTGCCCCGGCAGGCGGCCATAGGGCGCTCGGCGATACCGGCTGCCGCGCCCAAATGGGCGCACGGCAAACCCAAGCGCCAACAGTGCCAGCGCCAAGAGACCCAACAGCACCAGGATGGTTTGCCGATCGAGCATCGGTACGAGCCCCCCGTCGGCCGACTCGGGGAGAAAGTCTGCCAGAGCAATCATCGTCGCCACTAGATTTTAAGGTTGTGTTGCTAGCAGTGCTAGCGTTTCGCCGGGTCGCGCGAACTTTGCCGAGCAACCCGACCGAGGAATCACCTAACGCAGCTCATCCATGAACCGCAGAAAACGTGCCTCCAGCAGCCGAAAGTTCGTGCCAAACACTCCGGTGAAGTCGGCCAGCCGCTCGGCCGAGGTGCGCTCTTCGAAGACCGGCAGGGCCGCCAGCCGCTGCAAATAAGCCGCGTAATCGCGCGGCTGCTTTTCCAGCAGGAAGAAGCTCAACGCCCACGCCTCAGCATAGGCGTCGAGCGTGCTCGAATTAAAGCGGCCGTCGGCCGAAATCAGCTCGACCAGCGCCCCGTCTCGCCGGTGCGACCGATACTGCTGCCAGCCGCGTAGCTGAGTACGGTTAATGCGGTCGGGCAAATTCGGATTTGCCCGCGAGTTCCACACTCCCGGCGCCTCGAAGACCGTAGCCAGCCCTTCGACCGCCCAGCGGGGCTGGCTAGCGAATCGCGAATGGATGCCAGTGTTGAAGGCTGTCTGGTGCGTTGCTTCGTGAATGATCGTTTCGGCGTTGGTGTGCCAGGCGGCCGAGCTGCGTTCGCCGTCGGTGATGTCGTACAGGGCGACCCGATTGGTCGTCGGCGAATAGTATCCCAGCACGCCCGCCGGCAACGGTTTGCCTTCCTGTGCCGAGTATTTGAGGAACTCGGCGTGCGACGGCATCACGATCGCTATCAGCGGAAACTCGGGCGTCTGAAGCTGAAACCCACGCACCGAAAAGTAGATCAAGAACGAGCGATACAAATCTTCAAAGCGTTGCGCCCACTGGCTGCGCTGTCCCGCGGGGTACGCGACGAGGTAGTGCCCCACGCCGGTGACTTCAAAGCGATTGCCAAGTTCGGCCTGGAGCTGGGCACGCACCGCGCCCGGTGAGTAGCTGGTAAAGCCGGTCGGCAGCTTGCGGAAATCGCGGGCGGTCTGCGGAGCGAAATCCCACAATCGTCCGTCGCGGGCCAACAGAAAGACACTGCTTCGCGACCAGCTCAGGGCCGTTCCTTCGACGCGCTGCCCGTTGAGGTCCACTTCGATCAGAGGGCGAGTTGGTCCCGCGGCCGAAGCGGCCAACGGCGCGCTGGCGATGATTCCGACGAAAAGTGCGACGAACGGACGCATCGAGCGGCCCCGCGGCATCGTGATATTGGGTTGCGATCGGCCTGGGAACCAGGCAGTCGAGGAGTCACGAGCGATCGGCTTGGGACAAGCTATCGACAAACATAGGACACGGACGGGCTCACAGCGGGCCAGGTGCCTGAGCATGGCCGCGGGGTTGTGGCGTTTGGGAAACGCCCCACTTGGTCGGCAACGTTGGCGGCGGGTCTCGTTGCGTTCCTTGCGCACCGCATGGTCGTACACAGCACTCCCCAGTTGGGGGTCCCCCAGAATAAATTTGCCCGGGAATTTGCGTCCGGGTGCGTCCGGGTGTGTTGCCATTGCACCCGAACTCGAATGGACAGCACAGCTTGGGGCGGGTGTAACACCGCGCATTTTGCGTCCGGGTGATCGTCCGGCTTGCGTCCGGGTGTTTTGACGTTAGACCCGAACTCGATTAGAGGGCACAACTTGGGGCCAATGTAACATCGTGAAGTTTGCGTCCGGGTGTTTTGAAGTTGGACCCGAACTCGATTAGAGGGCACAAGTTGGGGCGAATGTAACACCGCGCG
>JAIESQ010000164.1 GCA_019745975.1 Pirellulales bacterium
TGTTCCCTCTATTTGAGTTCGGGTCCAACGTCAAAACACCCGGACGCAAACCGGACGATCACCCGGACGCAAAATGCCAGGTGTTACACGCGCCCCAAGCTGTGCCCTCTATTCGATTTACGGTCCAATATGATGCCACCCGGACGCACCCGGACGCAAATTCCCGGACAACTTTATTCTGGGGGACCCCCGAGTGGAGGCCAGAGGCGAGAGGCGAGAGGTCACAGGCCAGAGACGAGAGGACAGAGGGAAGTCGGTCGAACGCGTGACCAAGCCACTAACCACTAGCCACTGACCCCTATTCCACTCCCACGGTCACCAGCGAGCAGCTTTGGGCGTAGCCCAGCGCACGCTTGAACGTCGGATAAACGCGGTGCATGGCGATCGCCATCGCCAGGTCGATCAGCCCGCGGTCGCCGTAGCGCTTGCGCAAGCGCTCGCGCAGCCCTTCGTCGTCGACGCCCGACGTGACCGCCGCCGCGAACTGGTACACGTCGCGCAGGTCGTCGGGCAAGTCGTCGGGCCGGCGGCGCACGACGGCGGTGGGAATGTCGCGCGAGACGCCGCGCTGTCGGGCGATGTTCACGCCGATCTGCACGCAGGTGCCGCAATCGTCGGCCTGGGCCGAGACAATGCCGGCCACGCTGGCCGCCGCGACCGGCAGGTTCGGGGCCCGCTCGGCCAGCTTGACGAACCGCGCCATGCGCAGCGCCGCGCCCAGCGAATGCGCGGCCACGTAACGCATGTAGTCCATCGGCACGCCGTACTTCTTCTCGGCCGCCGCTAGCTGCCGATTGAGGAACCACTGGATCATGGCCGGTTCTCCTGAATGGTTTGCTCGGACGTCAGCGGTCCTGGCTTGGCAGGCGCCACAGCAGCGCGGCCGGAACGACGAACGCCACTTCGCTGGCCACCAGCAGCCAGGCGGTCACGATGAATAGCTTGCGCCCCGGTAGATCGGGGAGTGTCGACACATGGTCGGGGTTCGGCGGCCCAAAGTGAAAGTAAATGCCGAAGAGCGACCCGGCCGCGACCGCCGCGATCAGCCACCAGGCGATGGCTTTGGTGGGGCGCCACCACAGCCGGGCCAAGAGCGCGAACGGCGCGATCGTGATCACCACCAAAATGAACGCGTGTTGCCACATCGCCATCGGGATCGACAGCAAATGATGGCCATACCCGTGCATGAATGCGATCCCTTGCCGCAGCAGCACAAGCAACGTCAGCAGATACAGAACGCCTCGAGGAATCACGGTGCTGGCTCCCCATGATATGACGTGTCGTGCTTGTTGCCCGTTATGATACCACTGTTCGAGATGCGACAATCGAAAGGGTTGGTTTCGCGGCAATTGCTGGTCTGGCGATGCGGTTTCCTCACAGACGCCCTCGACGCGGGCTTTGGCTGCTGGCTGCCGTGGTGGCGCTGGTCGTCTACCGCCTGGCGACCACGGGCGGCGACAACGAAGCGCCCGAGGCTCTGGCTGAAGGCAATTACGAAGTGGCGCGCGTCGTCGATGGCGATACCTTGCTCTTGGCCAATCACGCCCGTGTGCGTTTGATCGGCGTCGACACGCCCGAGACAGTACGGCCGAACCATCCCGTTGAACCGTGGGGCCCCGAGGCGAGCCGGTTCACGCGAGAGTTCCTTGGCAGCGGATCGGTGCGACTCACGTTCGATCACGAACGCAAGGACAAGTTTGAACGCTTTCTGGCGTATGTGTGGGTTGGCGACCGCCTGTTGAATGAAGAGTTGTTGCGTGCGGGGTTCGCTCGCGCGGAGCTCGGGTTCCACTATTCGGGCGCGATGAAGAAGCGGTTTCGCGAGGCTGAGCGCTCGGCCCAGCGCGAGCGACTGGGGCTGTGGTCGGGCCGGCCGTGAAGCGGACGCGGTTACTTGCCAAGTCATTTCGAGCGGTTCTGCGACAGCCCGCCGTGGCGTATACTCTCGATCGCATTGGATGTGAGTTGCCGCGCGATCGCACCGTGAGACGACTGCGAGTTCCGGCGCTTTCGCTGATCGAGGAGAACCGAAGCGATGCCGTCTGCTGAAATGAATTGTTATCTCGTGACT
This sequence comes from Pirellulales bacterium, assembly GCA_019745975.1. GTDB lineage: Bacteria > Planctomycetota > Planctomycetia > Pirellulales > JAEUIK01 > JAIESQ01. The sequence goes on from JAIESQ010000164.1 coordinate 2,072, forward strand.
AAATCGGACGATGCCAAGCCGACGGCGGCGCCAGCACGGCGGCCGCTGAGCGACTTGCCGGCGGGTGACGTGCTGGTTCGCGTGGCTTGGTCTTCACTCAATTACAAGGACGCGCTGGCGGCCAGCGGGCATCCGGGCGTTGTGCGCCGCTTTCCGCATGTGCCCGGCATCGATGCGGCCGGCAACGTTGAGGAGAGCTCGAGCAACAAGTTTCGCCCCGGCGATCGCGTGTTGATTACGGGTTTTGAAATGGGAGCTCCAGCTTGGGGTGGCTGGGCGGAGTACGTGCGCGTGCCAGCAGGCTGGCTCGTACCGCTGCCGACCGAGCTTAGCTTCCGCGAGAGCATGATCTTTGGTACGGCGGGCTTCACCGCGGCGCAATCGATCGAGCAGTTACAGCACAATGAGATCACGCCCGATCGTGGGATGGTCGTGGTCACTGGATCGACGGGGGGAGTCGGTAGTCTCGCGGTCGCGATTTTGGCGCGTCTCGGATATCGTGTGGCGGCTGTTACCGGAAAGACCGACTCACACGAGTGGCTGCGATCGCTCGGCGCCGAGGAAATCCTTGGTCGCGAGGTCGTGAACGACACAAGCACGCGGCCGCTCTTGTCGGCGCGCTGGGTCGGCGCGGTCGATACAGTGGGTGGAAACACGTTGGCAACCGTAATCCGCTCGACCGATCGCCACGGTTGCGTGACCGCGTGTGGCCTGGTCGGCGGCACCGACCTGGAGCTGAGCGTGCATCCTTTCATCTTGCGCGGCGTGCGCTTGGTCGGGATCGACTCGGCTACCTGGGACATCGATCGCCGGCCCCCGCTGTGGGATAAGATGGCCGGTCCATGGCGACCGGGCGCTTTGGAGTCGCTCGTCGACGACACGGTCGAACTCGACGGGCTGGATGCGGTCGTCAAGAAGATTCTCGCGGGTCGAGTTCGCGGCCGCGTGCTGGTTCGCGTCGGCGGCGATGACTAAGCAGAGGACTTCGTTTGATTCCAGCTTCCCTATTGAATTGACTGAGAGGACGCTGCGAGATTTGTCCGTTCGTGTTTGTTGGCTGACCGATCTGCACCTGAACATGGTGTCGCCTGGCGAAGTGGAGAGATTCGCCGCCAGCGTCGTTGCGCGGCAAGCCGACGTAGTGCTTATCGGCGGCGACACTTCGGAGTCGAAGGACCTAGTCGAGCAGCTTGCCCGACTGGCGCGACGGTTGCGAGTGCCGATCTACTTTGTGCTTGGCAACCACGACTATTATTACGGCTCGATCGAGGGAGTGCGAACGCGCGTCGACGAACTGTGCCGTCGCGAGCCGGAACTGCATTACTTGTCGGTGGTCGAAACGGCGGTCGAACTGACGCCCCAGGTTGGCCTCGTCGGTCACGACGGCTGGGCAGACGGCAGACTAGCCGATTACTTCGCATCGTCGGTCATGATGACCGACGATTGGTTGATCGCCGAACTAATCGGCCTGACGCGCGCGGATCGCTGGGAGCGATTGAAGGCGCTGGCCGACGAAGCCGCGGCGCACATCCTGCGCATGCTGCCGATGGCGCTAGCGCGCTATCAGCAGGTGCTACTGCTGACTCACGTGCCGCCGTTTCGCGATGCTTGCTGGTACGCCGGCGAGATCTCCAACGACGAGGGTGGGCGTCTTTATTGTGGTTGAGTTTAGTTGGGATGGGCAAGCCAGAACGCTTCCCACTGGCCAGGCTCGCTGA
>JAIESQ010000008.1 GCA_019745975.1 Pirellulales bacterium
GGCGAAGCCCGGCGCGGCGGTCCGTAAGAAGATGAGCGCTGCCCGCCTTGCTCCGGGGCGCTAGAATATGCGTTCAAAATAAACGATCGCCCCCTTGGAGAGACGATGGCGATTGCCCGCTCTCGGGGGGCGGGCGATCCTCGACGAATCGTGAGTGGTGGCCGAACCAACTCAACCTGCAAGTCCTTCATCAGCACTCTGCCCTGTCCGACCCGATGGGCGCGGCGTTCGACTATGCCAAGGAATTCAAGAGCCTCGATCTCAATGCCGTGATCAAGGACCTGCGCGCCTTGATGACGGATTCGCAGGATTGGTGGCCCGCCGACTTCGGCCATTACGGGCCGTTCTTCATCCGCATGGCCTGGCACAGCGCCGGCACGTATCGCGTGGGCGACGGCCGCGGCGGCGCCGGCGGCGGCCAGCAGCGTTTCGCGCCGCTCAACAGCTGGCCCGACAACGTCAATCTGGACAAGGCGCGGCGGCTGCTGTGGCCGATCAAGCAGAAATACGGCGCCAAGATCTCGTGGGCCGACCTCCTCATCCTCACGGGCAACGTTGCGCTGGAGTCCATGGGCTTCAAGACGTTCGGCTACGGCGGCGGGCGCGTCGACACCTGGGAGCCCGAGGTCGACATCTACTGGGGACCCGAAGGCAAGTGGCTGGCGGACGAGCGCTACAGCGGCGACCGCGATCTGCAGAACCCGCTGGGCGCCGTGCAGATGGGCCTGATCTACGTCAATCCGGAAGGCCCCAACGGCAATCCCGATCCCCTGGCGGCGGCGCGCGACATCCGCGAGACCTTCGCGCGCATGGCGATGAACGACGAGGAGACTGTCGCCCTGATCGCTGGCGGCTACACCTTCGGCAAGACCCACGGCGCCGGCGATGCGGCCCTGGTCGGCCCGGAGCCCGAAGCCGCGCCCATCGAGGCGCAGGGCTTCGGCTGGAAGAGCAGCTTCCGCTCGGGCAAGGGCGCCGCCGGCGCCGGCCCGATCCCGGATGCTTACGACACGTCGAAGAAGCATGGGCCCTCCACGCTCACTACCGACCTCTCGCTGCGCTTCGATCCGGCATACGAGAAGATCTCGCGGCGCTTCCACAAGAATCCGGCTGAGTTCGCCGAGGCCTTCGCGCGGGCCTGGTTCAAGTTGACCCATCGCGACATGGGACCGATCGTCCGTTACCTCGGCCCGCTCGTGCCCAAGGAACACCTGATCTGGCAGGACCCGATCCCGGCCGTCAAGCCGAGCAGGACATCGCCGCCCTGAAGGCGAAGATCCTCGCGTCGGCCTCACGGTCTCCGAGCTAGTGTCGGCGGCCTGGGCATTGGCGTCGACCTTCCGCGGCTCCGACAAGCGCGGCGGCGCGAACGGCGCACGCATTCGCCTCGCGCCGCAAAAGGACTGGGACGTCACGTAGGAGGGGATGCTTAGCCCCGAGCCGATGCGGGGATCGGATCGCGGATCTCAAGAATCCGCCCCTAGCCGTGCCAATGAGAACCCCGTTCACGCAAGTGAAGTCGTAAACTCGGAATCTCTCCCCGACTCCGTTATTGAACAGCTAAGCCACGTGTTGTGCAGACGCATAGCAACATAACGTCAAAGGCGCCGCGCCTTTGCGGTAATACGCCGCCGCGTGTCACGCGCTTGGCGATCATCGATCCGGTAGCCCGTTGCCGCTAGAGTGTCCGATCGTTCAGGTCGAGCGCCCATCACGTTCGATATCGAGTTGCCTGATTCGCGAGGCGCCATGTGACAATGTGCCGGGCTGCGTCCACGCCGTGGACCTGGAAGACCGATTTGGCGAGATCAAGACCAATCGAGACACCCGACATAGTGGATACTCCCTTCGAGGCTCAGGATCCCCACGCTCCCACATTTCAAGGATGAATGGGGGGTGGTCCATGCCATCAAATGGGCCGTTCAGCGCGCCTGATACATCACCCTGGAAAGCATGGCACCCGTAAGCGATGATCCCCTCGTCGGGCTGCCCGCTGCGGCAGCCTGATCGATCCGGACGAAGCGCGAGGGGGGGCACACAGAAGCACTTGGAGCGGAATTGTGTGCTCTGCAACCTTCCGTGGCCGCGCCGGCAGAGCATGCGTCGAGCCTTCGCAACCTCATAAGAGCCCGCGGTACCTTTCCTCAAAATAAGGAACCGATGAAGCTACTCGACCTGATACGTCCATTAAATCCGCGATCGAGTGACCAGCCGTTCGTTACCTCCCGCGCTGAAACATGGTGTGCGGCTCGTCCGCGGTTGTGGTCGAACGTCGCGACGCGCCACAAATACCACAACACAACTGCTCCGAGTACGACGTTGCTCACGGGCTCGACGACCTTCGCAACCTGGCTGTATTCTTCGCCGAGTTCGTAGCCGGCAATGGCGAGGATCGCCGTCCAGATCGCCGAGCCGCACGCTGTTAGCCCCAGGAACGGCGCGAGCGGCATGCCGGTGATTCCAGCCGGCACTGAAATCAGCGTGCGCACCCCCGGGACCATCCGGCCGAACAGCACCGCCCACCGGCCGTACTGGTCGAACCAGCGATCGACCCGTTCGATATCACTGGGTGTCAGAGTCAGCCATCGTCCGTGGCGCAGCGCGAACCACTTTAGCCGCTCGACCCCGACCCAGCACCCCACGTAGTACCAAATTACCGCCCCTGCAACCGATCCGAGCGTCCCCGCAATGATCACTACCGCAAGAGACCCTTGGCCCTTCGCCGCGCTATAGCCCGCCAGTGGCAGAATTACCTCTGACGGGATCGGCGGGAACACGTTCTCGGCAAACATCAGCAAGAACACGCCAAGCCCGCCGAACTCGGTCAGGATGGTCACGATCCAGAACATCCATTTTCCTCTCGTCGCCCGCGCCGATAATCACCGTTTGACCACAATCGGCAACAATTGATCGAACACGAGAGCCGACACGTGCCCGACATCTAAATCGTCGTAGCCGCGCACGACCCGATCATCAAGCGAAATGCTCCGCTGCACAGCGTCACTCCGAAGGCGGGGGTGCGCGCGACCGGTGCCGCGGCGCGCTACGATCCTTTCGCCCGCCGGCTAACGCGTGGGCGGTACCGTCGACGGGCTTGGCCGCAGCCGCCCTGACTAACGCGCTCGCTCTGCCTTTTGTCCACTCGACGAACTCGTCACTGTCTAGCGCCTCAACGCTTCTGAGGAGCAGGACACAACCGAGGCCTATTAGTGGCAAATAATGCATCCTGGGCGTCGTCCTCAGGCGTTTGCTGTTGCTCGGAGAGTCGCGGTCCCGCCATTGTTCCGACTTTGTCGTGCGCATCTCCGGATGGTATCCTAGTCCTGCTCGACAGGGTGGTCTTTCCAGGATCTATAGCCAAGCGGGGCTGTCTTATTGGAAATCCGCCACGCAGTCGTCCGACTATGACAGCCGCCGCGAGTCTGCCCGCACTCGATCACGGGATGGTGACCGTTGGAGCGCACAGCGTGCGCGGGGCGACGACCTACGCACTCAGAGATCGAGGAGCGAGAATGAACGACATCAAAATAGGCCAGCCTCGCACGATCAAGTTGGTGCTCGGCACCTGACATGGTCGCGCTACCTCCTCCCCCGTCCGAGTCCGACGCCTTTTGGCGCATCGAGCAAGCGACGCGTGCGACGGTGATCGTCGATGCGGACGATTACTTCACACACCTGCGCTCAGCGATGCTCAAGGCGCGCCGTCGCATCCTGCTCGTTGGCTGGGATTTCGACGCGCGCATCGAATTCGGCGACTGCAGCGACGACGGCGGCCCGCGCACAGTGGGCAAGTTCATCAGCTGGCTAGTACCGACTATCGCCGGAGGTGGAGTCGTGATTCAAGGATGGGATGAACATCCAGGAAGCGACGCCGATCGT
>JAIESQ010000194.1 GCA_019745975.1 Pirellulales bacterium
AAAACGCCGAGAGATTTCGAGTTTTTTTGCGCCCGCTGCCTTCCCAAGCCGCCCGACTATGCTTGATTGAGGTCTAGACCTCAATCAAGCGAAGGCTCGGGGTTTTGTGGCGTCCGCAGTGGGCGCGCACGGTGTAGGTCCGGTGCGGTGCGACCGGTATCTGGCAGCGCTCGGCGACGTTTCGTAACAGCTCTTCGGCATGGCGATAGGCAACGCCGGCACCCGCCAGAATTACAGGCTTGGCAGCGCCCAGCAGGCGATCGACGATGGCGGCCGCCGCGCCGGCGGGCGGCGCGACGGGCGCCGGTGGCGTCAAGTCAAGCTCCGCAAGGTTCACGTCGTCGCGATCTTCCCAAAGATCTTCGGGAACTTCGAGCAAAGCCGGCCCGCCGGGGCCAGCCATGGCCGCCTGAAAAGCTTGCGAAAAGCAACGCGGAATTGCGGAGACCGTTTCCACACGGACGGCATCTCGGCATAACGGTCGAAAGACCCGGACGTGATCCAGCTCGAGCATGCCGTCGCAGCCGGTTAGCCGACGTTTGATCGTGCCGCTGATGGCCAGCAGGGGCGAACAATCCTTGGCGGCGTTGGCGATGCTGATCATGGCGTTCAAAGCACCTGGACCAGAATGCAAGACCACCACGCCGGGGCAGCGCGTCAAGCGCCCTTCGGCGTCCGCCATGCTGGCCGCGACCTGCTCGTGGCGGCAAGAAATGTAGCGGATCTTATCGCGCTGCTGGTACAGCCCATCGAGGAGGCCCACGATCGACGTGCCGATCACTCCGGTCACACGCTGCGTGTCCATGTGCCTCAAGCACGCCACCAGCGCGTCGCAGCCGCGCATCATCGCCATGGCAGAGTTCCGCCGAAGAAAAGGGTTAAGCATTAAGGACAAATCGTGGAGCTTCGCCGCCGAGCACGCGGGCGACGTTGCCAACGGCCATTTCGACCACCCGCTGACGTACCTCTGCAGTCGCGCCGGCGATGTGTGGCGTGAGCACCACGTTCTCTTGGCCCAGCAGCGGATTGTCGGTCGCGATCGGTTCGTGCGAAAACACGTCCAGGCCGGCCCCCGCCAATTTCTTTTCGCGCAACCGCTGAGCCAGTGCCGCTTCGTCCACGCATTCACCGCGAGCCACGTTGATCAAAATGGCGCTGAACTTCATCAGAGCCAGCTCTTTCGCGCCGATCAACCCGCGCGTTGCATCCGTGAGCGGCACGTGCAGGCTAACCACGTCGGCGAGCCGCAGCAGATGATCGAGCGGCTTGTACTGAACGTGCAATTCGGCTTCCGTCTCCGCGGGCAGCCGATTAACGTCGAAGTAGATGGTTCGCGTCCCAAAAGGATGCAATCGCTTGGCCAACTCGCGGCCGATCCGCCCCATGCCGACAATCCCGTACGTTTTCTGATTGAGCTCATACACCCCTTGGTTCCACAACAGTTCCTGTTGTGCCCAGGCCCCGGCGGAGGTCTGGTTGTGGGCAAACAGCGCATGCCGCAACAGCATCAGCGCCAGCATCAAGGTGTGTTCGGCCACAGCCGCGTCGTTTACACCCGGAGTGTTGGCTACCTGAACGCCACGCCGACGGCAAGCCTCGAGATCGATGTGTTGGTAGCCGACACTCGGCTGCTGCACGAATTTCAGTCGCGGGGCACTCGCCAGGAAGGCTTCATCGATTTGCCGCTGAAAGGTGTAATCGCCGAGCAGCAACTCGGCCTCGCCCAACGCTTGCGCCAACTCGGGCTCGCTCACTTCACCGGCGCCGATGATATGAAAATCCGACCGTCCTAATCGAGCGCTCAACCATTGCGAGACGAGCGGCGTGGGAAGCGGCGACAAGACGATCAGCGTGCTCATCGGAAGCACCCTTTCTTGCTGGCTTGATCAGGGCCCCGCGGGAGAGCAGTTCCCCTGATCTGAATCGCGCGCGGATTCCTTGACAGCGCAGGCATGAGTCCCCTTGAGCAGCAGCAGGAGCATAACGACTGGAGACTTGGTGAGAATGCTATGCGGCAATTGCGGCGCCATGTGAACCCAGGAGCCGGCCTTGACATCACGACGGTCTGATCCCAGCGTGATCGACGCTTCACCCAACAGAAAGTGCATGATTGCTGGCGATGAAGCGGTGTGCTCGGACAACTCCTGTCCGGCGCTGAAGGCGAATATCACCACCTTCAGTTGGTCATCCTGCCAGATCGTGCGGCTCAGCGTGCCATCGGGCGGAGGTTCGATGATTCGGCACACGTCCGCAAACATTGCGTACGGGGTGGCCAACGTTTCCTCCTGGCAAATTCAAAGTTGTTGGTCAAAACGACCGCCTGCGAGCGGCAACAAGCAGCCCGAGGCGAGTACTCGGCACTGGTACCACCACGCGATGCCACCGTTCATCCGCTTTCCCGTTCGATGACCTCGGTCTGGTTGACTACTCGCACGCCAGGCTCGACTTGCGCCACTGCCTCTTGGGCGACTTGCTTGTGAAAAAAAGTTGGCAGCCGACCCGCCAGGAAAAGCGAACCGGCATCGTACCGACAGGTCACTTGGCGCACCGCCGCATAGGCGCTGTTGCGCAGACGAGCCTGGGCCATTCGGAGGATCTCTTCCGAGTTAAGTCGGAGCTGGTTGCGAGCCGCTGGCGCATTGAACGGCCGGACGCTTGCCGCCCTCGAACTTAGCGCCCCGCGGTCACAACGTCGCGTGGCTTGACCACCTGGCGCCGTCCTAAGAACGGTCCCATGCTGACGCGGATCCGATGCCGCGTTCGTCGCTGGCAAGCAAGTTTCATGGGCTAGCATGGTCTGCGAACTCATCGACGTTTCGTGAAGAGCTCGGCGTGTTGCCTAAGATCCGCAGCCCTTCGACCGCCGATCGCTTCGTCGTCTTTTTTATTGGCTGGGGTCGCCCGCCCCTCATGGCGTACGCGGGCGAGATAACACGCCCGGGCACGGAATCCTGGTGTTCGTGCGACTGCGTCAACGGTCGAGCGGAAGCGCTCTTGCCGGCCTCCATGATGGAGTATAAGGTATAAATAGTGGATATCAAGACCTTTATATCCGTTTTGTGTCGGCCGCAAACCATGGTTTCGCCAGCGCTCGTTTAGGCCGTGCAGCCCAGGTCGCATCCGTCCAACAAGGTTTCGCGGGTCGAATGCGCTTGCGGTCGGCCGGCACCCGTGTCGAGCAATCCTTGGCGATATGAGAGCAGGTGCCGTCGTGAACAGCGCCATCGAACGACTGTTAAGTCTGCGTGCCCGCGATGTGATGACACGCAGCGTCGTGGAGCTGTCTGCCAACCAGACGATGTCGCAAGCCGCGTTCACGCTGCGCCAACACGAAGTTACCGGGGCGCCTGTGGTGGACGAACAGGGGCGTTGCGTTGGCATTATCAGCGCCACGGATTTTGTGCGGCGTGAAGCGACAGTCGAAGATGAAGGCAACGGCCATGGTGGCGCCGATCTCAGCGAGCATATGTTATCGCGACAGCCTGGTGTGCCGTCTTACATCGGAGCGATGACTTGCGATCTAGTGCGGCACTACATGTCGCCCGCCGTGCAGTCGATCGATGAGGACGCGACGCTGCCGGAGATTGGCCGTGTGATGTGCGAAGCTCATATTCACCGTGTGGTCGTGCTCGACCGGAGGGGAGTTCCCGTGGGTATCGTGAGCTCGCTCGACGTGGTGTCCGCGCTGGTGAACGCGATCGAGGAATAGGGACCATCGTCTCCATAGTCCGTGACCCAGAAAGGAATCGACACGATGTTTGCCGAACAACCGGTCGAAGCTTTTGAGCAAGCCGTCGAGGCGCAACACCACGCGCTGCGCGATATGCTAGGCCTCAATCAAGCATAGTCGGGCGGCTTGGGAAGGCAGCGGGCGCAAAAAAACTCGAAATCCTTCGGCGTTTT
>JAIESQ010000196.1 GCA_019745975.1 Pirellulales bacterium
AAAAGAGGGATGAAAAGAGGGAAGAAGAGGTGTCAGAGGGAAGAAGAGGTGGGGAAGAAGAGGTGGGGAAGAAGAGGTGGGGAAGAAGAGGCGTCAGGAACGTGTCAGCAACCATTTCTTGCTCGAAGCGGCTAATTGGTTCCTGACACCTTTTCTGCTTCTTTTCTGCTTCCTTTTCTGCTTCCTTTTCTGCTTCCAATCATCTTTCTCAATACGGCTTGATGATCCTCCATCGTCGCGACCGCCCTGTGCATGCCTGCGGCTGAGAGTTTTCGGGAAAGCCGGATGCGGTAGCTCCGCACGTCCGGTTTGAGGAGGGGAGAGGCGGCAGCAACGTGCTGCCCCTCTCCTACTCGACCGGACAAACAGCAACCTGCATTCTTGGCGCCTTTGCGCCTTGGCGCGAGGTTCCTTGAACTGAGTCCTGCTTAGGACGCAAAACCTCGCTTAGGACGGTCTAGGACGCAACGGTTTTCAATTTTGCGTCCTAAAATAACTCGCTATGGAGAAAAGACTTAGCGACTTTTGACAGCCGCTTAGGACGGTTAGGACGCAAATTCCCGGACAATCTTATTCTGGGGGACCCCCATTTGGGGAGCAGACGTCGACGCGCCAGCGTCATCACCGACGATGCTCGTTGCGCCTTACGGCTTCGCGCGCTTGGCTTGCCAGGCCGCGTACTCGGGCGACGCGCTGAAACCCTTGAACAATTCGTTCTGTGCGAGGTCGTCGGGGAAGCGGATTCCCAGGTCGCTCTCGAGGATCGCCATCAGGCGCGCCGTTTCGGCATATTGCTTCTCATTCAACGAGATCTCGACTAGCGCGAAATACGGCTGTGGTACGCGCGGCGCACCCTCGATGGTCGCGGTGAAGAGTTTTTTGGCTTCGTCGGCCTGGCCCTGGACGAGCGCGACATTGGCGCGAACGGCGTTCAGATAAGGGTCGCCCCCCACACGCTTATCGAGTCGATCGAGGGTGGCCAGGCACTTGTCGAATTCCTTGCGGAGGAAACCAGCGTCGATCAGCATCAAATCGCCGGCCGGATCGTTGGGGAACTGCTTGGCGAAGTCGTCCAGGGAGGCGATGTAGAGATCCTGATTGACGTGCATCGAGGCCTGAATGCGCGCGATCGAGAGCGATTTATCGGCTTGGATTTTGGGGGGTAGCTTGGCATACTCGTCGAGCGCTTCCTGATACTTGCCAGCGAGATTGGCCTGGTGGACTGCGCCAATAGTGCTGGCGTGCTTGAGGAAGTCTTGCTCGCCTTCGAGCAGCTTGGAAACGAGCGACTTCTTCGTGGCCGCGATCACGTTCAGCGCGCCGCGACGAAGCGTCTGGCTCATCGTCTCGCCGCTGGCGAACACATAAATGTCGATGGCTTCGATGTGATCGTCGGCACTCTTGGCCAGCAGCAGTTCGTGGTAGTTGAGCGCGCCTTCGCTAGTCAGCATGCGCATCATGGCGCGCGTTCGGCCCTTCGCAGTGCGCACCCAGAGAGGGAGGTAAGTCCCCTTGTCGCCCATGGCGCGGGCGATGGCGATCGGCAAGCCCCCTCCCTGGTTGATGCCCTGCAACAGTCCGTCGGCCAGCTCCTGATCGGCCGATAGGTCGCGGATCGCTCGCGATACCATCTGCTTGAGGTTCAGATGCTCTTGGTAGAACGCCGCGTCGCGGGCGTTCATCGTCTTGGCCAATTCGTCGACAAACTCCACGAACTCCGCGGCCGCTGGTTCGCCGGGTGGAGCTGGTTTGACGGGCTCGAGGCCCAAGCTAGCAGGCCCAATTGACGCGAGGAGCAAGAGTGCCAGCAACACAATCCGTGACATCGAACGGCCCCTGGGGCTAAAGGATTTTGTCAGACAGTGCGGCAGATTATCGCCCGCCGGAGGGCGCGCCACAAGCAATAGCACGATCGGCGCTACGTATGCCGCGATGCCCGGCCAGCTACAATCTGAGGTCGTCCATCGCCTGGCCGGCGGCAATGCATCGCCGGCCGCCACGCTAGCACTTGCCGTGAGCCGCATGAAGATGTCGAACTATTACGTCGATAAGAAGGATTGTACCCACCACACCATCTTTCCCGGTGTCGACATCTTCACCACCTGCGGCGAACAGATGATGTTCTCGCTGGTGGAGATGCAGCCGCATGCCGTCGTCGAAGAGCACAGCCATCCGCACGAACAAATGGGCCTGATGTTGTCGGGCTCGGCCGAATTCGTGATCGGCGGCGTGCGTCAAGTGGTTTCGGCCGGCGGCATTTGGCGGATACCGGGAGGTGTGCCGCACAAAGTGATTGCCGGCGCCGAGCCGGTACGTGCGCTCGACGTGTTTTATCCGATTCGCGACGATTACCGCTAACGCGCGAATCGGCTGCTTACTTCCGCCCGTAGACCCACCCGCAATCTGGCGCATGGCGCCGGCCGATTGACCCATCATGGACACACGATTTGGTAGCACTGCGCGCGGTTTGGCGCACCAGCGGCTCGCGCACGTCGCGCTGATCGGCTGCTCGTTGGCGTTAGCGCCCCTGGCGGCGTGTAGTTCAATCACACGTGGTCCGCTAGTGGCGTTGGACAAGACCGCCGGCACCTATCGCGAGGCGGAGCTGGTCTACGAAGTACCGCTAGGCAAACTCGGTTTGGGTCCGGTCGTACCTCACTATGAAGGCCAGGTCGTCGCGTATCAGCCGCTGCCGACCGCCCCGCCAGGAACGCGCTGCGGCGCTCGGCTTGAAGTAGAATATCCCCACCCCGACGGCCGCGGCGACGTCGGTAAAGTACGACTGACGATTCGCACCGCGCGGCAACGCTCCACCAGCGCCGCAACACCGGCGGCGGGCACGCAAGCCGATCCGAGCGACGGCCTGTCGTTTACCGAGACCATCGAATCGATGCCTGTAGTCGGCGATATGCTGGTCAGCGGCCCAAAAGCCACGGAATCCTGGGAGTGGGACGCGCCCAAGGCGCAGATCGACCGGCTGCTGGCCGACCTGGCCTATCACGGCTATTTCGATCGGCTGAAGCTCCCCGATCAGGTTGCTGATATCGATGCGCGTATCGACGGGCGGCGCGTCGCGCGAAGCTGGCAGCGCATTGCGTCGTTCGAGTCGTTCATGCAGGAAGCGCGCCAGCGCGGGCAGCTGGTGGCGTACGAGAGTTCGGATGAGTCGCCGGTACCGGGGGTCGATGGCACAACCGCGGTGCTGGCGCTGAATCGGCAGATCAACGCACGCGCTGGCGGCCGCACGATCATGCCACCGGGCGCGCCACCCGCTGGCGGACAGATGATCGCGACGGCGCCGGCTGCCGCTTCGCCTGCTGCCGTGCCGGCCGGCTACGCATATCGACCGCATTCAGCACCGCTGGCCACACCCTATGCACCACCGGCGGCCGCGCCAGCGGCGGCGGGGACGCCAGGACCGGTGTTGACGCAACAACCGCTACGGACGCAGAAGCTGCGCTAACGCGACGGGCTCACGCGTACAGTCAACTGGCTAGGGCGGATCGTGGCCGCCGGCCGAGAAAGGATTGCAGCGACAAACTCGCCACGCGCCTTTGAGCGCGCCGCGCCATGGCCCATACTTCTGCACCGCCAGAATGAAGTAGTTGCTGCAGCTTGGTTCGAAGCGGCAATGTCCTCCCAAGATCGGGCTGAGCGAGATCTGGTAGACGCGCACCAAGGCGATCAACAGCCAGATGGTGGCCGCGCGCAGGACACGCTGGATGGTGCGGAGGGCGTTCATTGTGGGCAGGTTTGTGCTCTCGGCGCGATGATGTCAATCTGTCGGCGGTTTCATTTGTCCGTCGGGCTTGCGCCGCAACTTGCCGGCGACGCGCGCGGCGAGCACTGGCAGCATGTCGAGCAGTTCGACTAAAGGCGGGGGTGGCGCCGCGGCCCTGGGGCTGATCACCAGGTCGATGCCGACTGGCAATCGCTGTCGCGACAGGCGAAACGCTTCGCGCAGGCGGCGCTTCCACAAGTTTCGCACGACCGCGCCCCCCACTTTGCGCGACACGCTCAGCCCCAATCGCGCGTGATCGAGTCCGTTCTCGACTGCGAACAAGACGAAGCGATCGGCGCCGACCGAACACCGCCGCTGGTACGCGCGGCGGAACTCGGCGCCATGCCTCAAGCGATCACAACGGCGGAAGCGGGCGTCCCCCATCGAGTTATCATACTGCGCTGGTCACAGCCATGTGGTAGTTAAGGGCAAGTCCGATCGATCCGGTGCGCCAGGCAAAGCCTGGTTGTTCTTGTCAGTTGAAAGGTACTGATCATGGCACTTGCTCGTTCACC
>JAIESQ010000186.1 GCA_019745975.1 Pirellulales bacterium
TCGGCGGAAAATACGCAATCTCACCCCCCGACATGATAACACGACTAATTTCCCACCTACTTTCGTGACGCCCACACCCCCCAGGCGGGGAGCAGGGTTTGATGCACCTCGCTAGCCCAAGCCGTGGTAACGTACCCTGGCCCCGGCATTGCCTAGCGCAAATCTTCGGTGGTGTTGCATGTCGCGAATCCTCGAAACGAACTTCGTCGGCCTGCTGACGTTGTTGCCGTTGTGCGCGCTGGCGGCAACTTGCCGCGCCGCCGATCCCCCCGCCGAGCTGGCGCGCTGGCTGCAGCCACAGGCCTGGCAGCGCGATGTCGATGGGCCGATCCTCGCCTTGGGAGAGCGCGGCCAGTTCGACGACATGCACATCTTCGCGCCGACGGTCGCTTGGGAGCACAACGAGTTCCGCATGTGGTATTGCGGTTCGCGCGGGTCGCGCAACAATCGCGTCTTTCGGCTCGGCCTGGCCACCAGCGACGACGGCTTGCGGTTCGAAAAGTACCAGCACAATCCCGTGCTCGAATTTGCCGACGGCATGCACAGCGTGCTCACTCCGGCTTTGCTGCGCGACGGCACCGGACAGGTGATTCGCGAAGTCGGCAAGCTGCGCATGTGGACCAGCGCCGCGGCACTGGGCAAGAGTGGGCTCCACACGCTGCACGAAACCACGAGCGAAGATGGTATCCTCTGGGCCGAGTTATCGCCGCCCCTCTTGGAGCACGTCTACTGCCCGACGGTGCTCAAGACCGCCCGCGGTTACGAGATGTGGTTCAGCGATGTGAGCAGCCGCCCCTGGCTGTTCCGCCATGCCGCGAGCAACGACGGCACGCACTGGCGTGTCACGCCCGAGCCGGTGCTGCGCTTGAGCCAGCCGTGGGAAGCCGAAGTGCTCGTCTATCCGACAGTGCTGCTCGTCGACGGCGCGTACCTGATGTGGTATGGCAGCTACAATCATTCGACGCGACGGCAAACCACCGCCATCGGCTTCGCTGCCAGCAGCGACGGCGTGCACTGGCACAAACTCCCGCAGAATCCGGTGTTCATGGCCGATCCCAACCGCCCCTGGGAGTCGAACTACGTCGGCAGCGGCTGCGTGCTGCGCTTACCAGACGGCAGCTTTCGCTACTGGTACGCCAGCCGCAAGGCGCCGCCGTTTGTAAACCTGTACTTCGCGATCAACACGGCCCGCTGGGCAGGGCCCGGCGCGAATTCCACCACCGCGGAACCGAGCCAACCATGATGGCGGTAATGATCTGCGTCGCGGCGCTTGCGACTACGCCACCGACGCCGAACGGAAGCACGCTGACTGCCGTGGCCCTGACCGCCGCCGTGCCCGAGCGCGTGCAAAAGTACCTGGAGCGCTGCGAGGCGCTCCGCGCGGCGGAACTCAAGACACTAATCGAGAAGATCGATGCGCAGGCCGCACGGAACGACGCCAGCGCCGAAGCGAAACAACAACTCGCCGCGCTGCGTCAGCGATACGAACAACTCCGCGACGACGCGGCGCCGCTGGCCCCGCTGCCGCTGCCGGTCAGCCAGGACGAGCTGGGAGTGCTGCCGGCGGCTTCGTTTGCCGACCCCGTGAAAGAACAGGCGGTCGACGTGCTGGAAGTCGTCGACGAGGATGATTTGATCGTCAGGGCCTGGTATCCGCTGCCGGCGCAACCATCAGCCCCAACCGACCAAGGCGCCGCGCCGGGCGAGCGCACGTTCGTCGATTTGTGGATTCGCGGCGTCGACACGGCCGAGCTGTCGGCTGGCAACCCCGCCACGCTCCCGCAGGTGTTTGCCGTCACCGGCAATCAGTCGTTCGATACCGATTGCGGCAAGCGCGTGCTGCCGCGTCTGGAACCGATTGAAGTCGAGCGGTTTCGTAGCCGGCCAAGCGAGTAACGGAATTCTGAAACATGTCCGCACATAATCCTGAAATCTTGCTGGGAAAACTCACCCGCCGCGAGTTTCGCCAGCGGATGCAAAGCAGCCAGTTGCAGGCGGCGATCTTGCCGGTGGCTGCGATCGAGCAGCATCTCGAACATCTGGCGATGGAGCACGACTGGCGGAGCGTCAATGAAATCGCGGCCCGCGTCGCCCGGCGGCTCGCGCCCCGCGTGCTCGTCGCGCAAGGTGTGATGGCCGGCATCAGCCAGCATCACATGCGGCATCCCGGCACGTTGTCGCTGCGGCCGGGGAGTTTTCTGGCCGTGGTCGCCGATTTGATCGACAGCCTCGTACGGGCCGGCTTCAAGAACATCCTGGTGCTCAATGGACACGGGGGGAACATCGCCCCCTGCGAGGGAATCTGGGGGCAGTTTCTGCAGATCAACGAAATCAATCTGCAGTTCGTTTCGTATTGGGACACGATCGATCACCTTGAGGCCCGCCGGTGCATGAGCACACCTGACGTGCCGGGGCACGCGCAAGAATTCGAGACGGCGATCGCCCTGGCCGCGTTTGCCGAAAACGTGCGCACCCAGATGTGGACCGATCAGCCGGACCAGGCGCCCTCGCAAGCGACCGCGGAGACCGGCGAGCGGTTGTTGGAGCTGTGCGTCGCCGGCGTGGAGCGCTATCTGCGCGAAATGCTCGACGGCAAGCGTGTCGCCGAAATTCCGCCGTTCATGCCGTAAGGTTAGGTTTACGCAGTTCTGTTGGTGAACAAAGCCTCGAGAGGCAGTCATGAGCGATGCGCAACTCGACAAGCTTCGTAGCCGTATTCGAAAATCGCGTTTGAAACGCGACGACATAGTTGTTTTGGCCACTGAACTGCAGTCGCTCAGCACACGTGACACATCCAGGATGTTGTTCGACTTACTTCGCGAAGAGCCAATTCAGCTGGTGATCGAGAACACCCTTGATCTCTTCGCCGACCTGATCGCGCGCGAACCCGAATGGGTCCGGATTATTCGTAAGTGCATTGCCAAGCGGGGTCGCTGTCCCCGCCCGCTAAGACCGACTGTCGCGCGACTCCTGGCCGATCGTGGTGGAACCGCCGCGACAACACCACGATCGGTCGAAGAACTGCTGGCCGACCTCGAGTTGATCGAGGAGGACTCCGTGCACGTTCACACCTCAACACCTGTTACGACTAGGGTCAGTCGAACGTCTCTATTCGGTGGCTCGCAAACTGAAGTCACGATTCAGGTGAGCAAGGAATTGACCGACATACGTAGAATGGAAGACTTGGCAGCGGCGCTCAAGAGCTGCGAAACGGACTTTCAATTATTGCGACTTGATTTTTCGGGTGTTGATCATGTCTACGTCGTTGGGCTGGCCGCATTGGCGGCGTGGTGTAGCCGTCGTGGCATTCGGCCTGAGATCATCAACGACAGTTCGACGACAGGGATTTACTTGGACACGATTGGGTTTCGGCGTGCATTCGACGCCAGTGCGATGGCACCGTTTCACGCCGATGCCGGTTTCGCAATGCCCATCTTGCCGCTGAACAACAATTCGTCGCCCGACGACGTCGCTGTTCGACTGACTAGGATTGTGGAGAATCACACGCCCATGGGGCGCGATGATCGGCAGGCATTGCTCATTTTGTTTGCCGAATTAGTCGAAAACATTCATCGACATTCCGGAAGCGCCGTTCACGCATTCGCCTGCGCACAGGTTTATCCACTTCGTCGCAAGCTCTGCATATGTATCGTTGATGTCGGCATAGGAATTCGGGAGTCGATCATGTCCGGTACGAATCTCGCGCTTCAACGCCGAGTGCGCGAAGGCGAGTCCCCCGTCAAGCTGGCGTGCAGCCCGTTAGTCACAAGCAAGCCCGATCGCCATTCAGGTTACGGTCTTTACGTAGCGGGTGAGATTGTGGTGCCGAACGGCGGTACGTTCCGCGTATTCTCCGGAACCGAGATCTATACACGGTACTTGAAGGATTGGCGCCGCATGGAGAGAGTTGATCATCCTCGCAGCGGCTGGAACGGCACCTGGTTGGCGGCAGGGCAATCGCATCTTAATTGCCGTGTTTTGTAGGAGTTCGCAACTCCGCAGCATTTGGCCGTTTCAGAGACGTTTGCATTTTCATCGAGACTGTCGCAGCTTGCGTCCAAGTGCTTGCAAGGCAGCGTTTTGCTAAACAGTCGGAGTTTCAAGCGTTTTAGATGCGATTGCCCTGGGTTGGCGATGATAATGGACCTAGCCCGGATTATTCATGGCATGTGAAACAAGAAGGCCTCCTGCGGGGTTGAAGTTGTTAATGAAAGACAACTTCCGACTTAGCAAGGAGGCCAGCCGTGATTGTACAGCGTGTTTGGCAGAAACGCTTCGGTTTTTTGCCATCCAAGCCAATTGTGTGTGGGCGTCACGAAAGTAGGTGGGAAATTAGTCGTGTTATCATGTCGGGGGGTGAGATTGCGTATTTTCCGCCGA
>JAIESQ010000160.1 GCA_019745975.1 Pirellulales bacterium
TCGAGGTCCGCGCCGTTAACTTTGACGAAGCCGCTTTCGACGTCGACGACGATCTCATCGCGCCAGTCGCTGGCGACGGCCAGATGTCCATCGACGAACGACGCGGTGACGGTCAACAGCGCGCGGTCTTCGAGACCTTCGATGCGCAGCTTTCGCCCGCGCGGCAGATACGCCCGCGGGGTACGCGATGCGCTCGATGCCCGCGATTCGATAGCTAAGAGCGTGTGAATGATTCTGCCCTAGAATCCCATTTCAATTACTCCCGACTACGATGACAGCCTCATGGAGACCGAGGTCGCTAGGCTTCCTGCTGCGGTTGCGGTTGATCGCCGGATTCGAGCTCGCGCAGGGCGGCGCGCCGGCTGAGCTTCACACGGTCCTGATCGTCGATCAGGATCACCTTCACCGGCATGTAGTCGCCTAGCTTGCAAATATCGTGCACGCTGTTGACGTACTCGTCGGACAGCTCGCTGATGTGGCACAAGCCATCCTTGCCGGGCAAGATTTCGACGAACGCGCCGAAGTCCTTGATGCTGGTGACGCGCCCTTCGTAGATCTTGCCGACTTGCACCGTTTCGGTCAGCGCCTCGACTCTGCGCAGCGCCGCCTTGGCTCCCTCCGAATCGGCGCTGGCAATGGTAACCGTACCGTCGTCCTCGACTTCGATCGTGGCGCCCGTCTGCTCTTGAATGGCGCGGATCGTCTTGCCGCCCGGGCCGATCAGCAGGCCGATCTTTTCGGGATCGATGTGCGTGCGCAAGAGCCGCGGTGCGTAGGCCGAAATCTCCGGCCGCGGCCGCGCGATCGCGCCGAGCATGTTCTTGAGGATTTCCATCCGCGCGTCGCGCGCCTGCGCGAGTGTTGCCCGCACGATCGCCTCGCTGATGCCGTCGATCTTCAGATCGAGCTGAATGCCGGTGACACCGTTCTGGGTGCCGGCGACCTTGAAGTCCATGTCGCCGTAGTGGTCTTCATCGCCGATGATGTCAGTCAAGAGTACCCACTTGTCCTCGGCCTCCTTCACCAGGCCGATGGAAATGCCGGCGACGGGGTTCTTGATCGGCACGCCGGCCGCCATCAGCCCGAGCGTGGCTCCGCAAACGCTGGCCATGGAGCTCGAACCGTTCGACTCGAGGATGTCGGAGATCACCCGGATGGTATACGGAAATTCGGCCGGATCGGGCAGCACCGGCTTGACGCTGCGCTCGGCCAGCGCTCCGTGGCCGATCTCGCGCCGACCTGGCCCGCGAATTGGGCGCACCTCGCCAACCGAGAAGGGTGGGAAGTAGTAGTCGAGCATGAACTTCTTGGAGTACTCTTCGATCAGCCCGTCGACGCGTTGTTCGTCGCGCGTGGTCCCCAGGGTAACGGTTACGAGCGACTGCGTTTCGCCACGCTGGAATAGCGCGGAGCCGTGCACGCGCGGCAACAAATCGACCTCGCACTCGATCGACCGCAGATCCTTGTGCGCGCGCCCGTCGGGACGCGTGCCACCCAGAATCAGGTCGCGAACGGTCTTCTCGACCAGTTGGCTCCAGGCGGAGTTGAAAGCCGTCACGTCGGCGGGCGGAGTTGTCTCCGCGCTGGGGAACAGCTCGGCCACGGCCTTCTCTTTGACAGCCGAAACAGCGTCCGCTCGGGCCTGCTTGCCGGGCGTCTGCTTGGCGGTTCGCAGTTCGCCACCAAAGCGCTGGGCAACGCGGCCGTAGATGCCGGTGTCGGCCGGCGGAGTGAACGCCGCCTTCTGCACGCCGACCTTTTGGGCCAGTTCGGTTTGCAACTCGCACAATTGCTTGATGAAGCGATGGCATTCGAGCACCGCGTCGGCCATGCGGTTCTCGGGCAGCTCGCGGGCGAAACCCTCGATCATCAGGATTGCGCCCGCACTGCCGGCGACCACCAAGTCGAGGTCGCTCTCTTCGAGGTCATCCTGCGTGGGGAAGGGAATGAACTGCCCGTCGATGAGCGCCAAACGCACGGCGGCGATCGGGCCCTGGAACGGCAGCGGCGAGATCGTCAGCGCGGCCGAGGCGGCGTTCATCGCCAACACGTCGGGGTCGTTCTGCCGATCGGCGGCCAGCGCGAATGCCTGAATCTGCACCTCGTCGAGGAATCCGGTGGGGAACAGCGGGCGGATCGGCCGGTCCATGAGCCGCGAGGTGAGAATCTCGCGCATCGTGGGGCGGCCTTCGCGCTTCAGAAAGCCGCCAGGGAACTTGCCCGCCGCGGCGACCCGCTCGCGGTAATCACAGGTCAGCGGGAAGAAGTCGAGACCGGGACGGGGGGGCCCGGTGGCCACGGCAGCCATGACGATGGTTTCGCCATATTGGACCAGGCAGCTCCCGGCGGCCTGCTTGGCGAGCCGACCCGTCTCGATCGAGAATGTTTGCGCTCCGATTTTCCGCTCAACGCGTACTTTCAATGCAGCACCCTACCTTTTTGGGTGCCCTGACAAGCGTAGACCTCGGCGATTTCGCGCCTCTGGGGCGGGCAAGCGCTGGAAATCGGACTCCCCGGGTGCGTTGGGCCCGCCGCCGGCACTCTGCTGGCCAGCCATGCGGCGCGCCGCCACGAATCGCGGTGGCGCGGCAGGCGCGCGAACTGGCTGCCTGAATCTGGCGGCAAGTCCAACGGACCCAGAGACGGTCAAGGTCGTCGATGGCTCAAGGTGGGAAGGCCAATCTGAAACGCGGTCCCTACGATCTCGAGGGACGCGATTCGCTTCGACCCAGGCCAACCGCGCGGGGGCGTGACTGGCCGTAAAGAGCGGCTATTTGCGAATTTCCAACCGGCGGATGATGTCCAAATAACGCTGGGGCGTCACTCGGCGCAAGTAGTCCAACAGTCGACGACGACGACTGACCATCATCAGCAACCCACGGCGGCTGGCGTGATCCTTGACGTGCGTCCGCAGGTGCTCGGTCAAGTCGCCGATCCTGTTAGTCAGAATGGCGATCTGGACCTCGGGCGATCCGGTGTCCTTGGTGTCACGCCGGTATCCACCGATCAGTTCTTGTTTCCGCTCTTTCGTAATTGCCATCAAAAACCGCGAATTCCCAGGGTGGGGCCGGCTTTTTCCCTCGTTCTGTGGGCCAGCCCGAGTGCTTTACCTAACTTGTCAGAACACGTGCCAACTTATCTCAAACACAACACTTAGCGACTAAATCTAACAGCCAAACGACGATTTGCAACCGCAAATTAAGGGCCAGAGTGTGCGATCCTGCTCGGCCTGTCAAATAACAACGTACTCCAATGACGCGCCGGCCGCTCGCGTGCCGACCGTCGCAGCGGTGCGACATCAACGCGGTCGTCAGCAGTCACTTGCCCGCCGCGACGCTAGTCCGAATCCCGGCAATCCCGCTGGACCTTTGGCGCCCGTAGTCGGAGCGGGTGTGTGCATGGTTCTCTTCTCCCCTCCGGGGGGGCCCCAGAATAAGATTGTCCGGGAATTTGCGTCTTAACCGTCCTAAGCGGCTGTCAAAAGTAGTTAAGCCTTTGGTTGGCAACGAGTTATTCTAGGACGCAAATTCCGAAACCGTTGCGTCCTCGATCGTCCTAAGCGCGGTTTTGCGTCCAAGACAGTCGTTAGCCGCGGGATTTATCCCGCGCGCTAGCTCGAACGACGTTCAATTTCGCGTCGAGGGCGCTAGCGCGCGGAGCAAGCTCCGCGGCTAACAAGTCAATGGGATGTTCGCGATCGACGCGCGCAGGGCGGACGCAGCTCTCGGGTCCGACTCAAACAAACGGCTCATTGAACCGCGAAGTCCTTGGGTGAGATGCGTGGCTGGTTGGTGTTTTCAGCGCGCAGGCTGGCGCGCCAGGTTTTCTCCTGGGGTGGATAGTTTTCAGTGTTCAGTTTTCGGTGTTCAGGGGGACGATCGCATGCCCACGACGAGCATGGGCATGGCACCCGCGTGAATTCCCTCTCAAGCCTCGCACTTATTACTGTACACATTTGTGTTCATTTGTCAAGAGGTCAAGAATTGGCCACGCGCGAGGGGCGCAACTTGATCGGGCGCCGGTCGTTGGGACAACGTCGTGGCCGACTTCGCGCGGAGGGGGACGGGAGTCGTTTCCGGTCGGCGTCGTCGCCATGCGATTGGTCATTGCCCGGAAACGACTCCCGTCCCCTTGGCCCAGCATCCCACGTGGTGGCGCGGTGTCGTCGTGGTGAGCTCGTCGCACGCGGGGATGGCACTGCTGGACAAGCCAGCAGTTGTAGGGTGCGTGAAACGCACCAATGCTAATCGTTGGCATCGATCACGAACCGCGCCGCAGAGACTGGTGTGCTGCGCACACCCTACAAAATCGTTCGTCGTGCCGTGGTGTCGTCGTGGTGAGCTCGTCGCACGCGGGGATGGCACTGCTGGACAAGCCAGCAGTTGTAGG
>JAIESQ010000072.1 GCA_019745975.1 Pirellulales bacterium
GACAGAGCATCAAACTTGCGGCAAGGACCGTGCAAGCACTAGTCCTTGCCGTCAAAGCTTGATGCGATTGCCCTCGGGGTGGCTGCCGATGGGCAGTGAGCGTTTCTTTCCTGAAGTGATGATTCGGCTGGGTCCGGTCAAAGTGACGGACACCATAATCTTCACTCTGATCTCCTCGGCGGTCGTCGTTGCGTTCGCCTTCTTGGTGCGGATTGGTTTGAAGGCTAACCGCTCCGGTTGGCCAGTGGCGGCGGAGTTCGTGGTCGACCATCTCGAAGGAATCATGCGAGAGATGTTCGAGTGCGACCCGCGTCCCTATACCCCGCTGGTCGTCACGCTGTCCCTATTTATCGGCACGGCAAATCTCCTCGGCCTGGTGCCTGGTATGCGTTCGCCGACGGCCGACTTTTCCACGGCCGCCGCGTTGGCGGTCGTGGTATTCCTGGCGGTGCCGTTTTATGGCATTCGAGCGCGCGGACTGGGAGGATATCTGCGCCACTACCTAGAGCCGACGCCGCTGCTGTTGCCACTGGAGATCATCACGGAGTTCTCGCGGACGCTGGCGCTGGCCGTTCGCTTGTTCGGAAACATTGTAAGCGAAGAGCTGGTGATAGCTGTGCTGCTGACGATTGCCGGGTTGTTGGTCCCGGTTCCGATCATGATGCTCTCGGCTTTGACGGGCGTTGTGCAGGCGTACATTTTCGCCGTTTTGACTGTCGTCTATCTGAGCGCCGCCGTGCGGGCTCACCAGAAATAAGGAGAACTGCATATGGATTCCCACTCCATCTTTGCGACCGTCGTCATGGTCGTAGCGGGGCTGACCGTGGCCATCGGCTCGATTGGTCCCGCCGTAGCACAGGGCAAGGCAGTGGTTTCGGCACTGGATGCGATCGCCCGACAACCCGATGCGTCGGACCGCATCAGCCGTACCCTGTTTGTGGGCCTGGCGATGATCGAGTCGCTGGCAATCTACTGTCTGGTGATCGCGCTGATCCTGTTGTTTGCCAATCCGTTCGCCAGCCTTATGTCCAAATAGTGACCTTATGACGTTCAATATCTGGACGTTCTTGTTCGAGATCGTCAACTTCGTGGTGCTGGCCTACGTCTTGCACCGCTTGTTGTACCGTCCGCTGCGCGCGGCCATCGATCAGCGTCGCGAGGCGATCGCGCATACACAGGACGAGGCCGAGAGTGCCCGCGCCGCCGCCACCGCCCTGCAGCTACAGCTGCAATCCCAATTGAGTGAGATAGAACAGGAGCGGCAAGACGCAATTCAACAGACTCGTGAATTGGCCGAAACCGAGCGGCAGAAACTGATCGCGGATGGCGAAAAAACGATCGTCCGTCGTCAAGAAGAAGCCCGCTTGGCAATCGATCTCCAGCGCGATGAAGCGTTGCGATCGTTGCGATCGGAGTTGAACGCCGCGGCTGCAGAGCTCGCCGCGCGATTATTAACGGAGGCAACTGGCGGCACGCTGCAGCAGCAATTAGTGAAGCGGCTCGTCGAAACGTTGTCCCACGTACCGGCAAATCAACGTGAAAAGTTGCGCGTCGACTGGAGCGAAGCGGACGGCGCCTTGGTAGAAACCGCCACGACTTTGGATGCCATATTAATTCAACAGATCAGTCAGGCGGTGAATGCCCTCGTGGGCCAGCCGGTAAATCTGGCAATGCAAACCAAGCCGAAGCTCTTGGCCGGCGCTCGCGTGCGAATCGGAGGTCACGTGTGGGATGCGTCATTGGCTAGCCAGTTTGAAGGCCTGTCTTCCGCTGGATCGGAAGGGACAGCGCATGCCTGACGCGGTTAGAGAACTATCCATCCAGCTACGACATGATCTGGCCGAAGTCCATTGGGCCGTTCGTCACCATGAAGTGGGCTGGGTCGTACGATTGGGCGATGGAGTGGCATACATGCGCGGTTGTCCGTCAGTGCGTTATGGCGAACTGGTCCAGCGTGTTGATGGCCTGACTGCCCTGGCCTTCGATCTTCGTCCGCGGGAAGTAGGCGTGTTATTCTTGGACCGCAGCGAGCATGTCGGGGTAGGAGATGAAATGAGGGCCACGGGCCGCGTTGCCAGCATCCCGGTAGGCGATGAATTATTAGGGCGCGTGGTCGATGCTTTGGGGCGCCCCCTCGACGATGGCCCACCTTTGCGATCAACGAACTATTCTCCCGTGGAACGCGAAGCGCCAGCTGTCATCGAGCGCCAGCCCGTACGCGAACCAATGCATACTGGCACCAAGGTCGTCGACACCTTGCTGCCGCTGGGGCGCGGCCAGCGAGAATTGATCCTGGGCGATCGCGCTACCGGCAAGACTGCGATTGCGATTGACGCGATTCTGGCGCAGCGAGACAGCGGCGTGCTGTGCATTTATACTGCGATCGGTCAGCGGCAGGCGAGCATCGCAGAAACGATTGGGCTGCTGCAAGAGTACGACGCGTTGCGACACACCGTGTTGGTTGTCGCGGGGGCCGATTCGCCGGCCGGGCAACAATACCTGGCGCCGTATACCGCTTGCACGATCGGCGAGTACTTCATGCGGCAAGGGCGACATGCACTGGTTATCTATGACGATCTTACGAAGCATGCCGATGCTTATCGACGGATTTCCTTGCTGCTGAACCGGCCACCAGGACGCGAAGCCTTTCCGGCCGACGTGTTCTATCTCCATGCACGACTGTTGGAACGCGCGACGCGGTTACACGACGATTTGGGGGGCGGAAGCTTGACCGCCTTGCCAATCGCATCTACTCAGGCTGGCAATATCTCGTCGTACATTCCGACAAATCTGATCTCGATCACGGACGGCCAAATCTACCTCGACACGAGGCTGTTCAATGAAGGACAGCGGCCAGCCGTGGACGTCGGCCTGAGCGTGTCACGGGTCGGTGGCAAAGCCCAGCCGCGACTACTGCGCACGCTCGCCGGCGATTTGCGGTTGCTATATGCCCAGCTGCACGAACTGGAAACGTTTGCCAGGTTCGGCGCCGAACTAGAACCCGAAACCCGCAGAAGATTGGAACGCGGGCGACGACTTCGCGAAGCCCTCAAACAACCTCGGTTGCAACCGATCCGCTTAGGGCTCGAGGCGGCGACGCTATTCGCCATTCGCGACGGCGCGCTTGATACCCTGCCGATCGCGCAAGTTGGTCATTTCTTGGACCGGATGTGCAAGCGATTGGAAGATATCGAGCCCGACGTTCTGAAAGCCTTGGAGAACGGCGAAGAATTCGGTGATCCGATACGCGACAGACTGCGCAAGATTTTTGCTGCCGTCCAGCACACCTTCCAGCCGGCGGCCCAAGCATGACGTTCGAACAAACGCAACGGCGACGGCAGGTGATCGCCACGATTCACGACATCGTCGGTGCCATGCGGGCCATCGCCGCCGGTCGCATTCAAAGCGCTCAGCGGGCACTTGCGAGCTCGCGCCGGTATGAAGACGTGGTCCTACGCGCGATCCTTGCATTGACCGAAGGCTTGGACAGTTGCCCGTTCCGCGAAGTGCTTGGTACACCAGCGCTCTTGGTGGTAATGACATCGGAGCAACCTTTATGCGGCACTTTTAATCAAGCAGTCTTATCGTTAGCCGACCGTCGCTTCCACGAGCTACGCGAGAAAGGCGATGTCCGCTTGATGGTAGTCGGCCATCGAGGCTTGCGCCAGTTGGCTATGCACGGCATGGTGTCGGATGCGGCCGAAGCGGCGGCGACGTCGGTTCACGGCTTGCGAGACGTCGTCAAACGGCTGGCCACTTGGGTCGATCAGCGATTCGTGGCAGGAGAACTTGGGACACTCCGCGCGGTCTACAATCGGTACAAGTCGATTAGTGAGCAGATACCGACTGACGAGCAGATTTTGCCGATCGACTTGACGAAGATCCGAGAGTCTGCGTTACCGGTGAAGACGACCTACGTTCGCCAGCTTTCAGACCCAGTCCTCTTGGCGGGTCTGATCAGCCAATACGCGTTCATTCGACTGTTTCGAATCGCCGCGGATTCATTCGCCAGCGAGCAAGCAAGTCGACTAACCGCGATGGATGGGGCTACTCGCAACACAGAGAAAATGCTGAATTCGATGCTGGACCTGGAGCGGCGCGAACGCCAAGGCGAGATCACTCGCCAGGTTCTAGAACTTGTCGCATCGCGGTTTTCAGCCGGTTAGCCACGCGTCTAGTTGGCCAGTATGTGGGTGTAGCTACTCGCGGCAACTGGTTTTCGATCAGCTCCAAGCTGACTCGCAATTGCGTTGCGGCAACTGATCCCATGCCGGGATCACTTTGTGCATTTGAGCATCACTCGATGCCAGTACCCGACCTGTGACGCGGCTACCAAGCCGTACGATGAGGCGTGCCGCCGAGACCTCGAGGAAGTCGTTCTCGAGTGTACCCGTTTGCTGCAAGCCAACCTTCAATTTGGTTGCCACGCAGCAGATGCGATAGCCCAGGAGTTTCGGACACCGGTCGATTGGGTGTTTACGCCGCTGCTGCCGGGGCGTGATCGGCCTCGT
>JAIESQ010000147.1 GCA_019745975.1 Pirellulales bacterium
TACGACCACGCCCCCAACACCTTCGCCGCCCACACTACCCCGCTCCCCAATCAACTCATGAATAATCCGGGCTAGAACACTTTTAAGCTAGCCGAACCGCTCAGGGTGCCATGGCCACTTAGGTACTCCGTAAGTGGCCATGCTCATCCACCGGCATCGCATGCCCACGGCGAGCGTGGGCATGGCACCCGTTGTGCTGCTCGAAATGCGCTCTACCCGCTGGCGGCCGCGTGCTGCGCCTTGGCTGCCGGAGCCCGATCGCGGTTCCACTGGGTCCACTGATCGCGCAGTTCGCGCTTGAGGATCTTGCCGGTCGGCCCCTTGGGCAGCTCGGGGCGAAACACGACCTCTTGCGGCAGCTTGTACTTGGCCAGGTGACGCTCCAAGTGGGCCATCACCTCGGCCGCCGACAGATGTTGATTGGGCTTGCACGCCACAACCGCGATAACGTTCTCCCCTTTGGCTTCGTCGAACGTGCCGATCACCGCCGCCTCGGCCACTTGCGGCAACTGGAACAGCGCCTCTTCGATCTCGCGCGGATAGATGTTGAAGCCCCCCTTGATGATCATGTCCTTCTTGCGATCGACGATGTAGAAGAAATTGTCGTCGTCGCGATAGCCCAAGTCCCCCGTGTGGAACCAGCCGCTGCGCATCGCCTCGGCCGTCTCGGTCGGTTTGTTCAGGTAGCCGAGCATCACGTTGGGCGCTTTGATCACCACCTCGCCCACTTCGCCATTGGGTAGCTCGCGATCGTTGTCGTCAAAGATCTTCATCTCGACCCCCGCGAACGGCTGGCCGATCGAGCCGATCTTGCGGCTCTCGGGGCGATTGATCGACACGCTGACCGTGGTTTCGGTCAGGCCAAAGCCCTCGTAAATCGGCACGCCCGTCACCTTCTCGAACTGCCCGAGCACCTCGACCGGCATCGCCGCCCCGCCCGAGATGCAATACCGCAGCGCGGGGAACTTCGTCTCGCCGATCTTCGGATGCTTGAGCAGGTAGAAGTACATCGTGGGCACGCCGGCGAACGACGTAATGCCCTCGCTTGCCAGGCTGTTGAAGCAGGCTTCCAGATCGAACTTGGGCTGCAGCACCACCGTCGTGCGGCTGCGAATCGACGAGTTCAAAATGCCGTTGAGCGCGAACACGTGAAACAACGGCAGCACGCACAGCCATTTGTCCCCCGGCTGCGTCGGCACGATCGACTCGAACATGTCGAGGTTCGCGATCACGTTGGCGTCGGTGATCTGGGCCCCCTTGGGGCGGCCGGTCGTGCCCGACGTGTACAGCGTCAGGATCGGCAGCTTCGGGTCGACCTCGGCCGGCCGGAAACTCGGGTCGTCTTTGAGCAGTTCCTGGAACGAACGTTGCCCGGCCGTGTTCTGCCCCACGACGAACACCTTGGGCGGGTTCGGCAAATGCTGCGTGCCGCGCAGCACCGGCTCGACGAACATCTCGTAGGTGACGATCAAGCGAATGTTGCTGTCGGTCACCAGGTACTCGATCTCGTCCGCCTGCAGCATCACGTTGAAGGGGACCGTCACCCCGCCCGCCAGCAGCGTGCCGAAATAGGCGCTGGCGAAGTGCGGGATGTTCGGCAGCATCACGCCCACCGAGTCGCCCGGGCGAATCCCCTCGGCGCGCAACCCCGTGGCCACTTGCCGCGCCTGGTGCGCCAGCGCCTCGAACGGAACCTTGTTCCCCATGAACTCCAAGGCGATCGCTTCGGGCTGCTCCTGCGCCGCGGCGAGCAAGTGTTCGTATAACCGCATGATCCCCCCAACCGAGACGAAACCGAGTACCAACTACCTACAAGCAGTTTCAAACCAGACGATGAACCCGCGTTGGGTGCCACTGCTGGCTCGTCCAGCAGTGCCCTATCGAACTTCGCACTGCCAGGCAAGCCAGCAGTGCCACCAAGCTCCCGGTTTTGAGACTGCCGCTACACAAATCTCAACGCTGAAGACAGCCGCGCTCAACCCCCTTTGATCTTCTTGATCGCGTCTTCCATCATCATTTTCACGGCGGGCTTCTTCTCTTTTTTCACCGCCGCTTCCAGCGCGGGGAGCGCGTCTTGCGCCGCCGCACCCATCGTGCCCAGCCGGCCCGCGGCGATCCCGCGCGTCCCCTGATCCTTGTCACTGAGGTCGGCGATCAGCGCCGCCTTGTCGTTCATCGGATTGGGCCCCTCGGGGACCATCTCATAGCTCTTTCCGCAGCCCGCTACGAGGGGGAGCGAGACCATCGCGAGCAGGATCATGAACCTCAATCGGCACGTTTTCATGTTGTCGATTTCCAAGTTTGAATCAGTCGATCGGCTGCTTCCGCAGTTACGAGGGAGCATACAAAGGACTTCAGAGCTGGTGCCCGGGAGAATTTGCAGTCGGGGACTGGTACATTTTTCGGCTCGCCAAAGTCATTCCTTGCCAATTCGCGCCGGCCGAAAACATGTACCGGAGTCACACTAAATTCGCACCAAACCAATTAAAATAGCCCGAGCGAAGCCCTGAGAACAGGCATCGCTCGGGCTTATTCATGTCAGGCCACCGAACTTGCTCTCCCCCCGGCATCGGCCCAGACACCGGCACCCGGCAACCGGCAATCGACGGCTACTGCTGAATCGCCGAGAACGGCTCTTCTCCCTGGATCGTCGACATCGAGCGATAGGTCGGCGCATCGATGTTTTCGACCACGAAGTGAACCGACGCGTCGGCATACAGGAAGTTGCCGCCGCCATCGTGGGCACTGCGGAAGTTGCTGGTGCGCGAGCCGGTATTATTGGCCGTGTGCGTACCCGGAGCGAACGGCAAGTTCGCGGCCGGATACGGCGAGGTCGTATCGGCGTCCCAGGGCTGGCTGGGCCGGCACGACGTCAGACCACCCACGCTCACCTGGACCAGCGTTTGCGTCACCGGCACCTTGTTGAGCTTTTCCAGGGTGCAGCCGAAAACGCTGCCAAGATAGATTTTCATGCTCGCCAACTGGCTGATACTGGGGGGCGCATGCCACGACTGGTACGTGGGGAAAAGCTGCGTCGGGTCGCTCGGGTGCCGCTCGGCCAGCGGGGGCGTCAGCGGATTCCAGAGACCTGAGTTCTGCGTGATCGGGAAGTCCGGACCCTGGGCCCCTTCGCCCACCATAAAAGTATTGCTCGTGCCGTCGCCGATCATCGACACCGTGCAGGCGAAGGAACCGCCAGGCACGTCAAACTCCTTGGGAAGCGACACGTCGAACATCCCGCGCTCCCAGCTTGAATAGACGCCGCTGTTGGCGATCGCGACGTTTGCCAGGTTCTGCGGCGTTTCGACGCGATAGGGGAAGCCGCACCAGGCGTCCGACACCCCTTTGTTCAAGATGTAATCGACCAATCCGAATTTCGGGTCTTGCAACAGCAGCGGATTGACGCCGGCGCCGGCGCCGAATTGACTGACCACCGCGCTGACAAAATCCTTGATGAACGGCTCTTCCACCGGATTGGTCTTATTACCGTTCGACGGGCAGATGTAGCCCTGCAATACAGCAGCCATAAAAACCGGCGGCTGTGTCTGCCACGATTGTCCCTTGAGCATCACGTTGGTGATCTGGCTGGCTTCCATGTACGGCAAGATCGACGTAAACGCCGTGTTGTAAACCCCCACGCCACCCAGCGTCAGTTGCGTGAAGCTTGGGGGATTCCAGTATTGCCCGAAGCAGACACCCGGCGGAAAGCACCCCAGGTTCGAGTTGTAGTTGTGCATCGCCGTGCCGATTTGCTTCAGGTTGTTCTGGCATTGCACCCGCCGCCCCGATTCGCGCGCCCGCTGAATCGCCGGCAACAACAGGGCGATCAACACGCCAATGATGGCGATCACCACCAACAGTTCGACGAGCGTGAAACCTGCACCGCTCCCAACGCGTCTGCGATAACCTGACCGAGCGAACATCGAAACCTCCTTCGAGCCCTTTCGTAAGGCCCGAGCCTCTCGCGCCTCTTCCGGAACGATAACCCGAGAAACTTGCCCGCGTGGACCCACCTCCGCGAGCCGGGCGACGAAGAACCCGCCGCCTGATTCAAGCCCTGTCGGCGCGCGGATTTCGCCGGCGCACGCCAAGGCTCGAGACGTTTCCGCAGTCTACCGCCGGCCACCGGGGTGTCAAGGAATTTCACGACTTACGCACGTCGATTCACTGTTTCACGCTAGATCGCTAGGGGTGCCATGCTCCACGCTTGCGTGGGCATGCACAGTGTCGTAGCCGCATGCCCACTTCGGAGTAACTCAGTGGGCATGGCACCCGACTGTCGCGGTCAGACAAATCAACAAAGTGCACAGCGCTGACGACTTACGCCAAATTTCGCGACCACGGGCCGAAGCCCCTCCGGCCGCGGCCCGAGGCAAAGGTGCTAGGCTTGAATCCTGAGCCTTGAGAAGGGATACGCAACGGGTGCCATGCCCACGCTCGTCGTGGGCATGCCTGCGATCGGTCCCCTAAACACTGAAAACTATTCACAACAGGAGGAAACCTGGCACGCCAGCCTGCGCGCTGCACACACCGTGGCACGGCCATCCTGGCCATGTGCTTCATGGGCTGGAAGCCCATGCCACGGTGGCGTTCGTGCGCGCACACCAAGTGCCATGGACCACGGATTTCAGTCGAGTAGGAGAGGGGCAGCACGTTGCTGCCGCCTCTCCCCTCCTCAAACCGGACGTGCGGA
>JAIESQ010000135.1 GCA_019745975.1 Pirellulales bacterium
GATGTGGCCGGTTATCTCATTGACTTCCATTACCCGATCCCGTCGCTCAAGCCCGTGTCATTGTCGAGTGCGCAATGTGGTGGTTCCTCTCACTGCGATCCTCTGCGTTCTCTGCGGTAAATAAACTACTCTGCGGTAAATAAACTACTCCTCGCGCCAGGGGCGCACACGAATGCCCGATGCGTCGACTGTCACCGTGACCGCTCCGCGTTCCGCGGTGTGCAATACGCGAGCTCCGTCGGCCGCGTAGGCGCGTTCGACGCTGCCATCCCGGTCGCCACCCGGGCCACCGC
The DNA here is from genome assembly GCA_019745975.1 of Pirellulales bacterium. GTDB lineage: Bacteria > Planctomycetota > Planctomycetia > Pirellulales > JAEUIK01 > JAIESQ01. Next base: position 294 of record JAIESQ010000135.1, read on the forward strand.
TGATCACCACCCACTCGGGCCGGCACCAGGCGACCATGCCAGGCGGATTGCTGCGGGCGCTGCCGTGATGCGGCGCCAGGAGCACGTCGCAGTCCAAAGGTTCTTCGGCCAGCACCGCATTGAGACCCGGCGTTTCCAGATCGCCGGTGAGCAAGATCCGCCGGCCGCGGTATTCGACCAAGAGCACGAGGCTGTTGGCGTTGTCGCTTCCCAGCACGCCTTCGCGCGTGGGGTGCAGAACTTCCAGCCGGCAGTCGCCCCCCACGCGGAGCCGGTCGCCAGCCCTGATTGTGGTGATCGGCACCGCATGGCGACGGCACGCCGCGTCGAGCGCCGACACCGCCGCCGAAGGCTCCTCGAACATCATCGGCGATACGAACAACGTGCCGACGCCGAATCGCTCCATCAAATCGGGCAGCGCGTTGTAGTGATCGATGTCGGCGTGACTGACGATCGCCCCATCGAGCCGCGCGTGGCCGCGCTCCCAAAGCGCTTCGGCGACGACGCGCGCCGCCCCTTCGGGCGCGCCCAAATGCCCGGCGTCGTATAGGAGCGTGCGACCGTCGGGCAGTTCCAACAGCACCGCCAGCCCGTGTCCGATTGAGAGAAACGTGCAGCGCAGCTCGTCACCGCGTCGCCCGGCAAACGTGCTATGCGCGGTTGCAGCCAACAGCCCGACCGTGCACCAGCTGGCCGTCGCCCCCCAAAGCCAGCGTCGTGGTGGTCGCCAGCGCGGCCAGATCGCCCAGCAGGCCATACCGATATAGAAGCCCGCCAACCACCAATCGCGCGGACCGCTGACCCACAAGTGTCCGCCCGGAAAAGTGGCTCCCGCGCCGATGATCCGCTCCATCGCCAGCAGGTTGACATCGCAGAGCCAGCCAAGCGCGATCGCCACCGGCGGCAGCAACCAGCCAAACAGCATCACGCCGAAGCCCGACAGCAGCGTCAGCCCGACCGGTATCCACAGCAGCAAATTCAATGGCAAGCCGGCCGGCGCGACGACGTGAAACCGCGCGGCCACCAGCGGCAGCGTGACGAGCCACACCGCCAGCGACAAGAGCGCGGTGCGCACTAGCGCATCGCGGCACCAGCGCGCTCCCCACACGGGCCACGGCGCCGCGCGCCAGATGAGTCGATCGACGGGATCGCTGGGCTCGCGCGGCCGCGACACGCGTGGGCCTGCCCAAAACAGCGCGGCCACGGCCAGAAACGACAACTGCGCGCCCGAGCGAAACAGGTCGGCCGGGTTGAGCAGCAGCGTGACGATGGCGGCGCCACCCAACAAATTGAAGCTCGCCGCGCGGCGGCCCAGCGCCAGCGCCGCGCACGAGGCCAGCACGAGTACCCAGGCCCGCACCGCCGGCGCGTCGGCGTCGGTCAGCAGCGTATAGATCGACGTGGCGACGACCGCCAAGAGGAGCGCCGGGCGGCGCCGCACCAGCCCCAAGCGCAACAGCGCGAACACGCCGGCCGCGACCAGGCCAACGTGCAGCCCGGAGATCGACAGCACGTGGATCGTGCCGGTCGCCAGGAATGCCTCGTGCCGCTCGAGGTCGAGCCGTTCACGCAGCCCCAAGAGCAGGGCCGCGGCCAACGCCGAGCGTTCGTGCCGCACGTGGCGATCGAGCGCATGGGCCCCACTCGCTCGCAGCTCATCGAGCGCGCGGCGCCAGCCGAAGCGACTACCGCGCTTTTGAACCGACACGGCGTCGGGCACGTCGGTGCTCAATAGCGACAATTGCCGATCGGCGCGCAGGTGCCGCCCGAAGTCGAACTGGCCTGGGTTCGCCGGCGGTCGCGGTCGCGACATTTGTCCGAACACTCGCAAGCGATCTCCCGCATGCACGCCGAGCAGGTGGCCATCGACCGAGAGCGTAGTCTCGCCGGCGGCCGTGCGCCACGCCGCGCCGTCGCGCACTCGCAACACGCGGGCGGTCAAGCGGCTGCGCTCGGGAGGGGTGACGGCGCGCATCGGATTGAATTGGGGAGCCGCCACGCGGCGCGGCGATTCGAGCGCCAACAGCTCGATGGCGACGGGGCCCGCAGCTTCCGCCAGGTCGCGGCTGATCTCGGCCGGCGAAAAAAGCTGCCAGCGCGTGTGATGCCACGCCGCGCCGGCCAGCGCCACTCCCAACAGCAACACCAGCGCGCTGGATCGCTCGCGTGCGGTTCGAGCCAACACGCGCCATACTCCGAGCGCGAAGACCGCCGCGAACCACCACCCCAGCGCTGGCGCGGGGTGTGCGCGATCGAGCACGATGCCTGCCGCCAAGGCCACCGCAACGGTAACCAGCGGCTGATAGACGACGCGCGGCGGCGCACGACCGGGACTACTGGCACCGGAGTTGGGCTCGAGCGCTGCCATGGGCGTTTGCGATGGCCCTGGAGTGGACGTTCAACCGCTGCGGCTATTCGCAGCGGCGATTCTCGCTTACGATAAGCGGCGCCGGCAAGCTGCGGAACATGCACCACGTAGCAATCCGGTACACGCATCGCGGAGCCACCCAACTTTGGACGCGAGGGAGAAGTCGCCATGGCTACCGAGACAGCACGTTCTCCGGTCGATTCGCGGCAAGTTCAGGGTCGCCGCAAGCTGCGGTTTGGCTCCTTCGACGAAGTGCTTGCCGATGCCGCGGGCTTGCACGAAACACCGCACCGGCAAATCGGCAATTGGACGCTGGGGATGGTGCTCAAGCACCTGGGCAACGGCATGATCGGCTCCGTCGACGGCAAGCCCTTCCCAGTCAACCGGAAGATGAAGCTGCTTGGCCCGCTCGTGTTACGCCCCTACTTGCTGTACGTGCGATTTCCGTCCGGCTTCAAGCTGCCGCGCCGCGCCGCTGAGGTGCTCGTCCCCAGCACCGATGTCCCCTACGACGAAGGGCTGGCGCAGTTTCACGCGGGGCTCGCGCGGATGGCCGAGACCGACCAGCGGATCGCTCACCCCGTGATCGGCCGGCTGAACGCGGCGCAATGGAACCGCTTTCATCTGCGGCACGCCGAGTTGCACTTGAGCTTTCTGGTGCCGGAGGATGCCCGCTGATCGAGTAGCTGCGAAACGTCATCGCCGCGCCAGGCCGCTAGTCGACACCCGCATTGCCACTTGAATATGACCGAGCCCTCGCCCTCCTCGCCCGACACAGGCATCGCGCTGGTGCGCGACATTCGCTGGGGAGACATGGACGCGCTGGGGCACGTCAACAACACCATCTACTTTCAGTTCTGCGAAGATGGCCGCATCGCCTATTTCACGGCGCTGGGGGTCGAAGAACTGAAAACGCGACCGACCGACGGCCCCGGCATGGTGCAGGCGTCGCTCAACTTCCGCAAGCAGCTCAGGTATCCCGGCGGGGTGCGCATCGAAACGCATTGCACGGCCATCGGCACGCGCTCGTTTACCCTCAGCTACACGATCTTCGACGCGGCCGACGGCACGCTCGCGGCCGAAGGCTCGAGCGTCTGCGTGTGGGTCGACTATGCCGCCGGCAAGGCCATGCCGCTGCCGGCCGAGTTCGTTAATCGTATTGCCGAGATCGAAAACAACCCGGCCCGGAGAGACAGTGTGCTGCCGAGTTCAGAGTGAGAGCGACGCCAGCGAATACGACTGCGAAACCACTGCGCTCGCCCCCTTGGCCTGTTGCTTTTCCAAAGAATAGTCGAACCAGTTGCGGTTGTAACAGAAGATGGATTTGACTTTCGACATCACGCCACCCGTTGTTTCCACTTCCTTCAGTAGTTGACCGCGCACTCGAGGGTTGCGCGCAGCAGGAGCGCCACACGATGAAAGTCGAAACGATTCTTGACCAAATCGACCTCGGCTCCATGGCTCTCCCCGAGTTCCAGCGCGGGTACGTTTGGAATCGCGAGCAAGTCCGGGGGTTGATGTACTCTCTGTATCGCAAGCATCCAGTCGGTAGTTTGCTCGTGTGGGTCACCAAAACTGAGTCGGCCAATGCCCGCGGCGATCAATCGTTGACGCCCGGAACCGTCAAGCTGCTCCTGGACGGCCAGCAAAGGATCACATCACTCTATGGCATCATGCGCGGCAAGCCGCCGCGCTTCTTTGATGGTAACGCACTGGCCTTCACGGGCCTATTCTTCAACCTCGACGAGGAGGCCTTTGAGTTTTACGCCCCAACAAAGATGAAGGACAACCCGCGTTGGCTCAGCGTGACAAGCATCATCCGTGACGGGGCGGGCAAGACAATGCAGCAACTTCTTCAGGTCCCTGAGTTCCAATCGCAGATTCCCACCTACCTCAATCGAATCAATGCTATCGAGAACATCAAGGCAATTGACCTGCACATGGAAGAGGTGACGGGTGAGGACAAGTCGGTCGATGTCGTAGTCGACATTTTCAACCGAGTGAATAGTGGTCTGCACTTTCTGAGAACCGTTGCTGTATCAAGCAGCCAGAGCTAAGAGGCTTTCGGTCAGTTGGATGATTTTTC
>JAIESQ010000188.1 GCA_019745975.1 Pirellulales bacterium
AACTACGTTGGCCAAGTGACTTTGACCTACCGCGTCTACGACGGCGCCGAGTACAGCGCCCCGGCCACCGTGACGATCGGCGTGACCAATCAGGCCCCGATTGCCTCGGACCTGGGGCTGTTGTCCGTGCTGCATGGCGGCACGATCAGCGGCATCGACCTGCTCGGCGCGGCGAGCGACCCGGACAACGATTCGCTGAGCGTCGAGATCGTGAGTTACCCCACGCAAGGCTATCTTTACCAAGATTGGACCACCGGCAAGTGGAACTACTCGGCGCCAAGCGGCTACGCCGGCCCCGTGACGTTCGCCTACCGCGTCTACGACGGCCAGGCGTACAGCGCCCCGGCCACTGTGACGATTGATGTGACCAATCAGGCGCCGATCGCGACGGATCTGGGGCTGTTCTCCGTGCTGCATGGCGGCACGATCAGCGGCATTGACTTGCTTGGCGCGGCGAGCGACGCGGACAGCGATTCGCTGAGCGTCGAGATCGTGAGTTACCCCACGCAAGGGTATCTCTACCAAGACTGGAACACGGGCAAGTGGAACTACTCGGCGCCGAGCGGCTACGCCGGCCCCGTGACGTTCGCCTACCGCGTCTACGACGGTCAGGCGTACAGCAACACGGCGAGCGTGACGATCGACGTGACCAATCAGGCGCCGATCGCGACGGATGTGGGGCCGTTCTCCGTGCTGCATGGCGGCACGATCAGCGGCATCGACCTGCTTGGCGCGGCGAGCGACGCGGACAACGATTCGCTCAGCGTCGAGATCGTGAGCTACCCCACGCAAGGCTATCTTTACCAAGACTGGAGCACCGGCAAGTGGAACTACTCGGCGCCGAGCGGCTACGCCGGCCCCGTGACGCTCGCCTACCGCGTCTACGACGGCCAGGCGTACAGCAACCCGGTGAACGTGACGATCGACGTGACCAACCAGGCCCCGACGACCTCGACGACGCAAACATTTTCCTGGACAGTGTATTCAACTCAGTCGAATCCCAATACGGTGACGCTGACCAACCCCGGTACGCAACAGAACTATGATGGTGCCTCCGTGTCGCTGAGCTTGGTGTTCTCCAATCAGAATGCGAATGCGGTTACCTTTGTCGCCCTTGGTCTTCCGGCTGGCCTTGGTATCGACGAAAACGGTCTGATTTCTGGCATGGTGGACGAAACCGCTTCCGCGTACGGTCCCTATACGGTGACCGTCACGGCCCGCGACGGCGTTACTTACGCCACCGCGACGCAGACCTTTACCTGGAACATTGACGCGAACCCGCTCGCGGTTACCAATCCAGCCGATCAACAAAGTGTGAGCGGCGACACGGTCAGTCTCACGGTCAGCTACACCAATTCGATCGGGAATCCAGTCAACTTTGAAACAACCGGCTTACCCCCTGGGCTTGCCATCGCCAGTAACGGCGTGATTTCCGGACCGATTAGCAGCAACGCCCATCTTAATGGCACCTACATCGCGTATGTCACGGTGACCGACGCCACTGCCAATGCCAGTTTCACGGTGACCTTTCGGTGGGTCGTGAGGGCCCCGCAGGTGGCGCCAACCGCGGCAGACTTCGGCCCCGTCACAGTGGCTCAAGGCGGTTCCCTGAAGTTATCCGTGAATCAAATTGCGTTTTTCAGCAGCAATCCAGCCGGCGGTGAAATGACGTTTTCGCTCGTTGGGCCAGCGCAAAACGGCGTGGCCGTCGACAATCAGGACGGTACCGTCACCTACACCCCGATGGGGCCGCTTGGCACCGACAGTTTCACGTACAAGCTGACGAACGCATTTGGCGATAGTAATACCGCAACCGTTTTTCTCAATGTGGCAGCCGTCAGCTTGGTCGCGAACGACGTGTTTTTCCTGAGTCAATCAGGTTCGGCATACGTCTTTACGGCCGACGATTTGATTGCCAATGTCAGCACCTACGATGGCTCGATCCCCACCTTGACCGCGATGCTCGGAGCTAGCTTTAGCATCGGCACCGTGATGAATCTGCCTTCCGGCGCGACGATCACCGTGCAGCCGGATGGATCGTTCGTGTACCAGTCGGTCGACGGTTTCCTGGGAACAGAGACAATCTCGTTTACGCTTGGGCTCAATAACGTTTTCGCGATGGCCAATATTCAAATGGTCGTTGCCCAAAATCCGCAACCACCCCGAATTCGGCTCGGCGTACCGATTCCGCTCAACACGACCCTGTTGTCTGTTCTGCAAGCCGAACTGCCAAACTGGCAAGGTCCCAACGGCATCAGCCTGGCGCAGGTCGATGCCCTAGTTCAGAGACGCAACTTGACCGTGCCTCAGGCAGCAGCGGTCGCAGTGCTGAAAGCGTTGATTATTCAGAACCCAGCCAACTTGGCGCAAATCGGGTTCTACGGCAATTTGTTCCAGGTCAACCCAGCCAACCGGTTCATTACGGCTGCCGGCATCGCCAACTATCAGGCAGCGTTCAACAATGCCGCCAATCCGAACAATGCAGCGGCTCGGCAGTTGGAAGCCACCTTTCAGTTCATGATGAATCGGCTGTCTACGGATGTGACCGCCAATACGCTTTTCCCCAACGGCATCGCCGAGCAGGATATTTATCAATCCGTGCGTCAAGGCAACATTGGCGATTGCTCATTCATGTCTGCAGTAATTAGCTATATTCGGCCGACGCAGGCACAGGGCGGCGGGAGAGTGTCGCCGGGATTCCAGGATCTGCGGAATCGCATTGTGCCTGCGCCAAACAATGCGCAGGGAGTGGCAACCTACAACGTCACCCTTTTCAATGGCGTTGGCCAAGGCAACGCCGTGGTCGTTAACGTCGAGGAGCCCACCTATGCGGAACGCGCCTTGTACGGTGGCACGACCGATGGTTCCCGATGGCTGTCTATCCTGGAGAAAGCCTACGTAACCCAGTGGCCGCGCAATAATGATCCGCTTTTAGGTATCCAGATCGATACTGGGCCGGTTTATGATGTCGCGGCCAACGGTGAGAGGATGGATCGCGCCCTCATTCGTGTGACGGGTCGAGCAACTCAACTCATAGCTAATCAATGGGTTTTGCCCGCCGCGCCCATCCTGCGCGGCACGTTGGCCGGCGTGAACGCCAATGCGAACAGTGCCCTTATCCTCGCGCAATCGCGCACGACGGGGCAACTGGCGATGTTGCCTGCAAACATGGCCCATTTGCGCACGATGCCGCAAAACCATGCCTTCGCGGTCGTTCGCTGGACGCCGCGAGGACTTAATGACGGCGTCATTCGACTGCGGAATCCTTGGAACAATGGCGGTGCGTTCGGCGGTGAATTCGACGTGACCCTGCAAGAGTTTCTCCGCGTGTTTGTGAATATCTCACGGCAAACACCCTAGTGTACGGTCCACAACAATCTTTCGGTGAAACGACTCCGATGTCGAGCGTCTCGCTTACGTTCGACATCAGACGAGGAGAAGGAGTTCAACATGCAAGGAAAATGGACGTTCGCCACAATGGTGCTGACCACGATGACAACCGCGATTGTTTCGCAACCGCTGGAGGTAGGGACGGAGCCGTTCGCGTATGCGCCCGGTTACTGCCATCAGTTCGCCATAACAACGGACGGCAAACGATTCGCTGCGTGTGGTTACGAAGCGCAAGACAAACCAGGCCGCCCAGTCTTGAGAGGCGGTTGCGTGGTCTGGAATGTCGCCGATCGTAAGCGCGTTTCCATTGGCAAAATGGACGCTGGTGCATATCAAGTAGCGATTTCACCCAATGGCAAATGGGTCGCGCTGGGTGGCGATTCAGGCATTGTACCGCGTGGCATGGGAGTATATGAAGGGAGTGTGGAGTTGCGCTTGTTTGATGCGGAGAGCGGCAAGCGCTCCGCCAGTCTAGACGGCCACGTGTCTGGTTTTGGTTCCGGCAAGTTGGCCTTCACGCCGGACGGCAAGTATTTGCTTTCGCTAGCCGGCGACAACATGATTCGCGTGTGGACGGTTGCCGATCAGAAGCCGCACGCGAAATACTGCTTCAGGACCGAAGAATTCTTTGCACATGACTGGCAACAGTGGAAGGACCGTCTCCACGAAAAGGCCAAAATCAATATTTTTCACGAGACGAAGATCGAGCGGGCCTGGACCTTTGCCGTGTCTCCCGATGGGGGTTTGTTGGCGGTTGCCTGTGGCACTGCAGAGGTGCCACTGCTTGAGCCGCTTTCGGGCAAACAGATTGACCATGTACGTTGTGATTACATCAAGAAATGCCGGGAGGTCAGCTTCTCTGCAAACAGCAAGTTCTTAATCGTGTGGGGATGGGTGAAAACGGAAGAAGAACATGGCAAGGGCCATCACTTCACTGAGATTTGGCAACTCAAACCAAGACAACTAATCGGCGCTCTCGAAAATGTCTGTTCACAGTCGGGAATCATGAGCCCGAACAATCAGACGCTCGTGGCGAGTGACTGCGGCGGAATTGGCACCTGGAACATAGCGACGAGCAAGGTCAAGCACCGGCTTCTCGCTAATAACGAAAACAATAGTTGGACTCTTCGCGGTGCTGCCTTCATGCCGGATGGAAAAACTCTTTTTACTTTGGCCGACTGTCTGGGTGGTACGAACGATGTTCGCGTCATTGAATTCTGGGAAGCGGAAACGGGAAAGAAGATAGACCTCCCCAAGAGATAATGTCGTCCGATGTGCGTTTTGTTAGCCGAGAAAAAAGGTGTCAGGGTGCGTCGGCGTAAGCCGGGGAGCGGTTGCGGATGCAAGAGCCGCACGAGGTAAGGCCTAGCCA
>JAIESQ010000088.1 GCA_019745975.1 Pirellulales bacterium
TCGCGCGTGTGCGTTTGCAAGACGGCCTGATTGCTGGTGAGCCCCGCGAGCGTGCTCAGGGACTTATCGAGCCGGCCGGCCGCGTCGTAGTGGTACTGATAGTGGGCCGAGGCGAGCACGCTGCCGGCGGTGAAGCGGGTTTCGGCCCCCCCCAGAATAAAATTGTCCGGGAATTTGCGTCCCGACCGTCCCGGTACCGTGCAACTCGCTGTTAAACTCCTTTATCTGAACGACTTGCGCCGGGACGCAAATCTGAAAAGCTTGCGTCCCGGTTGCGTCCCGCCGGGCAGTTTGCGTCCCGGCCGCGAGGGCGGGGATGTGCGCCGACCCGTGCCGCGCGAGGTCGAGCCCCCCGAGCGGTGGCCCGCGGTGAGCACGCCGCTGGTCGGCCGCTTGCATCATCGCTACTCCCGCCGCGCAGCTTGAGTGAGCCGCAACGGCAACTCGCCGACACGCCTAGGTCGCACTCCGCACGTCGCCAAAAGTTGGGCGCTCTACGGCAGGGTTGACGGCTCCGCTGGCTGTCGCTCCATCGCGCTTTCGCATCCTGATACCGCGCGCCGCTGCCGCGGCAATTCTCCCTATCTCGCCCAACTTCTCTGGATCGAGTTTTTGATAGGGACACGCTCACACGATATCAAATTCGGCCGCTCCCTTTGGGAACTGCTTGAGCTTGCGCCCACTTTTTCGCCAGTCGACTGCTCCCGGACTTACCACCACGCTCGGCCATCGCTTTATTGCTGCGTGGTCGACCTTGCCAAGCGCCATACGGGGTGCGCGGAGTGCACGAAATGATCTCACAACGTCGCGAAACCACCTCTGCAACGGCCTTGGATCAATTCCAACCTCCTCATAGTAACTTGCATCCATGATTGCCAGCTGGCCCTCCGTTAGTATCGAAGCGTCGACAATGAGAGATGGTAGACACTGAATCGCTTGAGAACGCACAAAGTCGATTTCCAAGATGTGGCGTGCAGTCGAGCGCCACACGACATCAGTTTGCAAATTCGCGTGTCCAAGAAATAGCATTAGCTCAGTGCCGTGGATTCCAGTAAACTGAAGGCTGTCCACGGAATCCGAATCGACCGTGAAATACTCCGATGTCGGAACTCCCATTTTGCCAACGCACCAAATCTCCGGATCATTCAATCGTTCCTTTAGCCACCGCACCTGTTCACTCGGGTGGGCAAAGAAGCACAAGAGTTTTTTGCTCATTGTCTATATCAAGGCTTAAATGGTGTGAAACCGGGCTTCGTTCCCGTCGCGGCTTCAATGTCATCGAGCGCGCGCTGTTCGCGCGCGATCGGCTTGCCTTCTTGCGTTTCGCGGCCGATGTTCTCGTGGTACGGTTCGCCAGAGGGAGCCTTCGTTGAGATGTCCGGAAATCGCCGCTGACCTGGCTCGCCTACAGCTTTTTCCGGCAAACGACCACCGCCAGCCGTGATTTCATGTCCCTTGGCCTCGAGCTTATCCGCGCGCTCCGCGACTTTCGCGCGGTGTGGCGGACTGCCATGCCGACCGTGTGGATTGGGTACGCCCTTCTGTTTCGCCGCCGGACCGGCGGCCGCCTCACCAGGGAACGGACAGGCGAATCCTCCCATCACGCCGGTGAACTGGTCGAGCGAGCCTCCCTGCCCGAAGATCATCATCCCCCAGCCGCCTTCCTCGTACAGCTTGCTGAGGTGGCGTTGCTGTTGCTCTGCCTCAGTATACACCGGCCCGATGGTGTGTTCGTCCCAGCGGCGCAGTGTCTCGTTATAGACCGAGCTTTGGTTGGGCCTCATCGTATCGCGCCACTGCACGAAGTCATCGAAGCGCTCGGTCGAGTAGTAATCTACTTCCGCTTCAGTCGGGCCGACGCCGGTCGCCGTCTCGTGGTCGATGATCTCGTCGATCCCGCGAATTCCCTCAGGGAGAACGTCCAGTGGTGCCTGCTGTGGCCGCGTACTGGGCGGAAGCGGTGGCCCCTGGACAGGACGGGGTTGCTCAGGTGTTGGCAGTTCGTAACCTGGCGTGCCTGGAAAGCCTGGGCCGACAAGCCCTTGTCCACTGGGGTCGACGAAGTTCGTCGGGCCGTTGGCGGCGTAGACGTAGGCGTTGGGGTTCAGCGCGCGAACTGGCAGGGCGTCGCGTTTGATCCACGTGTTCGTGCGCGGGTCGAGCCAGTTGCCGTTGCCGTCACCGTTGCTGTACCAGGTGAGGCCCGTGACTTCGTCATACTCCTGGCCGGTGAAGCCGAAGCGGGTGATGGAGCGGTCGAGCGGCGTGGCCGGGTTGGTGTGCGGGTAATCCAGCGACAGGCGATTTCCAAACGCGTCGTACTGGGCGTGGTTCCAGATCACGCGGTTGTTGTCGATCACGTTGCGGACCGTGCCCAAGCGATCCTGGATCAACCAGTACGTGCCCACGGGCGCGCCGTTGGGATTCGACGAGTTGGAAACGCTGTCGTCGACGAATAAGTTTTCCTGGGCGAACACCCGGTCGAGCGCGGCCAGATAACGACGATAGAGCACCGGCGGAGTTGAGTCCGACGTGTCAGCGTCAAAGAAGTCGAATAAGACTTCGCCGGAGCCGAGAGCTCCATTCGCACCCGATAGACATGCTCTCGATGCTTTCGCTACACCAGGAGTAACCCTCGCTGAACTGCTTCGAGCGACATCTCCCTTCCGGTACTCGGTACTGGATCACGGACAGTTACCAGTACGCCTGGTCCGGTGTAGAAATCAGCAGCAAATGCCCTTACTCCTAGGGCGTTGCAATAATGGTCCAACAGATCATCCGTAAAGCGATCGCGCGTGTTCGCAGCTAAATACCGAGTATTGTCCTCAAAAGGCAATGGGTATCCTATTGTTTCGAACTTCCAGCCACCGTCGTATCTCATACTAACGAGCCGGATGTAGTTCAGATAATCCGTCTGCTCGGATCCAAAATACTCGAATACTACTGCACCACAGCAGCCACCTCGACGAACCGATGACGACTGAGTGTGCGGAACGCACGTTGCGATTAAGCCATGGCAAGAAAGCGTTTCCGCCAGGTACGATACCGGCGAAAAGGCGTCAGTACCGCCGATACTATTGTCAAAGTATGCCGTCCAGTCTGAGTCCGTCTGCCACAGCAAGAAGCGACGAGGCGGCGCAGTTAAGGGAGCGAGGCTCTGCAGATCGTCCCGCAAGGAACCGTGACACGAGTCAGAAATCACCGACTGAAAGTGCGTGCGCTTCCAATCGAGGAAAGCTCCCGACACGCTCTCAATGGGTTGTCGTAGGAAGCCGACCGTAAATGTGATCGGTGCCAGGGCATTGTGAAAGAGACTGAGCATTCAATCCCTCTCAATTTATGACGTTGGTTATGACGACGCCACTGGGATCATTGGCCATGATCCGCTCGGCATGCAACGGTCCACGCGGAGAGTTCGGGAAACTGCCTGGTGTCGAAGTATCGTACTCTATATATACCCTGGTGCCATCTGGTCGCGTGTATTGTAAGTCCGGTCGATTGATACCGACGCGTTCCATCGCAGCGTTGACTTGCTCTTGATTAACTCGGATGTCTGTGGCTCCCTCTGCGCGTGCTCGTCGAATATCGCGTGCAAGTGCCGCTTGTTGAGCTTCGCTTGTTCCGATCGAGCCACTCTGCTTTGCGGGAGGCGCTTTCGGGTTAACTGCGACATCCTGTGGCAGTCGTGTTCGATTCGGTGCCGGAAGAGCTTGACAAGGCGCAACTTTTGGCGCAGGATTCGGCTTTTTGGGGGCACTCGGAACGTCGGCGCCCTTCCGGAGCGGTGTGGCATTGCCGGCCAGCCCCAGCGCCGAGCCCGCGATTTGCGCGCCGTTGCTCAGGTTGAAGCCGTTGCTACTCGCATCTTGTACCCCTTTAACAACGCCGACGACGTTGCCCGCCGCATCAAGGATATCTATCGCGCCGCTCGCCGTTTTGGCCAGCGTGCCGCCATTTTTAAGGGCGGCCGCCGTCCCGCCAGAGACCACGCCGATCAGAATCTCGCCGCTGGCCGTCGAGAACTGGACCGCCGTGTCGTAGCCGAGCGCGCGGTCCTCATCGGTCACGCCGATTAGTTCGAGACCATCGCCGCATTGGCACAGCGTCACAGTCTTGACGCCGGCAATGGCGACGCCGTTAACGACCGCCTTGGTGCCTGTCTTGAAGCCCTGGGCAACCTCCTTCGCTGCCTCGGCCGGATTGTGACTGCGGACGATACTATCCACAATGCCGAACGCTGGGCTGAGTAGCACGAATTTTGCCCATTCGTTCCAGTGCCATTCGAATCGGCTGTTGTACGCGCCTGCTTCTCCGCCTTCTTGCCCACTCGGGTCGATGAAATTCGTGGGGCCGTTGGCGGCGTAGACGTAGGCGTTGGGGTTCAACGAGCGAACTGGCAGGGCGTCGCGTTTGATCCACGTGTTCGTGCGCGGGTCATACCAGTTGCCGTTGCCGTCACCGTTGCTGTACCACGTTAAGCCCGTGACTTCGTCGTACTCCTGGCCGGTGAAGCCGATCCGCGTGAGCGAGCGGTCGAGCGGCGTCGCCGGATTGGTGTGCGGATAGTCCAGCGACACCCGATTGCCAAACGCGTCGAACTGGGCGTGGTTCCAGATCACCCGGTTGTTGTCGATCACGTTGCGGACCGTGCCCAGCCGATCCTGGATCAACCAGTACGTGCCCACCGGCGCGCCATTGGGATTCCAGGTGTTGCTGACGCTATCGTCGACGAATAAGTTTTCCTGAGCGAACACCCGGTCGAGCGCGGCCAGATAACGGCGATAGAGCACCGGCGGGAGCTTCCCGTGCCTGCCGGCCGTGGCGCGTACAATAACGTTCGTACTACTCGTTTGGCGGAGGTTCCTCCAAGAGTCCGAAAAAGTCCTCGATGCCGTCGGCCAGATAATGGAAATCTCCGTATGCCTTTTTCAAAAAGATCGTGCCGCGCTCGTCGTCGCGAAATCCAAGAACAATGAGGCCGCCCGTGGTGGTGTGGCCTACGGGAAGAATTTGAAGGGGATGGTTATCGTCAAACAACGCAAGGTCGCTGGCACTGCATAACTCAGATGTTGGATGCGACGCGTGAATTCCATGAAGTGATGTCAAGCCGAGTTCCGGGCAATCCTTTGTGGGAGGAGATATCGTGGGTTCATTAAAATAGCCGCCGTTGTAGTCCAACTGCACTTTCTGAGAACCGTTGCTGTATCAAGCAGCCAGAGCTAAGAGGCTTTCGGTCAGTTGGATGATTTTTC
>JAIESQ010000200.1 GCA_019745975.1 Pirellulales bacterium
GACCTCGTGCCCGAGCCCACGGAGGAGTTCTACGCCACGATCACGACGGCCAACGTGACCACGACGGACTGGCAAGGCACGTGTCAGATCACGGACAACGACGCGGACATGCAGATTTTCATTCCACGCGTCGTCAACACGTCCGAGCCGGTTGTCGCCGATGCTGAGGAAGTGACGATTGGTAGCGTCACGTTCGTCAACCTTGACAATGACGATCGAGACGGGACGTTCGACTACGGCGGCGCGAATCAAGACACGTCCGTCGTTGGCGGCGATGACGAGCTGGTCAAAATCAAGCTAATCGTCCCCAACAACACACCTGGCACCGCGACGTTGACCGCCACGGCCGGCGCGGGCAGCATCCAGGTCTGGACCCAGAGCGACAAAGGTTCGCAGTACGCCCTTGGCACGCCCATCGCGGCTCCCGGCGCTGGCTGGATCGCCGAGGGCGATACGCTTGTTCGCTACCTGTGGGTCGAGGGGATCGCGCCCCACACGACACAGCAAGAGACCAAGCTGCGGTTCACCTTTGACGCGCCGGGCCGGCCTGTGGCCACCGACGATGTGTCGCTCACGGTCATCGGAGTGCAATCAGTGAGTTGGGAAGGGGTTGGCAACAGCCTCACTGGCAACAACACGCTCGACGCCGATCCCAAGTGGCCGACGACGTTGGCGCCCACGGCGGTGCGCGTGTTCCCTGATGCCCGCATGGATGCCCAGGGTAATGTCTCCCAGGCGCGCGACCACGTGCTGGCGAAAGTGGAACTAACCGTCGCGCCGCCGCGTCCAATCACTGTGTACGTGCACTCGTTCGACGTTGATGATCCGAGCGCCGAGTCAGACGCCGTGGACAGCGAAACCACACCCGACGACAACCGCAGCACGGGCTACTTCGCTGCCGGGGGGGCTGACCGCGAAACAATCGACTTCCCGGCCAGTGCGACCCAGCGCACGCAAACGGCCCAGTTCTTCGTGAGCAAGAAGCCGGGCGATAATTTCCGGCTAGTGGCCAACGGCGACCGCGATTTTCTGGACGACCTCGAGAACGACGACAGTTCCCAAGGGGGCGCCGCGACGCAAATTGCCCGCAACGAGGACCGGCAACGGATCATCAATCATTTTGTGTCGAGCACGACGCTAGCCGACCGTGAAGTGCGCTCTGCGGCCAACTATGCCAGCAACACGCTCACGGTCTGGCGGTTCCTGACCGTCGAGTTCGATAGTTACCCGCAAATTCAGCAGCTTGGCGTTGACAGCAACGCCAACCAACTCAGCGGCACGATCGTTGATTTTGTCGGCACGGGCACCGCGCTCACCGAACTGATTACGCAAGATAGTTTGGACGACGGCTCGCCTGACCTGAGCGGTCCGGTCGTCGGCAATGGCCGCTTCGAGAACGGCACGATCTATCTGGGCGACCCTGGTCCAAATCCGCGGATGTCAATCGGGCCAATCACCGGCAATGGTGATAACAACTTCGTGTTCCCGGCAGCGAGTATTGCCGGCATTGGGTTTACGGGCCAGGACACGACGGCCCCGGCTCCGCAAACGATCGGCGGCACGATAACTCAAGTCACGAAAACTTCGAGCACATCCTACACCTGGACGCTGAACGTCACATCGGCGCCGCCGACGAATTGGAATGCGCTGGTGGACGGCAAGCTGAGCGTTGGTTCGCCCGATCAGTGGATGACGATCACGGCGGTGAATGCCGCTCAATCGCAAGTGACGACGAGTTCGTTCCGGCTGCATTTTAGCGCGGCTGATGACGACGATCTGTCGCTGTTGCCCTTCCCAGTCAATGGGTTGGACCCGATCTTCGTGCGAGCGTACGAGCAAGCGTACGTTGAGTCGGTCCTATCGCTAATTGGTAATGCAGTGCTTACAAGCGGCACCTTGCCACTGAATCTTGACCCAGCGGATTTGGGCATCATCGAGGATAGTCAGTTAAAGGCTCGCAGGGGAGCAAACTTTTGGGCCGCGTACAACATTTGGGTATGGCAATTCTACTCAGGACAAGACACCGATCCGAATCCCGAAAATCTGCTGAACGCGGGGATCGTCTTGGGATCAGGCCGTGGCTACACCCTCGATTCCCAATGGTCAGGTGTCGCGTTAGAAACAACTCGAGACACGTTCATAAATGGCCCGTGGAGCGCGAGTTGGCTTGGTTACGGCTACCGTAACTACCTTGATCTGCTATGGCGAGTCACAGCTCACGAAGTTGGTCACCAGTTTGATCTTGTTGACACAGGCCAATACGACTTGATGGGTAAAGCAGAGCATTCTACTGCAACCACGCTTGTGTTTCGCGCTGAGGATCTTGCGTCGATTCGCGATCGAAATACATCCCCCGGTGATTAATCAAATGAAACGTATTGTGATCACAATAGCGTTCTATCTTGCGGAGGTTGTTCATGTGCTCTTGATGAGCGTGGCCACCTCGCGAGCAGAAACGGTTGACTTCGGCATGCGTCCGATCACAAGCACTGCGCGAGCGGGAATTCCAGTCGTGATTGAACTAGACCAAATCAACAGAACCAATGACGAACAAGAAGTATTTGATTTAACAGACCCCTATTTGATCTTGATTGAATGGGAATGGCTCGGACCAACTTCACGATATAAAATTCACGTTCGCGATTTTCACTGCCCACTTCCCGATCTGCTGCCTCCGGTTAAAGTAGTGATACCAGCCCAGGAACATCGAAAATGGCATTGCACCATTCCCACCCCAGCCTCGTTCGGTAACGGTGTGATCTGGAAACTTCGCGCCACTCTTAAGGCGCTTTTCTCACCAACGTCACGGGATGTAATCCAAGAAGCGTCTCTTCTTGGCCGAGACCTAAATGTGATGCGCGCTTCCACGGCCCTTGGACCGAGTTGGGCCCAAGCTACGCTCCTCGAATGGCATAGCGCGAGCGTGTTTCGCCAATTGGACCATAAGGGAATGTTAGGCGGTCTAGAAGGCTTTTATCAACAAGGCGACCGCCAGGCCGAAATGCTCCTCTTCTCGCAGTCGTTGCTGACCGGCAAAGGCGTCCTGAAGTGGTGGCAAGGCATCGACAACGCACCGGACGAGATGCTGTGCCTACGCAACTATTTGTTGCTGGCGGCGCTGCGCGATGTGCGCGGCCACTTGCGCGTGAACAAGATCGTACTGCTGTCGCCAGATGAGGAGACCACGCTGCGCAAGACCCTTAAGCCGGAGAGTTACTTCGCCAAGGAACTTGACGAGGCATTAAGAACCGCTCGCGCCAGTGCGGTCCGCTATGCTCAGTAGTCGGCCACTTTACAGAATTCAGGAAGGATGCCGGCAACCGATGTTGCAAAGAGTTCGATGTCAAGTGCGGATTCCGGGAACATGAGAATGCCGAAGCTGTTCATCGTGGCAAATGCGCTGGGGTTGATTGCACTCTGCTTTCACGCGAATGCAGCAGGAGCGCAGGTCGCGACCATTGTGCGTCAATCGACATATACAGCACGGTCGGGAATCCCCGTGGTGGTGTCGATCGAGTACTTCAACGGCGGGACGGCGCCGATCGCCGTCTACCCATTGCACGACTACTACATGGACTTCGTGTCGTGGGAATGGCGCGGACCGGGTGACGAAAAGCATTCTATTCGCCTAATTGATCTGCATTACAGTGCGATTCCAGAACCGTTGGCGTTATTGCCCGTTGATGTGCCTCCCAACGATCGAGCCATCTGGTATTTCACGATTCCAACGCCTGCGAAGTTTGGTGACAAGACGCGCTGGAAATTGATGGCGACGATCAAGGGAGGCACCTACTCGCCCACCGGCAAAGACGTAATCAAGGAGACAACCTACGTTTGCCGCGACCTCAACATTCATCGGCTCGCCGACCGCCTGGGCCCAACGCTGCCGCAGGCAGCGCTCTTGGAGTGGCCAAGATACGACGTATTGCAGCAACTCGACCGAAAGGGTTTGCTGCCCGAAGTGGAATACTGTTGCAATGAGGGAGACCGGCAGGCGGAAATGATCCTCTTCTCGCAGTCGTTGCTGACCGGCAAAGCCAGGGCAATCGCATCTTAATTGCCGTGTTTTGTAGGAGTTCGCAGCTCCGCAGCATTTGGCCGTTTCAGAGACGTTTGCATTTTCATCGAGACTGTCGCAGCTTGCGTCCAAGTGCTTGCAAGGCAGCGTTTTGCTAAACAGTCGGAGTTTCAAGCGTTTTAGATGCGATTGCCCTGCCGGCAAAGCGGTGCTGAAGTTCTGGCAAGACCTTGACAACGCGCCCGACGAAATGCTCTGTTTGCGCAATTATCTGCTGCTGACCGCCCTGCGCGATGGGCGCGGACACCTCCGACGCAACCAGATCGTGCTGCTCTCGCCGGATGAGGAGGCTACGCTGCGCAAGACCCTCAAGCTGGAGAGCTACTTCGCCAAGGAGCTCGACAAGGCCCTGCAGCAAGCTCGCGACAACTCCGCCCGCTTCGCCAACTAAGCGTGTTACCCTAACATGGCGCATCCGTTCGGTTATGCGCCAGCCCTCCGCCCCGGCGACGCGCAACGCCCGCAACCACCACTTGGGCCGAACGTTGTTTTGCTTCGGCGGGGATTCCCAGCCAGCCGGCCCGGGCGAGCAGCTTTGCAACTCGACGAGCCGAAATAGCTGCATCCGCCGGTAATCGGCGTCAGCGATTGTCAGCCAGGCAATTTAGTGCGACCCCATTTCCTGCCTCGCTGAGGCCGGCTACAGCATTCCTGCCCCGCGCGATATGATTCGTGATTCACCACGACCCGCCCGCAATGCTCAATAACCTCCCCGTCAAAACGCTCGTTCACAAAGGCCTGACGATCGAAGGCTATTCGCGGGCCGCCGTACAGTCGTATTGGCGCCTGCCCGAGCTGGGGCTCGGCTTCGACCTCGGCGCGCAGCCCTGGGGCTTCATGGGCACGGAGCGCTGGTTCGTCTCACACGCCCACCTCGACCACATCAGCAATCTGCCGGTCTACGTCGCCCGCCGGCGGATGATGAAGATGGAGCCGCCCACGATCTACTTGCCCGAGCACACCGTCGACGACGTGCAGCGCATCCTCAAGCTCTTCACCCGGCTCGATCGCGGCCGGATGCCGTGCCAACTCGTCGGTATCAAGCCTGGCGACGAAATCGAAATCTCGCGCGAGCACGTGGTGACCGCCATCCCCACGCGGCACACCGTCCCCTCAATGGGCTTCATCGTCTGGGAGCGGCGCCGCAAGCTGAAGCCCGAGTTCCAGGGGCTCGCCGGCGAGCAAATTCGCGA
>JAIESQ010000089.1 GCA_019745975.1 Pirellulales bacterium
TGCGAAGCACACCAGAAGCTTGACCTTCCAAATTCGCCCGCGATGTAGTTGGTGCGTTTCACGCACCCTACAAAACTAGCTCGATGATCTCCCAAACCGACTCAATCCCAGAAACTCGATCGGCAACTTCGTCGTGCCGTCGATCGCCAAGTCGGCGAGTGCTTCGCCCAGCACGGGCGTGAACTTGAAGCCGTGCCCCGACAACCCCGCCGCGAAGACGACATTGGCGTGCTGCGGATGGCGGTCGACGATGAAGTGCCGATCGGGGGACATCGTGTACAAACAGACGCGATGGGCATGCAAGCGATAGCCGAGGTCGGGCAGACACCCCGTCGTGAAGGCTTCGACTCTGGCCCGATCGGCCGGCATCAGCTCGCGCGACACCCTGAGCGGGTCGCGGACGACAAGGCCGCCCGAGTGTTCGGCCACCTTCACGCCGAGCTGGTCGATGGCCGGGAAGCCGTAAAACTCGCATTGATTGGCCGGGCGACTGTCGGCGTCCAACTCCGTCAGCTCGAACAAAAAGCAGGGTAGCTCGCTGGCACCGAATTCCGGCAGATCGGTCGCATACCAGAAAACCGATTTGCGCAGCACTTCGAAGGGAATCGACAAATCGGCCAAGAGCTCGGGAGCCCATGCACCGGCGGCAATGATTAACCGCGCCGCACGATACTCGCCAGCGTCGGTTTGCACGGTGACTTCTCCGCTACGCTCGACCTTCCACCCGACGACCGCCTCCTCGGTGCGCAGCTCGGCCCCCGCGCTGCGCGCAGCCGCGGCGTGCGCTCGGACGCACGCTTCGACGCGCAGATATCCGGCCCGGCTTTCAAAGACGGCGGCCGCATCCTCGGGTACTTCGAGCGCCGGCCAGTGGCGCATCGCTTCGTCAGCCGAAAGTTGCTCGACTGGCAAGTCATGTTCGGCCGCGCTACGCAACACGCCGCTGATGACCTCACCGGCGGGCGGACCAATTTGCACGAGGCCAACCTGTTGGAGCAGCGGCAAGTCGGATTCATCCTCAAGCGCACGCCACAGCTCGTAAGACCGCAGCGCCAGCGGCACGTAGTTGGGATGCTCGAAGTAGGCCTGGCGAATGATCCGCGTTTGCCCATGCGAGCTGCCGCGATCGTGGGCGATACCAAAGCGATCGAGCCCCAGCACGCGCAGCCCGCGTTTGGCCACGTGCATGAGGGTCGCGGAGCCGACACCTCCCAGTCCCAGAACAATCGCGTCGTAGCTGGCCATGGCGAATTTTCTTTCGACCGTCTACGACCAGTCGGCGGGATCGGCTTCATCACCGGGCGATTCGCAGAGCGACTGGCTGCCCAGCGGCAGCGCCAGATGGGGAGCCGGGATGCGGTGCCGACGATCCTCGCGCCGCCCGTAGCCTAACGACTCGCGGCGCGGCGACAACTCCTGCTGCTTGCGGCCGCCCAACGTCGCCCAAGCTTCAGCCTCGCACGTCAGGCGATTGAGCAAATGCTCGACCTGCCGGCGGTAGTGCTCGATGCCCTCGCGATCGAGCCCCGGCGGAATGCGCAGCGCCGGGCTGATCACGCCACGGGCACGCGAATAGGGGCGCGGCAGCGCGAAGCGATCCCAACTGTTGAAACGCCACGGCCGATCGTAGCCGATACCCAGCAGCACGAGTGGCATCTGTAGCTTTGAAGCCAGGTAGATCGGCCCCTGCGCCAGCACGCGGCGCGGGCCGCGCGGGCCATCGGGCGTGATCGTGAGATTCATGTGCCGGCTGCGGCGCAACAGTTCGCGCAGGGCGCTGGTGCCGCCGCGCGAAGTGGAACCGCGCACAAACTCGAAGCCCAAGTGTCCCGCCGCGTAGCTGAGGATCTCGGCGTCTTGATGCCGGCTTAAGAGCATCGCCAGGTTGCAATGCCCGCGCAGGAACAACGGCGCCAGGATGTACTCGTGCCAGAAGATGTAGATCTTCTGCCCGGAGTACTGGGGATGCACCGGATCGACCGAGGGTTCGTAAAGCGCCGCCTTGTAGTCGAGCGTCGACATCCACTGGCGTACCGTGGTGGCGGCCAGCAAGCCGGCGGTCTTGTTGAGCGATCGCAGGCGGATTTTCATGCGTTTGGCGTCCTTGCCGGGAATCTCGAAAGCTGACTTCGGGGTGCCACTGCTGGCTTGTCCAGCAGTGCCCATTGTTTTCATCCGCAGCGAGACAGTTCTCGTCGTGGCGGATTTCACGTCCCTTGAACTGCGGCTACCGCGGCTGCACAGCGCGCGTCTCTCTCGAGCTCCATTCGCCGCTGAACACTTCGACGGCCGGGCCGGTCATGTAAACGCGGCCGTCGTCGGCCCACTCCAGCTCCAAGTCGCCCCCCAGCAAGTGCACGGTGACGCGCCGCTCGGTGCGGCCCGACAACACTCCGGCTACGCACACCGCCGCGGCGCCGGTGCCGCAAGCGAGCGTTTCGCCCGAGCCTCGCTCCCACACGCGCATCCGCACGTCGCGCGGATTGACCACTTCGATAAACTCGGCGTTCACGCGCCGCTGAAAGTGCGCGTCGTGCTCGATCTTAGGGCCCAGCTCGAGCACCCAGCGGTCACTGAGCTTGTCGACAAATGTAACGCAATGCGGATTGCCCATCGAGACGCAGGTCACTCGCAGGTTCTCGCCAGCGATCGTCAACTCGGCGTTGACGACGACCGTCGTGCCCGCGGCGACACCGCTCGCGCGCCTAAGCATGTCGGCCGACAGCGGCTCTCCCGACAACGTCGTGGGAATCTTCGCCGGCTCGAGGATCGGGCGCCCCATGTCGACGCGCACGCGCTCGACCAGCCCACCGCGCACTTCGAGTTCTAGCGGCAGTACGCCGGCGCCGGTTTCGATCTGTAGTTGCTGCTGCTGCGTCAGGCCGTGATCGTAGAGGTACTTAGCCACGCAGCGGATGGCGTTACCGCAGTTCTCGGCCTCGGAACCGTCGGCGTTGAACATCCGCATCCGCGCGTCACCCCGCTCCGAGGGACAGATCAGCACCAGTCCGTCGCCGCCGACGCCAAAGTGCCGGTCGGCGATCTGGCGGGCGGTCTCGGCGGGATCGGCGGGCACGGGCTCGTCAAAACAATTGACGTAGACGTAGTCGTTACCGGCCCCGTGCATTTTGACGAAACGCATCGCAAACTCTCAGGAAGCGCGACTTGCTGGGCGCGTGGAAAGTGTCATTTCGAGGGACAGAACGGCATTTTATGCCGGTCGGTGCTGCTGGGCAAAGACCAGCTCAGGCCGGGAGTGGTTCACTCGTTTGGCGGCATTTTGATGTCTCGGAACCCCAATCGTGCGAATCTGCTTGTGATCGAGGGAAAGCAGCGGCGATACTCGTGTGACCGTCGATCGAACCTCGAGTTCTCAGGTGCGAGGATCTTTGCATGCCAACTCACCGACAATGCGCGTTGGGTCTTCTGATCTGGGCCGCCGCGATTTCGACCGTAGCTGGTAACGTTTCGGCCGCCGAGCCGCTCGATGTCTCCGCTCGCCGCGAGCTATTCGTCGACCGCTACTTGATCGATTCGCTGACCGGTGGCGAGCTGCGCTTGCACGAACCGCGCTCGGCCGGCACGGCGATCAAGTTCGATCAACCGTGGGAAGGGGCGTTCTGCGGCTACGTAACGGTTCTCAAGGACGGCGACACCTATCGCATGTACTACCGCGGGCTCCCGTCGGCCGGCAAAGATGGCTCCTCGGCCGAGGTCACCTGCTACGCCGAAAGTCGCGACGCCATCAACTGGACAAAGCCGAATCTGCGCATTCACGAAGTCGCGGGCACGCTCGACAACAACGTGATCCTCAAGGACCAGGCCCCCGCGACGCACAACTTTTCGCCGTTTGTCGATGGTCGCCCCGACTGCCCTTCCGACCAGCGCTACAAGGCGCTCGGTGGCACCTCCGACTCGGGACTGTTGGCCTTCGTGTCGGCCGATGGAGTTCACTGGCATAAGCTGCAAGACGCGCCGGTCTTTCGCGACACCGGTTGGGTCTTCGATTCACAGAATGTCAGCTTCTGGTCGCCGGTCGAAAAGCGCTACGTGCTTTACTACCGCCGCTCCCCCTCGGGGGTGCGGGCGATCGCGCGGGTGACGTCGAGCGATTTTCTTTCCTGGTCGCCGCCGGTGCAGATGACCTTCGGCGAGACGCCGGCCGAGCACTTATACACGAACCAGACGCATCCTTATTACCGCGCGCCGCAGATTTATCTCGGCGTGGCGGCCCGCTTCATGCCTGGCCGCAAGGTGATCACCGAAGACCAGGCCCGCCAGATCGGCGTCGACCCCGGCTACTTCGGCGACTGCTCCGACGCGGTGCTGCTCTCCACGCGCGGCGGCAGCCGGTACGAGCGCACGTTCATGGAATCGTTTGTGCGGCCCGGGCCGGGGCTGGAGAACTGGGTCTCGCGCACGAACTACCCGGCGCTGGGCATTGTGCCAACGGGCGACGACCAGATGTCGCTCTATGTGCAGCGGAACTACGGGCAGCCGACCGCGCGACTCGATCGCTTTACGCTGCGGCCCGACGGGTTTGCGTCGGTCCACGCGCCGTATGCCGGCTGCGAGTTGGTGACAAAGCCTCTGCGGTTCCAGAGCGCGACCACTGGCGCCGATGGAGTGGCGGCTACCGATGCACCCTCGATGCAGTTGTTGTTGAATGTCGCCACCTCGGCCGCCGGCTCGGTGCGTGTCGAGATTCAAGACGCCGAGGGAAAACCGCTGCCCGGCTTCGCGCTCGATGACTGTATCGAAATCATCGGCGACGAATTGGATCGGGTTGTTGCTTGGAAAGGGGGCGGATTAAGCGCCCTGGCCGGCAAGCCGATTCGACTGCGGATCGCGTTGAAGGACGCGGACGTGTACGCGATCAAGTTCCCGTAGCAGAGAGTGGTTCTGTAGGGTGCGTGAAACGCACCATGCCTAGCGTTAGCGCGAGCGGGATTCTGGTGTGCTTCGCACACCCTACAAGTCTGTAGCCCTGGCCCCGGCCTCGCAGCGGCCGCCTACAGTTCTGTAGGGTGCGTGAAACGCACCATGCCTAGCGTTCGCGCGAGCGGGACTCTGGTGTGCTTCGCACACCCTACAAGTCTCTTGTGCCTTCGGCACCCCGACCGAGTTCTGTAGGGTGCGTGAAACGGTGCGTGAAACGCACCCTGCCTAGTTCTGTAGGGTGCGTGAAACGCACCATGCCTAGCGTTCGCGCGAGCGGGATTCTGGTGTGCTTCGCACACCCTACAAGTCTCTTGTGCCTTCGGCACCCCGACCGAGTTCTGTAGGGTGCGTGAAACG
>JAIESQ010000020.1 GCA_019745975.1 Pirellulales bacterium
GTCTCGCAACCGCAGCATGAAGGGAGAGCCGTTTTTCATGGAATACCAGTTACCGACGATTTCTCAGAAAGTGCAGTGTGGAGGAAAGCGTAGGCGTGGGTTTCAAGCTCCGCGCCCCGGTCGTAGTCGCGCTGATTGGCGCCGCAGTACTTGCACTTGTCGCCTACCCAGGTGTGCTCGGTGCGTTGGAACCAGATATTGCCATCGTCGCTGGCAAATGACTTGGCGATCGAGTGCTCGCCCTGGGCGTGCTTCGAGCAGTAGACACTGCGCCGCGCCAGCAGGCTGGTGAGTTGCGTGATCGCAATGCCGAACACCTGCTTGGTCAGGATATGATCGACGCGCTCCTCAAGATTCGGTATCGCGTCCGCCAGTCCGTTGGTGAGGCGGCTGGTGATTTCGCGCAGGAAGACGCCCGACTTGGTGCAGGGATCAAGGAACCGGACGGTCTTGTCGGCCCAGAGGTTCGCGCCGCCATTGTCGGCCGCCCACGCCTCGGCCAGCGTGTCGAGCATGCGGTTGGCGAGCTCTGGCGGGGTGAACACCTCGTCGTTCGAGAGGTTCGCGATGCACGTCAGCACATCCGGGTTGCGCCCGCGCAGGGTAAAGCTGGCCTGAACGCTCATACGGGCTCCCGCGGAACGCCGCCGAGCGCTAGCGCAGCCAACTCGCTGATCGTCATCGGCTGGTAGGTGCTGGTCGGCGTGAAAATCTCATGCTTCCCCAGGTGGGCGAAGAGCGACCCCTCGGCGCTGAACTTTGACGACATGGTGAGGTCGTCGAGGCGGAAGTCGCGGCGCTGGAATTTGCCCTTGCCCAGGTAACCCCACTCGGCAAAGGTGATGGGCTGATCGTCGCAGGTGCGCATGGTCAGGGCGTCGCCGTGCACGAGGTTCTGCGACAGCACGTAAGAGGCGGCGCGGTAGACGTCGTCCGTCTCCTCAAGATTCAGGTACTCGGCCAGAGTCTCCAGCACATTCGCGCGGCACTCGGCGATGTTGTCGTCCAAGAGCTCAACCCCGTAAATACACATTAGCGCGAGCAGAGCGTAGTGGCGCCTTTCAAAATCGGGCTTGCCGAACTTGAGCTCGACGGCGGCCAGCTTGCGCCGCACGATGGGAACGAGGAAGTTGCCGCTGCCACACGCCGGCTCCAAGAAACGGGAGTCGATCCGCTCGGTCTCGTCCTTCACCAGGTCGAGCATCGCCTCGACCATCCAGGCCGGGGTGAAAACTTCGCCGTGGTCGGCGACACGTTGTTTGGACTTCACGTAGTTCATGGGCGGGTGCATTTTGAGGGGAACGCTTCCTCGTTGTCGTCGCGGGCCAACATCTGTGGAAACCGGGTTGGCAGGAGCTGACGATGGTGAACGCTGCATTCTAATCGACGGATATGAAGTTAAAAATGCGCGGCGAGACCACGCTTCTTAGCGCCGCGCAGCACAGTGAGAACCTACGGCACCCAATCCGGTTGCGACATGGGCGTCGTCTGCAAACGAATGCCTGGGTTGCCTTGGACCCCCGGTACCCAATCAAGGTCGTGGAACGCAACTGCGGCGCGGTTGGGTGGTTTCCAAGCGAGCGGCCGCAATTGCGAAAACTCCTTATTCGCTACCCGACGCTTGGGTAGGGGGTACCATTGACGGTCAGCGCCCGTGGGGTACACGAAGGAACAGGCGAGAGGTTAGAGGCTAAAGGCGAGAGGGATAAGAGATCCCTCGCTGCGCTTCAGGCTGGTGTTGAAGGTCGCGCGACGGGCACTGCTGGACAAGCCAGCAGTGGCACCCGGCGGGAACAGGCCAGCGGCGAGAGGAAATGCCGAGAACCCCTCACCCCCGGCCCCTCTCCCACAAGCGGAGAGGGGAGTACCGGCACATTGCCACAACCCGAGCCGATACCCGGAGTCCGGATCATGCGACTTATCAGCGCCACGTTGCTTCTGGCGATCATCTCTAGTTTCGCAGCGCCGCTGCTGCTGCGCGGAGCGCCGCCTGAGCAAGCACAGGTCGAACAAGCGGTCGTCAAACGCATCCACTACGCCGGGGAACCGGCCACGGCGTCGCTGGCCGAGCGGATGCGAGAACTGCACGTGCCGGGTGTCAGCGTGGCGGTCGTGGCGGGAGGGCGGATCGCCTGGCAGCAAGCCTACGGCCTGGCCGATGCAGGCACGTCGGCCGCGGTGACGGACCAGACCGACTTTCAAGCCGCGTCGATGAGCAAGCCGCTCACGGCGTTGGCGGCGCTGGCGCTGGTCGATCAAGGAAAGCTGGCGCTCGACAGCGACATCAACCAGCATCTCAAGCGTTGGCAGATCCCGGCCAACGAGTTCACCGCAAAGCAGCCGGTGACGCTGCGACTGCTCTTGAGCCATCGGGCGGGGACGACGGTGAGCGGTTTCCCCGGCTACAAGGCAGGCGAGGCGGTCCCGACAATCGTGCAGGTTCTGTTGGGGGAGAAGCCCGCGAGCACCGAGCCCGTCAAAGTCATCCGCAAGCCAGGGGCACAATTCGCGTACTCCGGCGGGGGGACGACGATCGTGCAGTTGGCGTTGGAGGACACGCTCGGGCAGAGCATGACGGAACTGATGCAGCGGAATGTTCTACAGCCGCTGGGGATGACCGGCAGTACGTTCGCTCAGCCGCTACCGGACGATTGGCGAGATCGTGCCGCAGGTGGCCATGACATGAACGGATCGCCGATCGGTTACCGTACGCATCCCGAACAGGGAGCGGCCGGGCTGTGGGCGACTGCCGGCGATCTGGCGAGGTACTTCCTGGGCGTGCAGGCCGCGCTGGCCGGGGAACGAGGGGCGATTTTGTCGACAGCAACCGCCACCGAAATGCTCAAGCCGGTGGGGGACGGGACGGTCGGGCTTGGACCGTTCCTGACGATCGACGACGGCCGCGTGGTGCGTTTCGGTCACGGTGGCGCGAATGCTGGATTTCGCGGTTCGATGTTGGGGACGCTCGAGGGCGGGTTCGCCGCGGTCGTGTTGACCAACAGCGACGAAGGGAGCGCGCTGGCCGATGAAGTCATCAACACGGTCGCCGGCGTCTACGGCTGGCCCGGCCCGACGAGCGAGTCGAAGACGATCGTGCGGCTCGATTCAGGAGTGCTCGACAAATATGTCGGCGACTATGCGATTGGGCCCATCAAGGCGGGGACCATCTCGGTTCGCGACGGCAGCGTGTTCATTAAGGGGATGCAAGGGGAAGTCGAGATCTTCTTCGAGTCTCCGACAAAGTTCTTGAATCCTTTCGTGGGACTGGAAGGAGAGATCGAAGTTGGCGACGACGGAGTCGTTTCGCTGACGGTGAAGACGGGCGGCCAAACGATCCGCGTGCGTAAGATCGTACCGAAGGAGGGTCCGAAGTAGCGGGTGACCTCCCGCGAGACCGCCGCGTTTCCGGGCGCGACTCGGGCTGATACCATCGGTGGGATGGTCCGCCGAATTGCCGTAAAGCCGCCGTCGACGAGGGACAATCGGCCGCGCGGCAGTGCGTCGGTCGCCAAGGCCGATGCGACAGACCTGGCACACGCTTCGTGGCGACAAGCGCTGAGCGCGGCGTGGCTCATCGCCGGGCTGACGCTGGCGGTCACGCTGGCCACGCTCGGGCCCACGGCGAACGGTCCCGGACTTACGGTCGATGAGTTCTATGACGCGGCCGCCGGCAAGCGACTCGTGTGCTCTTGGCGCACGGCGGGCTGGCAATTCTTCGAGCGCGAGCAAATCGAACAAGCCTACGGCGCGCTGACGCTCCATCCGCCGCTGGGGCGTTGGATCGTCGGCTGGGTGCACCACGTAGTCGACGCCTACCCTGGCGATTCGTCGTTCGTCTGGCTGCCTGGCGCGCGGGCGGCCTCGGCCGTGGCGCTGGCGGTACTTGTGGGAATGGTAGGAAGTACCGCAGCGCTGCTGTGCCCCGGCGAACAGCGCACTTGGGCGGCTGGCGGGGGTGCCGCGGCGACGGCGCTCATGCCGCGGCTGTTCGCCGAGGGGCACTTGGTGTCGCTCGACTTGTTCGAGGCGCTGTTCTTCTTCGCGGCTGTGGCGGCGCTGCTGCTGGCGGCCCGCGCGACCGCGCCCAAAAACGGGGCGCCCAAAAACGGGGACGCGACTCTTATTTCAAAAAGTATTTCAAAAAGAGCTGCGTCCCCTTTCTGGTTCGCAGTGGCGGGCGTTGTGTGGGGGCTGGCGCTGGCGACGAAGATCTCGGGTCTGCTCCTGTTGCCGGCGGCCGGCGTGTGGCTCGTTTGGCGCTTTCGACGGAAAGGACTGGCGCTCGTGGCGCTGTGGGCCCTTGCGGGGTACGTCGTGCTGTTCGTCTTGTGGCCCTGGCTGTGGTTCGCGCCACTGGAGCGGACGGCGAAGTTCCTGCTAACAGCGACCGAGCGCGCGACCCTGCACACGTTCTATTGGGGAGAAGTCTGGGACGACCGCGCCGTGCCGTGGCACTATCCCTGGATCATCACGTCGGTCACGGTCCCTATTGGCTTGTTGGCCCTCGCGGTGTGCGGCGCCGTGGGTGGATGGCGTGATGCTACGCAACGGCCGGCGGTGCAGCTTGTGCTGCTGGCCGTGGCAAGCGTGCTTTTGACATTCAGCATGCCAGGAGTGCCGGTCTACGACGGCGAGCGGTTGTTCCTAATGGACTATCCGCTGATCGCGCTGTTGGCCGGCATCGGCTTGACTGTGGTTCTCAGGACGCGCTGGCTCGCCGAGCGGACAGCCGTGGTGAAGGGCGCTGCGCTCGGCGGGCTACTGGCACTGCAAGGCTTGGGTGTCGTCGCGTATCACCCATTTCAGTTGAGCTACTACAACTCGCTAGTTGGCGGATTGCGCGGAGCGGAACGGTTGGGTTTCGAAGTGACCTACTGGGGCGACACGGTCGATCACGCGATCGCTGAAACAGCCGCCGGGCGCGCGGCTGGCGGAGCGGTTTTTCTGGCGCCGCACTTAGCGCCGTTTCAAGCGCAGGGGGTCGAGATCGTCAATCCCGCATTCGAGACGCATGGCGCGCATGTGGTGGGATGGCCTGGCGAAGCACAACAAGGGCCGCGGCCGCGCTATCTGTTGGTCTACCATCGCCGCGCCGACGTGGTCGTGCCCGAGGAGCTGCTCGCCCGAGCGCGGCTGCTGGCCGAAAATCGCCGACAGGGCGTGTGGTTGGCGCGGCTGTATGAACTGCCGCAGTGAGCGCGGTCAGCCGAAGTTGATTGCCCCTCGGCGATAACGCACTGGCAGAGCCTGATTCTATGAAAGAGGGCTCCTGGTGGTTTAAACACGGTGTAGCGTTAACTCACCTAAAACC
>JAIESQ010000032.1 GCA_019745975.1 Pirellulales bacterium
CCGAAAAATCATCCAACTGACCGAAAGCCTCTTAGCTCTGGCTGCTTGATACAGCAACGGTTCTCAGAAAGTGCAGGTCACAAGTGCGGATGAAGAAATACTTGGGAGGCCTCGCTACCGGCGCCAGCGTCTCGCCGTTGTCGTTGTGGATGCGCTCAATGATGGCCCGCTCGCACTCGACGTTGGCCAGCTTCTCGGTCTCCAGAGCGGCGATCACGCGCTCGCTCCAGAGCAAGTGAGGTCGCCCGCCCCCCGTCCCCATCACGTCCGGCCAGCAGTCGTGATACTCGATCGACGCGCCGACGGCGCCCTCGAATTCCGGCACGAGCTCGCAACCGCAGCCGCCGCAGGGCACCGAGTGCATCTGCAGCACGTGCTCGAGCGAGTAGCCCAACGGGCGACAACTCGCGTGCGTCTCTGTGTCGTATCCACGAGAGACTTCAAAGTAGCGCGGCGTCATGGTGCGGGCTCCATCGTGCTGCTGCGCTCGAGCAGCGCCTCCGAGACCTCGACTCCCTCCTTTGCCAATTGGATCAGAATGCGCGCGGCGTCGATGCGGACTCGCGATTGGCCATCGTCGAGCAGCCGCCCGAGTTGCGCGACCCCTTGTTCACCGAGCTCTCGGAACGCCTTGAACGCGGCGTATTGGCGGGCCGTGTCGTCGCTGCGCAGCTCTTCGCGCCACTCGTCGGGCGTTTTGCCGAAGCTGGCGGGGTCCGGGTACCACTTGGGGGGCCACTGCGGGCCGAGGTAGTCGATGCCGCGCCAGCCAATCGAATCGCGGCGCGAGATATCGACCGGCTCAAAGCAAGAATTGGTCCAGCGTTGTTCGCGGGCAAGCCGCAGCACGCGCTCGGTGCACAGCCTGACCTGGGATTC
Source organism: Pirellulales bacterium (assembly GCA_019745975.1). GTDB lineage: Bacteria > Planctomycetota > Planctomycetia > Pirellulales > JAEUIK01 > JAIESQ01. Next base: position 880 of record JAIESQ010000032.1, read on the forward strand.
GTAATTTCTGAACTTCAGCAGGTGCGTGCCGTCCCAAGTGTCGAGCTTTGGCGTCAGGTGATCCGGCATGTAACGACTGGGGTACAACGTCTTGGGAAAGGGTTCAAAGAGCAGCCGGCCGCATTGGTCGCACGTACCCAAGACCTTCAGTTTGAATTCGGTGCGCACCGGGTCGATGTCGATCCGCCCAGTCGGCCAGATGTAGTAATATGGAGGGGGCGGCACGCGGCGCAGCGGCCGGCTCCGCACCTCGGCGATCTCGACCTGGTAGTACTCGAACGAGTCGATGCCGGCGTCGTGCAAGCCAGTTAGCACGCGCTCGCTGATCAAGAACCGGATCGCCGAGCCGCCGACACCGATGACATCAGACCATTCGCGACCACCTTCGAGGTGGATGTACAAAGTCCCGGCGTAGTGGGTTCGCTCCCGACCTCCACATTGGGGGCAGGCGGGCTCGCCAACCTGGGTTTCAAGGGTGCCGAAGTATTGCTGACCCCACGGGTAGCAAGACTCATTGCCGGTGTGATTGTCATCGACTCGAAAAAAGTGAGGTGTCATTGGCATGTATCCCGCGTTCACATCGGTGCGCGGTCAAACATTTAAATCGATGCTCGCGCCGGTGATTTCCGTCGGAATCTGTCTGAGTTACTTCGCTTGCGAAAGTGGCGCAACCACCGCCCGGCAGCGATCCAAAATGCTCTCGGCGACTTCGATTTGCTCCACTTCGTAGTACAAGAGCAGGCGCGCGCTGTCGAGCCGCAGGCGTTCGTCGTCCGCATCCAGCAGCGGCACCAAGGCCGGAATCGCTTCCTCGCGCAACTCTTGCAGTGCCTCGATCGCCGCCCAGTGAAGCTCCGGATCACGGCTGCGCAACTGCGTGGCCCATTCGGCCGCGTTCTTGCCCTGGCTCGCCGGCGCGGGATACCAATCGGGCGGCCATTTTTTGCCCAGATAGTCTATGCCGCGCCAGCGAATCGAATCGCGCCGCGAAATATCGACCGGCTGAAAGCGGAAGTTGGTCCAGCGATGCTCCCGGGCGAGCAGTAGCACTCGCTCCGTGCAAAGTACGTCGCTTCCGCTAATATTGCCGAACTGAAGCAAATGACTGCCATCCCAGGTATCCAGCTTGGGTATCCAACGATCCGGTATCCAACGATCTGGTGAAAGCTCTGGCGGTATCGACTCGAAAAGCAGTCGCGCACATTCTCCGCACGTGCCTAACACGCGCAATTTGAATTCAGTGCGCACGGGATCGATGTCGATTCGTCCCGTCGGTGAGATGTAGTAGTACCGCGGCTGGGGCAAGACGCGAAGCCGCTGGCTGCGAACCTCGGCGATTTCCACTTCGAAGTACTCGAATGAGTCGATCCCGGCATCGCGCAATCCACTTAACACGCGCTCGCTGATCAAGAATCCTACAGTATTGCCGCTCGTGCCGATGACATCCGACCATTCGCGCCCGTACTCCGTGCATACGGATAGTCGTCCAGCGTAACGGGTGCGGAAACCGCGGCCGCAAGCGGAGCAAGCCCTTTGCGGAATCTCGGCGTCCAGTGTTCCGTAAACCGCGTGCCCCCAAGGAAATCGCCGCTGGGAGTAGTTGTGATCGTCTCTTACTCGAAAGAAGGTTGGCTTCATGGAAAACTCGCCTTGAGTTGCACGTATTTCGAACGGATAGCATCCGCCGTATACCAATTGTCCGGGTCATTTAACTTTTCGGCGCCCACAAACGCTGTCCAAGCGTCGCTGAAGCGCTTGCTCCACCTTTGGTGGTCACCAGGTGGTGTTCCTTCCACCCAGCGTCCGAATTGTGGGTCATTTACGTCGAATCCATGCATCGCGAACCAGAATCGCTCATCCCAAATCATGTCGTGATGCGCCTGTGGATTGCGCAGGTTTGTGGGCGGAGTATCGCCCGCGGCGATCATTCGTGCCCGCAGCTCTCGGCGGTCGTAGGGAACCGGGATGAACCTCGACTCAACCAGCAATTGCCGCGATCTGAGCGAAATTCCCAGGTTTTCCAGCTCGGCCCAGCGCTCGCTGAAGTACCGCTTCTTCGCGGCCTGGACCATCCCCTCAATCATTGCGTCGGTGAACTCGCCGACAACCCGGCCATCGATGGCGCGGATGATTACCCGCCCGCCTGAAGAAAAGATCGACGCCGGTACAAACGGCAAAAACCCGACCGCCGCCTGGTAGTTCCCCTCCTGTACTTCGTGGACGGTCATCACGAAGTCGGCGCCGTCGCTGAGAATCGTCAGCCCGCTGAGGTAGAGATTCGCGGCGGCTGCGCCGATCTCGCACGCCTTACGCCCCGCGATCGCCCGGGCCTCTTCGGAGCGCAGCTCGCTGTCGGTCGCCGGCACCCGGCTCCAGAAATACCCCCGGCTCCCTTGCAGCTCTTGCCACAGGTATTGCGCCGCCTGGAACGGCGGGATGTCCTCCTCGATGTAGATGGTCAGATCGCCGTCGGAGCTGCCCGATGTCTTGTGGTCTCCCCACACGTCGGCCAGCTCGATCAGGTTGCCTCCTTGCTGGTAGTACTGCAGCAGGCGGACGCCGAGGCCGTCGTAAATCACCTGGTACCAGGAGAGCAGCTCCTCCATCGTGGTGAAGCCGTCGTTGTTGGGCCCGTCGCCCGGGTCGCGCAAGGTGTGCTTGAAGACGGTGACCTTGGCGTCGATGAACCGCTGGCCATTGGGCACGCGCAACCGCGCGTCGAGCTCACCTCCCGAACGGCCGATGTCGATATCTCCCGGCCGCAGCGCTTCGAGCTCGGCCGCCGACAAGTTGCGCGGCGTCACCACAAAGATCCGCGGCCGCTCGCTCGGCGTGCTCGTGTCGGCGACGTAGAACTTCTGCGGGCTGTAAGTGAACGGCCGGATCTGCTGCGCGACTCCCTCCAGCTCGAGCGTCACGTGCGGCGCGCTCTCGATGTCGAGCCCGTCGACGCGCAGCAGCAGCGGTTCGAGACTCCCTGGCTGCGAGCCATCGAGCTCCATGGCATGGACGTCCACCGGCGCGAAGATACGCGCGCCGGGGTCTGGCTGTGGACGTGTGACATACGAGCCGGCAGGAAAGAACGGGCCGCTCAGATAGCGCCGGCTGACGATCTCTTCGCCGGTCGCGGGGTTGATCGTTGGCGTGGCCGCGTTGTAGAGCGCGACCGGATCGAGCGAGCCGTAGTCGCCGGTGACGTCTTGGTATTCGGTCGCCAGCCCGATCAGGTCCCAACCGGCGACTCTCGCGCCATTGGGCGACGTCTGCACGCGGATCAAATACGGGCCGGCTGGATTGTCGAACTCGAAGGTTTCTTGAAAGGCAACCGTGAACGGATAGGGAGTCCACGGCATCAGAGCGGCGCCAGTCGCCAGCGCCGGCAGATTGTCGATGCTCCGCGCGAGCTGGTCGTTGACGAAGAAGTCCAGCCGCTGTAGCCGATTGCTCGGCGTATTGGTCAGTTCCGACAGCCGGTCGTAAACGGTGCCGGCAATCGTCACACGCAGCTTGCCTTCGGACGTGATCGCACGGTCGACCACCGTGGCGGTCACCTCGGGGCGGGCGTCGCCGGCCGCGATTTCGTCGGGCTGATAGACTTCGCCAGTAGCGTCGTTGCGCGTCAGGAACTCCAGCTTGATAACGTGGACGACGACTTCGTCCTGGCCAAGCTGCTTGGTGGCCGTCGGGTTCCAACGCAGCGCGATGCGCTCGTTCGAAGGGCCCTCGGGCCGGCGAAAGCCCTCGACATAAACGCGGCGATCCTGCCCGGCGTCGAACTGGGTTTCGAGCGGGATGACGCGTTCGGTGCGGTCGCTGTTCTTCCAGATGCGCAGCTTGTCTTCGACAAAGTCGAGCGTGAAGAAGCCGCCCGCGCCCGCCGGCGCGATCGCGTGCAACAGCAGCGGCAGCAGATCGTTGTCCCTGTCGACCTGGTCATCCTCGTTGTCGGGCACGTCGTCGTTGTCGTCGTCGTCAAGATTCACTTCGACGAAGCCGCCGGGCGTGACTTCCTGCGACTCGTCGATCTCGGCGTCTGCCTGGTTGATGATGTCCAAGTCGATGCGCACGACGGTGAGCGCGACCGTATCGCGCGATAGCACCTCGCCGGAGTCGCGAACCACCCAGTCGAGCACGACGTCGCCAGTTTCGAGCCCTTCGACGAACAGCCAATTGGGAAACGCATTGGCGGCCCACTGCGTCCCCAGTGCGACCTCGCCTGACTTGTCGGACACGCTCCACAGGCGAATGCGGTTGCCGCCGCTGACGGCTTCGAGCGACACCCGCAACGCCGCGAGCTGGGCGGGCGTGTAGTTCTGCGAATCGAGACTCAGCCGAATCTCGGCCAGATCGTTTTCGGCGGTGAGTGGACCTGGCTGCGAGTCGTCGGTGACGCCGTTTTGGTCGTCATCATCGTCGTTGGCCAGCACGAAGCTGCCGGGCGCAATATCTTCAATCCCGTCGTCCGCTTCGGTGATCTGCCCGTCGTTGTTCGAGTCGGTGTCGATGTCGACCGTGACCGAGCGGTCGTTGTCCGTGATCTGGCACGTGCCCTGATAGTCCGTCGT
>JAIESQ010000146.1 GCA_019745975.1 Pirellulales bacterium
CCCGCCCGGAGCGACTCTCCAGCCAGCGATGCTACCACCAAGCCGCCTGAAAAGTACAAACCGCGGGATGCACCCGCGGGGACATTGGAATGCTCGCCGATTTCCGTTAAAACTGGCGCGCGAACAACTTACGGCTACCGCGAGAGGAGCATCGCGCGTGAGGGTGATTGTCGAACTCAATCGAGAGGCGGTCGGGCGGCGGGCGGCCCAGTTCGTGGCCGACCTGGTGCGCCGCGAGCCGACCTGCGTGCTGGGGCTGGCCACCGGCGGCACCGTGCTGGGCATGTATGCAGAGCTGGTGCGGTTGCATCGCGAGGAAGGCTTGGACTTCTCGCGCGTGGTCTCGTTCAACCTCGATGAATACGTCGGCCTGGGCCCCTCGCATCCGCAAAGCTACCGCTTCTTCATGCAGCAGCATGTCTTCGATCACATCAACATCGACGTGCGCAACACGCACGTGCCCGACGGGCGGGCCCTCGACTTCGAAGCGCACAGCGAACAATACGAGAAGATGATCAAGGAAGAAGGGGGCATCGACCTGCAAGTGCTGGGGATCGGCACCGATGGGCATATCGCCTTCAACGAGCCGGGCTCGTCGCTGGGGAGCCGCACGCGGCTAAAGACCCTGACTGAAGAGACGGTCCGCGACAACGCGCGGTTTTTCGGCAGCATGGAGGACGTGCCCCAGCTGGCAGTGACGATGGGCGTGGGGACGATTCTCGAATCGCGCCGCTGCCTGCTGTTGGCCTGCGGCGACGCCAAGGCCAAAGCTGTGCGCAATACGGTGGAAGGGCCCGTCACCGCACAGGTCACTGCCTCGGCGTTGCAACTGCACCGCGAGGTGGTCGCGATCGTCGACGAAGACGCCGGCCGGTTGCTCGAACGCCGCGACTACTACCGCCAGGTCGAACAAGCACAAACGCTGCTGCGCTCGGGACGCGCGCCGCAGATCGCCGCCGATCGATAGCGCGGACCGTCGCGGTGAAGGTTTTCCGCAGGGCAAGCAGCGCAAGGAGGATTCGGACGCACTGCTTCTGCGAAGCAGTGGCACACGCGGTTGAAGTCGCGCGGCGTAGCGTGAATAATCCCGGTTAGCGATCCCCAAGCGCGGTCCTTCCGGGAGATGGCAAGATGAACGCAAGCCGCGGTCGCTGGCCGGTTCATCGGTTCGATCAGGTCGCACACTTGGCGAATGTTCGAGAAGCAGTTCCAATTCCGGCGATGAACCGACGTCGGGTGCCACTGCTAGCTCGTCTAGCAGTGCCCTATCGAACTTTGCACTGCTGGGCAAGCCAGCAGTGGCACCCAAACCAAGTTTCGATACTGCTGCTGGTTCTTTGGACCTTATCGCTGGCGGCTTCGCTCGCCGCTCAGCCATCGGCTTCGCAACCCGCGGCGCCGCGCGCTGCGCCTGCGCCAGAGACGCAAATCGATGTGAAGCGCAGTCGGGTGTTCGCGCGGGTCGGCAAGGTCGGGCTGGGGCACGAACATGGGGTCGAAGGGCGACTCAAGTCGGGCTGGCTGCGGCTCGACGCCGCGGCCGACGCCGGCGAACTGGTCTTCGACATGGCGAGCTTCACCGCCGATACCGCGGCGGCACGCGGCTATGTAGGGCTGAAGGAACCGATCGCCGACGGCGATCAGCGGCAAGTTACGCAAACGCTGCGCGGTCACGAAGTGCTCGACGTGCAAAAGCACCCGACCGCGACCTACGTTGTGCATTCGTCGCGGGCCGTCGAACCGAAAGCGGGCGAACCGGTGACCTCATTCGAACTCGACGGCGAGTTCGAACTGCACGGCGTGCGCCGACCACTGAAGATTAAGGCCGTCATCCAACGCGGCGACGACGCCGTGCGCGTACACGGGCGTTTCGCCGTCAAGCAGAGCGATTTTGGCATCAAGCCCTATACGAAGTTTCTTGGCACGGTCCGCGTGGCGGACGAGTTGACGATCTGGGGCGACGTGTGGCTGCCGGCGACGGCCCCGCTCCCGAGCCCCTGACCGGTTGTGGAGCGCGATGATCTCGCCTGGCTCCAGCGACGGGCCGTCGTGCACCGTGACGATGCCGATCGAGTCGACGAGCGTTTCCTCCTCGGGATTGAGCGGATCGACCGCGGCCATCGGCTGGCCGATGACGATCGGGTTGAAGCCGCTGATTTGAGCTAGTTCCGCCTGCCAGCGGGCCACTTGCTTGAGCTCGGCGGCCCCCTGCAGATTGAAGTGGTAGACGCGTTCCTCGGTAATCACGATGAACAGCGCCAGGTTCACGGCGTACACGCCTTCGCGCAGGATCGCTCGCTGCCGGCCGCGCTGGCCGTGCGGCGCGGGCTGGCCGCCGGGCTGCCGGTCGCCCAAGAACGCCAGGGCATCCTGGAAGTTATTGCAAGGGACGGCGCGAGCCAATGTCTGGCCGGCCGCCAACGGCTCACCGTCGCGGGCGTAGACATAGCCGATTCTGCCTTGCGAGATCGTCACCAGCGCCGCGCGATGGATGCGATATTGCCAGCGCCAGAAGCCGAAGTGAAAGCCACCGCGCAGCAGCCCCGACTGGAAGCCGGCCTCGCCATCGCGGGCCAGCAAGCGGCCTTCTTTCACCGAGCCATCGCTCGACCACAACTTTTCGACGATGCCGACGCGATAGTTAGGGATGTAGCGCAAGCCCATCAGCTCGCACAACAGGGCCACGCCCAGCGCGGCCAAGACGAGCGACATCGTGGCATTGATCGGCCACCACCACGACAGGTTCAACGCAGCCAGTTGCGGCGCGACAAGCGCACCGCTGCCAAACAACACCGCATGCGCGAACATACGGCACCTCCCAAGGGGCATAAGGGCCAGGCCGACGAAGGGTCGGATCAAGCTCAGTCGCCGCCAACGATCGCGGCCCTGACCGGCAGAGCGGCCTCAGTTGCCCGCCGGCCGTGAGTTGGCGAGCGCCACTCTTCAGATGATCGCGGGCGGCTGGTCCGCCCGTAGTTCTCGAACTTGCCCAAGAGCCGGCGTGGTAGCTGGCTCGCGATGTCGTGCGTTTGCGGCCGAACGGAACTTCCAGCGGCCCGCCGACGTTCGAGACACGGCTGGCCCCTATTATACCGGTGCCTGGCGGCGCAACTTGTGAAATCCGAAGTTCATTTTGCAACCGCACGGCGTGATTCGAGTTGCGTCGCGCGATTTACGATCGGCACGCGTTGTGCTGGCGAGGGAACGCGACCTGCGTCCACGACGGTTCGCGACGCGCGTGTGTCGGCGAAGGCGCGCGCACTATGTCGGCAAGCGCCCGCGCGTGGTCAATCGCGCGCTCGGCACACGTGCACGTGTTCCGCAGCTAGCTCGTTCGGCGGCGCCAGCGCATCAAGGTCAGTCCAACTAGCCCCGAGATGAACAAGGCGATCGTACTTGGCTCGGGAACGATGTCGTTGGTCAAATTAAACGCGACTTCCTTGGTGGTCCGACCAAAGGACCCATTGGAAGCCGAGTACTGCCATGCATTCCCCCCCGAATTCGCGCTTTGTACCCAGGCCCAACTATTGCCTCCTGAATTGTCGGAGATGCCGAGCCAAAAGGTGGTGCTATCCGGGAGCGTGAGCGCGGTGACTACCGCGTCGTACTGATACATCGTCAAGCCGGTGATCGTGCTGGCCGTGGCCGTGCGATTCAACGACGAGATGGAGACGACGGAATTCAGCGTGCCGGGCGTACCGCCGTTGTCGTTGTAGATTTTGATCGCGAAGGCGTCGGCGGGAGGAGCTTTCGTGCCGCTTCCATAGACGCCCCACCAATGGATATCGCGAATGACGTTCAGGCCGGCCTTCAGCGAGAAGTTGTCGGCGACTTCGGTGAAGCTGGAGAGATTGGCGTCGGCAAACGGGGCGCCTTGCGCCGGAACGGGCACCAGTTGTGGCGCGCCGTTGTTGTAGATCACGGCCGCGGGTGCACTCGTAGCCCAAGTAGAAACGGCCACGATTGCCAGCAGCATGGTCGGACGCGTCCACCGCGTTGGATGCACATCAAGTCGGCAAGTCATTAGTCGATCCTCCCAAACATCTAGTTCAATCAACTGCTCGGATTACCTGCGCAACATCAAACGGAGAACTGCAAGCGCGAACAGCGACCCAATACGGGTGGGCGGGTGAGGACGGCAAGCTTGCCCGCGGATAGGGAGCGGACTGGCTTCGCGCCATCAATTCAGTTCGCGCGAAAAGCACGGCGAGGGCCGCAGACTAACGCAGGGCATGCACCCAGGCGTGGCGGCTCTGATTCACGTTCACTGGCGGCGCTCGAGATACCAAGCGATGTCAGAGGTTAGGCACACGGTAAAAGACGCCAAAGCGGCTGTCAAGCAAGGGGCGCCCCAGGGTGGAAATTGGCAGCGGGAACCTCGAGTTTATTCCCGTCCGAACGGGGCGTAGCCGGCGGGTCCGCTCCCTCTGCAGCCGAGCAAACTGCGGCCAGGTTGCCACTTGTGCCGTTTTTGGTACAAGCAGCGAGATGCCAATCCGGCCCCGCGGCGCTCCGCTTCCATGATTGCCACCTACGTGCTGCTGATTCTCGCCGCCGCGGCAGCCGGCGCGATTAACTCGGTCGCCGGCGGCGGCACGCTGCTGACGTTTCCCGCGCTCTACGCCGTGCTTGGGGCCGGGCCGCAGACAGCACTCGCCGCCACGGCCGGCGTGATCGCCAACGCCACGAGCACCGTGGCGCTCGTGCCCGGCTCGGCCGCCTCGATGTGGGGATACCGGCGCGAGTTGGCCAGCGTATCGCACTGGGCCTGGTTGCTGTTGCCGCCAAGCTTTCTGGGCGGATTGCTGGGCTCGCTATTGGTCGTGATCTGGCCGGATCAATTCGACGCGCTCATCCCTTGGCTGATTCTCACCGCGGCGCTGTTGTTCGCGTTGCAGCCGGCGATCACGCGCTGGACTGGCATTGGCCGCCCTCACGCCGAGCCGACGCCAAGCACGCAAGCCGGCATTGTCGTGCTGCAGTTCCTGATTTCGGTCTACGGGGGCTACTTCGGCGCCGGCATCGGCATTTTGATGCTCAGCGGACTGGCGCTGATGGGCCTGGCCGACATTCACGCCATGAACGGCTTGAAGACGTTGTTGAACTGCGCGATCAATGGCGTCTCGGTGGCGGTGTTCGTCTCTGCCGGTGTGGTCGACTGGCCGCTGGCCGCGATGATGGCCGTGGCGGCGATCGTCGGCGGCTACGGCGGCGCGCGCGTCGCCCGGCGGCTCGATCGCAATCTGGTGCGACGCGGCGTGGTGACAATCGGGCTGGCGCTAGCCGGCTGGTATTTTTACAAGCAGCTCGCGGGCTGAACATAGAGAATCGCTTGCGCATGTAGATGCTGGTGCGTTTCACGCACCCTACAAAACTCGCGGGCTGAGTGAATCTGTCGCAAAGTTCTGTAGCCGGCCTCTCTGAGGCCGTCGCGGACCCCGGCTACAGCTTTGTAGGGTGTGCGAAGCACACCAGAAGCTTGACCTTCCAAATTCGCCCGCGATGTAGTTGGTGCGTTTCACGCACCCTACAAAACTCGCGGGCTGAGTGAATCTGTCGCAAAGTTCTGTAGCCGGCCTCTCTGAG
>JAIESQ010000024.1 GCA_019745975.1 Pirellulales bacterium
TGAGGATCGAGACGCACCCGGCGACGCCGCCATCCAAGGACTTGGGCTCCGCGTAGCAGATGGCTGGTGAGAAATGCAGGCTAGAGCACGGTCGCGCTTAGAAGAGCCCCAATAATGGGCTACCTTCGGGCAAGAGATCGAATGGCCGGCCTTGCCGGTCGACGTAGGCCAGGTCGTCGATCCCCAGCGCGTAGTAGATGGTCTTGGCGATGTCCTCCGGGGCCACGGGCCGATCGGCGGGGAATTCGCCAAGCTTGTCGGTGCTGCCATAAACCTGGCCACCGCGCACTCCGCCGCCGGCCAAGAGCACGCTCATCGAGTGCGTCCAGTGATCGCGCCCCGCGCCGCCGGCGCCGCCCGAGCGCGGGTCGCCGATCTTGGGGGTGCGCCCCATCTCGCTGGTGACGAACACCAGCGTGTCGTCGAGCAGTCCGCGCTCGGCCAGGTCGGCTAACAGTGCCGAGAAACACTGGTCGAACTCCGGCAACAACCAATCTTTCAAGCAGACGAAGTTGTTGCCGTGCGTGTCCCAGCCGCCGCCGCTGGCGCAGTTCATGCGATCGGATCGCTTCAGATCCTCCTGCCAGAAGACGCTGACGAAGGGGACTTCGGCCTCGACCAGGCGGCGCGCCAACAGCATGCTCATGCCGTTGACCGTTTGGCCGTAACGCTCGCGCACGGCCACCGGCTCGACTGCGACATCGAAGGCTTCCTTGGTGCGCGGCGATCCCAAGAGCGAGAAGGCCCGCTGTTGCTGTTTGCTGTAGATCGCGGTTTCGAGGGCGGCGTCGACTCGCGCGGCCGCCAGCTCGACTTCGTCCAACAATCCGCGCCGCGCACCCAAGCGGTCAGCGCTCATTCCCGCTTCAAGCGCCAAGGCCGGCACCGAGAACTCGAGCGGCTTGTCGGCGTTGCCGATCACGTACAGCGGATCGTGCTCGACGCCAATCCGCGCCGCGAACTGCCCCGGCCGCGTGTACTGCGGCGCCCCGGGCATTTGCGGCAGCGTGATCGCGCTAGGCAAATAGGGATGCGCCGGCCGCTTCAAGCCGACCACTGAGCCGATGAACGGCCAATCATCGGGGCGCGGCGTGCGGGCGTTCAAGAGTTGCGGAAAGCTCGGATCGGGGTGGTGCCCGGTGAGGTTGTAGTAGTAGCCGGCATGATGATCGCCGGTGCCGCGCCCGAAGTGCCCCAGGGAGCGGACGACCGCCAGATGATGGGCCTGCTGGGCCAGCTTCGGCAGATGCTCGCACATCTCGATGCCGGGCGCTTTGGTGGCGATTTGTTTGAACGCCCCGCGATACTCGGCCGGGGCCAGCGGCTTCATGTCCCAAGTGTCGAGCTGTGAGACACCGCCCGATAGCCACACCAGAATGCACGACTTGGCCCGGCGGCGCGGCGCAGCCGACTCGGCTTCGCCGGCCCGCGCCAGCCGCAGTGCGTCGAGCCCGCAGAAGCCGACTCCGCTGGCGACCAGAAAGGTGCGGCGATCGAGGCGCGGGCCCAGGTTCGCGTGCCAGTCGGTGCTCGGCATGGTTGTTCTCGCGCAGGTGGGGCGCGGCAAGCGCGCCGCGCATTCGGCTGCAACCCGCCCAGCAGAATCACACGCCAAGCGCGAAAGGTCAAGCGGAAATGCCGCCCCTGCGAGGCTCGCCGGAAACGCGTTATATTGACGGCGAACGAAACGCGGCAAACTACGCGAGCGCAGCTTCGATGATCCAGATCGCCGGGCACGAGCTAGTCGGCCACCGCGCGGCTGGGCGCGTGGGTCAATTGCCAGCCGACGAGCTCGTCGTCCTCTGGACCCGCATCACCACGACCATTGTCAAGCATGGCTTCGTGATCGAATACCGCGATCTGGAGCCGCCCCGCACTGGCATCTTCGACGGGCTGCGGATCGTGATCGACCCCGACGTCGGCTTCGAAATGCAGTGCTTCGTGTTGTTGCACCTGTTCGGCCACTCGGTGCAGTGGGTGGCGCCGTCGATCGAGCACAAACTCGACGCCCTGCAGCACACGGCCGACAAGGCGCGTTTCATGCAAGTGTTGCACGACTACGAGTATGAAGCGGCGCATTACGCGCTGACGCTCTTGCACGAAGCGGGCGTGACGCAGTTGGATCAATGGTTCGCCGATTTCGTAGCAACCGACTGGCGCTATGTCGAGCGCTACTACCAGACCGACCAGATTCCCCCCTGGCACGAGTGCTTGCAGTGCGGTTGTCCGCCAGTCGCAGCCTGGCCGATCCCGCCGCTGGTACACCGGCAAGTGGAAGTGCGGTTCGCGTTCTAGGCGGGCGGGGTGCGGCGCGAGAAGCACTTTCAACGATGAGATTGAACCGACGTAGGGTGCCACTGCTGGCTTGTCCAGCAGTGTGCGTTCGAGCGGCGCCGCATCTTGAGCGACATCGCGTGATGCGAGGGCTTGGGGTGCCACTGCTGGCTTGTCCAGCAGTGCTTGGCTTGATCACTCAGAGCGGCCTGCTTACTTCGCAGGCAGCTTCAAGATTTCCTTACTCAATTCGATCACCGGGATGGGGCAGTCCGGCCAATCATTTACCCAACAGATGACAAAATCGCATTGGCTTGCATCGTGCCCATGTTCTCGAAACGACGATGCTCGAAACTCGAATTCGATGCGTGCTTTTGCCCACAAATTGGTCCGGCATGATGTAAATACTTGCCTTCGCAATCGGGAAAGCCTTGCTGAATCGCCTCGATGTAGAACCCCAACTCGCGACTCACCATGCCGAACAGGTAGACCACCCCCTGTTCGTTGATTGGCGCATGGCGCAAGCAATCGCATTACCGACATTCCCAAAATAGCTACGAACGCTCGATTCTGGTAACAACTGCTGCACCTCTCGAGTGCTCAATGTGTCCTTGCCAAGTCGCCGCGCGAGATTTCGCAGCGTTTCGAGGATCGATTCTCGGTCGTGCTTTTTCCCTGGCATGTCGACGGCGTCACCTTCTACAAATCATGAAAATCCAATGCCTCGATCAGGAGTCAGTCCAACCAATGTGGCGGCAGTCGATTCAGCTTTGGCAACCGTGAATCGAGTTCATCGCTGGGGTTGCGAAACCACCGTGCACTTGACCAGGGCCAATCATCGGATGACTTCGCGAGACTGCGCCGCACCGGATTCTGATGCACGTAGTCGATCGAAGCCAGCAGCGTCGCGCCACGAGTCAGGTTTCGGTCGTAGCCAGGCCCCTCCTGCCAGAATCGAAATGTCATGACGCCTGGACGCTGTTGGACCGTCAATTGACGCAATAGCGGGCTTCCGCTGGCAATCAAGTGCTGCTTGACGCGATACGAGAACGGCCGCTTGATCGCTTTCAACACCGACTGCATGCTCGATGTGTCTCGCATTGGCCAGACAACTAGATGAACATGCTCCGGCATGAATACGAAGGCGGCCAAACGGTACTGATGGCGATTCAACGCCGCATCGATGCTCCGCGCCAACATGGTACGCCAGCAGTCATTGGTCAGCAGCGGCCGTCGCTCGAAGCACGAAAACGTCAACTCACGAACGTCCGTGAGATTGTCGAAATGCTTAACCTGCTTGCGATGGCCGTCAACACGGTTCATGCACCTAAACTAAGGCGACGAACACTGCTGGGCAAGCCAGCAGTGGCACCCGATGCAAGCCAAAAGCAGCTCGGCGCGTGGCCCCGTTCATCTCCGTCGCCGTCACGCCACGATCGGCCAGATCACCTCGCCGCCGCTGATCCGTAGCGGTCGCTCGTTGGGCCCCAGCACTTCGCTCGCCGGATCGATCCCCAGCAGCCAGTAGATCGTCGCCGCCAGATCGTCGATCCGCACCGCGTCGCGATCGGGCTTCGCTCCATCGCGGTCCGACGCGCCGTGAATGTAGCCGCGCTTCAGCCCGCCGCCAGCCAACAGCACGGTGTAGCAGCCGGGCCAGTGATCTCGCCCGGCGAATTTGTTGATCTTCGGCGAGCGGCCGAACTCGCCCATCCAGACCACCAGCGTTTCGTCGAGCAAGCCGCGCTCATCGAGATCGGTCAACAACGTCGGCAGCGTCTGATCGGTGATCGGCAGGTGCCAGGCCTTGATAATCGGGTACATAAGCGTGTTGTTGAAGCCGTGCGTGTCCCAGCCTCCCGAGGTGTAGCTCTGCCCGCCGATGTTCGACGAAAAATAGACGTTCACGAACCGCACGCCTGCCTCGACTAGCCGCCGCGCCAAGAGCAGGCCCTGCCCATACGTGGTGCGGCCATACCCGTCGCGAACCTTGTCGGGTTCGGCCGAGAGGTTGAACGCCTCGCGAACGCGCGTCGAGCCGATCAGCTCGACCGCCCGCTCGTATTGCGCGCCGAGCCCCGCGCCGGCCGACGTCTCCCATATTCGCGACTGGCCGTCGATCAGTTGTTGCAGCTCGCGGCGATTGGCGAGCCGGTCGGGTGAAATCCCCTCCGGCAGCGATAACTCGGGCAGGCGGAAGTCCGCTGCGTTGGGATCGGCGCGAAAGAAGAGCGGATCGTGGCGCCGCCCCAGAAAGCTCGCTCGCTGGCCGGGCGTGTTCTCACCATCGCGAATCACATGCGGATAGGCGACAAACGTCGGCAGTTCGCGCGCGGCAGGCGCCAAGCGATCGACCACCGAACCGTAGGCCGGATACAAATCGAGCGACTCGCGCAGGCGAATGTCGTCGACCGGCGGCGCGTGCCCCGCCAGCGCGTAGTACGAGGCCGGATTGTGATTCTTGAACTCGTGGTGCACGCTGCGCACGAGTGTCACTTTGTCCATTACCGTGGCCAGCCGCGGCAACTGCTCGCAGGTTTGCATGCCCGACAGCGCGGTTTGAATGCCGAACAGGGGCCCGCGAATTTGCTCCGGCGCGTCGGGCTTGCGGTCGAACAAGTCGACGTGGCTTGGCCCGCCGAACTGATAGAGAAAGATGACCGACTTGGCCCGGGCGCGCAGGGCGCTCTGGTCGGTGTCGCCGCGCAATTCACCCGCCGCGACTCTGCTCGCTGTGGCTGACCTCACCAACGGCGCCAGTCCCACGCCCAGCAGCCCGCGACTGCCAGCTTCCAACAGCGCGCGGCGCGAGAGCACCGGGTTGCGCATCGACGTGGCGGCGATCGATTGCTTGGAGTCCGACATCCGGGGCGATCTCACAAGTCCGGAGTTAGATCGTGTCCGCATCAACTCAGGGACGCTTGATCTTATCCCAAAACCGCGAAACTGGCACGCCACGACGCCGGGCTGGCCGCAGCTCCTGACTGCGCTCGTCTTGACCTTGGACGGCCATTTCTTCACCGCAGAGGGCGCTGAGGTTCGCGGAGGAATTCAGAGATGGTTGGCCATTCGCTTAATTCCGTTGCGAAGCTGTGCAAAGCGATCGTTCCGCACGCTGCGATCCTCCGCGTTCTCTGCGGTAGATAAACTACTCCTCGCGCCAGGGGCGCACGCGAATGCCCGATGCGTCGACTGTCACCGTGACCGCTCCGCGTTCCGCGGTGTGCAGCACGCGTGCCATTTCTTCACCGCAGAGGGCGCTGAGGTTCGCGGAGGAATTCAGAGATGGTTGGCCATTCGCTTAATTCCGTTGCGAAGCTGTGCAAAGCGATCGTTCCGCACGCTGCGATCCTCCGCGTTCTCTGCGGTAGATAAACTACTCCTCGCGCCAGGGGCGCACGCGAATGCCCGATGCGTCGACTGTCACCGTGACCGCTCCGCGTTCCGC
>JAIESQ010000151.1 GCA_019745975.1 Pirellulales bacterium
CTCGCAACCGCAGCTTGAGGGAAGAGCCGTTTTTCATGGAATACCAGTTACCGACGATTTCTCAGAAAGTGCAGTTCGCATCACGAGTACTAGCAATGTAGCGTCGTCGACGGTGACGTTTTTGCGAGCGCTCATCTCCTGGATCGCATCGAATTCTGGCAGCTCGCTAATTGTCTGCAGGCAATCAATAACGTGCCGGTCCACCGTCCCAAACCATTTCGGATACATGACCGCGAGCAGTCCAGTAGCGCTTTTCACATCGAGTCCGGCGACCTTATCTGCCGCGCGAATGGCACGCCGAATCCCGTCGCGGTCGTCATCGGAAAAGCGCATATCAAGAAGTTCGCGTTTGATTTCGAAGAGCTCCGCTCTGGACTGCTTTTCAAGGTAATTGGTATTCCTTTTTCGAACCATGAACTTCCAATAAAAATACTCGTCCCTGAGAAACAAGAACCAATCAGATTCGTCCATTTGGCTGATTCGCGAGAGCGATAGGTTATCCATCGCTCGCTCAATTTCCATGCTTCGGGCGGGAACAGTGTCCCAATAGGCACGCAGGGCCTGATCCCAGTCCTGCTGCCTGCGACTGCGCCAAAGTTCAAACGGCTTCTGATGCATTACTGACCCCGCGCTCGATGGCTTGCATTTGCATTGCCCCCTCACCCGGCGGTTGCGCCGCCACCCTCTCCCCCGCGATGCGGGGGCAAAGGGTACGTTTCG
Source organism: Pirellulales bacterium (assembly GCA_019745975.1). Classification (GTDB taxonomy): domain Bacteria; phylum Planctomycetota; class Planctomycetia; order Pirellulales; family JAEUIK01; genus JAIESQ01. Next base: position 721 of record JAIESQ010000151.1, read on the forward strand.
CGATCCGAGCCGATGCACCTAACGCGTCGCCGGTGGTGGCACCGGCGGGGGCTCGGCGACCGCCAATTTGTTGAGCAGCTCGGCCAGAGCCTGCTGTTGCTGCGCGCGCTCGGCGGGTGCGGCCATCGGATCGTAGGCAACTGGCCGGCCCAGCACGCGGCTGATCTGCTGCGCCGCCAGGCGGCGCCGCGCCGCGTCGTCACGATCCAGTAGCGCCAGCCAAATCCGCGCGTCAGCCGCCAGCCAGTTGACGACCTGCTCGGGGCGATCAGCCGTGGAATCGCCGGCCAACGACGCGATAATCCGCCGCACGCGAAACCGCTGCTCGGCGTCGAGGTTCAACGGATCGAGCGACTGCAAGTAGGGAAGCACTTCCGCGCCCGAGTCGCGCAGCGCCAGATCGGCCGCCTGCCGAGCCGAAAACCGGTCGTCCCCCAACTGCGCCACCAGTTTCGCGACGCGGGCCCGGTCGGGCACGCGCTGCGACTGTGCCACCTTGCAGAGCGAATCCTCGATTTGTTCGGCCATCCGCGAGAGCCCCCAGCCTGGCCGCAAGTTTTCCAAGAGCGGCACCAGGTGCTCGCGGCACAAATCGGGCTTGGCCAACAGCAGGTGCCAGAGCGTGGGGCCCCGAACGGAAGTTCGCGCGTCCCCCACGCCGACCACCAGTTCGAGGTCGCCGGTGTTGGGCTGGTTGAACTCCATCGCCGGAATTTTGGCGTCGCCGACCGGCTTGCGGTCGACACGCAGGGCGTCGCCTGCCTCGGTATGGATGCGGACGCGCGTCACGCGGTTGGCGGCCACGTAGTCGATTTCGGGCACGCCGTTGACGAAGTCGATCGTCATCGACTCTTCGCGCCCCAGCCCGCGCGACGCGAACGTCATTCGACCGCCCAGGTTATCCGACCAGGAGGAGATGCGCCCGCCGACGACCTCGAAGGTCACACGTTGAAACGCCGAAGCCACGCCCTGCGATACCCGCTGAGCGGCGGCCGGCGGCGCGGGACGCACCCGTTGGGCAAGCGCGGGAATTGCGGATAGCCCACACACGAAGACCGCTGCCTGCAAAGCGACCGTCAAGCTGCGACGACCGCATAAAAGCGCTGGCACTGCTGGACAAGCCAGCAGTGGCACCCGTCGCACAGCCGGCAAGCATCGTTTCATGACACGAAACCTCCGGGCAACGACAGCGCCGCTACTTCGCCTGACCAAAGCAGTAGAGCCGCCCCTCGGTGCGCACCAGCAAACAGTCGTCGACCGCCACGGGCGTGGCCATGATCAACTCGCCCAACTCATTATGCGCCAGTTTCTCGAACGCGCGCCCGGCTTTGAGCACCACGACCAGGCCGGCCTCGTTCGCCAGGTAAACCTTGCCGTCGGCGACCAGCGGGCTAGGGCTGAACGCGCCGGTGCGGTCGGCCACGCGCTCGTGATAGCAGACTTCGCCGGTCGCCGCGTCGAGCACCGTCATCACGCCCGTCTCACGCAATAGGTAGAGCAGGCCATCGGCCACCGCTGGCGTGGGTACATCGGGCGTGTCCTCCATGCGGGTCCATAAGCGGTGCGTGCTGGTTACGTCTCCTTTGCCGCCCGGCTTGATCGAATAAAACGGCCCGCCCTTGGCGCTGGAAACATAGACGCGGTCGTGATCGGCCACGGGGGAGACCACGATCCGCAGCGTGCGATTGCCCTTGGGATTGATGTCGCCGTGGCGCCAGGTTTCTTGCCCGGTTTCGGCGTCGTAGGCGTTGGCCAGGTCGGCGCCGCAGATGACGATCTCGGCGCGATCGGGATACTCAAACACGCAGGGGCTCGAGTAGGCGTCTTTCGATTCCTCCTCGGCCGAGGTGACGCGCGGCGTCTTCCATTTGATGGCCCCGGTCAGCTTGTCGAGCGCGGCGATCAGGCTTTCGCCCTGATGCAAATACGGCACGTAGAGCGTGTCGCGATACAAGAGCGGCGTGAAGCCGATGCCAAACAACGTGCGGTAGCGGCCTAGCGACTCGTTGAGATTCACCTTCCAGACCAGCTCGCCGGCCAGGTCGAAGCAGTGCAGGTCTCCGGTACCGACCAGTTGCCAGACGTGCTCGCCGTCGGTCACGGGGCTGCTGCTGGCGAAGTTGTTTTTGCCGTTGAAGCCCATCTTGCGATTGCCGGTCCCCAGGTTGCGGCTCCAGCGCTCGCTCCCCTGGCGATCGAGACAAATGAGCAGCAGATCCTGGCCTGCCGGCGTGCACACGAAGATGTGATCTCCCCACACGGCGGGCGTGGCCGCCGAGTGCCCCGGCAGCGGCACTTCCCAGCGCACGTTTTTGTTGGGGCCGAACTCGACGGGGAGATCGTGAGCTTCGGTGGCGCCGGTGCCGTGCGGCCCGCGCATCTGAGGCCAGTCGCCAGCGCGCGAACTCGAGGCCGACGGTACCCAGCCAAGTGAACCGACAAGAAACAAGCAGGCGGTGAGCGTGCGAAACATGCCGCTGGGTCCTCAAACAGAACGCACGATCAGCCCACCCGCGCGGATAGCGTTGTCGTGCCCTGGAATTCTAAGGGACGGCGCGCTAGCGCTCCACTAGGCGGCGGGGGCTCGGACCTTGCCTCGCGGCGGCGTCCGCACTTACAGCTTCGGCAATTGCGGTTTCTCGGGGCGGGGGAGCTTGCGCAGCTCTTCGCTGCGAATGCCCATCGGCGGCTGATTGTTGCCGGCGACCATCTGCGGGCGCGCGGGAGGGGGCACGTACCCCTCTTCGATCTCGAAGCCGAGCGGGTCTTTCAGTTCGCGGTTGGCGAGCTGCTCCCACGGCGTGCCGCGGTTTTGTTCGACGCAGCGGGTGAGCAACCGTGTGGCTTCTGCCGCCTGGCGCTGGGCGGCCGAACCGAAGCGGATCGTCGTCGACGGCTTGAAGCGCCAGCGATTCGATTGCTTGTCGACGAAGTCAGCTCCTTTGCCCTTCATCTCGGCGCAAACCCAGTTGTATTCGTTGGCCCGCACTTCCATGGCCAACAAACGGCCATAGGTCAAGTCGTACCAGGCACGCCAGCGCGGCGAAGCTTCCTGTTCGTAGTAGCGTTCGAGGCCTTTGGTGCCGAAGGGAACCAGGGCGGCTTCAATGGTCACCAGGTTGAAGGCCACGCTGCGCTGGGCGTCGAGCAATTGCTGCTGAAAGTTCTCGCCGGTCGGTTCGAACTCCAGCCGCGGCGTCCCCTTAAGCTTCTGATGATGTGTCACGTCGACGGCGTGCAGCACTGCCTCACGCAAAGGGCTCTCGTGAATGTGACGCAAGTACTCGTTGGGCGCGCTGTAGTCGGGCAAATAGGGGCGCATTGCTTCCAGCGAAAACGGCGAGCGATCGGCCTTCGGTTCGCTAATGAAGTACGCCCCGCCGGTCTCGATCGCCAGCCGGGTCAGCGCGTACGGGCCAACGCCCGCATGGAGTTGCTCGAACTGATCCCCGTCGAACCAATAGGGGATCCGCAACAACTCGTAGCGCAGCGAGTCGGGCCCGCGATCGACCTCGATCGGATAGGTGCGGCCGTCCTGGGGATGCTGGTAGGCGTGCGTCCCCTTTTCGTTGCCGAACATGCTCGACGGTCCAACGGTGAACACCGGCACCGCCAGCCGCTGACACATGCGAATCGACTCTTCGAGCCGGGCGTAGTCGTCGCCCGATTCATCGGTCCAGATGACGACCATCAAGTGGCGTTTCTCGCGCCCCTTGAGCGCTCGGTATTGCTCCAGCGAATCGACGATCGCGGAGAAGACGTTTTCGACGCCCGACTCATCGACCGGCAGGTCGCGGATCGCCTGCACGACGCGGGCGGATTCGTGCGTCGGTGGGACGAGAAACCGCGTTTCGGCGCCGAAGCTCGTCACGGCATTCAACAGCGCCTCGGGGCGCAGCGTGCCGAGCGTCTCGATTTCATCGAACACCCGGGTCAACCGCTCGGCGATGATCTGGCGCTCGTCGACCAGGCTAATCGATGCGTCCATCAACCAGCAGACGAGCAAGTCGCCCTGCTCGAGATTCGTCATGATCTCGTGCGTGATGCGGTCGACGGCCCCTTCGACCGTGGCGATCTCCTCGCCCGCGCCCCCCGCGCGAATCATCACGGGATCGGCCTCGAGCGCTTCTATGTGCTGCTCGTCGGCCAGGGCGATCGAGGGGGCATCGAGATCGTCGACCTCGAGCGGCGTGTTGACCTGGGGATCGTCGCTCTCGATTGCCGCAATGGCGATCGGTTCGGCCTCGAAGACGCTCTCGCTCGGCTCGTCGGACGCCTCGGCCATGCGCAGCGGAATCGACTCGGCCGGTTCCGGCGGCAGCGGCTCGTTGTCGAACAACGATTGAATCTGCAGCACCACCTGCTGCGGGTAGCCGGCGATCGTAAGCTGCGCGGCAACCACGAGCAGCGTCAGATGCAACAAGGTGCTGATCGCGCCGGCCCCGGCCCCGGCGCGGGCCAACTGCCGCAAGCCAGGCTGCAATTCGAAGAGCCGTTGCCAGGGAGAGATGCGGGCAGCTCCATCGGGCAATCGCGAGCCATCGCTGGCGACATAGGTCTGCCGCGAGGCGCTTAATTCTCGCAGCCGATGGAGTACGGCACGCATGGGTGCGGCACCAGCGGGGTCAATCACGCCGTGAAAGCCCGCCAGCGATCGCCGCCGGGAGCACGTCGTGTCGTTCACAACTTGAATTCTAGCAACGCACTACGCGGTTACCTAGCAAGAAACTCGCGGGCTCGGCAAGCTGCGTCGACGTCCGCGTCGGTTCGATGCCGATTGACGAGCGCCGCCCAATCGTGGGGACGCTGGGCCGTCAAAAAAGAGTCGCGTAGTCGCGTCCAGTTGTCCTTCCCCGACTTCTTCTATGGTGTGGTTAGTCGTTCGTGCATGATTGCCTCAAGACTCACACCTCAAGCCTCGGTCCTCCATTCGGGGGTCCCCTAGAATAAAGTTGTCCGGGAATTTGCGTCCGGGTGCGTCCGGGTGGGTTGCTATTGGACCGTAAATCGAATAGAGGGC
>JAIESQ010000204.1 GCA_019745975.1 Pirellulales bacterium
CCCGCCCGGAGCGACTCTCCAGCCAGCGATGCTACCACCAAGCCGCCTGAAAAGTACAAACCGCGGGATGCACCCCTTGTGCCGCCGGTCGCGAGAGGTCTATCGGCTTATCGGCGCCGGTGTTACGATCGAGAAACTGGGAGCCACGACCCTGAGAAGTGGGCCCACGATCCCCGAGGGCTGCCTGGCCTCGACCGCTCGCCGCGATGAAGTACTCTCCCAACGAAGACCTGTTCAAAGACACGACGATGACCTTCGGGGAGCACCTCGAAGAGTTGCGTCGCTGCCTGTTCTTGGCAGTGATCGGGCTGGTGATCGGCGTGATCATTGGGCTGGCGGTCGGCCGCTGGGTGGTCGAGTTCATTCAACTGCCGCTGACCGACGCGCTGACCGAGTACTACCAGAAGCAAGCCCTGTCGCGCTTCGAAATTCTGTCGGACGATATGGGCAAGCAGGGGCTCGCGCTCCCCTACACCGCCGAATCGTTCGAAAAGATGGTGATGGAAGAGGAGCTTTTGCCTGAGGTCGTTTGGGTCGACCCGAAGGCGGTGCCGGGGGCATCACTGCCGCCGCCGTCCGCCTCCGCGGCGAAAAACGCGCTGGCCACCGGTCCGCGGCGAGCCGGCCTCGTGCCATTGTTCTTCTGGCGCCCCGCGGCGGAAAGCGATAAGCTCCGCCCCACTGCGCTCAATGCTCAGGAGCCTTTCTTCATTTGGATGAAGGCCTCGGTTGTGGCGGGCATCGTCTTCTCGAGCCCGTGGGTCTTTTATCAGCTTTGGATCTTTGTGGCGGCCGGGCTTTACCCGCACGAAAAACACTATGTTTACATCTTCCTGCCCTTCAGCTTGGGGCTGTTTCTGGCCGGCGCGTTTCTGGCCTTCTTCTGGGTTTTTCAGCCGGTGCTGAAATTCCTGTTGGAATTCAACAGTTGGCTGGGGATCGAGACGGAGCCGCGCATCAGCGAGTGGATGGACTTCGCGTTGATGCTCCCCTTGGGTTTCGGCATCAGCTTCCAATTGCCGCTGGTGATGCTGTTCCTGGAGCGGATCGGCATCTTCACCGTCAAGGCGTATCTCGAAAAATGGCGAATCGCCATCTTTGTGATCGTCGTCCTCTCGGCGGTCCTAACTCCAGCCGACCCCAACAGCATATTTTTGATGGCGATCCCGCTCGTGTTTCTGTACTTCGGTGGCGTGGCGCTGTGCCACTACTTGCCCAGCGGCAATCGCGAGCGGCCCGTGCGAGCCTGATGGTTTTCTTTCTGTAGCCGGGGTCTGTGACACCGTCTGTAACCCCGGGACGCGGCGTTCCGCGCACGTTTTCGTGTGCCATTGTTTGCTCGGCGGCGATTGAGTCACCCTTGCCGGCAGCGGATGCCCGACGAGCAAGCAGTGCCGAGTCGACGGATCAAGTTTGCACTGCTTGTCGGCAACGCGCTTTCGCAGCTCAGCAACATGCTGCAGCCGGCAAGCAGTAGCACACCCACGAGAGGTCTTTGCTCGCCGCCGTCGAGATCGGCTGGGCGCGCTGCGCGGAAACGACTCACTTCGCCTCGGCGGTCGGCTGCTTGATTGCCCCTTCGACCGGGCTCTTGGCCCCCTCGGTATATTTGGCGCCGATCAGCTCGTAGGTTTTTTCGGCGCGCTCGCGGAGCTTCTTCACGGCCACGTCGAAGTCTTCATCCTTGACCGTTTCGTCGCAGAACGCGCAGCAGCTTTCCCAGGTGTAGCCCAGCTTCTCCCAGCGCGTCATGCCGCCGGGCGAAATCTCGTCGGTCACCGGGCACCAGATGATGCTCATCGACTGCATGAAGTTATTGATGAACCGCTGCTTCTCAGCCGCCTTGACGTACTTCTTGGGGTTCTTGAGGAACTTGGCCTTGGCGTCGGGCTTGCTGCCGCGATACTTGACACCTTTGTACTCCCACGTCGGCAGCTTGGGGTTCGACGGCTTGAGATAGACCGGGCAAAGATCGATCGCCTTCTGCTTCTCGGCGATTTTGACTTTGTCGAGCATGACGGCGTCGGCCGGCAACTGGGCCCGCGCAGCGCTCGAAAACGCAAGCAGCAACGACAACGTGAAAATCAGGCGGCGCCACGGCATGGCGGTTCTCCGTCTTGTGAGTTTTCCTAGCGCGAGCGCTTACGGCAAAGCGATCGCGACGATGTGCGCGTCTTGCGTGGCCAGCGCAATGTATTGCTTGCCGTCGGCCAGGTAGGTCATCGGCGTGCCGCTGGGAGGCGCCGGCAGCACGATTTCGGCCAGCACCTTGCCGGTCGCCTTGTCGTAGGCACGAATCAGGTTCTGAGCCCCTTCGGCCCGTGCGCCGCGCCCGCCTGCTCCCTGGCCGACGAATAGCAAGGTCTTGGTCAACAGCGGCCCGCCGCCGCCGGCCCCTAAAGGTCCGACGTCGCGGCCGGCCAGCTCGCTCGCCTTTTTGCGCGGGCCGTCGCCGTGCGGGATCATCCAGGCGTGGTCGCCCGTATTCAAATTGATGCAGGTAATGCGGCCATAGGGTGGCTTAAACAACGGCAAGCCTTGCGGGCCACCGATCCCTCCACCCAACGGCGGGCCGCTGCGCACATAACGCAAGTTGGAGCGCGCCGCGTCGGGCGCGTTAAGTTGGACGGTGATCGGCGACGTAACCGAAGGGATGTAGAACAACCCAGTTTCGGGATCGAACGCGGCGCCCCACCAGTTGGCTCCACCGGCCCAGCCCGGCAGGTTGATCGTGCCGCGCTCGCTCGGCGGCGTGAAGAGCGGGCCGTGATCGTACTTTTCGAGGATCGACTTGGCTTCGCTCAACAATTCCGGTGTGAAGTCGATCAGGTTCTCTTCGGTCGAGCCTTGGCGCTCGTACGGCGCCGGCTTTGTGGGAAAGGGCTGCGTCGGCGAGAGCTTCTCTCCGGGCACCGTCGAAGGCGGCACCGGTCGCTCTTCGATCGGCCAAACCGGTTCGCCCGTCACGCGATCGAACACGAACGTGAAGCCGGTCTTGGTGATCTGCGCCACGGCCTTGATCACGCGGCCGTTGACCTTAATGTCGCATAGCACCGGCGCGCCGGGCAGGTCGTAATCCCATACGCCGTGATGCACCGTCTGAAAGTGCCAGATCCGCTCCCCGTTCTTCGCGTTCACGCAGACGAGCGATTCGGCGAAAAGTCCGTTGCCCAGGCGATGCCCGCCATACCAGTCCATGGTCGGCGTGCTCATCGGCAGGTAGACGTAGCCCAGTTCCTCATCGACCGACATCAACGTCCAGACGTTGCAGTTGCCGGTGTACTTCCACGAACCTTCTTCCCAGGTGTCGTTGCCGAACTCCCCTTCCTGCGGAACGGCGTGGAACAACCAGACAGGCTTGCCCGTGCGCACGTCGAAGGCTTGCACGTCGCCGCGTGGGGCTTCCTTGTACTGCGGGCCGTCGGAGATCGACGAGCCGACAATCACCACGTCGCGGCACACGACTGGCGGCGAGGTCATTGTGTAGTTGCGGGCGTTGACGGCCAGCGGAATCGCCTTGGCCAGGTTAACGCGCCCGGCGTCGCCGAACGATTCGTCGAGCCTGCCGGTCTTGGCGTCGATGGCATAGAGGTGCGCGTCGTGCCCGGCGAGAAACAGCCGCTCCGCGCCATCTCCGCTCCAATAGGCGACGCCGCGATGGACGTAGCCGAGGTTCGTCGGTCGGCCGGCTTTGTAGACCTCGGGATTGAAGACCCAGAGCGTCTTGCCGGTGCGGCCGTCGATCGCGGCGACCTGCGAGAACGACGTGCTCGTGTAGAGCGTCGTGCCGACGGCCAGCGGCGTGGCTTCGTAGGTGAACGTGTTTAGCGCGCGATTGGTTTTTCGCAGTTCCTCGTCGGGCGACGTCCACGACCAGACAACTTTAAGCTTCTGCGCATTGCCGGCGTCGATCTGGTCGAGCGTCGAATATTTCGTGCTGGCGCCGTCGCCACCGTAGTAGCGCCACTGTCCGTCGGTCGCGCCACGGCCAACGGGCGCTGGGTCCGCCCCGCTAGCAATCGCGCACCACAAGCTGCAACAAACAATTCCGCACGCCAAACGCACAGTTCGATACATACCGATCACCCACCCAATACGAGCCGGTATTAGTCATTCGATCGAGATAAAACTTGCCGCTCTGTTCGGCAGACGACGTCGCCAGATCGGCGGCTTCCCCACGAGCGGCTCACATTATGGCCCGCCCCCGGGGCACGAGCAAACATTGGAGCTCACGCCAGCAAAGGGGACATTCGCGTCGTTCGCGTGTGCATCCTGGCCATCGGTCGCTCGCCGCGCTGGTAGCTGAAACCACTCGGCCGGCTGTTTACCAATCGCTCAGACGCCAGTACATTCACCCCTGATGCGCTGGCCAAACTGCCCGTCGCCGGCGAAACAAGGGAGTACTACGCAATCGTCACAACGGAGAAGAATCTCATGAGCCAGCTCATTGCCGTCGCGATCGTTTGTTTGGCCCTTTGCGCTTCGATGTCCAACGCCGCCGACCCTAAGCAAGAAAACCCCAAGTGCTTCCTCGACATCACGGCCGACGGCAAGCCGCTGGGGCGGATCGTCGTTGAGCTGCGGGCGGACGTGGTCCCCAAGACCGCCGAGAACTTCCGCGTCCTCTGCACGGGAGAAAAGGGATTCGGCTTCAAGGGCTCCTCGTTCCATCGCGTCATCCCGGGCTTCATGTGCCAGGGGGGTGATTTCACGGCTGGCAACGGCACCGGCGGCAAGTCGATCTACGGCGAGAAGTTCGCTGACGAGAACTTCAAGCTCAAGCACACCGGCGCTGGCGTGTTGAGCATGGCCAACGCCGGCCCGAACACCAACGGTTCGCAGTTCTTCCTCTGCACGGCCAAGACCGACTGGCTCGACGGCAAGCACGTTGTCTTCGGCCAGGTAGTCGAGGGAATGGACGTCGTGCAAAAGGTCGAAGCCCTCGGCTCGCAGTCGGGCCGCACCAAGGGCAAGATCGTGATCGCCAACTGCGGGCAGTTGTAGTCGGCGCTTGCTCGGGGGGGCGAGCCGCCAGCAGCGGTCCGCTCGCGGCGCCGCCTGAAAGAAAGCGCGCATGAAACGCTGGTTGGGTAAGCTCTATTTGTGGGTCTTTGGCTGGAAGCTGCTGGGGCAGAAGCCGGCTTATAAAAAATGCCTGCTGTTGGCCGTTCCCCATACCAGCAATTGGGATGTGCCGGTGATGCTGTCGATGTCGTACATCTACGGCATTCGCGTCTCCTGGATCGGCAAGCACACGTTGTTCAAGGGGCCGCTGGGTCCGTTGATGCGCTGGATCGGCGGCGTGCCCGTCGACCGCACGGCGCGGCACAACGCCGTGCAGCAGATGGTCGATGAGTTCGCCCGCCGCGACGAGCTCTACTTGATGATCACGCCCGAGGGGACGCGCGGTCGCGCCGAGTATTGGAAGAGCGGCTTCTACTACATTGCGCTGGGGGCCGGCGTGCCGATCATCCTGGGGCTGCTCGATTACAAGAAGCGGATCGGCGGCCTGTTTGAGCCCTTCTTTCCCAGTGGCGACATCAAAGCCGACATGGAGAAGCTGCGGGCCTACTACCACGATGCGACCGGCAAGTATCCGGAGAAGTTCGGCCCCATTCGCCTGCGTGAAGAAGCCGACGAAGCCGCCGCGGCCGCGGCCCTGGCGAGCGCCACCTGTAACCGTTCACACCCTGGGGAGGAGTGAGGGCGTTTTTTGGCCGGTGAAGTGGGCTTCGAGGGCGGCGGTGAGGTA
>JAIESQ010000047.1 GCA_019745975.1 Pirellulales bacterium
CGTACGACCACGCCCCCAACACCTTCGCCGCCCACACTACCCCGCTCCCCAATCAACTCATGAATAATCCGGGTTAGATCGTACAATCTCGGTTCGCGACGTCTATTTGACTCTCCCGGCACTTGGCGACGTTGAGGTTGAGGATTTCTTTACATGACAACTACGCATGACGAATCGACATGGCAGACCGTTAAGCTCGTCGACCACGGCACGATCTTGGCCACGCGCGATCAAGGTGAACCGGTTCGCAAACAACTGCTCGAAACCCTCGACCAGCGAGCTGGCATCGAAATCGACCTGAACGGAGTGGAGGTATTCACTCCTTCGTTCATCGATGAGGTCATTGGAAAAATGTTCGCGATACTGGGGCGAGAACGATTTCGCAGCCAGGTCCGGCTGCACGCCAATGCGGAAGACGTGAGGCGTCTCGTGAACCTTGTGATCGCCAATCGTGCTAACGGACACGAATCAAATTAAGCGCGATCGTCCGATATCGTTTTTGACTACTGCGGCGCGTCGCTCGTCCGTGTTGCGCGTCCACCCTTTGGCGACACCACCGTCACCGTGTACGGCCCGGAACCGCGCACGACCCAGCGTCCGTAGACCGCTTGCATCCCCCCGATCGAGCTGAACTCGAGCGTTTGTGGGCGGCGCTTCTGTTCCTCGGGCTCGCGAAAGAAGCGATCCGTCGACTTGAGCCCTAACACCACTTCGATCGCTGGCCCTTCGATCGAGATGCGATCGGGAGGTGTGATGCGGTGTCGCACGTCGGCCGCGGCGTGCGTGGGAATTACCTTGCGGTTGGCGATCACCGCGGTCACTTGCGTGAGCCCGCCAGGGAGCGGAGTCACATCGATCGACTGCACTTCGACCTGCGGCATCTGGTCGGCGTGATACAGCGTGAAGGCCATGTTGCGATGACATTCTTCCTCGAGCAAGAACGACGGCGGCTGCCGCACCCAGTTCTTCGCGAAGCCGCCGACTTCGACCTTGCCGAACTGCGGATGGTCGATCTCGCGCCACGGGATGATCCCGCCGCCGAACAACAGGTAGCGGTCGAAGGCGTGCAAATCCTCATTGCTGCCGAAGTAGCCTTCCGACGCCTTGCGGAAAAAGTTGAAGCCCGTGAACAGCTCGTTGGTAAACGTGAACACCCCTTGCATGTCGTAGAACCAATCGACTTCGCCGCCGTAAACTTCGTAGAGATCGTTGGCGATGTTGATGTAGCGATAGCCGGGCAGCATCTCCGCGCCGCGCTTGCCGATCACGTCGAGCACTTCGATATCGCGCGGATCGTAACGGTCGTCCTTGGCGCCAGGCCCGCGGAGGATCATACCGCCGGCATTGTGGTACGACTGGGCCCCGGCGATCTGCGGATGGGCCATGACAAAGTCGCCCACCAGCCGATTCTCGAGGATCGACAGCGGATAGCGCGAGGCCCCCGGCTGCACGTAGGCCGGCTGCCAGTTCCACGGCCAGTCGCGGTTGGGGTCGTAGTAGCCGTCGGCGTCTTCGTTCACGCGGCCGTCGCCGTCGTTGTCGAAACCTTCCTGGCCGAGCGATGCGTATTGCCCCGGCTCGTCGGCGGGCGCGTCGATCATCAGGTTCGGATACTTGGCATGCGGCACCAGGCGACCGTTGGGGTCGTGCACGCGCATCTGTGTGATGCTGCCATCGCCGTCGAGATCGTCAGGGCCGTCTTCGTCGACCAGGCCGTCGCGGTCGTCGTCGACCGGGCGCTGCCCGCTGCGCGGCGAATGCGTGGTGTTCGCCTTCTGCATGTGCGCGTCGCGCGAGTCGGGGCTGAGCATCGGCAGCAGAAAGAACGCCCGCTCGTCGACCAACCGCGTCACCAGCGGGTTGCGGCCGTACGACTCGAGCAGATACCACGCGGTGTACAACACCACTTCGACCGACTGGATCTCGTTGGCGTGGATGCCGCCGTCGATCCAAAAGGCCGGCTTATCGGCAAGCTCGCCCCGCGAGAAGTTGCCGATGGTCAGCAGCCACATTTCGCGGCCACCGAACGACTTGCCGAGGTCTTGCAGTCGACAGCGCTCGGGATGCGCCGCCGCCAGCTTCTGCAGAAACTCGCTAATCTCGCCGTGGAGGTGATAGCGGTTCCATTGCGCCGGCACCTTGGGATCGGCCGGAGCTCCCGCCGGTTGATAAACGGCAGCGGACGACGCCTGCGGATCGGCGGCCATGGCGTCGAAGCGCATAGCGAACATTTCGACGCTCGAGACGACGAGCAACACACTGGCGATTCGCGGCACTTTGTGCATCACGGCTTCAACTCCACGCTCTTGCGATCGCGGCCGACCGCTGGCGCCCAGGCGGTGATCGTCGCGGTTAATGCGCTATCCGTATTCGTTTGCACCAGCCAGGTCTGCTCATGACGAGCGCCGGCCGCCAGCACCTCCACACGCACCCGAGCCACGGCGGGGATGAGCTTCGCGCCGTCGGGCACCTCCAACTGCAACTGAATCGGATACTGCAGCCCCGACACGCGCCCCATCTGCGGCATCGTTGGCATCTGCCCGGCATTGGCGACTGCCGTGGTCAGCCGAAACACGCCGGCCCCCAGCGATTCAATTTTGGGCTCTTCGAGCACCAGCCGTGGCAGGCGCTCGGCGACCTCCAGCAGGAATTGCAGATGCTTCTGCGCGAGCTCGTCGAGCTTGTTGGCCGGCGGATTGTCGCGCACATAGGGAAGGAAGCCCCCGACTTCAACTTTGCGCCCCGGGAAATCGGGATGCTCGATCGGCGTCCAGGGTACGAAGCCGGTGACCTTCTCGTTCTCGAACCAGCGCAAGGAGTTGCGGTCTGCCGCTCCGCGCTTGTCCTCGGCGCGCTTGGGCTTGTCGGATTCGGCAGGCTTCGCCGCATCGTCGGGTTTCGCCCCTGCGTCAGGCTTCGACGCGTCGCTGGGCTTCGGCGCTTCCGCAGTGGCATCGGCTGGCGAGACGGGCTTCTCATCTGCCGGTTTGTCACCGGCCGGTGCTGCCGTGGGCACCTCAGGAATCCACCACGCCCTGGCCCCCAGCGACCAGCGCCCGAAATGGAAATACGCCCAGTGGACGAAGGAGCCGGCCGGCGATGGCGAATCGGGGGCGCCCTTTCCACCATGAATGGCGCGGTACTTCGTCGCCAGGGCATCGAGCACGGTGGCATCGGCAGCCAACACCGCCGTCTTGATGCGCTGATTCTCGGCCGCCGGATTCGGCTTCCAAGGCTGCATCAGATTGTCGTCGGGCGAGAAGGAGAACACCAGCGCGATGTTCGGGTGGTCGAAGGCAAAATCGGCCACCGCCCGCGTCTCGATCTCCGAAACCTGATGCGGCCCCGCGCCCCGTTCAAAATACGGGTACTTGAATGTGAAGTTGCGATTGAAGGCCACGCCCCCCGGCGGGTCTTCGTTGAACTGCTCATCGCCGTCGTTGTCGCGCCCTTCGCTGAGCACGCGGTACGTGCCGCGCTCGCGCTGGGCCGGATCGGCCGGTACCAGCACGCGAGGGTCGTCGGGATGGGGGACGAGCGTCCCGGCCGGCTCTTCGACGCGCATCTGCGTGATCAAGCCGTCGCCATTGAGATCCTCGAAGGGATCTTCGTCGGTGGCAAAATCGCGATCGTCGTCGGTCGCGCGGTCGTTGCCGTCGCGCCCCACCAGCGGCCGGCGAAAGAGTGCCTCGCTGGCGTCGGGGCTGGGGCGCGGAATCACGTAAATCGTGTGCCGCGACAGAATCTGCTTGACCGCGTCGTCGCTCTTGGCTTTTTCGGCCAGCAGCCTGGCCAGCCGCATGGCCAGCTCGGAGCCGACCACGTGCGTGGCGTCGACATTGCCCAGGACGAGAATCGCTGGCTTCGTGTCGTGCGGTGGCTTCGACTCGGCCGCCGATTCGTGTCCGTCCTGTGGCACTTCGCCGAGCGTCAGCAGCCAGACTTCGCGTCCGCCGAGCGTAGTCGCCAGCGACTTGGCCCGCACCAGCGCCGGCTCCGCGCCGTCGGCGGCGAGTTGCTCGACTTGTTTCGACAGTGCTTGATAGTCGGTGTAACCTTCGATCGCCGGCTGCGCGCTGGCGGGCGATGCGGCCGCCAACACCCAAAGCGCCACGACCAGCGATCCTTGAAACGGCGGTCTCATGTACGCCATCGTCGACAATTCCTGGAGCGTGCGGAACCGGTTGGCCCCAATTGGCAACCGAGCAACTCTACCCCTGGCGGACGACGGAAACGTAAATCCACGCCGCCGCGTGGTCAACAAATTTGACGGGGCACGAGTTATCAGCAATTTGACGCCGGCTGGCAGCAATTGTCGGCGGGTCGGCCGCGTTCGCCGCGGTCCGGTCGATTCGATTGCACCCCCTGTAGCGGCCGCTTGATGACCGGGCGACATGCCTCCTAGAATTCCTCCTGATGGACCAAGACTACTACAAGGTGCTCGGAGTCGCGCGAAACGCCTCGCAGGCCGATATCCAAAAGGCCTATCGCGAACTGGCTCGCAAGTACCACCCGGACATGAATCCGGACGACAAAACGGCCAAGGAGAAGTTTCAGCAGGTTCAAACCGCCTTCGAAGTCCTCAACGACGCCAGCAAGCGCGAACTCTACGACCGCTACGGAAGCTCGTTCGAGCAGATGGCGGGCGGACCAGCCGGCGGCGGCTACGGCCGGGCCGGCGGACCGGGGGCCGGCGCATATTCCTGGTCGAGCGGCCCCGGCGCCGGCTTCGAAGACTTTGATTTCTCGACGATCTTCGGTGAACAGGGAGGGGCCGAACCCTCGACCGGCGGTTTCGAAGACATTCTCAAACGCTTTCGCGGTGGCGGCGGTGGCGGTCGCGCGGGTCGCGGTCGCCGGGCGCGAGCCGACGTCGGCGCCGATGTCGTGCAGAACATCTCCATTCCGTTGCAAACCGCCGTGCAGGGCGGCGAAATCCAACTCGGCGTTCGCGACTCCGAAGGCAAAGAGCAGACGATCACCGTCAAGATTCCGGCCGGCATCGAGGAGGGCAAACGCATTCGCCTTAAGGGACGCGGACACCCTGGCGCCGACGGCGCGGGAGACCTGTACCTCACGATTCATGTTGGCGAGCATCCTTATTACCAACGCCGCGGCCGCGACCTCCACGTGCGTTTGCCGATCACCTTGGCGGAAGCCGCTTTGGGCGCCAAGATCGATCTCCCTACACCCGACGGCACGGTGACGGTGCGTGTTCCGCCTGGCACTTCGAGCGGGCAGAAGCTGCGGATCCGCGGCAAAGGCGTGCCGACGGCCGAAGGGCGCGGCGACGTGATCGCCGAAGTGCAGATCGTGCTCCCCAAGAACATCGAGCAGGAGGGAGACGAGGCCGAATGGATACGCCAGTTCGACGAGCGACATCCACTCAATCCGCGCGGCGAGCTGCGCTGGTAGTAGTGCCGGGCGCTCGTCCGGTGGTGCATGGAGTCCGAGGTTCCGGTGTCATTCGGACTACTTGCTCAAGCTGCGTCGCACGAAACCAGGCCGCTATTGTGGCGACTCGATCCCGTGTTGCGCGCCAAAGTGCTCATGGCGCTGTTGGCGCTCATCCTGCTAGGGCTGTTGTTGCTTGTCGTCGTCCGAACTTGGGCCCGCTGGACTCGCCGCGAGGCGCGGCGCGCTTTGCGGCCGACGCAGCCGGGAGACGATCGCTGGTACAAGACGCCGCTGTCGCCGGCCGAGCGACCGCCGACAGGGCTCGGCGAATCTCTCGATCCACCACACGGCGACGAGGAATCGTAAGCGGACGGTCGAGTAGGAGAGGGGCAGCACGTTGCTGCCGCCTCTCCCCTCCTCAAACCGGACGTGCGGAGCTACCGCATC
>JAIESQ010000198.1 GCA_019745975.1 Pirellulales bacterium
AGTGCCTCGCGCAGGCTGCCGGCGCCGTCGTTGGCGGCGCTGCTCACGGTGAAGGTTGTCAGCAGCCGGCGGTCTTCAAGCGGTTCGAACCGCAGCCGCTTCTTCGCAGGCTGACGAAGGGCGCACGATCGGCGGGAGCGACGAACGAACCTGAATACCCCTTTTTGGCTGGCGGGAAGTGGAATCGCGTTAGCCGCGGAGCTTGCTCCGCGCGCTAGCGCCAGGGTGGTGGGAATCAAGCAACTAACCGGGCGGCGGCGAGGCGGCGGAGCGCTTTCGCCTGGCGAGCGGGAGCAAAGCTAGCAGGCCGAGCGCAGCCAACACGAACGTCGACGGCTCAGGAATAACGTACACGAACGGGCGGTCGTTGTAGGTGCCGACGATGCGATTGCCGGAAATGCCGAAGAACTGGTGTATCTGGCCGGCGCCACCTTCGATTCCGAATGGGTGCGAGTAGCTAACGCCGTTGTAGATAAACGCACCGAAGAACGTCGAGTTGTTGTCGGCGGTGCCCACGATCTTGCTGCCGTCGATGCCGTAGGCTGTCGTCGTGCCCATGAATTGCGGGTCGTCGAGCGTGGTCCAGGTGGCGCCGTCGTAGACAAACCCGTGCGTGCGGTTCTTGGAGTCCTCGTAGGAGCCAACGACGAGGTTGCCCGAAATGTCAAGGGCGCGAGTCGCCTTGGCGCCCGGAAAATCAAGCGTCGTATAGTTCGCGCCGTCGAATATAAAACCATGCACAATCTTCGAGGCATCGACGTACTGTCCAACGACGTTATTGCCGTCGATTCCCCAAGGAGAGGTACTGTTAATACCCAACGGATGGTCAAACGAAGTGTAGTTGACCCCGTCAAACAGATATCCGTGCGTTCCCCCCCCCCCAATGTAATAACCGACGATCGTGTTGCCAGAAACTCCTCGAGCGGCCGTCGCCCCCCCCCCCGGCGGCTGAATCACCGTGTAGGTCTTGGTCGCGCCGTTGTAGAGAAAGCCTCGCTGGGCCACATCCTGCCCGACGACGTTCAGCCCATCGACGCCGTAAGCGACACCCAGCGACGATCCCGCCGGCGTGAGAAACTGAATCGTCGCCGCGTGAACGGAACCGTTCACGAGTGCAGCCGCCAAGATCACGACTGCCAGAATCGTGCGGCGCATTAGCGTTCCCTCCCCGGACGCGAAACAACTCCCCAAACTGCCGCGAGTCCGCCCATTCTACGTGCCGGCAGAATCACACCGCAAGCGAAACGTCGGCGAACTTGCCCATCGCGGCGATGCGCGGCGCAATCGCCGCCCAAGAAGCTCGATCACGCGAAGACACGGAGTCCAGCGAAACGCCCACGATTCGTCGAGAGAGCTTCTCGCGAAGAAAACGCGCACGCGACGACCGCTCGCGGATGAGCTACCGCCCGCGGATGCCGTGGTATTCCAGCGGCATCTCGTAGTCCTTGCGCAACGGATGCCCCGCCCAATCCTCGGGACACAAAATGCGCCGCAGACTCGGATGCCCTGTGAAGTAGATGCCCGACAAGTCGTACACCTCGCGCTCGTGCCAGTCGGCCGTGGCCCACACGCCAGCGACGCTGGGCACTTCGGGCAAGCGACCCGGCTCGTCATCCTGCCAACGCGGCACAATCACCTTGAGCACCAGGCTGGCCTTGTTCTTGAAGCTCCAGAGGTGATAAACCACCTCGCAGTGCGGCTGCCAGTCGACCTTGGCGGCCTTCTTCGCGTCGGGCTCGAAGTAGTCGACCCCCGAGATGCAGTTGAGCATCTCAAACTTCAAATCGGCCTCGTCGCGCAGAAACGTGCACACCGCCACCAGCGCGTCGGGCGCTACCTCGATCCACGGGTCGATCGCTTCGAGCTGCGCGCCGGTGATGCCGGCCCCAAAACGTTGCCGCAAACGATCGACGAGATTCGTGCCTGCCATGCCGAATGTCCTTCAATAATGCGAGACCGATCAGCCGGCCAACGCCATGTCGCGCTCGGGAACAGGCTTGCGACCTCCGGTCGGGCGGGCGGCGGCGACTTCGTTCGACAGCGCTCGCACCCAATCGAGATCGCCGCGCTTCCAGACATACGCGAAGCCGACCATCAGCACGGCGAAGAACACGCCAATATCGACCAGCGCGAACCGCACGATCTGCTGCGCCGTCGACTTGATCGCTGCCTCATCGGCGGGCACCTGCGTGGCGGGATTGGGCACACCCAGTTCGCTCAAGAGGGTGGTTGCCGCGGGAGTGAGCGCGGCGGTTTTCGCCGGCGCGCTGCTGGCAGGATCACCCGCTGGTTCGACCTGTTCGACTGCCGCCACGACCGCGAACCGCTTGTCCTCAAGGTGCGTCGCTTTGCCGAACACCGTCGCCCACGGAAAGAAGAACGCGATCTCCACGTCGAAGATGATGAACAACAGCGCGATCACGTAGAACCGCAGATCGAACTGGATAAAGCTCGAACCGATCGTCGGCTCGCCGCACTCGTAGACCTCGAGCTTCTCGGGGTTCGGCAACCGCGGGCGCAGCAACCACCCCACCATCAGATTGACGAACAGAAACCCAAACCCAACGGCGGTGAAAAGCGCCAGGTAGCCGACGATCGACGTCGGAGTCATGGAACGTACCTTTCCGCCTCGGGGGAAGCGAAGCTAACCGCGGCCGCGCCCAGCAATTGGTGTAAGGCCA
This sequence comes from Pirellulales bacterium, assembly GCA_019745975.1. Classification (GTDB taxonomy): domain Bacteria; phylum Planctomycetota; class Planctomycetia; order Pirellulales; family JAEUIK01; genus JAIESQ01. The sequence continues at coordinate 2,682 of JAIESQ010000198.1, forward strand.
GCAGTGGTCGAACGTTTCGTCAGACGCGTCATTCTAAAAGTTGGACCGACCATTGCAAGGTGCGGCAAACCGTCCTCCCGCGCGCCGGCCCAGCACCCCGATCGATGCGCTAGGGCTTCGATCGCGCGACGAGCACCGCGCCACTGACCGCCGGATCGAACCCGTCGGGCCAACGCGTCGACCGATCGTACCAAGCCCCCTCGAGCACCGCGTCGGTGAGGCGCGCACCCGTAAGGTCGGCTCCCACGAGACGGGCTTGCTCCAGGCGCGCAGCGGTCAAATCGGCCTGAAACAGGCAGGCGTTTTGCAAGTTGGCGCCATTGAGCCGCGCCTCGGCGAGCGTAGCCGAAACCAACGATGCCCCGCGCAGATTCGCCGACACCAGGTTAGCGGCGCGCAGGTTGGCCCGCGTCAGGTTGCTGAAAGCCAGATCAGCCTCGATAAGATCCGCCTGCACCAAGACCGCCTTGATGAGCACGGCGCGCCCGAGCGCCGCCTGCGCCAGGCGAGCCCCGGTGAGATCGACCCCTTCGAGGCTGGCCGCCGCCACCCGGTGCAATACTCGGTCGCCCGACTTGTTGCGGATTTCGATCAGGAGACTGCCCAATTGAGCAAACTGTAGCCGGCCAATTCGAACTGAACGGCCGGTGATTTGCCGTGAGTTCGGGTCGCAGACCCCAGCTACAGAGTACTTCGGAGAACCGCTAATCAGTAGCGGGCGAGTCCTGGTCGTGCGAACCGTCCAGCCCGTTGCCGTCCGCCGAGAGGCTGCCGGCGACCAGCGGCTGACGCCCGGCAAAGCCGCTGTCGACTTCGTGCCAGAAGAGCACTTCCGGCTCGCCTAACTGCCAGCAAAGACAGACGCGACGCCCATCCATCACCGCGGGAAAATCGATAATGCCGGCAAGGCCGTCCTTCGGTTCGATGCCCAACGCACGCAGTTCGTCGACGTATCCTTGCAGCTCGCGAGTCTGTTTTTCGAGCTCGTCCTCGATTTGAGCCAGCTCTTCGCTATAGGGATCGCGACTCTCTGGGTTGCGGGCCCCAGACTCGCGCCCCGATCGCAGCAGGGCGACGCGCTGCCGGCGTTCGACGACATCGTGCGACAGGCGGCTGAGATCGCTGACGATGGCCCGCACCAGGGGCATCATCAGGTTTGCCTCTTCAACCGTGAACAGCCGCTCAGCACCTTTCGCTGGCGGTGAGCCGTTTGCCCGTGGCGTATCGTTGGCCTGTGGCGCCGTCATGCCCCCGCCTTTCACTGGTTCGGGCCGCCGTGAACCGGCTCGCTGACGAACTTCGATTCGGCGACCGCCGTTGGATTGAGCGTGGCCCGCCCCCAGGCGATTTCGACCGGCAACCGCGAAAAATCGACAATGCACCCGTCCCGGCTGTAGCAACTCAAATCGTGCGTCGCACCCATGAAGATGCAATCGACCGGGCACGGCTCGACGCACAACGCGCAAAACATGCACTTCGTATAGTCGATCGTGAATCCCGTGACTTTGAATCCCTTGCCCTGCGTCACGCGCTCCTTGCCAATGTAGATGCAATCCACTGGGCAAGCCTTCGCGCACTGATCACAGGCAATGCACGTTGTCAGATCGTAGCGATGAAATCCCCGATAACGCTGTGCCACGGGCACGGGCAGCTCGGGATACTCGAACTGCTCAGTGAAAGTGCGTCGCTCGGGATCGTACGTTTTGAGCCAATAGCGCAGCGTCACCCACATGCCATGAAGCACCGTCCACACGGCGTTCTTGACGTCGGCAAACCACTGCCGCATGGATCGTTCCCGTCGCGACTAAAGCTCAGTTGCAAACGCTCGGCGGGCCGCACAAGCTGCGAATTAGACAAGAACGAGTCGGTCCGCACGGCTCTGAGTGGATTATAGGCTCGCCGCTTTCGCCCGCAAGCCGCCGCGCCGGGACGCCGCTCTGCCAAAGGGTGACACGATAAGCAGGCCGACCTTCGTGGCAGCGCACCAACACCACGCAGTTCGCAGCAAATCCTCCGCTTCCGGCTGCTTGACGATTCTCACGCCGCAGCGGAAACGCCACGCGTCGATGCGAGAGTTCCACGAGAGGCAGCGCGCTGCGCCAAGTGCACAAGCAGTCGGAGCCGCGACACTTCAGCTACGCACCGCGACAACACTGCGACTTGAACCACTGCCGCGCCGGCACCGCATTCCACCTCACGTCCGAAGGCGCCCGCAACTTACAGGCCATCCAACACATCACCGGTTTATTGCCGTGACCCAATGGAGTGGCGGAATGGACCGCTTCCCAGGCCAACCGCCATGGAATGCGATTCGAGAGGTCTTCCTAGCCCGGCTGGACATCTGCCTGTCATGTTCAGCACCGCCCCCAGGGAAGCGCGTCGCCGGTCGGGCCCCCCCGAGGCATGCCGTCCCCCCTACCATAAACCGGACGCTATCAGAGCCCGGTGTGGGCTGCAAATACGCAACTAGCAGTCATGTTGGGGGTTAAGACGAGAGCCTCGACTAGCACATCCCCTTAACTAGGGGGTGCCCTGCCGAGTCTGGCGGTTTGCAGTAGGAGGCGGCCAGGTAAGGATTTGTATCGATTCGCCCGGCCAGGACCAGGATGCTGGCGCGCACCGCTTGACTGTAAGGGGGTAGAGCGTACAGTGAAGTGTGCAGAATAGCAATCCTTCTTTGAAGGAATTGAAACAAACTGCACAACCACAAGGCCATACGTTGGCCTCGGCCCAGCAAACAGGAAGTCAACCGGCCGCGCCACTTGAGGATGCACGCTGGCGCGTCAGTGGGAGACGCTCCGCCAAAGTGCGGTGAAGGAATCGGCGATGTTGGTCTTATCCCGAAAAAAGAACGAGAGTATTGTCATTAATAATGACATTACCATCGTCGTCGTGGAAATCCGTGGGGACAAGGTTCGCCTGGGCGTCGAGGCTCCCAAAGAAGTCCCCGTCCATCGCCAAGAGGTCTACGACGCCATTCGCCGCAACGACTTGAGCGACGGGCCAAAACCCGCCCCTCAGGCCGACACCACGGCAGATAGCTGATCCTCGCAACCGACGTCTGCCACAAACTCCTCTCGTCGCACCGGAACGTTTCCGCCGGCTCTTCGCTCACGTTTCTTGCCAAGGCTCTGGCGCGCCACTTGCTTTGCTGTGCTCGCACTGGTTGGCTGCGAAGAATCAGTTTCCACCAATATTGCTCCTTAGACGCTACTTGACTGCACTTTCTGAGAACCGTTGCTGTATCAAGCAGCCAGAGCTAAGAGGCTTTCGGTCAGTTGGATGATTTTTC
>JAIESQ010000152.1 GCA_019745975.1 Pirellulales bacterium
CACCGCACCGGACCTACACCGTGCGCGCCCACTGCGGACGCCACAAAACCCCGAGCCTTCGCTTGATTGAGGACTAGGCGTCGACGGCCTGAAGCACACTCCACAAGGCGCTGTCGGTTGTTGGCTCATTCCCATTCTGAACATTTTTCGGCCATTTACATACACGCGAGAAATCTGGCGTGCCAGCGATCCTGAGTACATTGCGGACGGCGACGTTGCTTGGAGCCAAGCCTCAGTTCACTGGATTCTCGGCGCTTGGTGGACCTAATGGCTCCTGTCCACGGTTACTGGAGTAATTACGCGTCGCTTGCCTGGCCCTTCGTATGACGAACTTAAGTACGCACTTCCGGCGATGATGGCATCGGAATCCTTAAGAGTTGTCGACGCCTTGCTAGCCATTTGGATCGTTGCGTCGATCAATCGCCGTCAAATCGAGAAGCACCTGCGACGGCGAGGGGCGGCAGCGACTGTGTTCGCTGATCCTTCCGCCACGTAGCCAACGGGCGCGTTGCCTATTCATTGCTGGTTCGCCACACTCTAATCCATGCATACGCTCGTCACCGGCGGAACCGGACTGGTCGGCAACAACTGCGTGCGCTTGCTGCTTGAGCGCGGGCATCAGGTGCGCGTGCTAGCGCGCGTCAGCTCCGACGCGCGCCCCTTCGCCGGGCTCGATGTCGAAATCGCCCCAGGCGACGTCCGTGACGCCAGCTCGTTGCAAGCGGCCACGCAAGACATCGACTGGGTCGTGCATGCCGCGGCCGTCGTGCAGCTTGGCTGGACCGGGCTCGATTTGCAGCAGGCGATCAATGTCGAAGGCACGCGCAACGTCGCCCGCGCCGCCCGCGCGGCCGGCGCGCGGATGGTGCACGTCTCGAGCGTCGACGCGCTGGGGATCGGCACGCGTACCCAACCGGCCAACGAGGAGTCGCCCGTCGGCGGACACGTCGAAGTCCCTTATGTCGTCACCAAGCGCGCGGCCGAGCAAGCGCTGCTCGAGGAAGTCGCCCAAGGGCTCGACGCCGTAATCGTCAACCCGGTCTACGTGCTGGGGCCGTGGGATTGGAAGCCCTCGTCAGGGCGCATGATCCTGGCGGTCGCCAAGGGACAAAGCTGGATTGCGCCCCCGGGCGGCAACGATTTTTGCGATGTGCGGAACGTCGCCCGCGCCGTGCTCACGGCACTGGAGCGCGGCCAAACGGGCCGGCGCTATATCCTCGGCGGCCCGGCCATGAGTTACTTTGAAGCCTGGACCCTGTTCGCCGAAGTTACCGGCGGGCGGCGACCGATCCTCACCGCGCGCCCCCGCTGGCTGCGGGCCGCGGGTTTGCTGGGGAGCGCCTGGGGGCGCATCTCGGGCCGCGAGCCCGACGTGAATAGCGCGTCGACCGCGATGTCGGCGCTTGAACATCATTACCGTTGTGATCGGGCCGTGGCCGAACTCGATTACAACCCCGGCGACGTGCGCGAGGCGGCCACCGCCGCCTGGCAATGGTTTCGCCAGCACGGCTACGCGTAGCCGACGAGTCAGAGGGCATGGTCGGACACAATCTGTAGTCGGGGTCTCTGACCCCGGACCGGCCTCACAGATCACAGAGGCCGGCTACAATTCTTCAACGGACTATTCGCAATACTCTCCCTCGGGAGCTCGATCATGTCACCAAAACCGTGGCTCGCCGTGGCACTAACTGTGATCCAAGCTGTTTCAAAGCTGGCGATGATCCGACGTCGGGTGCCACTGCTAGCTCGTCTAGCAGTGCCGTATCGAACCTTGCACTGCTGGGCAAGCCAGCAGTGGCACCCAAACCTGCCTTTGAAACTGCTTCTAGTCGCTCTGTTGATGACGCCACGTGCGAGTGTCGCCGCCCCAGAGCAACCCGCGGCGCACGCCACCGGCAGTCAGGGCGCGGTCAGTGCCGGCGGTGCCGGCGCGGTGGACGCCGGAATCGAGATTCTCAAGCGCGGCGGCAACGCGGCCGACGCCGCCGCGGCCACGATCCTCGCCTTGAGCGTCACCGACTCGTTGGGCTTCTGCTTCGGCGGTGAAGTGCCCATCCTTGTCTACGACGCCCGCCGGCAAGTCGTCGAAGTTATTGCCGGCCAGGGGGCGGCGCCGCGCCTGGCCACGCGCGAGTACTTTGAGAAACAGGGGGGCATTCCCGCCTCTGGCATTCAAGCGGCCGCAGTGCCCGCGGCGTTCGACGCCTGCATCACCTTGCTCGACCGCTCGGGCACCTTGCGCTTGGCCGACGTCGCCGAGCCCGCGCTCGACTTGCTCGATCGCGGGAAAGCCCCTTGGCATCCCCTCTTGGCGCGCACGCTGCGTCGCCTTATCGCGGCCGAAAACCAGGCCGGCCCCGATCGCAGCCGTAGCCTGCGCGCCGCCGCCGATTACTTCTATCGCGGACCGTTCGCGCGCGAGCTGGCCGACTGGAGCGCGCAAAACGGCGGCTTAATCCGTTTCGAAGATCTCGCCACCCACGTCACGCGCGTCGAAGAGCCCGCCGTGGTCGACTATCGCGGGCATGCGGTCTACAAGTGCGGGCCGTGGACGCAAGGGCCCTACCTGCTGCAGACGCTGCGCCTGCTGGCTGGCTTCGACCTGGCGTCGTTGGGTCACAACCGCCCCGAGTCGATCCATCTGACGATCGAAGCCATGAAGCTGGCGCTGGCCGATCGCGATGTCTACTATGCCGATCCGCTGTTCGTCCAGGTGCCGCTCGACGTGCTGCTCTCGCCGTCGTATGCCGACTTGCGCCGCCCACTGATCGACCTAGCGCACGCCTCGCTCGAGCAGCGCCCGGGCGATCCACTCAGCGGTCAGGCCCTGTTGGCAGAAAACGAAAAACGTCGTGGCCTGGTCGGCGCCGTCCACGACACCACGACTTGCGTCGCCGCCGATCGCTGGGGCAACGTCGTCATCGCCACGCCCAGCGGCTGGAGCGGTGTGCAAGCGGGCGACACCGGTGTCTGGCTCGGCAGCCGATTGCAAAGCTTCAACACCTGGGCGGGCCATCCCAACTGCATCGCGCCCGGCAAGCGCCCGCGCATCACGCTCACCCCCACGCTCATTTTGAAAGAGGGCAAGCCGGTGCTGGCGATCAGCGTCGCCGGCGGCGATGGTCAGGATCAGGCCGCGCTGCAGGCGGTGCTGAACCAGATCGACTTCAAGCTCTCGGCGACCGAGTCAGTCAAGGCGGTGCGCTTCGGAACCAATCATCATCTAGGATCGTTCCGCCAGTCGCCGCCCCAGTTGGGGAGCTTGCTAATTCACGACAACGCCGACCCGGCCACGATCGCCGCGCTCGAGCGACTAGGGCACAAGGTCGAGCGCTCCAGCGGACCGCTCTGGGCGCCGAGCCTGGTCCGCATTACGCCCGAGGGGTTTGAAGCCGCTGGCGACGCCCGCGCCGGGCGCCACGCGGCGGCTTACTAGCGTCGGCACTGTAGCCGGGGTCTACGACCCCGGAATTGTAGGGTGCGTGAAACGCACCATCGTCCCAGGTAACTGTATTAGGGCGACGCCCTCGTGACGCTCACCGAGTACACCGCTGCATTAGCGATTTCTACGGCCTCGGCGCCGGGCCGCCGTCACCGCAGCACCGACCGCAGCCAGCGCAGCCATCGCTAGGCCACTCGGTTCTGGTACTACCGTGAAATAGAATGCCATGCTCTTGTCGGTGGCCACCCATTGCTGAGTCGTGGCGCTCTTGAGATACATCGCCCCCGCGCTGTTGGCGCTTTGCACCCACGCCCAATCGTTGCCAGCCGAGTTGTTGGAGATGCCCAGCCAATAACGAAAATTGCCCCCGAGCAGCGACAGGTACGGTGGAATTTCGCTAAAGCCGCGGACCCGCGCGTCGTATTCGTAGACTGGCAGCCCTTCAATGAACGTGCCTGTCGCGGTTCGCGCCAGACTGATGATATTGACGTTCGTGTTGACGGTGTTGGGCGCCGGCGCCGGCGCGCCTTTGATCGCCGTGTTGTCGTTGTAGATCTTGATCGTAAAGGCGTCGCTGGGCGGAACCGCTATGCCCGACTCATAAATCCCCCACCAGTGCATGCTGTAAACGCGATTGTTCCCCGAGGGCAGGCTGAAATCGTCAGCAGCTTCAATCGAGTCCGCTCCCTGCGAATCCGCAACCCACGCTGCCTGATCCGCCAGGGGAGAATAGAGCGGCGGGCCGTTGTCGTAGACAATAGCATCGGCCCACGCGGCGCTCGTGAATATCGACACGACCAGCGCGCCGAGGACACCACGAAGCCAGCGGCAGCCCGCAGTCGAATGAGTACTCATAAGCCACCTCTCAATTCCGTTCTGATAACTGCGCCCTGCGGCGCCGATTCTGCCTCATCCTTGCGAGATAGGCAACTTTGGGCGATTGCCAAAACTAAGATTTTCAGCCACTAATGCGATCGCTGATCGTGCAGTTCGTCTGCGAAGCAAAGCCCCCCACAGCCCCGGAGTCAGCCATGATTCGCGGCGTGCACACGATGTTCTACACATCTCAGCCGGCGGAGCTCCGCGCATTCCTCCGCGACAAACTCGGCTTCACCTCCTACACCGACGTTGGAGATGGCTGGCTGATCTTCGATCTGCCCGAAGCCGACCTGAGCTGTCATCCCGTCGATGCCGCCGATGGCCAGACGTCGGGCACGCCGTACCTCTCGTTCTACTGCGACGACATCGCGCAGACCGTGGCCGAGCTCACCGCGCGCGGAGTCGAGTTTGTTGATGCCGTGCAAGACGTGGGCTACGGCCTGGCGACCCACTTCCGCGTCCCCGGCGACTTCGTCGTGCAGTTGTACGAGCCGAAGTACACGAAGCGCCACTTGCACGCTTGAGGCGAGGCTGACGAGCGTTCGTTGAGTTTCTGAAGGGTGCGTAAAACGCACCAACGGTCGCCGCAACACTGTTGGCCGCGTGAGGCGTGAACGTGAACCCGCCGCCGAGTGGCGTTTCCTTGACCGGCGCGGGCGGCGCCAGTAATGTCAGCAGAAATTCACTGGTCGTCGCCGGGTGAGGTGATCTACATTCAGTGGGGAAGGGGCTTGCGTTGCCGTTTCTCGCGGAAGTTTTCAGCGCTCCGGGCATCGCCGGATTGCACTTCGCGCCGCTCTTGGCTGAAGTGCGCATCCGCTGGCAGTTCTTCCCGCAGTCCGCGACCGGTTGGATCGCGGCGGCGCTGCTCGCCGCGGCCTGTTTGGCGAGCGACTGGTTCTTCCATCAGTCGCGTACGGGCGGCAGGCTCTTTGCCAGGCCCGACTGGTCGAAGCTTCTCCGAAAGCGTTGCTCGTTGGTTGATTTGCTGGAAGTCATCTGTCTGTGCGCGGCCGTGTTTCTTCTTTCGCAGTTCTACCTAACCCTGAGGCCGGCACCCGATTTCCGATTCAATCCCAATGTGCCTCGCCTTGATCCGAACGCGTTTCTTGCCACGGGCCTCACCGCGGTCGCGATGCTCGCTTGGCAAAGTTGTCGAGGGCCGTCCCGACGCCTTTCGCTTACCCTGCTAGGAGTTGCCGGCGCGCTGCTTATCGGCTGCTGGTGGTTTCATCCAGGGGGTACCCTGCTCGTTCCAGTATTGGTAACTATAGCCGTGATCACCGGGATGGGGACTAATACAATTGTCCTTGTGACGCTGTTGGCTTATGCCGGCACCGTTGCCGCCACGTTCGTGCATCTTTGGCAGTTCGTCGAAACCGACTATCGCCCCCTGTTGATTCGTCGCGAGCGACTCTATTCCTTGGCGGACGCTGAGACCGTCCTGTTCGCATCCGCATTCGTTACGGCTGCGATGCTATCGATCGGATTGCGACGTACGGCGCTGTATATCCTGCTTCTCGCGATGCTATTCCAACAGGCGGCGTACTTCTCTTTGCCGATATTCAAGCATTACCTTTATCCCCCAGGTCAGTTTCGCGAGTACTACCTTGATATACGCAACCGTAACCGTTCACACCCTGGGGAGGAGTGAGGGCGTTTTTTGGCCGGTGAAGTGGGCTTCGAGGGCGGCGGTGAGGT
>JAIESQ010000129.1 GCA_019745975.1 Pirellulales bacterium
TCGGCGAAGTTCTGTTCTTGCGCGGCCACGCCGACCCCGCCCGCTTCCAGCCCCACTGGCTCCTCGAACCCCCGGCGCAGGCTCAACTGACCGTGCTGGTTTCCTTGCCTCGGGACATGCCGGTCGAGGCGCAATCTGTCGCTACTTCCAATGCGGTTACAGATGCAGGACTGCGCGATCAACTCATTGATCGAATCATTCAAGAGTTTGCAAAAACTCTTGGGCAGCCGACCGATGAGATCGAACTCGATGCCAACGTGATGGACCTTGGGTTCGACTCGATCCTGGCAATTCAATTTAACCGTCGCTTTGCTTCGCTGTTGGGCGAGCCGCTTCCACCGACCCTGCTTTTCCAACATCCGACCGCCACTTCATTGGCGGAGTACTTGGTCGCAAACAAGGGAGTCCAAGTCACAAAGCTACTGCAAAACGGAACAGAAACTCAGGCTAGCAACGCTCCGCGACACGCGGAAATTTCAACGACTCCGCTACTGAACATCACAGTCGAACCAACTACGCCGCCAATCGCCATCGTAGGCATTGGACTTCGGCTTCCCGGTGCCGAAACAACCGACGAGTTTTGGTCACTCTTGCGAGAGGGTCGGGACGCGATCGGGCCGTTGCCGCGGAACCGCTTCGGCGATCTGGAGACCGACACGACCAGCGAACGCGGCGCGTCGGACTCGGGCGTGAAATTGAACGAACCGCTCGGAGGGTATCTCCCCGATATCAGTGCTTTTGATCCTGCCTTCTTTCATCTGTCTGCGCGCGAAGCCCGCTTAATGGATCCGCAGCAGCGACTCCTTCTCGAGGTCTCTTGGGAAGCACTCGAGAACGCCGGATATCGTCCGTCGGCTCTGCCTGCGCGACGCACAGGTGTGTTTGTCGGCTCGAGCACTCTCGATTATGTGAAGCTCTTCTCGTCGCCGGAGGATCGTGGCGATCCGCATGCGCGGACTGGCAACTCGCTCTCGATGCTGGCCAACCGAATTTCATACATGCTTGGACTAGAAGGCCCGAGCCTGACACTCGATACCGCTTGCAGTTCGGCTCTGGTCGCGGTTCATCTCGCCTGTCAGAGCTTGCGCGCAGGAGAGTGTCAGGTTGCGCTCGCTGGTGGCGTACATCTGAACCTTAATCCCGAAGGTCAGGCGATTCTCGAACGCGAACAGATTCTCGCCGCGGACGGTCGCTCCAAGGCATTTGACGAGCGTGCCGACGGCTTCGGACGAGGCGAGGGGGCGGCCGTCGTATTACTTAAGCCACTGAGCGCGGCTCTGGTCGATGGTGACACTGTCTGGGGTGTAATTCGCGGGTCGGCCGTCAATAACGATGGTCACGCCAAAGCCGGTTTGGCAGCCCCCAATCCGCGAGCCCAATGCGAGTGCATCACGGAAGCATATCGTCAGGCTGGCCTCAATCCGGCGAGTATTGGTTATCTCGAAGCACACGGAACTGGCACCCCGCTTGGCGACCCGTTGGAGATCGAAGGGCTCGCGGAGGCATTCAAGCGTCACACTTCGGTTTCCGGCTTTTGCGCGATCGGTTCGGTAAAGACGAACCTTGGCCACCTGGAGGCTGCGGCGGGCATCGCCGGCTTGATTAAAGCTCTCCTGATGCTTACCCACGGGCAGCGCGTACCCACGCTGCATTTGAGCGCACCGAATCGCGCCATCCAGTTTGAGCAGACTCCTTTCTTTCTTGCGGATCGCTGGGCACCCTGGCCCCGCACTGGACAACCACGACGCGTCGGCGTCAGTTCGTTCGGCCTTGGAGGCACCAACGCGCATGTGGTGCTGGAAGAAGCGCCGCAGTGCGAAAACCAAGACAAGGCACCTGCGGAAAGGCCTCGGCTGTTGCTATTTTCGGCGAGGTCTGAACCGGCACTGCGTGAGCTTGCCCGTCGCTATGCAACGCACTTGTCTCAGAACTCACAGCAGCCTCTCAGTGACTTCTGCTCTACAATCAACAGCGGACGGGCATGGCATCGTGCACGTGCCGCCATCACGATTTCGAGTCGCGAACAGGTGATTCAGCGGCTGCTTGCGTTTGCGGACGGCAAAACCAGCGCGGCAAGTCATCGCGGGCTGTCCCCGCGCCGTGCACCAAGGGTGCATCTATTTTTCGCTCGTCATTTCTGTGAAGAATCGCAGATTGCAGCCGTCGCACAACGGCTGACCGACAACGTACCGGCAGTGCGGCAAGCAATCGAAGAAGTACTAGTCGGCTTAGGAAGTCAACTTTCTGATCGAGTCCGCGCACGGCTATTCGCTTCGTCATACAGCAGAGCCGTTGCTGAGCCCGAATTTGTCCTGTTTGCAAACGCAGTATTGCAATTTGCCGTTGCGCGACAATTGCAGCATTGGGGTGTGGTCGCAGCGACAACCCATGGAGCCGGATCTGGGCAGCTGGCGGCACACTGGCTATCCACAAGTAAGTTTGACCGCATCGAACCCATTTTGGAGGCCAACACTTGTGATGTTGGACTAGTCGTACCACCTGGTTCGACCCAATACCAACCGGGGCATGTTTTGCTACTTATTGGTGACAGCTCTAACCTGGCGGACGAAGGAGCCTTTAATAACACTCACGTAATAACCGTGTTCGTCGACTCGATCGACCCTGTTGGCCAGTTGCATTCCGCCGCACGCGAATTGTTCTGCACAGGTGTGGATCTCAATGGCGAAGCGTTGACCGGAGACGTCCCTTGGAGGCGAGTTCCGGCGCCGACCTATCCATTTGATCGCATTCGGCTGTGGGTCAACAGCGAGCAAACGACCGCACTACCCGACGCCACCACAAGTGCTTCGGTCAAGGCTGCGGTCGTGGTCGGCCCTTCGTCTCGCGGTTCCACAGGTGGTGTTAGCCAGTTGTTCTACAGGCCGACGCTTGAGGAATTGCCGGAATTGACCTGTCGTACCAATTCCCGTGCAAACGAGAAATGGCTCGTCTTCGCGGATCAAGAGGGAGTGGGAGACGACCTGGCGAGACAAATGCGGCAATCCGGTGCTGCATGCGTGATCGTTCGCGCTGGCCGCCGATTCGAGCCGTTAGGACATGATTCCTACTCACTCAATCCCGATGCACCAGGCGAATTCGCACAACTACCACTTGCCCTGTGCGCAGAAAGCTTCACGCCGTTGAATGGCATTGTCTTTCTGTGGTCGTTGCGGCGACCACGGGGTGTCGACCTGACACTACCTGAGCTGCGTAATCGTCTGACTGAAGGCGCCGAAGCGCTCGTTCATATCTCAAAGCACTTCCTCACAGATACAACCGGTGAGGTCAAGATTTGCGGCGCCACTTGCGATGCGTCGGTTCATACCGACATTGTCAATGACTCCGCCGAAATACTCGACGAAGTCACAATCGGTCCTCTGCTGCAATCCATTGGGCGCGAGTTTCCTGGCGTGCGTACCTGCTGGATCGATTTTGAGTGCGACGCAAGCGCGCACGAAATGGCCGAATCTATCTACCAGGAGTTGGACAATAGCGACTCTGAAGACGTGGTCATGCGCCGCGGCGGCCGTCGCTGGCGGCCCGCCTTTGTGCCATTCGATCCCCGCGCTGCGGAAAGTTCGCTCGTCCAAATCCAGCGCGACGGCGTTTATCTCATCACGGGTGGGTTGGGAGATCTCGGCCGGACGGTAGCTACGTGGCTGGTAGATCAAGGAGCACGCCGACTGGTGTTGGTTGGGCGCACGAATTTGCCCGATGCCCTTGCTGCTGAAGCACTCCATTCCACGGAACTCGGCGAACCAATCGCCAACCGCATCGCCATTGTCCATGAGTTAACCGCACGCGGAGCAGACGTCTGGGCACCCGCCGTCGATATCACTAACCCCCAGGCAGTCTCACAACTATTTGAGTCCATTGACGCGCGGTATGGTCGTCTCGATGGCGTTGTGCACGCGGCCGGCATCCTGTCCGATGGCGTACTCTGGAATCGTGCGCTCGCCGACGTTCGAGCCGTGCTATACCCCAAGGTTCTTGGCGCTTGGTTGTTGCATGAATCAACACGTCGGCGCTCGCTTGACTTCTTCGTATTGTTCTCGTCGACCGCGGCATTCGCGCCATTGGCAGGTCAGGCTAGTTATGCGGCGGCCAACGCCTATCTCGATCGATTAGCGCGTTACCGTCACTCAGTTGGCCTGCCTGCGCTGTCGATTAACTGGGGTTTCTGGGGCGCGAGCCGCGCGGTGGCGCCGGCGCGATATCGGCAGTTCATTGAACAGAGCGGGATGCGGCCGTTATCAAGCGCAGACGCGACACAGGCGTTTGCCGCCGCGCTGTCGCTACGGGTTCCTCAAGTCGGCATCTTTGACGTTGATCGACGTCCGACGCGCCAGGTCGAACAGTCCCGTCAACTTGATGACGGAATCGCTCTACGGCTAGCCCCAGGCGGCATCACAACGCAAACAACCGCTCCGTCGCGATCGGTGATCGATTCTTCACGCTTGTTTCAAGCCGTTTCTAATGACGCTCGCAGGACGGCCGCTCCATTAGTGGCCATGGCGGCCCAATTTCGCGATTTCTCGGAGTCGCTCGATGAGTTTACGTTGGAATATGTAGCACGCGCCTTCAAGAATCTGCTCGAACCACTCAACAATTCCGCGCGCTGGTCACGTGAAGAAATCATTCGTCGCTTCCAGGTGCTCCCCCGCTTCAAGCGATTCGCAGACCAATGGATTGATGAGCTGATCAATGCTGGCTGGCTGGTTGAGTCAACCGCCTTGCAGTTCGCCCGAACACTCCCCGATACACCTCTCTCCGTACGGTCTCGCGCCGCCGCCGCTCGTTTGCCGTTCGCACGATCGCACTTCGAGCTTCTCGACCGTTGCGGCAGTAACCTTGCTGCCGTGTTGCGGGGCAAGATCGAACCGCTCGAAGTACTCTTTCCCGATGGCGTTTTCGCGACTGCCGAGGCGTTGTATCAGGATTTTCCGTTCGCGCAGTACTTCAACGAACTGTTGCGAAGTGCCGTGCGCGGTTTCGCGCAGCAGCAATTGGATCGACCACTTCGAGTTATCGAGCTCGGCGCCGGCACTGGAAGTTCGACCGTCGCGATCCTGTCGGCACTTCCGCCAGGCAGCAGCTACGACTTCACGGACGTGTCGGATGCATTCCTTAAGTACGGGGCAAACAAATTCTTGAGTCGGGATTCACTGCGATTTCGGCTTCTCGATATCGAGCAAGGACCTGCGTCGCAAGGGTTTCCAGTCGGCAGTTTCGATGTCGTCGTAGCCGCGAATGTCTTGCATGCGACACGTCGCATCGAACAGAGTTTAAAGCATGCGCGTTCGTTGCTAGCTCCGGGTGGGCTGCTTTTGCTCGTCGAGCTGACGTCCGTCGAACGATGGGTCCAAATCACCTTTGGCTTGACTGAAGGCTGGTGGCGGTTCGCAGGAGATCCGTTTCGAGCCACTTCGCCTCTGTTATCGAAGGCCGCCTGGATCGAACTGTTGCATAAGTGTGGTTTCGGACAGCTCGCGACGCTTCCCGACTCTGAATCGGGATTGCCGCCTCTCGCACAACACTTATTTCTCGCGACAGCCGCCGATGCTTGGCATCCGCGTGAATCGGATGTTCGATTTACTGCGGAAGAGCCGATTTCCGTTGACGAGCTAACCACCGATACAGGCTTGGTTCGAGCAATTACGGCCGACGTGGTCGATAGCTCGGATGATATCCTGCGAAAGTCACGCGAGCAGGTGCGCAGTGCGCTGGCTAGTGTTCTCCGAGTCGATGTGCAGAGCGTTGATCTGAATGCAGCCTTCCAAGAGCAGGGTATCGATTCACTCCTCGCCTTGGAGTTAGTCGGTAAACTGAAATCGCTCTTTGGTTTGACATCGCTGTCACCGACGAAGATCTTCGCACATCCTTCGTGCTCTGAACTTGGCAACTATCTAGCGTCGATCAAGTCCGCGTCGCGGCTGTCCGTGGCCTCTGGCGAAGGCCGTCGAGATTTGGTCTCCGAGCTGTCTGCTTCTATCGCGCCTGTACAAGCAGTGGTATCGATGAACGCGTCGATCGCCGTGGTGGGGTACGCCTGCCGGTTCCCGGGGGCCGCCACGGCGACCGGGTTCTGGCGACTGCTG
>JAIESQ010000143.1 GCA_019745975.1 Pirellulales bacterium
GGGTCTCTGGGCGTGAAAATCCCCCCGGCCAATCATGACCCACCATGCCTCACGCGCAAAGTGCAGGATGCACCCGTGCAGTTGCCGAGAACCGACCGCGATTGCCGTATCTCCGCCAGGTGCGTATACTTCGGGCCTGCCGACCGCTCTTCCCGCCCTTCGTTAGCTGGTGCGTCCGCTGACGTACTGCTCTCGCCGGATAGCCATGCCTCCGCAACGCACCTTAGTCAGCCGCCAGGCGGCCCGCCCACCGTTCTTCGCCGGGGTCGATCTCGGCGGCACGAACATCAAGGTGGGGATCGTCGACGACCAGGGGGAGACACTTGCCTGGCTTAGTCAGGCCACCGAAACGGAGCGCGGCGGCGAGGACGGTGCCCGCCGGATGGGCCAGATGGTCCACGAAGCGACTCGACAAGCAGGGCTCGCGCCGGGTGACATCGCGCGCGTCGGGCTGGGCTCCCCCGGCACGATGGACATTCCCGCCGGCATGCTCTTGGAGCCGCACAACCTGGGGTGGTTCAACTTTCCGATCCGCGACCGGGTAAGCCATTACGCCGGCTTGCCGGTGACGTTTGCCAACGACGCCAACGCGGCCGCCTACGGCGAGTACTGGGTCGGCACGGGGCGCGAATTTAAGAGCATGGTGCTCTTCACCTTAGGCACTGGCATTGGCTGCGGCATCATCATCGGCGATCTGTTGGTTGACGGCGAAAATAGTCACGGCGGCGAGTGCGGACATATCATTATCGATCAGCGGCCTAACGCCCGTATTTGCGGCTGCGGCCAGCCTGGGCATCTCGAAGCCTACGCTAGTGCGACGGCTGTCTTGAAGCGCACCGAAGAGGCCCTGGCCGCCGGCCGCCGCAGCTCGCTGGCGACGCGACTCGCCAAGGGAAAAGACCTGACGCCGCTCATGATTGCCGAGGAGGCCGAAGCCGGCGATGAGTTGTCGCTCGAGATCGTCTTGGACACGGCCGCGTACCTGGGCGTGGGGGCGGTCACGTTGATGCACACGATCGATCCCAGTGGCGTCGTGTTCGGCGGCGCCATGACGTTCGGCGAGCACCGCACCGAGCTGGGGCGGCGCTTCTTGGCGCGCATCCGCGAAGAGGTGCAGCGGCGGGCGTTCCCCGTGCTGGCCGCGCGGACCACGATCGATTACGCATCGCTGGGAGGCGACGCCGGATACCTCGGCGCCGCCGGAGTAGCGCGCTTGGAGCATTATCGAAAGCAAGTGAAGTAGCCACGGATAGAACGTTGAGCCATGGAGCAAGACAAAACTTTTGGCCACAGAGGTCACCGAGGACACAGAGAATTCGGTTTGAAAGTACAGCATGGAATCCATCGCATTGGTACTCCCTCTGTGATCTCTGTGTCCTCTGTAGCTAGTGCACTACTCCGTGCGCTCAGTGGCAAATGCATCGACCCTGTGGCGAACGTTTCCGGCCTAGTGGACTTCAAGGGGAGAATCGAGAATGCTGGGGCAGGATGAGTTGACCGAGAAGATCATCGGCGCGGCGATCGAGGTGCATCGCGTGCTGGGCCCTGGCTTGTTGGAATCGATCTACGAAGACGCGTTGGCGTTCGAACCGAGCTGCGCGGGATTTTGATCGAGCGTCAGGTGGAAGCAACCGTCGATTACAAGGGACACACCATCAAGGGACAACGCATCGACTTGCTCGTCGGCGGCGAGGTGGTCGTCGAAGTGAAATCCGTAACCAAGCTCCCGGACGTGGCGTTTGCACAGGTGCTCTCCTATCTGAAAGCAACTGGGCGGAAACGAGGGCTACTAATTAACTTCGGTTGCGAACGACTCGTCGACGGCGTGCGTAGAGTCTCGAATTGATTGGGCCACAAAGACGGGAGGATTTAGCCACAGAGATCACCGAGGACACAGAGAACTTAGATCGAAGATGCGTTCAGAAATAATGATATTTGATTTCCTCTGTGAACTCTGTGTCCTCTGTGGCAAAAGTACTCCTCACTGCCCTCGATGGCCAACGCTCAGTGCTCGGTGGCTTAAGGCTCGTTAGCAAACCATGAAGAAAAAGCAACTCGACACTAAACACATTCGCAACTTCTCGATCGTCGCGCATGTCGACCATGGGAAGAGCACGCTGGCCGACCGCCTGCTGGAATACACCGGCACGGTGGCGCGCCGCGAAATGCGCGAGCAGTTGCTCGACGACATGGAACTGGAGCGCGATCGCGGGATCACGATCAAAGCCCGCGCCGTGGCGATCCGCCATCATTACAAAGGCGAAGACTACGAGCTGAACCTGATCGACACGCCCGGCCACGTCGACTTCCACTACGAAGTCTCGCGCAGCCTGGCCTGCTGTGAAGGGGCGGTGTTGTTGGTCGATGCCTGCCAGGGGGTCGAAGCGCAGACAGTGGCGAACGCCTATGCCGCCATGCAGCAAAACCTCTCGATCGTGCCGGCAATTAACAAGGTCGACCTGCAGAACGCCCGTCGCGAAGAAGTGCTGCAGGAAATGGAATCGAGCCTGGGGATCGATCCCTTTTCGGTCATTGCCACTAGCGGCAAGACCGGCATCGGCACCGAAGAGCTCTTGGCCGCCGTCATCGAGCGGATTCCGCCGCCGCAGGGAGACCCCAAGGCCACGCTGCAGGCGATGGTCTTCGACTCGCACTACGACGAATACCGCGGCGCGATCATCTACGTGCGATTGATGAACGGCACCGTTACCAAGGGGCAAAAGGTACGGCTGCTGAAGGCCGGCATCACCTACGACGTGCTCGAGCTCGGACAGTTCGTCCCGCAGCGCCGCGCCTGCGAGCAGTTGCGCGCCGGGCAGGTCGGCTACCTGATCTGCAACATCAAAGCGGTCAACCAGGTGCACATCGGCGACACGGTGACGATCCCCGGCGACGATGCCGCCCCGGCGCTGGCCGGCTATCAAGAGCCGAAGCGAATGGTCTACTGCGGACTCTACCCGGCCGAAGGGCAGGACTTTGAAGAACTGCGCGACGCGCTCACTAAGCTGGCGATCAACGACCCCAGCTTCGAGTTCGAGCCCGAAACGAGCGACGCGCTGGGCTTCGGCTTCCGCTGCGGCTTCTTGGGCCTGCTGCACATGGAGATTATCCAGCAACGGCTGGAGCGCGAGGCCGATCTCGACCTGGTGCAGACCGCCCCCAACGTCACTTACGAGATCGTCACCACGACCGGCGAAACGCTGCGCATCTACAACCCGCAGAAGGTTCCCGAGTCGGGCCTGATCGAGGAGTTCCGCCAGCCCGTGGTGCGGGTGAGCTTTGTGCTGCCGGTCGAGTCGATCGGCCCCGTGATGCAGCTTTGCACCGATCGGCGCGGCGTCTATGTGCGCACCGAGTACCTCGGCGCGCATCGCGCGATCTTGGTCTTCGACTTGCCGCTGGCCGAAGTGATCTACGACTTGCACGACAAGCTCAAAAGCGTTACCCGCGGCTACGGCACGATGGATTACGATTTTCTGGGGTATTTTCCGGCCGATCTGGTGCGCATGGACATCTTGGTCGGCAGCAAACGGGTCGACGCGCTGTCGATCGTCTGCGACCGCCGCGATGCCGAACGGCGCGGCCGGGCGATCGTCAAAAAGCTGCGCACCGAAATCGACCGCCACATGTTCGAGGTCGCGCTGCAAGCGGCCGTGGGCACGCGCGTGATCGCCCGCGAAACGATCTCGGCGATGCGCAAGAATGTTACTGCCAAGTGCTACGGCGGCGACATCACCCGCAAGCGCAAGCTGTGGGCCAAGCAGCGCGAAGGGAAGAAGCGGATGAAGTCGATCGGCAACGTCGACATCCCGCAGAAGGCCTTCATGGCCGTGCTGGATACGGGCGCGGAGCGATAGCCACAGGTCGCCCGGCCCGTCGCCGTGGGCGAGACGTAACCGCGTTTCTGCGCCGCTCGCATTCGTGCGGTGTCTGCCGTATATTGCCTCGGCAGTACGGCAGTCTCACTCGCGTTCTTTTTCGCCCACCGAAGGATCGATCTCATGGCGAACGTCCTAACCGAACAAGTCCTCGTCGTGCCCACCGCGGTGTTCCATCGGCTGGGGCACTTCCAGGGCTTTTCGCGCGAGGCCGAGCGCTATCTCGCCGAGTTGCTCGCCCCCGAGCACACCAGCTTTCGCCCGCGCAGCGAAATGGAGGAAGATCCCAGCTTCAAGCAGTTGATCCCCTACTGCATCTTCCGTCATCTCGATCGCACGGGTCGCGACCTGGTGTTTCAATACCGACGGGGAAAAGGGCAAGGTGAGCAGCGGCTGCACAGCAAGCGGAGTATCGGCATCGGCGGGCATATCTCGAGCGCCGACGGTCCGGCGGCTGGCCAGCACGATCTGTATCGCGAGGGGCTTGTCCGCGAGCTGGCCGAAGAGCTCGTGATCGACACGCCATACGAGGAACATTGCGTGGGACTGATCAACGACGACGAAACGCCGGTCGGCCGCGTACATTTGGGCGTGGTGCATCTGTTCGATGTTGAAGACCCGGCCGTCCGCTCGCGCGAAGACGACATTCTCGAAGCCGGCTTCCGCCCGGTCGCCGAGCTGCTGGCCCGGCTCGACGAGTTCGAAACCTGGTCGCAAATCTGTCTCAAGGCGCTCTTCGCCGGGGACGACAAGGAGAGCATCGTGGTCGATAATTAGTTGACCATGTTGCAGTTCCCTATCTATCTCGACAACCACGCCACGACTCGGGTCGATCCGCGTGTCGTCGAGACCATGGCTCCCTTCTGGACCGAAAAGTTCGGCAATCCGGGGAGCACGAGCCATTCGTTCGGCGACGAAGCCCGCTCGGCGATTGACGCCGCCCGCGAATCGATTGCCGCCGCCATCGGGGCCAGCCCGCGCGAAATCGTCTTCACCAGCGGTTCGACCGAGAGCAATAACCTGGCGATCCGTGGATTGGCCGAGCGGCAGCGCCGGCGCGGCGACCACATCGTCAGCGTGACGACCGAACACAGGGCAATCCTCGATCCGCTGGCCCGACTCGAGCGGCAGGGCTTTCGCATCACGCTCTTGGAAGTCGAACAAGCAGGCAGCCCCCGCGCCGGCTGGCTCGATCCCGCGCGTGTGGCCACCGCGATCGGCGACGACACACTCCTGGTCTCGGTCATGTTGGCCAACAACGAGATCGGCGTCGTGCAGCCGATCGCCCAGATCGCCGAAGTCTGCCGTGCGCGCGGCGTGCCGCTGCACTGCGACGCCACGCAGGGGGTCGGCAAGCTCCCCGTCGATGTCGAGGAGCTCGGCGTCGACTTGATGAGCTTTACTGCCCACAAGATTTACGGACCGAAGGGCGTGGGCGCGCTCTACGTGCGGCGTGGCGCCGGCGGCGTGCGGCTCGTTCCCCAGATCGACGGCGGCGGTCAAGAACACGGCCTGCGCAGCGGCACCTTGAACGTGCCTGGCATTGTCGGCTTTTCGCGGGCGCTTGAACTGTGCCTCGACGAGCTGCCGGCCGAAACACTGCGACTGGCCGATTTGCGCGACAGGCTCTTCGCCGGACTGCGGCGCGCCATCGACGGCGTCTCGCTGAACGGTCCGGCCCTGGATGAAGTCGGCGCCGATGGTGCCCGGTTGCGCCTGCCGGGTAACCTCAATGTCAGCTTCGCGCGCGTCGACGGCGAAGCCTTGATGATGAACATGAAAACCGTGGCAGTCAGCTCGGGGAGCGCCTGCACGTCGGCCAATCCCGAACCCAGCCACGTGCTGCGGGCGCTGGGGATGAACGACGACGCCACCCGGGCCAGCCTGCGCTTTGGCCTGGGGCGGTTCAACACGCGCGAAGAGATCGATTACGCGATCATTGCCACGGCCGAGACGGTCTCGCGGCTGCGGCAATTGGGGAGTTAACTAAGGCTTCTCAGACGACTGTCACGCGGAGCCGCGAAGAACGCGGAGGAGAAGATGGCGCGGGACATTGACGAAGTCTCAGGAATCGTTGTCGATGCTGCGTTCAAGCTCCATACCGAACTTGGGCCCGGGTTGCTGGAGTCAGTATATCAGGCGGTGTTGAGCCGGGACTTGACTCGCCGCGGATTGCACGTGGTCAGCCAGAGTTTCGTGACATTCGAATACGATGGACTGCGATTCGATGACGCGTTACGTGTCGATCTGTTAGTCGATGGGCAACTAGTCGTCGAATTGAAGTCGGTCGAAGAACTCGCTCCGGCTCACTTCAAACAAGTGCTGACGTACCTGCGATTGCTAAGGCTCCAAGTCGGGCTGCTGATCAACTTTGGTGCGCCGACATTCAAAGAGGGAATTCACCGCGTTGTCAACAAATACTGCACTTTCTGAGAAATCGTCGGTAACTGGTATTCCATGAAAAACGGCTCTCCCTTCATGCTGCGGTTGCAAGAC
>JAIESQ010000158.1 GCA_019745975.1 Pirellulales bacterium
GTTTTAGGTGAGTTAACGCTACACCGTGTTTAAACCACCAGGAGCCCTCTTTCATAGAATCAGGCTCTGCCAGTGCTGGATCATGAGTTCACGCAGGATCGCTCGTTCATGCTTCACCGCAAGCGAATCCGGCATGTTCACGAAGCAGGTCACCTCCATGAGTTGACCTTCTCCTGCTACGACCGCCTGCCGCTGTTGACGAACGACGATTGGCGCCGCCGCCTCGCACGATCTATTGACGCGGCGAGAGCCGAGTGTCACATGCAACTCTATGCGTTCGTGTTCATGCCCGAACACGTGCACTTGCTCGTCGCGCCAGTCGGGCAAGGCACAATCAGTAAATTCCTGGCACGAATCAAGCAGCCGTTCTCAAAGGAGATCAAGGCTCGGTTGGCGGCCACTCGTGCCAAACTCTTCAATCGCTTGACCGTCGTCGAACGACCGGGCAAGACCTGCTTTCGTTTCTGGCAGGAAGGCTCAGGATATGATCGCAATCTCTACTCGCCTCGGGCAATCAACACGTCCATAGAGTACATCCATGCGAACCCAGTTGCTCGCGGCTTGTGTCGCAAGGCCGTCGATTGGAAATGGTCGGCGAGTCACTATCTAGAGGACGGTTGTTTGCCCGACCCTGACCTCCCCTTGCTGCATCCGCTACCGAGAGATGCCCTGATGTAGTTTCGTTCGAGCTATCAGGCCGCGAGAAGTCGCAATCCCTTACGGCACTGGCGAAGCCAGTGGCACCCGACGGAAGCGGTCGAATCGGATGGCAACCCCGAACAACACTGGCGGAGCCAGTGGCACCCGACGGAAGCAACGAGGGGACTTGCGCCCCGCACTACCCCTTCGCGGCGCTGCGCTGCACCGTCTGATAGTGCCCGTAGCTCTCGGCCTTCTTCAGCTCGTGTAGCCGATGCTCGAGGTGCTCGATCAGTTCGATCAGGTAGTCGATCGCCCGCTCCTTGGCCTCGGCAAAGCTCGCGAACCGCTCGACGTAGTGATCGGGCGAAGGGCGATAATCGAGAATTTGCGGATCGATCGGCGCCGCGTCGAAGAACAACTCGACGCGCGGGACCGCCGGCTTGCTGTGCACTTCACCTCCGGCCGGTGCTTGCGGATGCGCGGCCGAGAAGCCCAGGCGAGGAGTCGAGCCGTTGTTCTTGAACGGCACCGCGCGGCTCGAACCCTTCTTGACGGGCTTGGCGGGCTTGGCGGCCGGGGCCTTCGCCTTGGTGGCCGGTTTCGCGGCAGCCTTGACAGAAGCCTTCGGCTTCGGGACCGGCTTCTTGGCGACCGACTTGCTGGCGGGCTTGGCGGCGGCTTTTGGCGCAGACTTGGGCGCGACTTTGACCGCAGGTTTGGCCGTAGGCTTCATCACCTTCTTGGCGGGAGACTTGGCCACGGCTTTAGCCGCGGTCTTCGACTTGCTCGCCGGAGCGGGGCGAGCGGGTGCCTTCTTCGCGGCCGGACGCTTCGCTGATTTCGCCATAACGCGTTGTCCTCGCCAGGGATCTGCGGCCCACCAGCTCGTCGCCTGACACTGCCCTAGCCCAGCGCCGCGGGGCCGCCGCTAGGCGGCACGGGGGCTAAAGCAGATGACGAGCCTTGATGGCCAAGTATTCGTTAATTAGCGGTGCCGTCAAATTCTCCGGAAACTCGTCCAAAATCAACACCCCCTGAGTGTGCAAATCTCGCAACACCTGCTGCCGCCAGCCGAGGATTTCGGCCGCCGCGGCCGACCGATACAGGGCCGTGCCCTCAGTTTCGGTAGTTTCGACAAATTCGTAGACCCGCCGGTCGCGCAGCACCACCCCCAGCGGCAGATGCCGGCCCGCCAGGTTGCCCAGGTACTGCTCGACCTGTCGGCTGTTGACCTCGTCGATCAGGTTGGTGAACAGCGTCACCAGCGACCGCTTGCGGACGTGGGCCGCCAGGTGCAAGAAAGCCAGGTCGTAGCGCGACTCGACCAGCTTCGGAAAGCGATCGAACGACGCGTGCAGCAACCGGTTCATCTGCCGCATGCTGCCGCGCGGCGGCACGAAGCAATGCACTTCGTCTGAAAAGCACAGCAAGCCGACCGCGTCCCCCTTGGTCAGCGCCACGTAGCTGAGCATCAGCATGGCGTTGAGCGCGTGATCCAACAGCGTCAGCCCGTGCACTTCGTTGGTCATCATCCGCCCGCAGTCGACCAAGAACATCAGCCGCTGGCTTTGGTTCTGTTGAAAGTCGCGCACCGTGAGCTTGCGGCGGCGCGCGGTCGAGCGCCAGTCGATGTGCTTGTAGTTGTCGCCGGGGATGTAGTCGCGCAATCGCTCGAACTCGTTGTCTTGACCGACGCGGCGCGTCCGCCGCACGCCCAAGAGATTCAAGCGATCGAGCCGCGCGAGCACGGCATAGCGCTCGAGCTGCTTGAGATCGGGGTACACATGCACCGGCGTGGCGACATCAAGCGCGAGATAGCGCGCCCATAGCCCGAAGCGGCTGCGGGCACGCAGGAACGGGCCATTGATCTCAAACGCGCCGCGGCGCCGCGCGTGCAGCGCGTATTCGAACACCGCCCGGCTGCGCGGACCGAATCGATGCTCGAATTCGTCGGGCTGCGGTTGCAGCTCGTGCGGCACGCCATCGCGCACCCAGGCAAAGAAGGGGCGCGAGCCCGCATTCACGACGGTCAGCTCGACGGCGTGCCCTTGCCCAAGCGATACGATGCGTTGCGTGGCGCGCACCGCGGTCACGGCATGCTTTCGCGGAACCGTCCACAGATCGACGAGCGCGGCCACGCCCACCGCCGCGTCGAGAAACCACACGGCCGGCGCCACGCGCGGCGAAACGAGCATGCCGATCGAAGCCAGGACCGGGATTGCACCCAGCCAGATCAGGCCCCGGTGCGGAAAGATGCGGTGCCAGGCGGCAAGCGTCAACAGCGGCACCGCCAACGCCACGACTTGCACGACCTGCACCAGCCGCACGTTGGGCCGCTCGGCGCGCCCCCAGAGCATCCACGCCAGCAGCAGCGGCGCGATGCTCCACAGCGCCAATTCTCCCGCGCGCCAGGCGTTGCGCTTCACAGGCGAGGAACCTCCACGCTGCGCACCAGCTCATTGAGCACGTCGTCCACGTCGCGGCCTTCGACCTCGGCCTCGGCCGACAGCATCACGCGATGCCGCAGCGCCGGCAGCATGAGTTGCTGCACGTCGTCGGGCACGGCGTAATCGCGACCGTAGAAGGCCGCCAACGTGCGCGCCGCCTGCAGGAGCGAAATCCCTGCCCGCGGCGACGCCCCCAAGTGAAACTGCGGCCACTGGCGGGTCAGCCGCACGATGCGACTGATGTAGTTCAACAGCTTGGGATCGAGCCGCACGCGCCGGCAGGCGTCGGCCGTGTCGAGGATTTCCGCCGAGCTGGTGACCGCTGTCAGGTCTTCGAGCCGGGCATCGAAGTCGACTTCCTCGCCGTGCATCCGCAGGATTTCGTCCTCTTCTTCGGCCGTGGGATAATCAGCCCGAATCTTGAACATAAAGCGGTCGAGCTGCGCCTCAGGCAGGTTGTAGGTTCCCTCGGATTCAATGGGGTTCTGCGTGGCCAGCACCAGAAACGGCCGATCGAGCCGGTGGCTCGCGTTGTCGACCGTGACGCGATACTCCTGCATGATTTCCAACAGGGCCGCGTGCGTCTTGGCTGGCGAACGGTTGATCTCGTCGGCCAACAAGAGCTGCGTAAAGACCGGCCCGGGGCGAAAGCGGAAGTCTTGCGTTTTGGCGTCGAAGATCGGCGAGCCGGTGACATCCGACGGCATCAAATCGGCCGTGAACTGAATGCGGCCGAACTTCAGCCCCATCACGCGCCCCAGCGTGCGCACGAAAAGCGTTTTGCCCAGGCCAGGCACGCTCTCGATCAGCACGTGCCCGCCCGAGAAGAGCGCGACGAGCGTGCCCAGCACGAGCTCTTCCTGGCCCACGTAGATCTTGCGAACCTCGGCCACGATGCGATCGAACAGCTCTTTCGTGGGCGAAGCCACTTCGGCGGCCAGCGCGTCACCGAGTCGCGGCATGTTTGGCGCGACAGCCGCCTCGGCGGTCGAGGCGGCATTTGCCAGCCGTGGCGCGCCCGGCTCGCTGACAAAACCATCAGCCGCGGGGCTCATGGGCGGAGACAGCGCGTTCACCGCGCCGTGCGCTGGGAGCACAGGCGGCACGGTACTGCGCGGCGCGCCTGCCGTGCCATCCGGCGGCACCGGCGCCGCCGGGCTCCCGCCGCTGGTCGCATCGGGCACCGTCGGTTCGGCCGGCGCGGGAGTGGCCGCATCCGAAGGCCAGGACGATTCACTCATGCTGCAAAGTTCTCGCGATTTTAGGGTCCGTGCGGCCGACGCCGCGGCAGCCGTCGCCCGCGGCTGCCAAGACTGCCCGCACCAGGATTTCGTGCCGAATTACCTGTGCCGCGCCGTCTACTTGATGAGCCGACGCCGCCCGCTCCCCCGGCTGGCACCGCCGGGAGTTGCCCCGTCACTGTGCACCATTTGCCGGTAGTGGGCAAGCCGCCCCCGGGCCCGCTCCGCGTTGGCGTTGCGCTCCAACAGGTCGCCGAGGGCTTCGACATGCTTGCCAAAGTCGGATAAATGCTGCGATTCGGCGCCGCGCGGCCGGCCGAAAATCGGCCAGCGGCAGGCCGTATACAACGCGCCCAACAGCGCCAACTGCGCGATGATCAGGTTCAACGGATTCGACGGATCGCGACGCTGGTCCTTCGGTTCGACCTTGAGAATGCTCAGCTCGGCCCGATTGCGCGAGTCGAGAAAATAGACCTGCTTGGGCGGTGCTCCCAGTTGATCGATCAAAGCCTGCGCGAGCTTGCGGTGCTCGTGATTCACCAGCGCTACGTTCAAGAGGAACGAGCCATTCGTGAGCACCAGCAGTTGACTGTCGCCCCATTGCTGGCGGGTCACTAGCGCGTCGCCATCGCTGGCCAGGAGCACCTCGGCGAACTCGGGCGGTTTGAGGCGATGGCCGATTTCGATCTTCGCCTGCTTGGGGTCGACTCCCGCGGTCCAGGCCGGCGCGCCTGCGAGCGTGCTCACCTGGCGATGCGGCGGCTTGATATCGACTTCGAACCACTCGCCGTCGGCATCGGTCGCTGTCGAGCGCCGAAAGTTGTAGTCGATTTGCGCGTCGGCCAACTGGCGGCTGAGCTCCTTGTACTGTGGTCCTTGCGTACCCTGGCGGACCTGCGTCCAATAGCTCGACGCTCCGTCGAAATCGCGCCCGATGTAGATCGCAGTGCGCCCCGGCCTGGCCAGCAGCCAATCTTCGATCCAGCGGCGAACCTTGTCGCTGGGGGGCGCGAAATTGTCGGGCGCCCAGACGAGCACGTCGGCGTTCTGCTGCACGCGCGGCGACAGCCACCGCCAACTGCGCACCTTGTGGCCGGCCTGCGTGAGCAGGTTCGCGAACACGGCCGTGCCGTTCACGCTACTGGAGCCGCGGCAATGCCCGTAGTCGCTCGGCAGCTCGCGCGCGCAGCCCCCGGCCAGCGCCACGAGCGCCAGCAAAGCGGCCCGTGATGGCCTGCGTGGCCAACGCGGCGCTAGCGCCGCGGACCGAGCAGGGCGTCGAATTCGTTCAGGCGATTCCAGCATATTTCGAAACGTTCGCGCGTTAACGCGCGATTACCGAAGAAGACTTCCTCGAAGGCCACCATCGTCTGCCCGAGTAAGCCCGACAGCGGCCCGCGCCCCAACTCACGCAGATATTGGCGATTCGTCTTGCCGCGCGTGAGGCGAATGTGCTGTCGCCGATCGAGCTCCACCAATTCGTGGCTGAATAAATAGACGATCGCCCGGGCGAAATCGCCAGCGGCGTAAGCGCGGCGGGCCGCATCGAGCAGACTGCCAGCCTGCGGCTCAAGTTGAAACGGCAGCGCCTCGACGCGCGAGGCGTCGTTGGTCAGCGGGCGTTCGGCCTGCGTCCGCGATTTCGCGGGCAAATCGACCCAGCGCCCTTGATAGACCTGGTACAGCAAGTAGGCCAGCACGACGAGCGCCAGGGCGACCACCGTCCAGACCACCCATTTGAGCGCGTCGGACGGCAGCGAGAAACTCCAGTTCGGGTTCCAGTTGCTGGTCCGTGGGACGCGTACTCTCTGCAGGTCGTCGTGCGACGAATCGTACCAGGGGTAGCCGCGCCAACGCGAGCCCAGGGCTTCGCGCCCCGCTTTGATAGCCTGGGCAGAATCGACCGCCGGCGCCGCCGACTTGGTCTGCGCAGCTTCAGCAGGAGTTTCGGCTTCCGCTTGAGCGAGCCGGTAGGCTGCGTGAAATGCACCAGCTTCGCGCGCGGCCAGCTCCGCTAGAAGCGGTTTCAAAACTGGCGATGAACCGACGTCGGGTGCCACTGCTAGCTCGTCTAGCAGTGCCGTGTCGACCGTCGCACTGCTGGGCAAGCCAGCAGTGGCACCCAAACCAAGTTTTGAAACTGCTTCCAGACTGGTGTGCTGCGCACACCCTACAAAGGACCTGTAGGGTGCGTGAAACGCACCAATGCACAACGGCTCCCACAACG
>JAIESQ010000177.1 GCA_019745975.1 Pirellulales bacterium
ACCGCACCGGACCTACACCGTGCGCGCCCACTGCGGACGCCACAAAACCCCGAGCCTTCGCTTGATTGAGGACTAGAAGACGAAGAACAAGCGATGGCAATTCTGACCGAGCAGCAGAATGCCGAGAACTTGTTGGACGACGAGATTATCGAAGCCAATGGAGTGAACCCGGCAGACCTTGACGACAAAGTGGCCAGCACTTTAATCAGTGAAGGTGTTGAAGCTCCGGTAGCGAAGGTCCTTGCGAAGGGATTGTTTGAGAGTTACTTGCGAGCGATGCGAAAGGACGGAAGCCTTGAACCCCTCTACGTTCCGCGAGATACAAAAACTCTTGATTATTCGCGAACGTTACTCTTCAACGACATCGTGAACTACTTGCGGGCTGCCGGTTATGGTGGTGGCTATCTGTTTATCGACGACATTGAAAACCTCGTCGATCAAATGGCCCGGAAGGAGCGGATCGAGTTCGCAAAGGAATTTGGACTTTGCACGGTCCGGCCAGGATACGCTAACAACGCCTACAAGTTCTTCTCGTGCGTCCTGACGACGCACCAGCAAGCGTCGGTGGCTCTGTCTCAAGCATGGGGGGAGGCGGGGTTGGCTGCTGTTGGTCGGTTAGACCCAAGTTCGCCAAACTCCGTTGAGCTGCCATTCCCGAGCAAGGATCAAGCTAGGGAGATCATTGTCGCGCATTTGGACTACTTTCGACTCAACGAGGGCGAAAAGGGCTCCATCAGACCTTTCAATGAGGCGGGCATCGACGCACTATTGTCGGGTCAGACGACAGTACATCCCCGCGCGACACTGTCGCGAGCAGCGAATGTCGTGCTTCACGCGGTGGAAAAGGGCTTGACTGTCATTGACGCAGAATGTGTCAAAACGGCCGCGGAGGCGAACGTGCAAGCCGCCTTGCCGGACTTTACCGATGGAATCGACGGTGCGATTTGAAGCGAGTTGGGCCCGTGATCTGCTCCCCAAGAATTGATCGGGAAGGCCTGGAGGATTCTCATGGGGAAGAATTAGAACGGTTCGGTTATCAATTCCAAGTGTGAGTTCGACGTGGCACGGAAGGCCCTGCGACGCCCCATTGGTGTGTGGTGCGCCGCACGCCCCTGGCCGTCATCATGACGCCCGTGGCGTTCACATCCAAGCAGCCGCCGTGCGATATGGCCACGATCACCATGCCGCGAACACCAATGCGAATGAATGGCCCCGACAGGCCCGAGCTCGACGCGCGGGACTCACGTACCCAGGGGGGCGCTGCGCTTGCCTTGGACTGACAGAACCGGCCCTGCAAACCGGAATGCACTCAGGCCAATTCCTCGAGCATCGCCCCCGAGACTTCGCGATTCGACGAATCGTTTGTGCTTCGACCCTTCGGCGTTGCCTGTCCCGACCGGAGTTGAGGGGCTCAGGGCTCAGCACGGGTCAGAGTCGGGCACCAAGAGCTGCGTCCGTACTGCGCGCACACTTCCAAACACTTGACCACGGATGTCACGGATTCCACGGATGAGAGTTCGTCGTCCTGGCTTCTCCCCAATCTGCGCGAGCTGCGAAATTTGCCGACTAGCAGCATTCTTGGCGCCTTTGCGCGAGGTCCATGCTTAGGACGCAAAATCCCGCTTAGGACGATCTAGGACGCAACGCTTTTTGATTTTGCGTCCTAAAATAAGTCGTTTCCAGCCAAAGACTTAACGGCTTTTGACAGCCGCTTAGGACGGTTAGGACGCAAATTCCCGGGCAACTTTATTCTGGGGGACCCCCAACTGGGTCTGCTAGCCAGTCTCCATCGACATGAGGCCGCGTTACGGTACGGCCGCGGTGACGGCAGCTACATCCAGACGACGCCGCGCGGGCCGCTGGTGGCTTCGCCCAATGGCCAGTTCGCCAGGCCCAGGTCTTCCAACTGCCGGCTGATGCTGGACGCGAAGTGAGGGCTCACCACCAGCACCAGCCCGATGCCGAGATTGAAGACGCGTTCCATCTCGTCGTCTGGCACCTCGCCCAGTCGCTGCAGCCAAGCAAAGACGGGCGGCACCGGCCAACTGTCGCGCGCCAGGTGGACTTGAATGCCTTCAGGCAGGATCCGCTCGAGGTTCTCGCGCAGTCCGCCGCCGGTGATATGAGCGATCCCGTGTACGACGCTTTTGACGCGGTAGTGCCCCAGCACGCTGCGTAGTGGCTTGGCGTACAGCCGGGTTGGGGCGAGCAGTGCATCGGCGACCGAGGTACCGAGCTCTGGAACCGGATCGTGAATCTTGAGACCTGCCACGTCGAAGACGATCTTGCGCACCAGGCTGTAGCCGTTCGAGTGCAAGCCGCTCGAGGCGACGCCGATGGCCACATCGCCCGCCATGATCTGCCGCCCGTCGATCAGCCGCCGCCGCTCGACGACGCCCACGCAAAAGCCCGCCAGGTCGTAGTCGCCGCGTTGATACAAATCGGGCATGATGGCGGTTTCGCCACCCAGCAACGCACAATCGCTCTGAGCGCAACCCGCCGAAATCCCCGAGACGATTTGCTCGAGCAGCCCGGGATCGTCGTGCGACATGGCGACGTAGTCGAGAAAGAACAGCGGCTCGGCGCCGCAGCAGAGCGCATCGTTGACGCTCATGGCGACCAGATCGATGCCGATCGTGTCGTGCCGACCGGCGAGCGTGGCGACTTTCAGCTTGGTGCCGACGCCATCGGTGCACGAGACCAGCACGGGATCTTGATAGCGGCGGGCGAACAGCGGGCTCTCGAAATCGAGTTGAAAGAGCCCGGCGAATCCCCCTTCCAACGGCAAGACGCGCGGCGAATGCGTGCGTCGCAGCAGTTGCGGCAGGCGGGCCATCGACTCGCGGTAGATGTCGAGATCGACGCCCGCGTCTTTATAAGTCACCTTGGCCATTGGCCTTGCTTTTGGCACTCCTTGCGTGGAGTGTCGGATTGTAGAAGGGGTGCAAAGCGACTGTCAAACGAGGGCGTGCGGCAGGGGTACAGCATCACAGGCTGTTGAGCTAAGATGATCGCCGATTCGCGACGACCAAAGCCATTCAACGGTCAGGATTCGTCCATGCCAGCCAGTCGTTCCGTGCCGCGTAAGTTCGCCCGATTGCTTGGTATCGCCTTGCTGGTGGCAGTCGCAGCGGGCGCCGTCCTGCGCGAGCCAGCACAATCACCCGCAGCGCCTTCCGTATCGACGTTTGCGCCGGTCGACGATTTGTTGACGTACGTCGATAGCTGCTTGGAGTCGTTCGCACCCGTGCTGGCCAGCGCTGAAGCGTACGATCGCGGCAAGGCACGCTTGGAAAAAGATGCCGACTCACTGGCTGCCGTCGCCCTGGCTTTGCACCTGCACGATCAGGAGCATCGGCTCAAACATCATGCGGGTGTGATGTTTCATGCTGCCCAGCGACTGGCCACGGCCGCCGATTATGCGGCCGCCCAACACGCTTGGGGGGCCCTGCAAGCGGCGAACCGCCGCGAGACTTCGGCCGTGCCCGAATTGGCTTGGCAGCGTGCCGGCGAAATGGGGATCGTCATGAAGCAAGTGACGCTATTGCATAACAAACTGAAGCGCGGGGCTCGACCGGGTTCTCGTTTTGAAGCCGGCGCGGAGGAAAACGCCCGGTTAGCCACGGTCTTGGCGGTGCTGGCTCAATGCACACAGGCCGATGTGCCAACGGGAACGAACCCCGCCGACACCGCCAAATGGTACGATTTATGTGCCGAGATGCGCGACTATTGCAGCCAGACGAGCCAGGCGTTGCATGCACGTGATCAAGCAGCAACGGCGACCGCGCTGGACCGTGTCGAACAGAACTGCAACGCCTGCCACGACGTGTTTCGCAAGCAGCGGTAGGCGCTGGCCAGCTCGCAACCTCTAGTCCGAGACGGAATGTCGACCGCCCCCCTCGAGCTTCAGTTCACGCATCCTTTGCCGTATGGCGCGATCCTGCACGATGGCGGCGTGCAATTCGTGATCTTCAGCCGTTGGGCCACCGGCATGCGCGTGTTGCTGTACGAGCGCGTGTCGGACCGCGATCCGGCCGATATCCTGCATTTTCACCCCGACACGGATCGCTGGGGGGACATCTGGAGCCTGTTTGTCCCGGGCTTGTCGGCCGGGCAACTCTATCATTTGCAGGCCGACGGGCCGTTTGAACCGGCGCGCGGCCACCGCTTCGATGGCCGTGCCCGACTGATCGATCCCTACGCGCGCGCGTTGGCGGGCAACTTCTTGCCGGCCGACGACGGGATCATCCGGCCTCCGAAGTGCGTGGTAGTCGACGACAGCTTCGATTGGCAGGGGGACCGGCACCTCAAGCGCAACTTGTCCGACACGGTGATCTACGAGCTGCATGTGCGCGGTTTCACCCGCTCGCGCACCAGCGGCGTCGATCATCCCGGCACGTATCTCGGCGTGATCGAGAAGATCCCTTATCTGCAGTCGCTGGGAGTCACGGCAGTAGAGTTGATGCCGATCCACGAGTACCCGATCAACAACTGCTGGGGGCGCCCGGAGCCTCACCGCAACTATTGGGGCTACGATCCGTTGGCGTTCTTCGCCCCGCATCGCGGCTATGCCGCCAGCCGCGAACCCGGCGCTCAAGTGCGCGAATTCAAGGAAATGGTTCGCGCACTACATCAGGCTGGAATCGAGGTCATTCTCGATGTCGTCTTCAACCACACCGCCGAGGGGAACGAGCAGGGTCCCACGCTCAGCTTTAAGGGGCTGGCCAACCGCATTTACTACATGCTCGAACCGTGGGACTTGAGCCGGTATCGCAATTACACGGGTTGCGGCAACACCGTCAACGGCAACCACCCGATCGTCCGAGAGATGATCTTCTTGTGCTTGCGGCACTTCGTGCTCAATTACCACGTCGATGGCTTTCGTTTCGATCTGGCGAGCATCTTGAGCCGCGATCGCAACGGCGAGCTGGTGCCGAACCCGCCGCTGGTCGAGGCGATCGGCGAAGATCCGCTGTTGTCCGATACCAAGATCATCGCCGAAGCCTGGGACGCCGCCGGCGCCTATCAAGTCGGCTCCTTCGCCACGCGCCGCTGGGCCGAATGGAACGGCCGCTATCGCGACGATGTGCGGCGCTTTTGGCGGGGCGACCCCGGCATGGTCGGCCCCTTGGCCACGCGCCTGGCCGGTTCGAGCGATCTTTATCAGGCCAGCGGCCGATCTCCGTATCACAGCATCAACTTCCTGACCTCGCACGATGGTTTTACTCTGAATGATCTGGTCAGCTACAACCACAAGCACAACGAAGCCAACGGCGAAGACAACCGCGACGGGGACAATCAGAACAACAGCTACAACTACGGAGTCGAGGGCCCTACGCGCCGGCGAAACGTCGACCGCGTCCGCCAACGGCAGATAAAGAACACGTTGGCCACGCTGCTGTTGTCCAACGGCGTGCCGATGCTGTTGGCCGGCGACGAATGTCGGCGTACGCAACACGGAAACAACAACGCTTATTGCCAGGACAACGCCATTAGCTGGTTCGATTGGCGCCTTGCGGAAGAGCACGCTGATTTGGTCCGATTCTGCCAGGGCTTGATCGAAGTGCGGATGGATCAGCCGAGCTTGCGCCGCGTGAGCTTTCTGACCGGCAGCGCAGTGGCGGGCAGCTTGCCAGACGTCGCCTGGTACGCTCCGTCGGGAGTTGCCGTCGACTGGCACAACGCTGCCAACAGCCTGACGTGTTTTCTGGCGGCCACGACATCCGAGGCGAATCATCAATCCACGAGCGGTAGCCGTCACTTGCTGCTATTCCTTCACGCCGGCACAGCGCCACAAGAGTTTGTGATGCCCCCCGACTTGAAGCATTTCGACTGGCGGCTGTTTCTCGACACGTCGGCGCAGGATCCCCAGGACTTGTACGTCGGGCTCAATGGCCCACCGCTGGAGCCCGGCCCCGTACAATTATCAGGTCGCACATTCGTGGGGTATGCCGCCGTTCCTGGGCTAGCGGCGCCACTCGTGCGCGCCGACTGAGACGTAAGCAATGGAATATCGTCGCTTGGGGCTCACTGATCTGTGCGTCTCGGCCGTTGGCTTCGGCGCCTGGCCCATCTCGGGCATGAGCAGCGTCGACGTGAACGACTCCGACAGCCTGGCGACGATTGCCGCGTGCCTTGACGCAGGCATCAACTTCTTCGACACGGCTTATTGCTACGGAGAACAAGGCGAGAGCGAACGACTGTTGGCCCGCGCCCTGGGTTCGCACCGCGACGAAATCGTGCTAGCCACCAAGGGTGGAATCGAGTGGGCACCCGGCCGCAAACAAGTGCTCGACAGTTCGCCGGCCCGCTTGCGACAGCAATGCGATACCAGCCTCGAGCGACTACAGACTGATTGTGTCGACTTGGTCTATCTGCATGCTCCCGACCCACGTACCCCGGTCGCGGAGTCGGCCGCCGAACTAGCCCGCCTGCTGCAAGAAGGAAAGGCCCGGGCCATCGGCGCGTCGAACTGCACGGTAGCGCAGTTGGCGGAGTTTGCCAGGTAACCGTTCACACCCTGGGGAGGAGTGAGGGCGTTTTTTGGCCGGTGAAGTGGGCTTCGAGGGCGGCGGTGAGG
>JAIESQ010000096.1 GCA_019745975.1 Pirellulales bacterium
TCGACCACTTGGTGGACGCGGAAGCCGACAATTACGGCTAGCAACAACCCGACGGCCAGCGCGCCGAACAACACCGTGCTGCAACCCAGCAGGAACATCCGCCCCGCCGTGCGGTGCCCTGGCGCAGATCGACGGTGAAACACGCCTGCCAGGATGAAAATCACCACGAACAGCACAATAATCTCAATGGCGCCGAACCTCATAACGCCCGCCTCCTATGCAGCTCGACGCGTTGAGTGACTAAGTGAATCGGTCCACGGGCTGGACAGTTGCACGGCCAGGGCCATGCTCACGGCCGTCACTACGGCGAACTGTTCGGGGAAACTCCAAAACTGACAGAGGACGAACGACCACAAACCGTAGGCGGTCGTGCGCCACAGCCCCACACGCGAGCGCCGCGAGGGGTCGGCCAAGGTCCACCATCTCAGCACCGGCAACAGGAAGGCGAAGTAAGCCAAGAATCCTTCGACCGTCGGCGCTCCGCGATGATCGAATACCACCGAGGTTACGCCGCCGGGCAACGCTTTGCCCGCCCAGGTCGTCGCTTCGCGCACCGCCGAATTGGTAGAGTATGGCAGGTCGACCACCAGCAGGCGCTCGACACCCCAAGCGAACGATCCCAACAAGAGACCCACCACAAGCATCGTAAAGCGACGCTGGACTTCGTCGCCGCCGCGCCCTTCCCAGAGCTTCGCTGGAATCATCACGGCCCACGAACCAACCGTGGCCACCATTCCCAACCAGAGGTATTGCGTTGCCTGCAGAGGCCGATCAAACAACGGCGTGACCAGCACGCAGACGACGCCCACGACCAGCGCACTGGCCAGCATCGACTTGAGCAGCTCGGTGAATCGTTCGCGCGCCGAGGCGCGAAAGACGCCAGGCTCGCTCGCGCTGCCATCCTGGCTGTCACTAGCGCGCCGCTCGTAACTCACGGACGTGGAAGACGCTTGGTATTCGAACGGTGCCAAGGGTTGAATCACTGGCGGCGCGGCAACTCCCACAGGCTGCCTGGGCGACACGGGTTGGGCCCCGCGTTGCGGTAAAGGGGGCGGCATCGTCCTCACGTAGCTCGCAGGCGACTTTCCTGAATTCACAATTGCCCGCACGATCCGGTAGATGCCGTAAAACAAAGCCGCCGGCAACCAGAATCCGCTCGTCGAAAGAAACGCGAATAGCGCCACGACCATAATCGCCGCCCGCACGGCGGGGTGGAGGTCGGCTTTCTTCCAGGCCGCTCGCAGCTCGAGCCAATTGGTGCGCACCCACCGCCAGATCGGTTCGTCGTCGGAATACGGATCAAAGGCCTGGGTGGACGCGCCGGTTGTAAGCACCGGCTGGACTGGCACATGGGGTGAAGCTAACGCCGCTGCTGCGAGTGGAACAGCCACTTCGGTTGCGGCACCGTTGTACGCCACGCCTTGCGGCGAGATTACGTCGCCAACTGGCAATTCGTAGGCCGCCAGCGGGGCGCCGAGCGCCGCCAGGAATTCGCCGACCGTGCCGAAGCGGCGATCGGGGTCCTTGTCGAGCGCTCGGGCAACAACGCTGCGATACGGTTCGGCCAACGATGACAGGTCCGGCTGCGCCGTCAGATGCTTCATCAGCACTTCGCCGACGCTCTCTCCTTCAAACGGCACCCGACCTGTCAACATCTCGTAGAACACCACGCCCATGGCGTAGATGTCGATTTCCTTGCCATAGCGGCCGTTGGCCACTTCCGGCGCCATGTAGTGAACTGTCCCCACGCTCTCGGTCTGTCCACTGCGGCGGCTGGCCGAGATGAACTTCGACAAGCCGTAGTCTCCCAGCTTGACCAGCCCTTCGTCGCAGAACACGTTCCCTGGTTTAAGATCGCGATGGACGATGCCGTGGTCGTGCAGGTACGCGACCCCGGCCGCGATCCCTTGCAGCCAGCGCATCGCTTCGGCGGGGGGCATGCCTTGTGGGCAGTCGGCAATCACCCGATCAAGCGTGCGGCCGCCGACATATTCCATGATGACCCAGGTATCCTGGTCATCGTCTTGGCGAATGTCATACAACGCGACGAGATTCGGGTGGCGCAAATTCAGGCACTGCACAACCCCGCGCAGCTCGACGTCAAGGTTGCGGCGCACAAGCTTGAGCGCTACCTCTTTGCCGGCGTCACTCGTGGCGAAGTAGACTTCGCCAAAGCCGCCGCGGCCGACGCCCCGTTTGATCACATAGCCGGTCAGCGGTCGGGTGCCGCTGGGGTACAGGTATTTTGCCGCGCCAAGTCGCGGCTCCTGCGCCTGGCCGGGTTCGGTCGTTCGCAGGTCCATGTCAGCATCCCCCTCGGGGGCCAAAAGTACAGTTTGCTCGTCCATTTCAGGATAAACCTAGAGAGGTTCGAGCGTCATCGAAAAATCGTCGCCCGCGATGGTCGAACGGTCAGTGACTTCCGCCCGCTCACTAACTTCGCGGCCATCCACCTGCCAGGTCCCCTCGGTGCGGCAGCCCAAGCACCCGCCCTGATGGTAGAGCACGACCTCGCGTGTCCATCCTGGGCAGCAGACGTGGCTACCTGGGCTCGATCCGAGGATGCAGGCGTCGGCCATCAGCAGTATCGCATCGACCGAGGGTTGCGTGCGGTGAGGGCTAACGAACTCCAGCCGAGCCGTGGTGCTCAGCGGATGTGATTGCCGGAAACGCAGTTGGACCCTGTCGGCCAGTTCGATCAAGTCGCCGTCGGCCAGCGATCGCACTCCGCTGACGGGTCGACCATTCACCCGGGATTCGCGGATGGCTTCCAGCACGTATCCCTCGCCGGCACGGCGGATCTTGGCGTGCCGACGCGACAAGTCCGCCAAAAGTGGCACGTCCACGGCACTGCCTTGTACGGGCTGGCCAAGTAGCACTTCGTTCGACAGGCAAACCAGGTACCCGCCGACTTCGTCGACCCAAAGCAGGAATCGCGCACCCGTGGTGCCAACGCCCGAATTGTCAGCTTCTGGTGTCACTTCCCCTCGTCGCAGCCCATTCATTAACGGTGCGGCGGCCGGCCGTACCGACGCCTGAAGCCGTATCTCGGCCGCCCGCCAAGCGCGTTGGCGGGCCTGGCGAGCCGGCAAGTCGTCGGGCGAGATCGCCAATACCTGGTCGGCACAGTCCAAGACCCGCGACCAATCTTCGCTCCGCAGCGCTTCATGCAACGTCAGCGTAAGTTCGCGATAACGGTTCGCCTTCAGGCTAACATCCGCCTGCCGCCGTTCCAACAGCCGCAGATCGGGACGCACGGCGCGGGCTTCAGCCAACTGCGCGGTGGCTTCCGAGAATCGGCCGCGACGAATCGCTGCGTCGGCCACTTCCAAATTGCGGACGACGCGTTCCAGTTGGCGGACTGCGCCATTCGTTCGATCGCGCCGCGCGAGCTTCGTCAGTTGTTCCCGCGCTCCGGCGGCGTCCCCCGCGGTAAGCTGCTCCACGATCTTCTCCAAAGCGCGGCCCGCGGCCTCCTCCTTGACGTTTCCCAACTTGCGGCCGTCAGCGCCGAGTTGCGTCGCGACTTCGAGATCGCGCCAGCCCGCGGAACTCTCGCCATTGACGATTCGGTCCGTGCCGCGTTTGACAAAGCGATCGGCCAGGCGGGCCAGCAACTTCTTGGCGGGCAGAAACTCGCGTAGTTGCCGATCGGCGAGGATGCGGCTGGCTTCATCGAGTCGGCCGCTATCGAGCGCGACTTGCGCCTCACGCAATTTGAGTCGCCAGGGCTGGAACATCGTGCATCCTTATCGCCGCTGCCGATCGACTGACTGATTCGCGCCTAATCGAGAATTCCTGTGGGCCGCCCGAGCCCAGGGGCTGATCACCCCTGGGCTCCGCGCCAACGTGTCGACGTAACTAGCACTACTATTCTTCCGGCCGCGTGGCGACTTCGGCCCGCGGACCAGAAAAGTAGTCGGTCACCTGCTCGACGATATTGTCGCTGACAGGCTGGTCGAGATGAATCTCGCCAAACTCGGTTTCGCTACCGACGAGTCGCTCGTCCACCTCGATCTTCGTGCGCAACTCGTTTAGCAACTCCTTCACGCGGCCCAACCGCGTATCGTCGAAGTGATAGTCGCTGCCAGCCTGCGCGGCTTGCACCATCTTCAGGCGGGCTTCGACGTTCTCGACTTCCACTTCGAGCTGCCGCTTCTGGGCCAGCATGTTCTCGAGCTTCTGCCGGGCCCCTTCGAGGCTGCGCAGGCGAGCTGTCGAAATCTCACGCAGGCTGGCCAGCGTGGCTTCATTCGTCTTGAACCGCTCGAAACGCCGACCAAGATCGGTCTTTACTTCCTCGCGCGAGTAGCGGTGGCTGGCATATTGGAACGCGTCCTGGCTTCCTTCCAAATCGCCCTTGAGCTGCAGGATCGCGGCCTTGTCCTTGGTCAACCGCGCCTCGAGTTCGACAACCTGCTTTCCAAGCCGCTCCAGTTCGACTTCCTCGCGGGCAATCAGATGCATGTTCTTGCGGATGTCGGGCACCAGGTCCTTGACCATTTTGCGAGCCCGGTCGATCTCAAACTCGACTGGCACGCTGTCCTTGACCGAATCCTTCACCCAACCAACCGACGTGCGCACATAGCTGCAGGCGTCTCGCCCAAAGAAAAATCCCGTCAACAGAGCCAGCACCCCGCCACCGATGAGCGCCTTCTTCAACATGGGTATACCCATCCTTTCCCAAAATCTCCGACCGAGGGCCCGATCCGGCGCGGGCGGCCCTGGCAACGCTTGATCCGCAATAGCACCCCGGCGGTGCCGCTTCCGGAGTAATTCGCCGCCGCTAGCGGAATCTTGGAAGAAATCATTCAAGAAACCTTGGCCAGGGTCGATCCGAAGGGAGAACGGCGTACGGCGCGATCGATCGCGCTCGGTGGTTTCGGCTCGACTACCGCAACGTCCCTTACCCGGATGGGTGATACGCCTAAATCGCTTTTCGAGCGGCACTTGTGCGCAGATTCCCCCATTTGGGGATGGGCCGCAAACTGCGGTACCCTGACGGCAAAACTGGATTGGGCTTCGGCCGACACAATTAGCCACTTGTTGGGTTGTCGGCTGTAACACGCGGCGCGTTCTTTGGCTACCGAGCCTCCAGAACGCGTGAATTCGACGACAGCGACGGGGGGCATTGTCCCATTGCTGTCGCATCCTGGACCTTTCTTCCGATCCGAGACACGAATCGGTTAGCGCGGCGATAATAATAGAGGTGGTTCGTCCTAGCCCAATGGCATCGATCCGTCCTTCCGCCGCGCGGGGTGCTATATGCCAACCATTGAAACGCCCAAGAAGGAACAGCTCGACGACCTGCTGGTTGTCCAAGCGCAGGTTCTGGAAACGCTCTGCGGAGACATCAGCCTCAAGGAGATGCTGCATGTGATCGCCAAGACGATCGAACGTCAGTCTGGCGAGATGCTTTGTTCGATCCTCCTCCTGGAAGGCAACACGCTCCGGCATGGCGCCGCCCCGAGCCTGCCCGACGAATACAGCCGCGCCATCGACGGCGCAACGATTGGCCCCTCGGCCGGGTCGTGCGGCACCGCGGCTTACACGAAGAAGACCATGATCGTCTCCGACATCGCCACCGATCCGCTCTGGGCCAACTATCGCGATCTCGCTTTGCGGCACGGCCTGCGCGCCTGTTGGTCGAC
This sequence comes from Pirellulales bacterium, assembly GCA_019745975.1. Lineage (GTDB taxonomy): Bacteria > Planctomycetota > Planctomycetia > Pirellulales > JAEUIK01 > JAIESQ01. The sequence goes on from JAIESQ010000096.1 coordinate 5,652, forward strand.
GCCGATCCTCTCGGCCGACGATCAGGTAATCGGCACGTTTGCGCTCTACTACCGCACGGCGCGCCTGCCAAACCACCGCGAGCGGCGGCTGATGACCGTCTGGACCAACGTGGTCGCCTTGGGAATCCGCCGCAAACAGGCCGAAGAGGCGCTGCGCGCCGAGCAGCAGTTTCTGCTCCACTTGTTCCGAGCGCAAGAGTACGAACGCAAGCTCACGGCGTACGAACTGCACGACGGCATTGCCCAATATGCCGCCAGCGCGATCATGCACCTCGAGAGTTATCTGCATGCGCTAGGGCAGGAGCCGCCGCCGGCCCAGCTCGCCACGACAAACGATCTGTTGCACAAGACACTCGACGAAAGTCGCCGCATGATCAATGGGCTGCGACCGCCGATCTTGGACGAAGGAGGGCTCGTCATGGCGATCGAGCACTTGATTGGCGAGCCCTGCCAGCAGGGGATCGCGATCACGTTCGATCATAGCGCCGACTTCGAGCGCTTGCCGCCTGCCCTGGAGGTGGCCATCTTTCGCATCACGCAAGAAGCGCTCACCAACGCCACCAAACACAGCGACAGCCCCACCGTGCAGATCGTCTTGACTCGACAAGCGGACCGCGTGCGCCTGACCGTTCGCGACCAGGGGTGCGGCTTCTCGCCGACCTGCGCGAAGGAGAACACCTTGGGACTGCGTGGCATCCGCGAGCGGGTCAATCTGCTGGGTGGATCGGTCGTGATCGATAGCCAGCCAGGCAAGGGGTCGTGCATCTCGGTCGACCTGCCCGTGCTGCAGATCCCCAGCGACCTGTCCCCGACGGCTGAAGCGCCCGAATCGCCGACGGCCTGTTAGCTAGAAAGAATCGGCGACGCACGGCCGACTGCCTTCGGACCTCGCACCTCAGGCCTTAGGCTGTCACGGGGGTCCCCTAGAAAAAGATTGTCCGGGAATTTGCGTCCTAACCGTCCTAAGCGGCTGCCAAAAGTCGCTAAGTCTTTTCTCCATAGCGAGTTATTTTAGGACGCAAAATCCTGGACCGTTGCGTCCTAGACCGTCCTAAGCGAGGTTTTGCGTCCTAAGCAGGACTCAGTTCAAGGAACCTCGCGCCAAGGCGCGAAGAGTTCACTCAACGAAGGGATGATCCGCAGATCTCGCAGAAGACGCAGATCCGCCAGCGG
>JAIESQ010000003.1 GCA_019745975.1 Pirellulales bacterium
ACCGCACCGGCACTTCTCCGTGCGCGCCCACTGCGGACGCCACAAAACCCCGAGCCTTCGCTTGATTGAGGTCTAGGAGCGCAGTGAGCTTGGTTCCTGCAGAATACAGCTTCTGCTGGTCGGTTATTGCTTCGGCGATGCCTAAGTCGCGCAGTATCGCATGATATCGCTCGTTTTCGGAATGTGTCGCTCGGTAGTTAACCTCGTGATTTTCAATCAAGAGCGGTATCTGCTTGAGCCGCTCGCCGCCGGCGTGCTCAATTTCATTCTTAAGACGCCGGCACTCCTCTTGGACTTTGGCAAGATCCTGGTCGGCCTGCTTGATACGCTCTTTGACACGATCCAATTCGGCACGGCGCGAGAGGCACTCGGGTTCAAACAATTCAACCGTCTTGGTGCGGAAGAAGGAATCGGTCGCGTCGAGAAGCTTCTGCTGCTTGGAAAGCTCCCCTTCGTGCTTGCGGTAGGCCTGGCCTGCCTCGGACACGGGATCAAGCAAAGTGAGTTGCCTGCGTGCCTCGACGAGGCTCTTGTGGGCCTCGCTCAACTGCGTGAAGTGGTTTAAGAGGTCGTCGACTCGCTTGCCCCAAGGCTTGGACTCCAGCATGTGGTCGCGGATGAAGGAATTCAGCCTCTGGATGTCCTTGACGGCCACCGTTTGGTTGAACATGTCCATCGCCTTGGCTTGGACACCTGTCTCCTTGGCGAACCACGAGTGGTATTCGGTGTAGCTCGTCGTCGTCCGAAGCCCACGTCGTCGGAGCTGTTCACGGATTCGCTCCTCCCCCTTCAGGTCGGCAAAATCCCCGGCGATCGAGCGCTCGTTGGTTGCAAAGCAATAGACCCGCTTCGGGGCGCCTTCCGAGTCGAGGTAGAGCAGTTGTGCGACCGTAAAGACCTTGCCGGTCTCTTGGTTTGAGAAACAGGCCAGAAGCACCGTCGGCTGGGTCACTCGCGGTCGCAGAAACTGGACGGCAGCCCGATTGTCCTCATCACGGCTGAAACGACCAAATGCTCCCTTGATATAGGTCCGCTCGTCTCGCTCTCGCTTATTGCGGTCTGTACCTGCGGCGACGTTGTAGTTGCGCACCACGGGACGAACTAAGAGTGTCAGCAGTGCGTCGACCAGCGTCGATTTTCCAGAGCCGTTCTGCCCGATCACGAGCGCGGTCTCTGCGTGGACCGGCAGTACGTGGACTTGCCCCCGGCTGCTGTCGAACGTGCCCCAATTGAGAAGCTCCATCCGTATCAGGCCATAGCCAGGCAACGGCTTGCCGTTTTCGATCGTTCGCTCGCTCATGCCGAGTCGTCCCCCTGCTTTTCGATCGCTGCTCGGCGCTCGCTGGCGGCAAGCAACTGAGCTTTCAGGTTTTCCAACTCGCTGGCCGGCAGCCGTGCCTTCAGGATTCGCCGGATCTCCCACGCCTCCGGCTCGTCGCCGAACCTCCGCACAAAGCCCAACTCGCTGAGCTTCGAAATTGCGGAATCGAGCTCACGGCGCTGCCGCACCTCGTCATAAGTTTCCGGAAAGAACGCCTTCCATTGATCGAACAAGTTGCAGACTTCAACCACGCAACGTTCGTTGTGCACGTCCTCTTCCTCGAAGCGGCGAAGCTCCTCGCGAAGCAGGACGCAGAGAATCGTAGCCCAGTATCCGAGTCGGGATCGATGAAACAGTTTGGGAAGGCTCCCATAGCCCTCGGTAAGCTCGTCCTGTTCAGCTTGTCGGACGTAGGCGAGTCCCTCGGGCTCATCCACAACCAATAGGAGCCCCAGCCTGGCGACATAGGACTCAAGTTGAGAGCGGGAGCTCAGGACCGCGTTCCAAGCCTTCTCGTCGTCGGAGTAAACGACTCCTTGCAGGAGCCGCACAGCCGCAATGCTCCACTCGCGAAATTCCGGGACAGCGGTGTGAGACATCGAGGCTCCTTTCAGGACGCGACGAACCGAACCTGTGGGATCGTGAGTTCCAGGCGTCTGCCGTGATCGACTGCTACGATGATTTGATCCGTGGCGTCCGGGTCTACGAAATGACCGTCATCGCGGGCGATCTGAACATAGCCAACCACTTCGATGACGCCACTGGGCGGGTGTTCGGTGAGGAATTCGCCCAACGAGATCGTCTCACGCTCCGCTAATGTGTGACGGATGCGCTGCCGCATGCCGCGCCAGTCGAGCCGCTGCAACTTCGCCAGATTGCGAAAGGCGTCGACGCGCGACGCTTCGTCGCTCACATGCTCGGCGAGCGATAACGGGGCAAAGGACTGCGGCTCGCTCCAAAGCGTGCGGGAAAGGGGCGAAGCGATCGCCAGGCGCGTTTCGAGCTCGGCTCCGATCTCCATGGGTGGGTCATCACACTGGGACGCAGCCAGTTGCTTGATCTCGCGGAGCAGCGTCGAGATGCGTTGCCTATCCTGATAGGCGTGCCGATCCAAGAGCCGGCGCAGTGTGGCCGAGAGCCGCTGATTGGTCCGCATGACTTTCTCGGCCTCGTCGAGTAAAAGCGGGACCATGCGCTGCACGGCCTCAAAACCTTCCCGCTGCTCCAGGATTTCCTCGATTCGTCCGAGCTCGTCGATGATCGACTGAAGCTTCTCCTGTTGCGCCGGAGACAGGATGAAGCGTACGAATTCGTAGAAGCTCACTCCTTGGTCTTCTCGCTTCAGCACCTCCTCGGCCTCCAATGCGAAGCCCAAGATTCCGCCGCGTGTGCCAAGACCTTCGGCCTGCTGCCGCTGGACCTGGAGCGTAATCGTCCGGAATTTCTCTTCCACCGCGCGGAAGTCTCCTTGGAGTTGCTTAAGCGTCGTGACTGCGGTGGCAAAGCGTTCCCGAATCTGGGCGGGTTGGTAGCGTGTGACCTGGCCCTGCTTCTCGATTCGTTCGATCTCCTCCTCGATTCGGGCTTTCTCTTCTCGAAGATGGGCAAGCCGCCGACTGGGATCATCAAACGCGTGGACAACGAGGTCGGCCAAGGTGTCAATGACGATTCGCAGCCGTGATTCAGTTCCCACAAAGCCAAGTTCGTTGTCGATCGCCTGGTCCAGGAAGGCCAACACGTTTTCGGAGTGTGGTGTAAGCTCGTAGACCGGCTCATCTCGGCCGGCTTCCAAGAAGCGGTGAAGCCAGCGGGTGTCCGCGGCACACCAGGCCGCTAGGTACGCCTCCGGGCGTTCCCTCAAAGCGTCGGGGTGGGTCTTGTGAAGCTCCTCGCGATAGGAGGCCAACGAGCCGTGCAGATCGGAATGCGGCACGGACAACCGGCCGGCCCGCTTGAACTGCTGCTGTAGAAAATCGATAACGAACGGCGCATTCTGCGAGCGGAGCAGCTTGACTGCCGGCGAGGTTTCAAAGAATGTCCGCAGTTCTGCAAGGTGCATCGCGCAATCTAAGCGCACGAGGACTGGAAACCGGGCAGGCTGCCCCTCGGCACTAGCCAGCCAAAATGCTGACGCCGCAATCCGTTAAAGCTAGCTGGTCCGGGACGCAAGAGCCAGATTTTGAGGGCCGTTCTGGCCTATTTTTCGGCGTCCAACCTGTTATCGGTCGCCCTCGAAGCCCATCATCGTAATGGTCGCAGGCGGAGCTCTCTGCCCAGCTTGCCAGACTATCAGCATGAGGGAGCGGAATCTGTCCGGCCATCATCAGGGCCCAGCTTCTCAAACGAGCGAAGCAACGCTTACGGCGAGACCTTATCGCCGACAATTCATCCGAGCCCAGTAGCGCTTGGCAGGTCAACCCGCCTTGGTTGGCGCGATTCGGAGGGGCTCGTCGGCCAAATCAAAGAAGAGTGGTATGCGCGAAAAACTCCGCGGTGCAATCTAGAGTGTGGTTGCTCTACCGACAGCCCTGTCATGAAGGAGTCCGTGATGGCACGCAGATTCATGCGCCCGCGCGTCGCGCACTGTCCCTCCGGCGTTTGAGGATGGGCAAGCAACTTAAGAGAATGCTACCTGCCACGGATGCTGGCCATTTCTTTGCGCGTTCCACCGGGCGACCTTTACTGCCGTGCCGGGGGTGGCTTTAGAACGTTTGCAACAGTGTTGCCGGGCGGAAGCAGATCCGTCACAAGTCCTTGGGCTGCCCGGACTAACGCGATCGGCCAAATTCGGATGCCCTGGAGAATAAGTTCTAACCGTGTCCAGTCGCCCCGATCTTAGTTGGTTTGAAAGCCCTCCGACGTTCGTGCCGGAGGGCTTTCATCGTTGGGGGACGAGACTTGCGTCGTCGTAGCAGTGGTTCAATTCAACGGCGTTGAACCGAGTGTTTCTTTCGCCTCAAACGTGCAAATCAATGGTGCCACGCGACTGTAACCGTTCACGCCCTGGGATGAGAATCTGGTCTTCGCGCGTAGGGCGATTTCGGTCACACCAGGGGCATGTTGCCGGAAGTGACCGAAGAACTGATTGCTCGCCAGACGCCGGAGGCGCAGGCGATTATCCGTTTGTTGTTGGCCCAAATCCAGCAATTGACGGCGCGAGTCACGGAGTTGGAAGCCCGGCTGGGGCAGACGCCGCAAAACTCTTCGCTGCCACCCAGCACGCAGCATCCGCACGCCAAGCCCGCGCCGGCCAAGCCGAAATCAAAAAAAGCACGCGGCGGCCAACCAGGTCATACAAAGCACGAGCGGCCGCTGCTGCCCACCGAGCAGTGCGACGAAGTCGAGCAACTCAAGCCGACCGAGTGCCGGCGTTGCGGTACACGACTCACTGGCTGCGACCCCGCCCCGCTGCGGCATCAGGTGTGGGACCTGCCCGAGATCAAGCCGCACGTGACCGAGTATCAGCGCCATCGCTTGACGTGCCGCTGCTGCGGCGAGACGACCTGTGCCCGACTGCCGCCCGGCGTGCCCGCCAGTCAAGCCGGGCCGCGGCTGGTGGCCTTGGTCGCGCTGTTGATGGGCTGCTTTCGCCAATCGAAATCGCGCGTGGCCTTGTTCTTGGAGCAAGTGCTGGGCCAGCCCTGCTCGACCGGTTGGGTCATCAAGTTGCAGCAACAAGCGACCACCGCTTTGCGACCGGCGTACGATGAGTTGGTTGAGCAGTTGCCGCGCGAGCCGGTGCTGGGCATCGACGAAACGCCCACGAAAGAAGCCACGCGCAAGAGCTGGCTGTGGACGTTCGTGGCCCGCCGGTTCAGCGTGTTTCGCGTGCGACCCTCGCGCGCGGGGACCGTGCTCGACGAACTGTTGGGCGAGTCGTTTCCCGGCGTCGTCACTTGCGATCGGGCCAGGATGTATTGGTCGTTGCCGCGATTGCAGTGGTGTTGGGCTCATTTGAAACGAGACATTCAGGCCTTGATCGATTCGGAACAACCGCAGGCCCGCCGGCTGGGGCACGACTTGCTGGGTCCCACGCGGGCGATGTTTCGCCATTGGGCCCGCTATCGCGACGGCACGCTCACGCGGCGTGGCTGGCGACGTGTGATGCAACCGATTCGTCGGCAAATCGAGGCCTTGTTGCTGCGCGGAGTGTATCGCGGCCAGGGCTCCTTGGCGGGCATGTGCCGCGAGCTCCACGATCATCGCGATTGGTTGTGGACGTTCATCGACGAAGAGGGTGTCGAGCCAACCAACAACGCCAGCGAGCGGGCGCTGCGTCATGCCGTGATCTGGCGGAAGCTGTCGTTCGGCACGCAAAGCGCGGCCGGCAGCCGCTTCGTGGAGACAGCGCTGAGCGTGATCGAAACCTGCCGCCAACAAAACCGCAACGTGTCCGAGTACTTGGCCGCCGCCGTCGCGGCTCACTTCGCCAGCCAGCCCGCACCGTCACTGCTCCCCAGGGCGTGAACGGTTACCCCATGTGTAGCATCCGCAATTGCATAAAGCGTTGGGTTATTCGCGCAATATCCACCGTCAATCAATTCAACCATCTCGTCATGCACGGTCTTCACCGTCTTTCGGGCGAAGAACGGTATGGCAGAACACGACGCCTGAACGGCATCGGCAATCGAAACGCCGAACCCTGGAACGAAGGTGCCTGCACGCCCGTGGGCCTGGGAATCGCTACTTTTGAAGATCATCGGCTTCTCCATCGACCACCTGGTGGTGACGATGCCGAGATTCGTGCGGACATCCGTGAAGGTCGCGTTTCCGAATACCGTCTTCGCAAGTTTAGCGAGTGCCGCAGATTTGTTCTCGGGATCATCTTCCTGCATCACGGTCGGCACATGCGTCTTGTACAGTGTAAGAATCTCGGGGACTTCACGCCCCAATGCGATGAGCGCCGCGATGATCGCACCGGTGCTTGTTCCGAAGATTAGATCAAAGTGCTTATGAAGCGGGCAATTAAGCATCGCTTCCAGCTCAAAGAGCACACCCAAGGTATAAAACCCCTTCGCTCCACCGCCATCCAGGCTCAGAATCCGAAATCTACCACCTTTCGGGTATTCGGTGGTGAGCACTGATCGTGTGGAAGCATCCACGGCAGAGTCTGGGTCGGGTGAGTTCATGATGCGGCCGTAAACACGGCTTCCCAAATCTTGTCAATGAACGCGAGAGCGTCGTCCGCGTTCCAAAACCTTGGATGAAAAAGAATGAAAATGTTGTTCGCCTGAACATACGAACCGAGTGTCCCGCTATCTCTTTTCTCCCTTACGTCGTTGTACAAAAACGCCAAGACATTCTGCATGACACTGTCGTACCCTCCGGTAAACATACTATCCGGAGCGTTCCAAACAAAGCTTTCGAGATAGAACGACGGCGAGCGCTTTCGATCCCATTTACCATTGTCCTCCAGCTCGTTTCGCACGCGCTTGAGGATACGGATACATCCCTTGACCTTGCCGTCATTTCGCTGGTCCTTCTCGCTGAGGTTCTCGAAACTGCACTTTCTGAGAACCGTTGCTGTATCAAGCAGCCAGAGCTAAGAGGCTTTCGGTCAGTTGGATGATTTTT
>JAIESQ010000075.1 GCA_019745975.1 Pirellulales bacterium
CGAGCAAGTGCCATGATCAGTACCTTTCAACTGACAAGAACAACCAAGCTTTGCCTGGCACACCGGATTGCACGGATTCGTAAGCACGGCCTCACATCGTCGCAGCCATCCGCGCTCTCCGTGCCATCCGTGGCTTTAGAAGATCACTTTTCGTGGTTGATGACTTCTTCGCGAACCTGGTGTTCTTTACGGAGAGGTCGATCCGACTCCGCGCTCTCCGCGCCTCCGCGTGCCTGCAATCCGACTCCCTAGCCCGTAACCCGATCTTGTTCCGACTCCGGCTCGCCATGCCGATGCCTGTAGCGCTTGATCGCGCGCTCCAGCGGCACGAGCAACCACAAGATGACGAGCGTCAGCAGCGCTCCGAACACCGGCAGCCACCACTTGCCGATGCCAACCGCGACGCCCAGCGCCGCCGTCAACCAGATCGTGGCCGCTGTCGTCAGCCCGCGCACGCGATGTTCGTTCGACAATTTGAGCACGTTGCCGGCGCCGACAAACCCGATGCCCGCCGCCACGCCTTGCACTACCCGCGAGATGGCGTCATCCCCCGCGCCGGCTTCGACCATCGCCAGCACGAAGACCGTTGAACCAAGCGCCACCAGCATGTGGGTGCGCAGCCCGGCCCCCTTGTTCCCCAGTTCGCGCTCCAGCCCGATCAAACCGCCGACCAGCGCCGAGAAGACCAGCTTGAAGAACACGCGCACCACATCGCTGCCGCCGGGCAGCTCATTGAATAGTTGTTCGATCGCTTCGTTCATCGGCGTACCCGAGTTGAAATCACGATTGTGTCGCGTGCAAAATCCCCGTTTCCACGGCCAGGCAAATCCGATCCAACTCGTCGAGCGAAACCGCCAAGGGCGGCATCACCACGACCACGTTGCCCAGCGGCCGCACGAACACCCCCAGCCCGCGTGCATATCGGCAAGCCACCGCGCCGCGTTGCTCGTGCCACGGATACGGCTCGGCCGCGTCGCGATTTTGCACCAGCTCGATGCCGGCCATCAAGCCACATTGTCGCACATCGCCAACGTGAGCGTGTTGGCCGATCCGCGCCAAATGCTCCCGCAATCGCGCGATCTTGGCCGGCAACCGCGCGAGCGTTTGCTCTTCGTCGAACACGTCGAGCGAAGCCAAAGCCACGGAAGCCGCCAGCGGGTTCCCGCCGTAGGTATGACCATGATAAAACGCCTTCGACTCGGCCGCCGTCCCCAAAAACGCCTGCCAGATTTCGTCGGTCGCCAGCGTGGCCGCCATCGGCAGATAGCCGCCGGTCAGCCCCTTGGCCAGGCACAAGAAGTCGGGCGACACCCCTTCGTGCTCGCAAGCGAACATCCGCCCCGTGCGCCCGAAGCCCACCGCCACTTCGTCGGCGATCAAGAGCACGTCGTACTTGCGCGTCAGCTCGCGCACCCCGCGCAGGTAGCCCGCTGGATGCGTGACCATGCCGGCGGCCGCCTGCATCAAAGGCTCGACGATCACCGCCGCCACGCGCTGGTGTTCGGCCGCCAGCAGTTCGTCGAGCCGCGCGAGGTAATAGTCGAGCGCCCCTTCGCGCGATACGCCCTCGGGCCGGCGATACAAGTTGGGCGCCGGCGCTCGCAGCACTTCGAACAACAACGGCGCGAACATCGCATGAAACCGCTCAACCCCGCCCACGCTCACGCTGCCGATCGTGTCGCCGTGGTACGCATCGGCCAGCGCGATGAAGCAGGTCTTCTCGGGCCGGGGATCGCGCCGCTCATCCCAGGGCCGTTCTCCCCAGTGTCGTTGTCGCCAGTATTGAAATGCCATCTTCAGCGCGACTTCGACCGCCGTGGCCCCGTCGTCGGAGAAAAACACGTGCCCCAGCCCCGGCGGCGCCAACCGCACCAGCCGCTCGGCCAGGCGGATCGTCGTCGGGTTCGACGCCCCCAGCGACGTGGTGTGCGCCACGCGCTCCAACTGCGCGCGCACCGCCGCGTCGAGCCGCGGGTGTCGATGCCCGTGTACGTTGCACCACAAGCTGCTCACGCCGTCGAGATACTCGCGGCCGTCGAGATCCACCAGCGTGCAGCCGTGCGCCGCGGTGAAGATCAGCGGCTCGTACTCCTGCATCTGCGTGAACGCGTGCCAGACCAGCTCGCGGTCCCAGCGCTCGAGTTGTTCGCGGCTCGGTTCACTCATGACGCAGTGTTCAGTTGTCAGTTATCAGTGTTCAGTACATTAGCCGCGGAGCTTGCGACCCATCGTTGGGTGGCCCCGACCCAGTCGGGGTGCCGCAGGCACAAGAGGCCAATGAGAAGCCGATATCCAACGAGCCGCGATGCAACACAGCTCCCTCTTGTCGCTGCGCGACACGGACAAGGTCCGTGCCACCCTTGGGATTCGGCCGTCGGACCGCACGCACACCTTCTGTGGATTAACACTCTTCACCGTTGCTCTTTCCGCCTTAGCGCCTTTGCGCGAGGCCGTTTGTATTGTTCCGCGAACTCCGCGTCTCCGCGTGCCGTCAAACTTTCCTCACCCCAGCTTGTCGCGCAAGTGCTCCGCCACGCGCAGCGCGTTGGCCGCAATCGTCAGGCTGGGGTTCACGCCTCCACTCGTCGGAAAAAACGACGCATCCGCCACGTACAGGTTTTCCAATCCATGAGCCCGGCAATTCGCATCCAACACGCTGGTCCGCGGATCGTCGCCCGCCCGGCAGGTGCCGCAGACGTGCGCAATCGTCTTGTTGTCGTGTGCCACGCTCAGCGTGATCGGCCGCAGCGGCATGAAGGCCGCGCTCAACAAAGCGTTGTACTCCTTCACTCGCCGCTGTTGGCTCGCGCGATGATGATAAACCAACCGTCCCAGCGGCGCGGCCGCGGCGCCGTTGGCCGCCCGGTTCGCATCCGCCTCGTCGGCCGGCAGCACGCGGTTGTCGGCAAACGGCAGGTCCTCCATGATCGACGCCAGCACCACCACCCGCACCCGCAGATAAGCCCAGATCGGCCCCAGCGCCGGCCGCAGATAGCGCAGCCATCGCAAGTCGGGCCCGAGCTTGCCCAGATAGTGCAGAAACGGCGGCAGCCCGCCCACCGATTGCACGGTGCCAAACTTCCGCCCGTCGCGCTGATAGAAATCGTTGAGCGCCAGCTCCTTGGTTTGACCGGCGACCGGACCGGCCAGCTTCGGCCGCAGCACGACGAGGTCGATGCAGTGCCGCATCAGGTTGCGCCCTACCTGGTCGTGGTCGTTGGCCACGCCATGCGGCCAGTGTGGGCCGCGCGAGTGCAACAGGATCGTCGGCGTCACCAGCGCCCCGGCGGCCAGCACCACTTGTTTGGCGCGCAGCACCAGCGGTTGATCGCGCCATTGACAAACCACACGCTCGACCCGCGTACGGCTCGCCTCGAGCGAGCGCACCGCGCACTCCGTGATGAGCGAGGCTCCGTGTTCGCGCACCGCCGGCAGCACGCACATGCGCCCCGCGTCGTTCTTGCAATCGCGGTCGCACAAGAAACCCTGACACGTCGCGCAGGCACTCGTGTGTTCGCAGGCCAGATGCAACTGATACGGATGCAGCCCCTGACCGCGCAGCACGTCAGCGACCATGGCGTTGCCCGGCGTCAGTGGCGGTGGCACGATCAGCGACGCGCTGGCCTCGGCATCGGGGCGCAGCGGATCGGCCGAGCCCCGCGCGCGAAACAAGCGTTCGGCCGCCGCGTACCAGGGGCGCAAATCGTCGTACGTGATCGGCCAGCTCTCCGGCACGCTCGACCCTTCGAGATCGGCCGCGCCGTAGTTGGCCCGCGGCAGAAAGTCTGCCGGGAACAACCGCTCGAGCACCATGCCATAGAGCGCCGTCGAACCCCCCACGCCGCAACCAATCTCCGGCACGAACCGCTTCGGCTTCTCCGGCGAGTCGTCTTCCAAGGCGTCGAACGCCCGCCCGGCTCGCAGCAGCAACCGCCGGTGCTCGTCGGCCGGCAGCCCCGGCAAATTGGCCACCTCCTCTGGCGTGATGCCGCGCAGCGGCTCACCCACGGGGTCGAGATACGATTGCCCGCGCTCGACGAACAACACGCGCTTGCCGGCGCGCGCCAGCGCATAACCAAGCGTTCCGCCCCCCATGCCGGTGCCGACCACCAGCACGTCCCACAACACTTCGTCGGGTCGATCGGGCAAATTCACCGCGGGCCTTTGCAGTTTTGGTGTCCGTTCGTAGGGTACGTGCGACGTACCGGGACGTTCGTCGTCAGCAATGCGATCGTGGAATGCTGGGCGTACCCTACAATAGTTGGTCGGGCGCGTGCAACGTGCCAGTCCGTAGGGTGCGTGCAACGCACCAAAGTCCGTAGGGTGCGTGCAACGCACCAAAGTCCGTAGGGTGCGTGCAACGCACCAAAGCCATCACCGTAACCAATGCCACCCGGTGTGCTGCGCACACCCTACAATTTCTGCAATAGTCCGTAGGGTGCGTGCAACGCACCAAAGTCATCACCGTAACCAATGCCACCCGGTGTGCTGCGCACACCCTACAATTTCTGCAATAGTTCCATGGACCAATTCCTCGCCGCCGCCGTGCAAATGAACTCGGGCGAAGACGCGCAGGCGAACCTGGCCGCCGCGGTGCGCGCCATCGAAGCGGCCGCCGCGCGCGGGGCGCGGCTCGTCGTCTTGCCCGAGATGTTCTTGTGCCTCGGCCGCGCATCGGCGATCGTCGCTGCCGGCGAGTCGATCCCCGGCCCCGCCACCGAGCAACTCGCCGCCCTGGCCGCGCGGCACCAGCTCGTGCTGGTCGCCGGTAGCATTCCTGAAAAATCAAACTCGCCCGGCAAGGTCTTCAATACGTGTGTCGTCTTCGGAACCGCAGGGCAACTTCTGGCCACTTATCGCAAGCTCCACTTGTTCGACGTCACGATTCCCGGCGCGGTCGACATCCGCGAGTCGTCGTGGTACGAGCCGGGCAGCGAAGTCGTCGCGGTCGACACTCCCTGCGGACGGCTCGGCCTGGCGATCTGCTACGACCTGCGCTTTCCCGAATTGTTCCGCCGCCTGGCCGACGAGCGCGTCGACCTGTGCGCGTTGCCCAGCGCCTTCACCTTGGCCACCGGTCGCGACCATTGGGAAGTGCTGCTCCGCGCCCGGGCTATCGAGAACCAGACTCATATCATCGCCGCCAACCAGTGGGGCAAGCACGGCGAGGGGTTGGTGAGCTATGGCCATTCGCTGATCGTCGACCCTTGGGGAACCGTGCTGGCCAAGGCCGCCGATGGCCCCGGCTTTGCCCTGGCCGCAATTGACCTGGCGCGCCAGCGGGAAGTGCGCAAAAACCTGCCGGCGCTAAAGCATCGCCGCTTGGATCGAAATAAACTGGTCGACTGAAGGGAACTTTCGTCGCGTCGCGACCGTCAAAACAGCCGCCGATCCCGCGCCGGCGACGCGGATCGTAACCACAAAGAACACCAAGAGCACGAAGTACCGGAACTCACTTGTAATGAGGAGCAAGGCATGACTCTCAATCGACCGCTGAATACTCGTTTTTTAGTGGTGGCACTTGCTCCGCTCGTTGTCGTGATCACATCGATCTGTGGTTCGGCGGCCGTCGCGCAGGAGAAGCCGGCTGAGCCTGCCACCGCCAAGTTGCCGCTCTCGAAGATCGTCCTGTTCAGCTCCGGTGTCGGCTACTTCGAGCATCGCAACCAGGTCGACGGCACCGCCCAAGTGGAACTGCGCTTCAACGCCAAGGACATTAACGACCTCTTGAAGAGCATGGTCCTCGAAGACGCCGGCGGTGGACGGATCGCCGCGGTCACCTACGGCTCGAAAGACCCGATCACCAAGACTCTGAAGACGTTTGCCATCGATTTGACCGAGAACCCCACCTTGGCGCAAATCCTTGGCCAGTTGCGCGGCGAAAAGATCGAAGTCGAAGCGCCGGAGAAAATCACCGGCACGATCGTCGGCCTCGAAAAGCGCAAGCAGAAAGTCGGCAAGGAAGACGACGTCATCGAAATCGACGTGCTCAACCTGCTGACGACCTCGGGCTTGAAATCGGTGCCGCTCGAACAATTGGGCCGCATCCGCATCTTGAACGAAAAACTCGACGGCGAACTGCGCCAGGCGCTCGACGTGCTGGCGACCGGCCACTCGACCGACAAGAAGACCGTCGCCCTGCAGTTCATTGGCGAAGGGAAGCGGCCCGTGCGCGTCGGCTACATCCAGGAATCGCCGATCTGGAAGACCAGCTACCGGCTCGTGCTCAAGGATGGCGAGACGCCCCATCTGCAAGGTTGGGCGATTGTCGAGAACACCACCGAGGAGGACTGGAACAATGTGCAGTTGGCGCTGGTGAGCGGCCGGCCGATTTCGTTCGTGATGGACTTGTACGAACCGCTCTATCTCCGCCGGCCGGTCGTCGAGCCGGAACTGTTCGCCAGCCTGCGGCCGCAGAAGTACGAGCAGAGTCTGGCGGATAAGGAACGTCAACTGGCCGAGGCGGCCAACAAGCCACAAGCCGAAGAAGGCAGATTGTCTGGCGGCCGGGATCGCATGGCGCGCCGCCCGAGTACTGCAATCGCAGGCATTGCCCCAACCGATGAGGCTGGGGGAGTAACGCGCTTCTTCACTCAACCCCAGAGTCGGTCGGGCGCGGCTTCAGACGACGCGTCAGGCGTTGCCCCCTTCACCGCCGATCTCGGCGTGCCGATGGGCGGTGGCACCCCTTCCGTCGCTCAGGCTGGCGACGTCGGCGAGCTGTTCCAGTACGCCATCGACACCCCGGTGACACTCGAACGCCAGAAATCGGCCATGCTGCCGATCGTCAACGGACCGGTCGAAGCCGCTAAAGTCTCGATCTACAACCCCGCCGTGCAGCCCAAACATCCGCTCTCCGGCTTCAAGTTCAAGAACACGACGCCACTCCACTTGATGCAGGGGCCGATCACTGTCTTCGATGG
>JAIESQ010000181.1 GCA_019745975.1 Pirellulales bacterium
CGAGCGGGATTCTGGTGTGCTTCGCACACCCTACAAGTCTGTAGCCCTGGCCCCGGCCTCGCAGCGGCCGCCTACAGCGGACCGCGCGGAGGTTGCGGCGCGGCTCTTGGCGGGGTGGCCGGCGCTGCACTTCGCGCTGCACTTCGCGCTGCACTTCGCACTGCACTTCGCACTGCACTTCGCATTGCGGCCGGCGCGGCGCCCGGCGGTGCCGCCAATCTGGTGTTCGGCGTTGAAGATGCGGCGGCAGGTTGTTGCGCGGCACGCGGCAATAGCCTGCCCATGCGCTCGGGGGGCGGCAACAGTTCGGCGGTCAACGTTTGCCAAGCCTGATTCACGCCGGGGAACGGATCGCGCGTGATCTGCGGCGCGCCCATCTTGCCGCCCACGTGGATCAGCATGATCTGCCGGCTGGCCGCTCGGAACAGCTCCGGAATCACCGGAATCGGCAGTTCGTCGCGCCCCACGAGCGCGTAGAACGTCAGTGCCACGTCGCTCGAGAAGTTCATCTCGCCGCGTCCCTTGAGGCTGATGGCGTCCCCCTTGAAGTCGATGCGATCGAAATACAAATGGTCGCCGTCGATGCGGAAGTCGATATCGCTGGTTGTGAACGCGGTCGTGTCGGGCGGTTTCAAGCTCACCACGCTTAACAGCGACATCATCTGCGGAATACGGTAAATGTCGGCGTCGTGCAGCCGCACATAGCCTGTGCCGGCCAGCGTGTGCAGCCCTTCGCCGCTGCCGCGCAGGTTGACGCCCGCCTGCACTTTGCCCAGCATCTGCTGCTGACCGGCGAACAGCTCGTGCGCGCAGCGCGATAAGTCGGCTTCGACGATCGAGCCCTGCAGGGCGTAGCGGGGTGTGCCGCTCAACAAAATCCAAGCGTCCCCCACGACACGGCCGTCGTAGGCCTTGGCCACGATCTGCCGCGCCGGCCGCCCCGGCGCAGGGCGTTCGGCCCAGCTTCCCAATAGCACACGCTCGGCGTCGATCCAGGCGGGGCCGGTCACTTCGGTCAACTGCACGTTGCGCCAGGTGACCGAGTCGATGTCGAGCTCGGCCTTCGAGCCGGCCTGCTGCCCGTCGAACCCGCCGACGAGATGCACGCCGCCGTAAATATTGTCGAGCCCCAGGCCGGCGCGAATGCTGGCCTGCTGAAAGGTGACGTCGAGATCCCACGATGCCCTCGGCGACAGCGACGGCTGACCAGCGATCGACATTCGCCCACTGACGTTGATCGTGCCGTGCGGGTCGACTTTGCGCACCAGGTCGCGCACGCGGGGCGCCAGCGCCGCCTGCAAGTCGCGATCGAACTGCAAGCGATACACGACCAGATCGTCGACCGACACGTGCCAATCGCCTGCCTGCGCGAAGGTGCAGGCGCCGCGCGCCGCCAGCTCGACGCCATTGTGAAAGGCCCGCAGCGCCGGCCCCGGCGCGCGCCCGAACTCGAGCCGGCCGTCGCGAAACACCAGCTCACCCTGCACCCCTTCGAGCCGATAGGGAAAGAACCGCGGCTCGATCGACACGGTGTCGGCGACCGGCCAGGCACGCAGCCCCAACAGCAGCTTCTTGGTCGCCAGCGAATAGCGCACGTCGGCGTCGAGATTCACCAGCCCCCGCGGTTTCAAGTCTTGCCAGGCGCTTTGCAGATGCTCGGGGAGCGCCGAACGGAGCTCGTCCTCCAGGGCGATGTTGCGGCCGACGAGTTGCACGTCGAGCTCGCTCCCCTGCGGCGTGGGGCGGAAGCTCCCGCGGCACTCAATCTCGCCGGTGTCGTTGTTGCCGCGCAGTTCGCGGCACGTCCAAGCGTCGCCCGACCAGTCGAGCGTGCCGCGAATGTTGTGGATCGGGTAGCTGAAGCGCTCATGATTGATCGAGCACTGCAACAGATCGATGCGCACCAGCCGCTCGAGCCGCGCTTGCGCGCCGGGGCGCCGTGAGAACTCGGCCGCCACGCGAATCGCGCCGTAGGGACGCAACTCGCGAAGCGTGTGCCGCGGCCCCTCAGGCAAGGCATCGAGCAGTTTCTGATCGAGGGCCAGGCGATCGGCGCGCACCTCGAGCCACAGGTCGGGGTCGGTCATGCAGTTGACGACTTTGCCGACCAGCGAGACCTCGTCGGCGCCGCTATAGGCGCGCAGCGACAGGTCGATCGTTTCATCCTTGAACCGCAGGCTGCCGCGCCCCTGCTCGAGCCGATAGGGAAATTTGTGATACGTGAACGAGGTGTCGACGCAGTTGACCAGCACGTCGGGCTTCCAGCGGCGGCCGTCGTACGTCAGCTTGACGTCGAGGTCGACGACGCCGGCCAGAAAGAACTCGTGCCACTTGCCGCGCCAGGTTTCGGGGAGCGAGTCGAGCACGTCGCGGTCGATCAGCAGACGATCGCAACGGCCTTCGATCGACAGCGGGGCATCGGCTCCGTAGCCGCGTCGCGCCGCGCGGCGCACCCACAGCGCCGTCTGTCCGTTGCGGGCCCGCAGGTCGGTGACGCGCAGCCCATTGTTGTCGAGGTACACGTGTCCCGAGGTGTCGGTCAACGGATAGGGGAGGCGCTTGTCCTCGATTCGACCGCGCATGAGCTGGCCGTCGAAGGCGAAGCGGATCGGCGGCTCATGTCGCTTATCCTGGCTGATGCGGAACTTGAATCGCGACATCGAGCGCAGCGAGCGCAGCACGACGAGCCGTTCGCCGAGGTTGCTCGGCAGCGAGGCGTGCAACTCGGGCGACAGTTCGAGCCCTTCGGCCACGCCCGTGAACTCCCAGCGGCGGCCGCCATCGGCCAGGCGCCCGGTGAATTCGATCCTTTGGCAATGCTCGGTCACCAGCGTGCCGTTGACCAGGTGCGAGGCATCGGTCGTCGGGGCGTCGTGCGCCAAGGCGATCGGCGTGATCACCAGGTTCACGTCGCGCACCGCGAGCGTGCTCGAAGGGTTCTTCAAGGGATCGAAGAACTCCATCGTGGCGTTTTCGATGACGACTTCCGGCGGATGCGTGCCGAACGAGGGCAGCGGCAACAACTGGCCCGTGCTCCACGAGCCGTCGGGGCGGCGCGTGGCCGTGAGGTGAGCGCGGCGGATCACAACCTTGCTGACGCGCGGCTCTTCGACCATCAGCGAGGGCAGCTCGGCGTCACAAGCCAGGAACATCTCGTCGAAATTCGCCAGCTCGGCGCGCGGGCCGACCGCGTGCGGCTCGCTGATGGCCAGGCCGCGCACTTCAATCCCCTGCCCGACGATGCGTGTCGCCGAGTGCACGCTGACCTGCAAACGCGGATAGTGCTTCGCGAAGCGCTTTTCGACGTGGCGGCGCACTTCTTCGTCGACGCGGTTGTAGGCATAAAAGCCGAGCGCCACCGCGGCGACGGCGGCCAGCGCCAGTCCCCACTTCAGCAGCACCCAACAGGCGTCGACGAAACAGCGGAGAATAGCCGGGTTCCTTGGGTAGCGGCGATCAAGCGCCAGCGGGTGACGGGGCATCGTGCGAACGCAACAAGCACGCGGCCGCCGCCAGCACGACAAGCGCCAGGAGTGGCGGCTCGCGATAGCGCAACGAGCTGACGAAGATCATGTGCATCAGGGTCAAGTACGCGGCCGGCAGCCAGCACAGCGCCGTCGTCCAGCCGCGGCGGCGCTCGCGCCAAGCGCCGACGAGCGCCAAAGCCAGCACCGGTGTGTAGCTGGCAAAGACCACGAGCCGCAGCGGCCACGAGCGAAACTGTGCCTCGTTCGGCCACACGTTCCACATGCGGAAAAACTTGATCGCCGCCAACCGCACGAGTGACGACGGATGGTCGCGGGCCCAGTCGCGCGCGGCCGCGAACATCCGCCGATCGAGCCGCCATTCGAACGGTTCGCGCGCCTGCCCCGCTGAGGGCGCGGGTGCGGGCCGTTCGGCGGCGCGCTCGGCGGCGACGAACCGCGGCACGAAGCTCATTTCGCTCGCGCCGGTCGCTTGTGGATTCAAGCCGTCGTATAGACTGGCGCCGACCTGGAGCGTGGTCGGTACGAAATGCCCGATCACCTGGTAGTTGCGCACCCACCAGGGGGTCATCCCCAGCGCGAGCCCCAGCAGAATTGCTGCGCCGATCCACAGTTGTCGGGCGCGGGGAGGGAAGCAGACCACACCGATCGCGATCGCAAATGGGGCAAACAACAGCCAGCTCGGGCGCATCAACGTGGCCGCGGCGGCGCATGCTCCAGCCGCCAGGGCAATGCCGACCGCCGCGCTCGACGATCGTGCGCGCCACGCGGCGGCCCACAGCGCGACATTCAGCACCAGCAGCGGGGCGAACGCCGCTTCGCTTAGCACATACACGCCCAGGCCAATCGCGCCAGGCGAAAGCGCGGCGAGCCAGCCAGCCAGGTAACCGACCCGGCCATCGAATGCGATCGCCCCCAGCCAATAGACGGCAGCGACTGCGAGTGTTCCCAGCACCGCGCTTTCGGCGCGCGCCGCCCACACGGGTGGCTCGCCGTCCCAGAACCAGAACAAGACGGATAGCACCGCCGGGTAACCAGGTGTGCGGAAGACCTTGGCGTCGGGTGAATCGAACTGATAGGGGGCTCGATCGGCAATCGTGCGCGCCAGCTCCCAATAGCTGTGACTGTCGCTGAAGCCAAACGCCTGCGCGTCGGCGAGCCGGCTCTGCCACCACACTCCGGCACCCAAGCGCAGCGCAAGCGCGACGATAAACAGCGCGACGAAACCACCAAGATGTCCGTGCCGCAACCACATGAAAATGGCCAGCCAAGTTACCCAGTCTCCCTCGGTCCGGACCAAGGGGGGCGGCATGGTAGGCGTGGCCGCTGGCGCGGGTCAAGCCAGCTTGCGATCGATCGATCTTGACACTCCCGACGCGCACCGAAGCGAGAGCTGCGTTGCGAGCGCGCCGTGTGTCACTGCGTTGAATCAGCCGTCTTGCAGCGCAAGCATAAAACACATGGAAACTCACGTTGACCAATCGCGGCGCGATTGTTAGTATCGCGAACGACGTTCGGACCTTTAGCGCAGGCCATGTCTATCCTGTTTCATCCTGCGTAACTTGGGTTCGAAGGCCAGATTGAACTTCCGCGTTCTGGAGCATTCGCGTCACCAGGCGAGCTCGCAACCGCCCGCTCGAAAGCCCCACGTCGATGCGCCCGCTTGCGGAAGATGGGGTCGTGATTCACGCCCCCGCCAAGCTGAATCTGTTCTTGGAGGTCTTGTCGAAGCGTAGCGACGGGTTCCATGAGATCGAAACTCTCATGTGCCCGATCACTTGGTATGACACCTTAGTTTTCAGGGACGAACCGAAAGGAAGCGTAAGGTTCGCGTGTGAGTTTGCCGTCGATCCGACGCGGCAGGGAAGCGCCTCGCAGGGAGACGTGCCGAGTGACGCCACGAACCTGGTGGTGCGCGCGGTGGAGCTGTTGAGGCGAACGTTCGGTGTCGCGCGGGGCGCGCAGCTTCGACTGGTGAAGCGAATTCCGGCGAGTGCAGGGCTGGCCGGAGGTTCGAGCAATGCGGCGGCGGCCCTGGTGGCGGCCAACCTGGTCTGGCGACTCGGACGCAGCGCGGCGGAGTTAGCCGAACTGGCGGCCCAACTGGGGAGCGACGTGCCGTTTTTTCTCGCAGGCGGCGCCGCCGTCTGCCGCGGTCGAGGCGAACAAATCACACGCGTCGGTGAGCTTGGCGAACTAGCCGCCGTCGTGGTCCGCCCACCTGTGGGTCTCACCACGGCCGACGTCTACCGCGCTTGCCAACCGGCGACCGAGCCCCGCGCCGTGCAGCCACTCTTGGATGCCTGGCGCGGCGGCGATCGTCGGCGACTGGCCGCGGGCCTGTGCAATCGCCTGCAAGGGGCGGCCGAAACGCTCTGTCCTTGGATGCAAAGGCTGCGACAGGAGTTCTCACGGTTGAACTTCGACGGACACCAGATGAGTGGCAGCGGCACCAGCTACTTCGGACTCTGCCGACACCGGCGCCAGGCGCGTGCGTTGGCGGCGGTGCTCCGCGGCCGAGGGCTGGGCCAGGTGTTCGCCGTGCAAGGTTGCCGAGGAATGATCCTCCAAGGAGAGCGGTTGTGGAAATCACCGAAGTTCGCGTCAAGCTGACGGAAGAAGCCGGGGACCGGCTGCAAGCCTTCTGCTCGATCACGCTCGACCACTGCTTCGTCATCCGCGATTTGAAGATCATCGAGGGGACGCACGGCCCCTTCGTGGCCATGCCCAGCCGCAAGCTCACCACCCGCTGCCCGGGGTGCGGCTGCAAGAACCACCTCCGCGCCGCGTTCTGCAATCAGTGCGGCGCGGGGCTGCGCGGCGACCGCGCACCCAAGGACGACAGCGGCCGCGCGAAGCTCTATGCCGATATCGCCCATCCGATCAATTCGGCCTGCCGCGAGATGCTCCAGGAGCGGATCATCCGCGAATATCACGCCGAAATCGAACGCTCGAAGCAGCCCGGCTACGTCCCCAGCTACGACGATTTCGACGTCGAGGGGGACTACACCCACGCCATCGAGCTGCCGCCGGAGCCGCGGCCCGGGGCACCGCGTATTGCCCCGCACAGCCGCGGCGACAGCTCGGAGCATACGCGCGTCCAACCGCCGCAGACCCAACCCGGACCGCATAAGCGCTCGGCCGCCGCGCCCAGCGATCGCCGCGGCAAACCGCGCCGCGACGATTTCGGCGCGGGCATTCTGTAGTAGTAACTGTAGGGTGCGTGAAACGCACCACGTAGCGACGGAGTAACTGTAGGGTGCGTGAAACGCACCACGTAGCAACGGAGTAACTGTAGGGTGCGTGAAACGCACCACGTAGCGACGGAGTAATTGTAGGGTGCGTGAAACGCACCACCCAGCGGCGTGCCGCAGTAATTGTAGGGTGCGTGAAACGCACCACGTAGCGACGGAGCGTGACGATTCTTCAACCGCGCAACCACGATCCTGGTGTGCTTCGCACACCCTACAGTCTCAAGCTGTAGGGTGCGTGAAACGCACCACGTAGCGACGGAGTAACTGTAGGGTGCGTGAAACGCACCACCCAGCGGCGTGCCGCAGGAGCCGGGTTCGACCAGAGTTGGATCCCTT
>JAIESQ010000140.1 GCA_019745975.1 Pirellulales bacterium
CCTCACCGCCGCCCTCGAAGCCCACTTCACCGGCCAAAAAACGCCCTCACTCCTCCCCAGGGTGTGAACGGTTACCATTCAACACCACGAATGAACGACCCCGACAGGGCCGCGATGCGTGGGGCTACCGTACCGAGGCCTGACGGCCTCGGCTGATCGAACTGGCCCTTCAGGCCAGAATCCACCTTGCCTCGTCGCCGCACGCGTTTTTGCATTCCGTCTTGCGTCGTTGTGTGTGTCTGTTGGCAATTTGTCTTGCGGCCTATAGGGCCACTTCGCACCAACACAGGGCATGAGCCCTGGGTCGCCTGGCAGCCCCAACACCCCGCCGTTCAGTTAATTGCAATCGGCCCTGAAAGTGGCCGTTCATTGCCCGGCTCGTTGGCAGAGTCGAACCGCATTTTCTTTGCGAACCTTCGCGTCTTCGCGGTAAAAACCCGGAGGGCAAGCCCGGCTGGTACAACCCGCCTGCGGCGGTCGGTGCCGGCCAGCCGCGGCGCCAAAGGACCTAGGGCGGCACAAAAAGAGCATAGAAATGCACATAATAATGGTTGCCAAATAGCCACCGGCTCGCTACAATGCAGACAAGCCGCCGAGTCGCCCTGCGCGCCGTATCGTGGCACGGCCACCCTGGCCGTGATGTCATAGCGGCCGAAAGCCCATGCCATGACTGCGTTCAGCGTACGCGCGGGTGCCATGCCCACGCTCGTCGTGGGCATGCCTGCGTTCAGTCCCCTGAAAACTGAACACCGAAAACTGAAAACTATCCACCCCAGGAGAAACCTGGCGCGCCAGCCTGCGCGCCGATTCCACCAACGCACTACGCTTTTCACCCAAGGGCTTCGCGACGCAACGCGTCGTTTGTCAGGGTCGGAGCGAAGAGCTGCGTAGAGCGTGCGCGCAGAAAACACCAACGAGCCACGCTTCTTCCCCAGGGACTTCGCGATTCCGCGGAATCGTTCGTCAGAGTCGGAGCGGAGAGCTGCGTCCGCTCCGCGCGCTACGGCGACCGAGTTACTTCAGCGATCGTTAGCCGCGGAGTTTACTCCGCGCGCTAGCTCGTTCGACGCCGTGACGCGACGAGCGTGAACGCCGTTGATCCGTCGCACAAGCTAGCGCGCGGGACAAGTCCCGCGGCTAACAAGCCGAACTCCGCGGTGAAGAATCCTGGACGCAAAACTCCCGTTGGACGCAACTTGGACGCACGCTCCCGGCGATTTGCGTCCAAGAATAACTCGTTACGGAGAAATGACTTAACTGCTTGTAACAGCCCCTTTGGACGCATTGGACGCAAATTCCCGGGCAAACTTTTTCTGGGGGGGGTTGGCAGCCGGTGGCCGCAGATCGGGCTGTCATGCGCACCGCTACCCTAGCCAATGCAAAAGCGGGCGATCGCACATCCCGTTGCGAGCGCCCGCGTTGGTACGTCGGCGCGTGTTGTCCGTAGCGCCTTGTCAAGGGTTTTGGCGTCGTTAACGGAGCACCGCGGCAGTCGTCACCGGATTGGCGGGCACGACCTTGGTGCCGCAATGGAAGCAGCTAACGTAGGTGTTCGTCTTTATTCCCTGCGCGGGAGCGATCGCCAGTCCGCCAACGACCTGGCTCATTTCCAAGCTCGACAGAACACGAATCGTGTCCAACTTCAACGTCAATTTCGAATGCTTGTTCGTCATGACAAAACTCCTCGGCCGGCGGAGCGGCCGCATTGAGGTTTCGAGTGAGTCAAAGGGGCAATCAACGTGATGGCCCAGCAGCGCCGTAGCGAAAACTCCCACTCGATTGTTACTGTCAGACGCCCGAGAAAACGAGGCCGGTGGCCGGCTCGCAAGTCAAGCGAATGCCTGAGCAGTGAGCCGGCACCGGCTTCGACCAAGGACTATTCCTCGCTGCGCAGAGAATGACCCCCGGCCGACCAGCGGAAGGCCGGAGTCCTTATCGAGCGCGTTCCAGTAGGTCTATTTACTGCGCAGCCGTCTAGTAAAGCGCCGCCGGCCTGATCGCCGCGGCGTACCGCTTGTCATCGCACGCCGAGGTGCAATGAATGGTGCACACTAAGCTGTTGGTCTTGATTGCCTGAACCGGCGCGATCGCCAGCCCGCCCACGACCCGACTCATTTCCAAACTCGACAAGACACGAAGCGTGTCCAACTTCAACGTCAATTTCGAATGCTTGTTCGTCATGACTAGAACTCCTCGGCCAACGTGTTGGCCGCTGTTGTGTAGCTAGAGGTAACTTGCTGTGCGATCACCGCGTGATCGTCCAATAGGGCATTAGCGCAAGCAGCGGCCCCGTTGTTACGGAGAAGGCTAGCGGGGAGGCGCTCCAGGTGCCCAGGACACCGAGCAAGTGCGGTATTGTTGGCAAGCTGCCGAAACTGCCCAACCTCTCTTGGCAAGAATTGGGTTCGTTGATAGTTAGGCGATCTCGTCTGGGGCGGATAGCTCAGGGTGCGCGCAGGGGCAAGCGCACTTGGCAGTGGGCCTTGGCAATGATCTTTGGAAAACACGCGCCGCCAGCGCGCCGAGCGGCATCCCGGCAGACGGGCGAGGTCGCGGTTCGCGCGCTGGGCGCCGCATGGCTGGCGCTGGCACTGACGGGCTGCCAGGCGCTGCGGCCGACGAACCAGGCCGACTGGTCTCCCGATCAGGCGGTGCTGTCGACGGCCGAGTATCGCGGCAACCTGGTCACCGTTCACAATGTGCGGAATTGCCAATACCGCAGCCCGAGCGACTACACGGTTCGCCACGAAGACCGCACCTACGATCTGAACGAACTGCGCACCGTCGACTTCATCGTCGTGCCGTTCAAGGAAGCGCCGCAGTTGGCCCACACGATGATGAGTTTTGGGTTTGCGCACGACGACTACCTCGCGGTGTCGGTCGAGATTCGCAAGCGACGCGACGAGACGTTTTCGGCCTGGAAGGGGCTGCTCCCGCACTACGAAATCATGTACGTGGCCGCCGACGAGCGCGATGTCGTCGCCTTGCGCACGAATCACCGGCACGACGACGTGTACGTTCATCGCACGCGCGCCACTCCCGAGCAGGCGCGGGCGCTGTTTGTCGACGTGACGGCGCGCATGAACAAGCTGGCGGCGGCGCCCGAGTTTTACAACACCTTCACGAACAACTGCACGACGAACATCCGCCGGCACGTGAACGACCTGGCGCCCGGACGCGTGCCGTACGATTACCACGTGTTGCTGCCAGGCTACTCCGACGAGATGGCGTATAACCTGGGCATGCTGGCCACCGCGGAGCCCTTTCCGCTGGCGCGCGAGCACGCGCGTGTGAACGAGCTGGCATTTCGCTACCGCGACGCTGCCGATTTCTCCCGGCAGATCCGCCGCTAGAGCTGGCCCCACGACCGGCCGCCGCAGGTCCTTCTTTGGTCTGCCGACCTGAGCGCTTGCGCCGGTTGTTTTCGTTGTAGCGATTGGCGCGACCCTACCGATAAGTCGGAAGAGGCGCGGCACTACGCTGCTAGCACAGCCAGATTGGGGCGCGCTAGCACCCGCGCGCCATGCAACGAACGAACTCGCCGCCGAGGGCGGCCGTGGGGGGAAATCATGAGGATCAAGCTTGCGCTCGCACTTGCGCTGGCCATCTTGGGGACGATGACGTCGCACATCCTGGCAGCATCGGACACGGAGGCGCGCGCGAGTCACCCGCGCATACGAAGTGCCGTACAACGATCGCGCGATCGCTGGGCCAACCGTTCGTTGTCCAGGCATACCCAGCCAGCCGAGGCGCCGCTCCCCGACGCTCCGCTGCCTGACGACGATGCCCTCGAGAATGCACCGCTTCCAGACGATCCGCCTCCGTCCGACGATGCGCGCATGCCCGACGAGAGCGAGCAGCCGAACTCGTTCCCGCCGCTGCCTGCCGAGCCGGCTGAACCCGCGGCGGATGAAGTGCCGGCCGATGCCGCCACGAGCCCCACAGCCCCCGCCGACACTTCGGTCCCCAGCGATACGCCGCGCGAGCCCTATCTGACACCGCGGCCCGCCGACGAACCAACCCCGCCTGGCAACGCCGAAGCGACCGGACCTGGCGAGCTCGCCACGGCCGATTGGTTGGGGGGCGCCGCTGGGCTGACGGACCCGTGCGGCGAGGACTGCTGCGACAGTTGTTGCGACAGTTGCTGCGGCCCGGCCAGCAGCTACCGGCTGTACTTCATTGGCGAGGCACTGTTCTTGAACCTCAGCCGACCCGGCTACCGGGCGCTGGCGGAAGAAACCACGCTCGACGGTCGCTTGACCAGCACGACGACGGTCCTCTCGACTCGCAACCTAGATCCGGGGAGTGGCGTGGGGCCGCGATTGCGGCTCGGTTGGCTGTTTGGGGCGCAGTCGAGCGTGGAGTTGAGCTACTTCGGCTTGAACTACTGGAACGCCACGAACCAGGCGACCGCCGCAGGGGCCCTA
This sequence comes from Pirellulales bacterium, assembly GCA_019745975.1. Lineage (GTDB taxonomy): Bacteria > Planctomycetota > Planctomycetia > Pirellulales > JAEUIK01 > JAIESQ01. Next base: position 4,428 of record JAIESQ010000140.1, read on the forward strand.
AGCCTGCCCGGCCCGCTCGCGGGCGAAATTCCCGGGTTTTCGTCGGCCGACCAGATCACTGCCGGCTACGCGGCGACGATTCAGAACGCCGAAGCCAACTATCTCCACCGCTTGGGAGCGTCGAACTGGCAGCTCCTGTGCGGCTTTCGCTACCTGGGCTTCAACGAGAAGCTTCATCTGGTCGCGAGTTCGACCCACATAGCCAACGATTACGCCATCAACGTCCACAATCAGCTCTACGGGTTGCAGTGCGGAAGCCGGTACCTGGTGCAGTTTTGGCGCGTCGGCCTTGAGGCCATCGGCAAGGCCGGTTTGTACGGCAACGATGCGCTGCAGCGCTCGAAGATCGGCCCCGGCAACGACGCTCAGAACTGGCTGGTTCTCGACCGCAGCGGCGGAAATCTGGCCTTTGTTGGCGAACTGGGCTTGAACGGAATCGCTCAAATCACTAATTGGCTCTACGTTCGCGGCGGTTACAACCTGCTGTGGGTTCAAGGTATCGCACGGGCGGCCGACCAACTGTCGCTGACGACGTCGGCCGGCGCGACCGTGGAGTCGGCGCAGGCTGGCTCGCTGGTCCACAACCGGGGAGCGTTTTTGCACGGCGCCAGCGTGGGGGCCGAAATCCGCTGGTGAGCAAGTCGCCGGCCGCAGATCGTTCGCCAACTCGCTAAGCGCGTCGTCGAGAGTTGTCGATAAGCTCAAAGGAAGAAAATCCCACAAAATCGCGGCGCCGCACTGGACGCGGCGCGCGACCGGCATAACATTGGCGCGCTGGGGATGATGGAACACAGCGCCACGGTGAGAGGGACAAACCACCAAGGAGTGCGCGGTTGCACGCTGCAACTTCGGCTCAGGCCCTGGCGGCCAAGGGGTCGCCTGGCATACGGAGCCGCTTTTCTGCCACGTCCGATTCACTGCGACTAGGCCTGTTGTTCGGCACGATGTACTTCGTGCAGGGCATGGGGGAACCGACCGAGGGGCTCGTCACGCAGCCCGTGCGTTCGATCCTCAAACACTGGGGATTCGGCGTTTCGGAAATCGCCGGCTTCGCCGCGCTCTTGGCGCTCCCCTGGTGGCTCAAACCGATCTATGGGTTGGTCTCCGACTTCATTCCCCTGGCCGGCTACCGCCGCCGCAGCTACCTGGTAATCGCGGGCACCACCGCGGCTATCAGCTTCCTGGGGGTGTTTCTGTTTCCCGTGCCGTTCGGCGCCCGCTGGCTCCTGCTGGCGACATTGGTTCTGCCGACGGTCGCCGTCGCCTGGTCCGACGTCGTCATCGACGCGCTCATGGTCGAGCGTGGGCAGCCACGCGGTATCACCGGCCACTTGCAAGCCGTGCAATGGGGCGCCATGTGGTCGGCCACGATCGTGGCGGGCCTGATCGGCGGCTACCTCTCGCAGCAGGAGGAGGAATACTGGGCGTTTTTGATCTGCGGATTGCTGTCGGCTGTCGGCCTATTGATGGCGATCGTGGCCGTCAGGGAGCCTAAGCTCGCGGCGGTTCATCACCCGCGAGCGCTCGGCGAACTGCCTCGGGCCACGGCCGAACTGTGGCGGGCGGTCCGCGTGCCACAGGTCGTGCTCGTGATCGCTTTCTTGATGCTTTGGAACTTCGCGCCGTTTTCTACGGCGGTGCTGTACGTGCATATGACCGAGCAGTTGGGGATGAGCGAGCAGTTCTACGGCGAAACGGTCTCGCTGATGGCCGGCGGTGCGCTGGTCGCCAGCGTGGCGTATGGATTTGTCTGTCGGCGCGTTGGGTTCTTGTACCTGGTGCATGCGTCGATCCTTTGTGGCGTGCTCAGCATCGCCGCGTACTGGCTGCTGGCCGGTGAGCGTTCGGCCGCAGTGATTTCGCTGGCCGTCGGCTTTTTCCACATGACTGGCACCATGGTGCAGCTCGACCTGGCGGCCCGCTGCTGCCCGTTGCGGGCGGCCGGCACCGTGTTCGCCGCGATCATGGCTTTGTCGAATCTAAGTCTTTCCATCGCGACGGGCTTGGGCGGCATCTGGTACGACCAGGCCCAAGGGCTGTGGGGCCCGGCCGCTGCGTTCAACTCATTGGTGGCCCTCGGCGTCGTGGTCACGGCCGGTTGCTGGCTGCTGACGCCGGCGTTTCGCCGACACCTCGCCGCGCAGCCGACTGAGCCGACACAGCAGCCGGTCAGTTCAGCGCCAGCCTTCACTCACTAGTGCGTGGCAACCATGCGATTCAGCGACCGTGCGATTGACCTGATCGCCGACGACAAGATTCGCGCGGCGGTCGAGCGCGGCGAGTTCGCGAGCCTGCCAGGGCTGGGACAGCCGCATCCGATCTTCGACGAACCGTACGATCCCAATTGGTGGATCCGGCGCAAGCTCGCGATCGAGCAACTTGGCCACCAGCGCGGAGAGACCGCGCGGTCGATTCAGGGCGAGCGAAGCGAGTAGGTCTCCTTGTGGGCTAGTGGGACCGCTTCGCATGGGAGCGCCGCCCCGTACCGCTGGGCATTGCCCCGTGCGGGGCGCGTCTGCATTCCTTGGCCTCCTTCCCAGCCCCCGGGGGGGTACCAGAAAAAGATTGCCCGGGAATTTGCGTCCTAACCGTCCTAAGCGGCTGTCAAAAGTCGTTAAGTCGTTTCGCAGACAAGATTTATTTTAGGACGCAAAATCAAAAACCGTTGCGTCCTCGATCGTCCTAAGCGTGGTTTTGCGTCCTAGCCCGGATTATTCATGGCATGTGAAACAAGAAGGCCTCCTGCGGGGTTGAAGTTGTTAATGAAAGACAACTTC
>JAIESQ010000111.1 GCA_019745975.1 Pirellulales bacterium
CCTCACCGCCGCCCTCGAAGCCCACTTCACCGGCCAAAAAACGCCCTCACTCCTCCCCAGGGTGTGAACGGTTACCTATGCGACTTCCGTCGCAGATCGCCGTTTCTACTTGGCCGGAGCCGAAAAGTGGCGGGGACAGGATTCGAACCTGCGACCTCGAGGTTATGAGCCTCGCGAGCTACCGGGCTGCTCCACCCCGCGTCGGTGTGTAATTTGAATATACACCGCGCCGGTAGCCGGGTCGAGTGGCGACGGGCCAGAGATTCGGCCGGATCGTGTCAGTATAAAACCGCGTAACGGGGCCAGTGGCGTGATCGGCGGCCAGTCGTTGGCATCGGCGGCCGGTGTGCGCCGCTGGCTACCACGGTGGCAACGGGAAATAATCTGCGGCCTGGCAGCGAACAAAACCGGGCATGCCTTGTGCGCCCCGGGGGAGGGCACGACAGGTCGGAGCCGTGGGACCGCGGCCAAGCGAATCGGGCCGCGCAAAGTCGGCACAGGTTTAGTTGCCGCGCCATCCGTTGCGACCTGCACCACCGGTCGAGATCGTCGCGGGTTGATTTGTACCCGGCAAGCTCGGTCGAGTGCTGACCGCCGCAACTCGTGTGGTATCGCGACGTTGGCGATAGTGCTGCCGGCTGCTAGACTTGCAAACAGTGCGATGAAGCGGAGTTGAGTGCCGTTGCTGCGTGCTGGCAGGCCTCGTCGCATCACCTACTTCTCGTGCCATGACGGCGAACCAGGCCACGCGGGCAGGTTCACCGCGAGGACAAGTGCATGGCTCCTGCCGAGCGTGAGCCGCCTGGAGTGCAGCCCGGCCAGCCGCAGTCGGCCGTGCCGCCAGCACGACCAGCGGCCGGCACTGGCGCCGCTCGACCGGTGAATGTTCGTCCCGTGACGCCGCAAGCTACGCCTCGTGCCACGCCCATACAGGTTGCGGCGGGTAACGACGCGTTGCCGACGGCGGTACCAACGGCGCTTCCTGCCGCGACTCCGCTTCAGCCAACGGTCGCGCGCCCGGTTGCCGCGCCGGTGCCAGCAGCGCCGCAAACGGCACAGCCGGTAGCTCGCGCGGTTCCGGTAGCTGGCGTGCCGACGGCAACACCCCTGGGGGCCACGCCCGTCGCGCGCGCGGTGGCGCAGCCTGTCGCAGGGGGCGTTCGCGCCGTCGGGGGCGTGCGCGCGGTGGCGGTAGCCGGCGCCGCGCGGACGCAAGCCGAAGCGCGCGAGGACGAAGAGCACGAAAAACAGGACATCGCCGAAGTCGCGGCCAAGAGCGCGCCGCCGTGGCTGGTGAGCCTCGCGGTGCACATGGTGATCTTGATCGTGCTCGGCCTGTGGTTCTTGCCGTCGATCGTCAAGAACCAGGTGTTTCTGGATGTCGCTACCGAGGAGCCGGAAATCGGCGAGCAGATCGACGACGTGCCGCTGAATTTTGGCGACGCCGAAGAAACCGCGGAGGAGGTAATCACCCCGGAGAATCTGCCCGAAGTCGACGATCCCTTCGCGGCTCCGCCCGACATGCCGATTGACCCCTTGGGCGCCGTGGTGACGAGCAAGATTTCGGCGCCGATGATCGGCTCGGCCCTCGACGGCCGCTCGGTCGGCTCCAAGAAGAAACTCCTGGGCAAGTACGGCGGCAACGGCAACACCGAAGGGGCCGTTTCGCTCGGGTTGGCCTGGCTTGCCCGACAACAGCGCCCCGACGGCTCGTGGAGCTTGAGAGGCCCGTACGCCGATGGCGGCGTGGAAAACGTCGCCGCCGCGACCGCCATGGCGCTGTTGGCGTTCCAAGGCGCCGGCAATACGCATCAAGAGGGCAAGTACAAGAGCAACGTCGATCGCGGGATCAAGGCCCTGTTGAAGATGCAAGACGGCGCTGGCAACTTCTTTCGCGAAGGCCCGCCCCACAATCATCCGTACTACACGCAAGGGCAGTGTTCGATCACGGTGTGCGAACTGTACGCGATGACGAAAGACCCCAAGTTGAAGGAGCCAGCCGAGCGGGCCATCAAGTTCTGCGTCGCCAGTCAGGACAAGGGGCTGGGAGGGTGGCGCTACCACGCGGGCATCGACAGCGATACCTCCGTCACCGGCTGGATCGTGATGGCGCTGCAAAGCGCCTTGATGGGAGGACTGGACGTTCCCGCGGAAACTTTCCAGCTCATCAACCAGTATCTCGACCAGGCGCAGCACGAAGGGGGCGCCCGCTACGGCTATCAGCCTGGCATTCCGCCCAACGAAGCGATGACCGCCGAAGGGTTGCTCTGCCGGCAATATCTGGGCTGGAAGCAGGACGACGAGCGGCTCAATCGCGGCGCCGACTACCTCGTGCAGCCGGAGAACCTGCCGAACTGGGCCAACCGCAACGTCTACTACTGGTACTACGCCACGCAGGTGTTGCATCACCTGGAAGGGGAGCGCTGGGAAAAGTGGAACAACGTGATGCGCGACCTGCTGCCGTCGAAGCAGGAGAAGCGCGGTCCGGAAGCGGGTAGCTGGTCGCCGACCGGCGGCCCTGGCAACTTCGACGAGTGGGGGGCCAAAGGTGGCGGTCGGCTCTTCGTAACCTGCCTGTCGATTTACATTCTCGAGGTTTATTACCGGCACATGCCCCTGTACTCGGGGGACTTCGCTCCGACGCCAGCCGGAGTCCCGCCCGCGGCGGCAGCCACGCCCCCCAGCGGTGAATCGCCCGAGGCCGATCTGCAAGCTTCGAAGCCGGACGACGCCGAGGCCGAAGCGGGCGCGAAGCCCGACGACGCGAGCGCTCCGCCCGATGGCGAAGCCGCTGGCGAAGATAAGCCGGGCGATGCCATGCCCGACGAGCCTGGCGCGGCTGGCGACGCGGCCAAGCCTGCTGAACCCGCGGCGCCGGCGAACCCCGATCCGCCGCCGATTGACACTCCGAATCGGCCCAAGCCACTGCCCGGCCTCGACCCGTAATCGCCTACAAGACTCCGCCGGCGGTCGGGTGAATTTGTTGTAGCCGGCCTCGGTGAGGCCGGTGATCTTTCGTGAACTCCGGGGTCGCTGACCCCGGCTACAGAATACGGCAGCTAGTTCGCGGCGGCGCACTTCTCAGCCGGCGGCGCCCGCGTCGGCCATCCGCGATTCGGTCAATTCGATGGCCTTCAACAACCCGCGGGCCTTGTTGAGCGTTTCTTGATACTCGGCGGCCGGGTCGCTGTCGGCCACGATGCCGGCCCCACATTGCACATACGCGCGCTTGCCTTGCACCACGATCGTGCGCAGGGCCAGGCAAGTATCCATGTTGCCGCTGGCGTCGACGTAGCCAACCGCGCCGGCGTACGGCCCGCGGCGATGGCGCTCGAGCTCGTCGATGATCTGCATGGCGCGCACCTTGGGGGCGCCGGAGACCGTGCCCGCGGGCAAGCAGGCCCGCAAGGCGTCGATCGCGGTGCAGCCTTCGCGGAGTTGCCCTTCGACATTCGAGGAGATGTGCATGACATGGCTGTAGCGCTCGATCGTCATGCAGTCGGTGATCTTGACGGTGCGGTAGCGGGCCACGCGACCGACGTCGTTGCGCCCCAGGTCGACGAGCATCACGTGCTCGGCGCGTTCTTTGGGATCGGCCAGCAGTTCTTCGGCCAAACGGCGATCTTCCTCCTCGGTGGCTCCCCGCCGACGCGTGCCTGCCAACGGGCGCACCGTCACGCGCCCGCCAATCACGCGGACCATGATCTCCGGCGAGCTACCGACGAGCGTGACGCTAGGCGTGCGCAGGTAGAACATGAACGGGCTGGGATTGACGAAGCGCAGTGTGCGATAGATTTCGAACGGCGGGGCCGTGAGATCGAGCTCCAGCCGCTGGCTAAGCACGACCTGAAAGATATCGCCGGCACGGATGTATTCGACCGCCTGGCGCACGATGCCTTCGAATTCTTCCTGGGTGAAGTTCGAGCGATAGGCAATCTGCGGGGTGCCAGCCGAATCGATATCGGCCAGGCCAGGGTCGTGTGCGGGCTGCGCGAGGCGCTCCACGAGCTCGTCGACCCGCCGGCAGGCGTCGGCATAGGCGGCCTCCATGTCATCGATCAGATCGAGGCGCGCCATCGCCACGACGGTGATCGTCTTGGTGACGTGGTCGAACACGACCATGTGGTCGTAGAGCGCGACCGATAGATCGGGCAGCCCACGATCGTCGGGCGGGGCGTTGGGCAAGTTCTCGACATAGCGCACCGTGTCGTAGCCGGCGTAGCCGACGACCCCGCCGCAAAACGGCGGCAACTCAGGAAGGACTGCCGCGCGCAGCGAACTCACCCGGCTTTCGACTTCGCGGAGCGGGTCGTCGGATTCGAATTCGGCGCGCTGGCCGGCGGACGTGACGACCACGCGTCGCCCGAATGCTTCGAGTTCCATCACTGGGCTGGCCGTGAGAAAGCTATAGCGCCCGACGCGCTCCCCGCCGATCACGCTTTCGAACAGGCACGCGCAGGGGCCGCTGTCGATGCGCTGAAAGGCGGAGACCGGCGTCAGGGTGTCGCTCAGCAAGCGACGATAGACAGGCACCCAGGGAGCAGTGCGTGCGAAATCGCGAAACGCCGCCGGGTCGGGATGGTGCATCGCGATCAGAGTCCAGTTGCGGTGTGGTAGAACCGAAATGCCGAGAGAAAGTAGAGCTAACAAAGTAGGTTTCGCGACCGGACGAGTTCGCTCTCGTCAGAGTTGCGTTATTGCGATCGCTTGATACTCCATTTTCTTCGCTCTTCTCTCCGCTTACTCAGTGGGCGCAGCGGAGGTTTCACACTTCCTTTTTATCACGATCTCGCGAAGCGCCGTCTCGCCCAACGCGCGGCCAGGTATCCGCCCCCGCCGTACCAGGCCAGGTAAACTAAGCAGGATGTCGCGGTTGCCACATAGTCCACGCCCCGAAACCAGTAACCACGTAACACACCGAAGCCGCCGCCTGTAAACAGCATCTGCAGATGTTCGCGAATCCAGGCTACTACGGAAAACAACGGCCAGATTGGCAAATCTGGGAAGTACCCCAACATCGCGGCGGCGAATCCTTCATCGCCAGGGATCAAAAGACCAGCTAGGGCGAATGGCGCGATCGCCACAATACGAATTGCGATCCAGGCGACGGCACTAGCCGTTGGACGATTCCGCAGGCGAATCGCCACGAAAATTAGAATCCCGTAGAATGCAACGATCGAGACCAAACACACGGCCATGTGGACCAATGCCGCTGGTCGAAACACCGCGAATGCCACGGCGGCAACACCAACCGCCACGAGCAACGAAATAAGCGAGAACTGATATCGTTTGCGTCGCCACGACGTGCGCCAAATCCAAGATACTAAACTCTTTGGTTGCAATTGTGGACGCTCTAGCCAATTGACTGCCTCGCTTGGCTCGTGAGTGATTTCCTGCTACGTAGCCAACGGGCTACCGCATAACCACCACCTCCGTACCAGGCAAGGTATCCAAATGCGCAAATGAGATTATCGAGATAGTGAGATAGTGGCGCGGTGAATAATCGATCTGAGTGTTTCGTGATTGCTTCGATAACTGGCAACAATATCGGTAAATCAAGATGCCAAAAGTACATCAAGAAAGCCCACCCGGCTTCACCGCCCGTGATCATGCCTGCGATCACAAACGGCACAATTGCGATCAAGCGTGCGGCGATCCAGGCCACAGCGCATGCCAGCGGGCGACTACTCAAACGCACTGCAATGGCAAGCAGGAATGTATAAAAGAGTATCACGGCGCCGAGCATGACTCCAAATCGAACGGGGTCTCTCGAATAGCTAGATAGCAGGGCCGCTAGCACCGCGAACACGGTCACAGCGAGAAATATGGCTCGCAGTGAGAACTGTCGCAACGCATCGCTAATGCGAGGGTCACCGTCACGTGCCATTGGCATTACCTGCGTACTTTCGACTCAATGCGTACCTTGATCCAACCTAAGACGTCTTGGTCTTCGTCAATAGTCGTGTGTATGTCAGGCTTTCCCCACTGCGTATTGACGCCAATGTTATCCTCCGAGCCTGGGATGGTAATTCCACGGACAGGGGACGGAGTATCCTGCCAAAAGTTACTGTGAAACTGTGTTAGACGCGGACGCCTGTCTTCGGCTCGTGGATCCGCGTTCGAGCCATTCTTGATTCCATCCACATAAGCGGTGAAGGGTACGGAGAAGGTGGGAAGCATCGATTGGTTCGTTTCCAGCAGCTCCGTCAGGTCGTACGTCGAACCGCCCCCATGGCTATGCCCGAAGATGGATACTTCTCGCACCGCGTGGTCGCGCAACTGGTGCCGCACCTGGTCGTAAACCAGGCCGGAGCCATCGTTGCTGACTTCGTCTTCGTCAAAGAAATAGGCGTTGTAGCCTTCGAGGTACAGCGCTTCCGCAAGTGGCAAGAGTCCGCTGCCTGATGCTGGGCCTGAGCCGCTCAAATCCTCGCCGCTCAACACGACCACCACGCTGTTGTACGGATAGTAGTTGACACGGTCGAGGAACCGCGTGCCGCCGCTGCGCGGATCGCGCACGAACAACTCGACCGCCGCGGTCGCCGGTCCAGGAGTGTTGTTCACCCATTCGACAAAAAAGGAATTGTTGAAAAGCGGCAAAGGCACGACGTATTCGTTGTGCAGCGCCAGGGTCACCGGATCCAGCCCGACCAAGACGTTGTTCTTCTCGTTGCCGTTCCAAATCGTAATGCTGTCATTGCTTGTCCTCAGCACGAGCTCGGCGCCTTGCGGGATTTCCGAAATGCTTGTCAGCTCGGCGAGGTCGTCCTCGAAGGCTACCGTGTCTTGCCAGGTGTCGATAAAGCCATCGGTGTTGTCGTCGTCAAAGTTGCGTCGCAGGCCCACGCCGAGCGTTTCTTCTTGATCCACGGTTAGCGCCGAGGTCTCCGTGGCATAGGCAAGGGCATGGAACATCGTCCCTTCGCGACCGGAACCCATCCGCGAGCGATGGCCCTCCAGATTCCCTTGGACGACATTGAGGCGAATCATGTCTTGACCGACTGCCAGTCCGTTCACGTTCATCGTCCAGACGAGCACGACGGTGCCAAGTTGCAGGCCTTCCACCCAAACCTCCACCGTCCCAGGAAATGCCGCATAGGTCCAGAGATGGTTCATGAAAAGCCGGGTAGTGCCAAGCGGATCCTGCCAGATGCTAACACGGTCGCCGCCAACGTCGAACCTAAGCTCAAGTGTGCTGTTATTGAGCTCCTCGGGAGTGAATCCAGCCGTCGCCACGCTGAGGCGCACGAGAGCCAGGTCCTTCTGCGC
>JAIESQ010000183.1 GCA_019745975.1 Pirellulales bacterium
TGAAACGCACCGGTGCTAAAGTCCCAATTGGTTGCTCAGGAGTGCTGCGCACAACCTACACATTGTGAACTCTTGAGGATTTGTAGGGTGCGTGAAACGCACCGGTGCTAAAGTCCCAATTGGTTGCTCAGGAGTGCTGCGCACAACCTACACATTGTGAACTCTTGAGTCTCCACTGTTCTCGATGGTGTGCTTCGCACACCCTACAATCCTCCGGCCTCACCGAGGCCGGCTACAGTAAACACTCGATAGCACGGGAACACGTAACCTACGGTGTGGTTTTCTCCGTAGTCCACAGGTGCGCGACACGCGCGGCGGCTTCCTGATAGACGGCTTCCCACTGCTTGCGCGACATCGGGAACCGCTCGATATCGATCAAGTGGACGTCGTCGGGCTGTCGTGCGGGGAGCTGGTCGATGGCGTCGAGTCCCAGCTCGAGGGCCGCCCGCTCGGCGGTCACTTCGGCGTAGACATACGACGCGAACACATCGGCGGTCCAGGCCGAGGCGGTGGGCACGTCGCGCCCGCCGCTCGCCAGAAAGACGGCGCCGGCGTGTGTGTCGCGGCCAAGGTTCAAGGCTGTTTTCAAGTCGCCGAGGTACAGTCCGGCTAAGAGCGAAAACGTCGTCGCGTCGGCGGCAGGCGAAGCGTTCGCGGCGCCGCCGCGGCGCTGGGTGTCGAGCATCGAGTAGTCGCCCAGGATGTCTTGCCCGGCGGCGAGTCGGTTGCGCACGCGGTCGTCGATATCGAGCCAGCCATCCTGCTGGCCATGGCAGCGGATGCACGACAGCGGTGGATTGAGCCGGGGCAGGCCGGGGGGTTGAATCGTCTTGTCGGCGGCCAGGTTTGGCGGCGCTTCGTCGACGAGGCGTCCCTCGGCGTCCCAGAGCGTGTATTCGTGAAAGCCGCTGGCCAGCGTGACGATGATCTCCTGTCCGCGGAACTTATGGCCGAGCAAGTTGCGTTCGGCGTCGAATTCGGCGTTCCCCTGGTCTTCTTCAAAGATGTCGAATGTGAGGGCTGCCAGGCCGGCGCCGCGCGTGGGGGCCGGTCGCGTGCTCCACGCCAGCACGATCGAACCGGGCGAGCCGGTCGGCTGGCGCGGCGCGACGACCGCTCGGGCGATGTCGCGATTGGCCGCGATCGCCGCCACGTCGAGCCCGCGCACTTCGAGGTAGCGATCGCGCGTGAGCGGGGGCGCTGTCAGGCCGCGAAAGTCGTAGTACCGCCCGCCGTTGATCTGTTGCAAGGCAACCGACATCAGCCAATCGCCGCGCACGATGGGGAGCGCGGAATGCGCTTGTTCGATGAGCGCGACGAGCTCCGGGAGCGCGGGAGTGGGGATGCGGCGCGCGACGAGTGTCGGAGTCTGCTTGGATTGCTTAAGTTCGACAACTTCGGCGGTGAAATACGGTTCGACATCGACGAGCGATTCCCACAGGCGGCGCAAGCGCTCGACGCGTCCGTTGTCGCCGCCGATGATCGCCAGATCGATGCGAATCACTCCGTCGCTCAAGTGCCAGGCGGCTTGCCGCGCCAGAAGCGAGCCAGGCACGTCGGCCAATGGCGTGGCCGTGTGCGACAGCGCTGTGTTGATCAAGTGCATCGCGGCGATGCGCGTCTTATCGCTCGGGCTGGGAAACCACAGGTAGCGCGTCAGCGCCTGCTTGTCGTCGGGCAACTGCGCCAGATCGGCGACGGCTACGGCGACGGCCCGGGCAGGCGAACCGGCGAGCGAGGCGGTGCCGCCGACGAGCGCGATTAGCGAGGCGACGAAGGTGATGGCGTGGCGGGGCATGGAGTCGTGGCTGGTGGTTAGTGGTTAGTGGTTAGTGGTTAGTGGTTAGTTGTAGGGTGCGTGAAACGCACCGGTTTTCGAGTCACCCTAAGAGTGAGTGGTGTGCTTCGCACACCCTACGAACTAGTGGTTAGGAAAGCTGGGTGAGAGTTCCATGTTCCGTTTGTTAGCCGCGGAGCTTGCTCCGCGCGCTAGCTGCGAGTTGGGAGTTCCTCAATCACGACGGCTCCCATGCCGCAGACGCGCACGCGGCCCGTGCTGCCGTCGCCGCGCACCTGGCGGAAGCTGGCTTCGACCGAGCCCATGCTGCGCTGCGCGACGACTTCGCCTGTGGTCTCCCAACGTTTCTCGATCATGCCAGACAGCAACGTGACCTTGTGGGTTGGCCTGGCGGGCTTCGCCGTGGCGACGGCCGGGATGAGGGTTATCGCTTCGAGTAATTCGCGGCGTGTCATGGGTAGGGATTAGGGGCTAGGGGCTAGTTGTTAGATGCCGATGGAGAGCAGGTCTCCGGCGCGGCCGGGAAGGTACACGTTCACAAAGCCGAGCCGCAGTGCGGGGGGCTGATCCGCGATCGGCGCCGCGCGGTTGATGCCGATCACTTTCGCGGGGTTGATGATGCCGGCGCCGGAACCAGCGCCTTGACCGGGCTGCCAGGCGGTCGCGGTCTCCTTCAGCAGTTGCGTGAGGTCGGCCGGAGCGGGCAGAGGATCGCTGGTGGCCAGCCGATGCGCGGCCATCAGAGCCACAATGCCGGCGACATGCGGCGTGGCCATGCTCGTGCCCGAGAGCTTCGCATACTGGCCCATCAGGTAGGTGCTGAGGACATCGACTCCTGGCGCGCAGATGTCGACCGCGGGGCCGCGGCTGGAGAAATGCGCCACGGCGCCGTTTTGATCGACGGCCCCCACGGCAACCGTTTCCTCGTGGCGCGCCGGCCAGCCGACGGTGTCGCGTGGGCCGGGTCCGTCGTTTCCGGCGGCGCAGATCACGTAGCTGCCTGCCGCCACCGCGCGACGGATGGCGGCGTGAATCCCCTCGTCGGGTTGCGGCGAGCCCAGCGACATCGAGATCACGTGCGGGCGAAACGTCACGGCCCAATCGATTCCTCGCGCGATGCCGACGCTGGTGCCCGAGCCATCGTCGCCGAGCACTTTGCCGACGATCAACTGGCACTCGGGGGCGATGCCGACAACGCCGCGGTCGTCGTGCCGGGCGCCGATCACGCCGGCGCAGTGCGTGCCGTGCCCTTGACGGTCGTGCCAGGCGAAGCGCGAGTTGGTGAAATCGGCAGTGGCCACAATCGCCGCGGAGAGATCTCCGCGCTCGGCGTGGAACATGTCCGCGCCGGTATCGAGCACGGCGACGCGGGCACCGCGGCCGCGGGTGCGTTTCCACTCGTCGGGTACGCCCAAGAGCTTCAGTCCCCAGTCGACGGTTTCCGCAAGCGCGGTGGCGAAGACGCGTTCGATCGTGAACGGCGGCAAACGAAAGATAGGTTGGCGAGGCATGGTGATCAGTGCTCAGTTTTCAGTTTTCAGTGTTCAGTGTTCAGTTTGTTCGCCGCGGACCTCGACAAGCTCAGACCGCGCGCTAGCTCGCGCGAAGACGTCCTGCACAAGTCACGCGAAGCATGTAGGGTGCGTGAAACGCACCGGTTTTCGACTTGCGAAGGGAATCGCAGGTGTGCTGCGCACACCCTACAAAGTTCACGCGAAGAGGCCGATGATCTTGAGCACCGTGTCGATGATCAGCGGCAGGTTCTCGAGGATCAGCTTCAAAAGCGTGCCATCGCCGAGCTTGTCGGGATGGAACTCGGCGGCGACCGCTTGGACTTCGGCCTCGGTGATGTCAGCGGCGCTCAAGGAAACCGCCAGCGCGATCGCCTGGCCCTTGAGCAGCTCGTCGATGTTCGGGAAGTCGGTGAGGGTCGCGACGATCGTGTCGCCCGACGCTTTGAACGCGGTCCACTTGGCTTGCAGCCCGTCGGCGGCTTTGACCGCGCGGCAGCCGGCGAGAATCTGCGGCAGCTCGCTGGCGTGGCGCATGGCCCAGCGGATGTACGGGAGGGACGAGGTGAGGTTGCCGGCGGGCGTGAGGTTGGTTTCGGTCGACATGGGTGGGCTCCGAGTAGGGGTAAGGGAATATGGGTCAGGGGTTGGTGATCTTCGAGGCGAGGCAGGCAGCCAATTGTTCCAGCGCGGCGACGATCGCCTGCTGATCGGCGTGGCGCTGCGTGCGTTCGGCGGTGAGCTCTTCGCGCAGCGCGCGGCGCTCGGCCAGGTGTTCGCCGCGCAGGGTTTCGAGGTCGTCGCGGCCGGTGTTGCGTTCGGCCACGAGCAACGCGCGTTGGGCGGCTGACTCGTCGCGAAACGCCCGCACCAGCTCGGGAATCGTGCGCGCGGCGGTGTGCCAGGCGTACCAGCCGAGGATGGCCGTGGCCGAGAGGTTGCCCAACTCGGGCCAGGGGGAATCGGCCAGGTGGGCCAGACCGATCGCGGCGGCCGCGGTCGAACTGGCCAACAAGGTGGGGACGTTCACGACGTTATCTCCGGCAAGTCATCCAGATCGCGGCGGAGCGAGGCACGGCGCGCGAGGCGCCGGCATCATCAGCAGGCCATGCGCCGGCGCGACAAACACGCCCGCGTGGCAGGCTGCAATTCCACCGCGGGCTCGGGCAGATACCTGAGCAGCGCTCAGGCTCGCGGAGATACCGAAGGGTCGAAGCGAAGCGTTCGACTGGAGTGGATTATCCGCGCCGCGCGGCTAAAAGCAAGATAAGTTTGAACATTATTTGGAATATTTTTTCGGATTCATCGCTCGGGCGCGGGGTACGGTGGGTAAAGGGGTTGCGCGCGGCGGCTCAGTGGGCGGCATCGCCTAGCTCGGCAACCACGCGGCCGAGCTCGTCAAGCAGTGGTTGGTGTTCCGTTCCGGAGGCGGCCAGCGCGCTGTACATGGCGCGGTAATACCAGAGCGTTCCCTCGCGGCCGCCGTTGAACCGCGACCAGACGGCGTCGCCGTGCCGCCGCAGATCGGCCAGGATGGCACGGCCGTTGTGCAGCTTGTCGGCCGCCAGCACGAGCCGGACCGCGGCGTCGGCCTGCGAGGCATGCGCGAGGTGTTCTTCCTTGCGGGCGCGCCACGGGGGCTTGGGAGTCTGGTCGGTGTCGGTGCAGGCGGCCACGATCCGCGCGACCTCCGGTCCGAAGCGGCGCTCGATCTCGGCCAACTGCGCGGCGCCTCCTTGATCTTCGACGGCATCGTGCAATAGGGCGGCGATCGCCTCCACCTGGCTGCCGCCGTGCTCCAGCACGATGGCCGCGACGGCCAGCAGGTGGGCCACGTAGGGGACGTCGGACGCTTTGCGCCGCTGCCGGGCGTGCAGCCGGGCCGCGTATTCCAAGGCCGCGAAAAACGGTTCGCCAAGTTCGGTCGGCATGGGCAAGATCAGCGGAGGCACGTTTCGCAACCGCCTGCAATGCTAACGTGATTGCCGGCATTCGCAATCGCCGTTGGGCGGTGGTATCTTCGTGGCCGAGTCGTGGTCGGAATTTCTGAATGCCACGGAGTCTGGGGAGACAAACATGCGAATGGGCGAACTGCGTCGCGCTGGGTTGACGTGGGTGGTCTGGCTGAGTGCCGTGGGCGTGGTTGCCTTGGGCGCTGTCGTGTCAGAAACCCCGTCGGCCGTCGCCGCCGAGCCGGTGACGCTCGAGAACGTCAAGGCGCCGGAGATGAACGACGCCGACGAGCCGCTGGCTGCCGAGTTCTCGCTCGACGCGGCGATCGGCTTTCTCGACGCGGCGTCGGTCAACTGGCAGAAGCAGCGCAACTGCATGACGTGCCATACCAACTATCTGTATCTCCTGGCGCGGCCGGCGATCGGCGCCGACGCCCCCGCGCATGGGATCGTCCGCCAGTTCGCCGAAAAGCTCGTCACCGAGCGCTGGCCCAGCCAGGGGCCGCGCTGGGACGCCGAAGTCGTGATGACCGGCGCGATGCTGGCGCTCAACGATCGGGCGACGACCGGCAAACTCCACCCCACTACGCGTACCGCGCTCGATCGCGCATGGACCGTGCAGCGCGACGACGGCGGCTTCTCCTGGCTCAAGTGTGACTGGCCGCCAATGGAAGACGACGATCACTTCGGCGCGACAATGGCCGCCATCGGCGTGGGCGCGGCGCCCGAGGGTTACGCGCAATCGGAAGCGGCTCAGGCCGGGCTCGCCAAGCTGCGCGAGTACTTGCGGCGCGAGCCAACTCCCACGTTGCACCATCGCTTGATGATGGTCTGGGCCTCGCTCGAGCTCGCTGAGATCTGGAACGACCAGCAGCGCACCGCCGCGCTCGACGAGCTGTGGCCGCTTCAGCACGACGATGGCGGCTGGGCAGTCGCGCAGCTCGGCCCTTGGCAGCGCGAGGACGGCACGCCGCAAGACACAACAACCAGCGATGGCTACGGGACGGGCTTCGCCGTGTACATCGCTCGCCGGGCAGGCGTGCCGGCCGACAACGCGCGGCTGGTGCGCGCGATCGACTGGCTTAAGACGCACCAGCGCGCCAGTGGGCGGTGGTTCACGCGGAGCGTGCACGCCGACAACGAGCACTTCATTTCGCACGCCGGCACGGCCTACGCGATTCTGGCGCTAGCCGCCTGCGACGCGCTGCCGAAGCAGACGGCGCAGGCGAGCGGGCCGACGGCACGCTGAGACCCACGATGAGCCACGCTCCCAGACGTGTTCTCATTCTCTGCACCGGCAACTCGTGCCGATCGCAGATGGCCGAAGGTTTATGGCGACAGGTTGGCGCCGGTCGATGGGAAAGCTATTCGGCCGGCTCGCATCCGGCCGGTTACGTCCATCCACTGGCGATCGATGCGATGCGAGAAGCCGGAATCGACATATCTGCGGCGTACAGCAAGCACGTCGATGAGTTCGTCGGCCAGGCTTTCGATCTGGTTGTGACCGTCTGCGACAACGCCCGGGAAGCGTGTCCCGTCTTTCCGGGCGCGAAGCAGACGCTGCACTGGCCCTTTGCCGACCCGGCCCAGGCCGCCGGAACTGAGGAGCAGGTGCTCCAGGTGTTTCGCGAAGTGCGCGAGCAGATACGCCGCCGCATCGAGATGTTTCTACGGGCCGAATCAAGCTGACGGCGCGGCCCGCACAAGACTAGGGCCAAGGGCGCGGTAGCCATCACAGCCACAAGTGCAGCCGGCCGCCGAGCATGTCGGGCAAGGCGCGCTCAACGTGATGGCGAATCTCGCGCTGGTGGTAGCGCGTGCTGAAGTGCATGGCCACGATCAGCTCGTTCTGGAAACGGTCGCGGCGCTCGACGAAGTCGTCGAGGTGCGTGTGACCGAACTTGTGGATCTTGTCCTTGCGATGGCTGGGGGCGACGAACGTCATCTCGGTGATCAGGATTTGCGCTTCGTAAACCGCCGGGTTCAGATCGAGCCCGTCGGGCGAAGTATCGCCCATGTAGGCCACGAGCGCTTTGCGAAACTCGCTGGTCACCTCGGCGCCGGAAAGCCGCAGGTCGCGAATTTGCTCGCCGGCGAGCCCCTGGAACTCGGGCTTCAGCTTGCGGCGCCGCTCCCAGACGATGAAGCCCAT
>JAIESQ010000189.1 GCA_019745975.1 Pirellulales bacterium
GACTGCTTCGACGGCACGGCGACGCACGTCTTGCGGATGTTGGAAGAATCGACGCCGGCGTGGGAGCGCCGCGATAGCTTATGGCCGCGCAGCGCCCGCGCGCTTTCTGGCCAACTGCGAAAGCTGTCTCCCGCCCTGCGCACGCTCGGCGTGAGCGTGACGTACTCGCGTCACTGGGATCACGGGCGCTCGAGAACAATCACTCTCACGCGGGTGCCGGACTCACGACCGACATCAAGTCGCTCGGCTTCGCCGTAATTGCGTCGATCGGTGTGATCAGCAGGCGATTAGAGCACTGGGTAGTCACGCGAAGCTGCCGACCCTTGAACTACGATGGCGCTTCGCCAATCAACTCGACATTGTGCCCTTCTTTCGGCGCGACAATGGCCACCACAACCAGAGCATCGTCGCGACCCTCAATCGCGACGGGCGTTTCCGCCTTCAAGTACATCAATTGCCCCGCGACGAGCGCATGATCGGCCCCCGGCGCCGAGATCTCGATTCGCCCGCGCAGGCAGAGAAAGACAATCTCGCCGACGGCTTGATGTACGGGAAGTCGCGAGCCTTGCGGAATGCAGAGCTTTAGCAGCTCGACCTGCGGCGTTTTCAGCAAGCTAACAAGCTGCTCGCGCGCTCCGGAAGAACCGGTCGTGAACAAATCAATGGCTTGGCCGGCAATGCTCATGTTCTTACGGTCAGAGTATTCTGAGACTCGGATTCCGGGCGGCCGGTGGAATCCTGATACGCTGTTCAAACTCGTTTTCGATCGGAGTGGTTGTGCATGCGAAACAGCCGCTGCCGACACGCCGCCTTGATCGCTTCGAGCCGTTGGGGCATTGCGAGCACGCACTCGAGGTCGCCGACCGCGGCCGCATCCTCGCCAGTGGTCGCGTAAGCCAAAGCCCGGTTGTAGCGCGCCATGGCCGTTACATCGACGGGACAGGCGGGGATCTCGATCACCACGGAATACGCACGAATCGCGTCGGCGTATTCTTTGGCATTCGCATGTTGCATGCCGCGACGATAGTGCCATAGCGCCTTCCCGCGCCGCGTGAACTTGCTGACCAGCCAGCGGAACGAGTCGATCATGGCGTCTCTTTCAACGGTTTAGTTTGAGAGGCCGCTTTACCATTGCGGGCGCTGCCGTCTTTCGCCGCGCGTCGCGCTTCGGCCGACAAGCGCGCGGCCGATCGCTTTTCCAAGGCGCGGCGCCGCGCTTGCACCGACCGATACGGCATGCCCGTCGCCAGCTCGTAGCGCTCTGCCCGCACAAACCAGAAGGCCAAGCCCCCTTTATTGTGCGCCGGCAACTTGAGATTCACGGCAGCGCGAATCCCCAGCGAACCTTTGCGGCCGGTGCGCCGCCACCCATTGCGGGTCATGATCATCCGGATGATCACGCCCACGGCCTGGCGGAATCGTTGCGTGCGCCGATGATGGACCGTCGACAGAAACTTATTGAAGGCGGAATGCGTTTCCAGCTCGCGAACCACGCCGGCCAGCGGCGCGCGATCGTGATGCAACTCCGCTTCGAACATGCGGCGCTGTCGGCCTTCATCGGCAAAGAAGGCCAGCAACTCGTCGAAGGGAATATTGGGGGCGTTCGCCACATCCGCGAAGGTTCTCCCCTGGCGGTCCGCCAGAAACTCATCGCGGCTAATCGTCGAGGCCGGCATGCTCTCTCCTTGGCTGGGGGCGGGCGGCACGCTGCACATCCCGCTGGTGCACTTACAAAATTTGTAACTGCTACTATTGTACGTCAAATAAGATGAAGTTGCCAGTTGGCCGGCGGTTTTGCCTTGACCGCCGCCCCGCCAGCCGCTACAGTTCACTCGTCAATGGGAAGCGAAGGCGACCCGAGATCCTTGCCAGGCGGCTGGTGATCGCCCGTGCGGTCCGCCAAAGTTGTCGCCCGGAATCTTCTTTACTCGCCCCTTCGGCGCCCGACGCGTTTGCCGCGTCGCGTTACGCAAGTTGAGCCATGCGTTTGTCTGGCTCGTTCCGCTCCCCGGGCTTCGGTGGCTCCCGTTGGAGCATCACCGCCAGACTGGCTCGTTGAGCGCGGGAGCTAGGCCTGGCAGAAACTTTACTTGCTTTGATCCGCGCGCGGAGAGCGTCCATTGTCGCAAGGCACCATTAAGAAACTGACGGACAAGGGTTTTGGCTTCATTCAGGGCGAGCAGGGCGAGCTCTTTTTCCACCATTCGTCCGTCGAGGGTGGCTCGTTCGATAGTCTTCGAGAAGGCCAGCAAGTCGAATACAGCGAAGGCCGTGGCCCCAAAGGCCCACGAGCCGAAAACGTCCGCGTCGTCACCTGATCATCCGCCACGCGCGGCAGCGCAGCTTCGCTCGTCGTGGGGCCGCGCGGCGAACTCACCTTCGCCACGTGGCCTCGCAATCCCGCTTCTCGATCTTTGTGCTGAGCAGGGCTCATGGCTAAGAATCGCAACACGTTTGAAAAAACTCGTCGCGAGGCGGAAAAGAAACGCAACGCGCAAGAAAAGCGTTTGCGCCGCCAACGCAAGCTGACTGGCTCCGCCTCGGCGAACAGAGCAACTGCCAGCGAGCCCGCTGACGACGCGTCCAATCCGCCTCGTCAATGAGCTTGACCTCGCAGCGCTCGATCCGAGTGCTTGACGTGTTGCCCGACTTGGCCCGCCTGCGGGTTTGTCCTCAGCAGCGCGACGCTGCGCCTGAGACTTGAACACCTGAAATCGCCGCTCCACCTGGGCCACGACATGCAAATCGACACACGGACGTTGCTAGCCCCTTATCGCGGTGGACGCGTTGTCCGCAGCGCCTGGCAGCTCGTCAGTACCTTTACCCTGTTTTTCGCCTGCTGGCTTGCCATGTGGTGGAGCGTCAGCGTCAGTTATTGGCTGACATTAGCGCTAGCGCTGCCTGCTGCCGGCCTGGCCGTCCGGCTGTTCATCTTGCAGCACGACTGCGGCCATGGCTCGTTCTTCCCGTCACGAACCGCCAATCGCATCATCGGGAACTGCTTGGGAGTGTTGACTTTGACTCCCTACGAATGTTGGCGTCGGCAGCACGCGCTGCATCATGCCACGAATGGCCAGCTCGATCATCGCGGCATCGGCGACATCCATACGCTCACGGTCGCCGAGTATCGCCAGTCGTCGCGCTGGCAACGTTTTTGTTATCGGCTGTATCGCCATCCGCTGGTGCTGTTTGGCGTCGGACCATTTCTGCATTTCGTCGTGCTCCAACGCCTGGCATCGCGGTTACCTCGCCACTGGCGCAACGAGAAGCGCAGCGTGCACCTGACCAATGCCGCGTTGGCCGCCGTCATTGTCGCGGCCTGCTGGTTCGTCGGGCCCTGGACGTTTACACGGGTCCATTTGCCGGTCGTCTTCCTCTCGGCTTCGTGGGGCGTCTGGCTCTTTTATGTACAACATCAGTTCGAGCCGTCGTATTGGCAGCGCGACGAGCGGTGGGACCATGGCGCCGCTGCCGTCCAGGGCAGTTCGCACCTGGTGCTCCCCTGGCCGCTCACCTGGTTCACGGCCAATATTGGCTTGCATCACCTCCACCACCTCGACAGCCACTTGGCGAACTACTCGCTGGCCCCCTGCTACCGAGCGCATCCGCAGTTGCAAACGGCGCGGCGGTTGACGCTGCGTTCGTCATTGGCTTGCATCCGCTTGAAGCTCTGGGACGAGGAGTCGCAGCGCCTGGTCAGCTTTCGAGAAGCGCGTCGGCTGGTTCAATGAGCCGTCGCGAGGCTTCGTCCCACGAAAGGCAAAACATGATGCGTGATATCGATTACGCGGCTTTGGCTGTCCGTAACCAGATCAGCGAGAAGTTCGGCCGTCAGGTCGATCTGGCCCAACTCGAAGTCCACGCCGGCGAGAATTCGATCTTCATCACCGATGGCGACCTGCACGTCTCAGGCTCGCGCGACGACTTGCTCGCCGCGCTGCGCGAAGCCAAGACCTACTCCGACTTCTACACAGCCACGTGATGGGATCGCGGCGTGTATTGCGTTGCCGTTTCGCGGTAAGCAGTCGCAGTGCGATAACTCTCATGCCTCCCGGTGCTTCAAGCGTCTCGATCGACCGGTAGGGGTGCGTCGGGTCCGAAAGAGCGATGCCAGAACGCCGATTTGCGCTCATGGCTTAATCGTGAACGATCGTGCCACGGCCGCCTGAAGTCCGCAGTCTGCGGGAGATTGCAACAGCTCATCGCTGGCGCTGTGTTGTCACCCTTTCCAATCCCGGGCGAAGTGACTAAGTCGCCGCGTGATCCGAGGCACTACCCTACCCGGACGCAAAACCTGCGACGCTTTTTTACCCCAAGTTGTGCGTCACGCGCCTGCGTCATGCGGGCGAGCAGGTTGGTGTCGAGCAGGATCATTCACCATCCGCCGGCGAGTAGATGGCCGCGCGCGAATCGTCAGCGTCTTGAACCTCGACCATGAAGGGACGCATCTCGGCAAAAATATCCTCGACCTCCTGCGTCGGCGCCGCGGCCGGGGTGGGTTCGTCGACGAACACGATGGCCTCGCGCACCTCGCCCGGAATTCGAGAAAGGTTTTCGGCGATTTCCTGCTTCGACCCCCTGAGAATATGCGTTTTCATGGTTGCCCTTGTCGCTTCAATGGGTTGTCGTCGGCGGCACACGACGCGGCGTAGACGAGCACGTCGGTGTCAACGAAGCACGTCGCGGTCATACAGCTCCTCGCGGCCAGCGTCCCGACTGGCGCCGTGTTTCGGACCTGATCCAGGCCTCGTGCGAGATTCCATTCTTCCCGCAAACCGCTTCTCGAGCAACTTGCGTTACCCGGCCCTCCGCACGCTCGCTGTGTCGGTCGAATTCTCGCGCATGTCGGGCGACTCCCGCACGCGCACAATCACGCTGACACGAGTGCCGGATTCGTCTCGCTGAGACAATCGCGGTAGGACTTAGCATCTGTAGGGTGCGTGAAATGCACCAGAGAATCTGCCTCTTTGCCCTGTTCCGAACGCGCTGCCGCGACAATCAATCCGCGTCGTCCATCGAGTGGCTATCGTCCGTCGAGTTGCTTTCGTCCGAGTCTTCGTCGCCACGATCAGATTCATCGTCGGAGTCGGCCGCGTCGGCCGATGGAGCGGCCGACGTGGGCGGTTGCGCCTCGGGGTACAGGTCGTCGTCGCCGAACAACATTTGCTCGCGCGGCAGTTTGCACCCGGCGCTCAGCGACTTGCGCCACTCGGGGGGCACGTCCAACGCTCCGGCTGCCCGCAGTTCATCCTCCGAAATCAAGTGTCGGCGTGTCACAGATCGCCTCCAAAAGTTGCGATTGGGCCGGCTCCATCTCGACGAGTAGCGCCAGAACGTGCAGCACGTTCAAGAGCTCCGTGGTGTACTCGGCCAGCCAGGTGTCGGGCTGAATGTCTCCCAGTTTCGACGGCGGGCGGCGGTCGCCGATGATCGGCCGCTCCCGGTTTTTCTTACGATAACTGAACCATTGCGTCAACACGCGCTTGCCCGACACTTCGTAGTTCCACACGGCCGCCGGCACGTTGTCGACGAAGCCCGTGCCGACGAGCAAGCGCTGCCGCGCGGCGTCAAAGTCGATTTCGTCGGGCATCGATTCGGCGTCGTCCGGGATGGCTCCCTCCTTGGGGATGCGCGGCGCGCGCTCCTTGGGTAGCCGCGGCGGGCCGGGCGGTCGATCCTCCTTCTTGTCGGCAAACCGCTCGCCGAACGTGTGCAGCCAGATCATGCGCCGGCCCAACTCGACCGCTTTGGTGAACAACTTCGGTTCGGGCGTGAGCGGGATGCGCAAGCCAGGCTGCGCGAGATCCTTCTGAAACCGCGCGGTGTACGCCGGGTTGGCGGCCACGGCTGCCAGGTAGGCGAAAAAATCCTCGGCGCTGACCGTGCGTTTGTAGTGCGTCGCGAGCAGGTCGAGCAGCTTCGGCGGCAGATTGGGTTGCGTCGCCTCGGCGTCACGCCAGAGGGGAAACACCCGGCCACCGCGACCGTTGTAATGGTGCAAGTCAGGGACATGTGCTGTGAACGTAACCGCGGGCCCCTTAGTCGGCGACCTGTCCTGTGGTGCCGTCATGTACACTTGTCGGGCTGACGATGATTGCCAGAGATCCGCGTTAGGCTGCGTAATGACTCGTGGATCAGGAATGATCCACATTCGATTGAAAGAACGAAAACAATATGGCACTGGCGTAGGACACGGACCTCGCTCATCGATCAGTGGCTTGCTCGACAACCTGAACCCTGGAAGTGGAATTCGAATTATCGAGCGGATATGCCGATCAGCAGGTTTGCCACCGCGCAACGTCGCGTGAAACAGCTCTTCTTTTTGCTCAATTGGCGCCTGCATTAATTTTTTCCAGCGGCGCGTTAGCGAATCTGCATCAGGCGCGAAGACCCAAACTCGCTTTGTTTGGACTCCCGAACCGTTGTATGCGAACAGCTTATCAAGCGCCGGGTAAGTCGCCCATTTCCCTGTGGCCGCCGGAAGGAACGGCGCTCGCCAGTCAGTCTGGCAATCCTGCCAGACCTTTGACTGTAGTTTGAGCTTCGCGAGCGCCGCGAATTTAGCTTCCCGCTTACCAGCCGGCAGCGCGGTATAGCGCACCACGGCCGGCTCGTCGGCCTGCTTTTGCTTCGTTCGCGCCGCCAGCACGATGCAGACTGGCTGCTGTACCGCCTGAAAAATCCGCGTCGGCACATCGGGCTGATGCCCCTCGGGCGTGCAGTCAATCACCCAGATACCGTCAGCCGTGCGGCGCAGGTAATCGCGCATCCGCTGGAAGCCAGGTCCATTGAGAAAGCCCGCCACGGTGATGAAGCAGACGATGCCGGTGTTGTGCTGGGGATCGTGGTCGAAGACCTTCCAAGTGGCCCAGCGCCAGAAGTAGACGTACAGATTGCGAAGGTGCTTGGCGTGCGCCCCGACGCCCCACTCCTTAGGTGGAATCCAGCGGGGGAGCAAACCGATTTCCGCGTCCTTGTCGACCCCATCTTCGACCCAGCCGCCGCGCCCCTTGGCTTTCTCTTTGTACGGCGGATTGCCAAGGACGACGGTGATCGGCTCTTTCTTCTTGATCTCGTTGGCCTGGCGGCGCGACTCCGAGATCTTCTCGTAGTACCTGCCAAGTGATTCAACCTCGACGTTCGGGTTCCCCAGCGTGTCGGTGACGAACATCCGCGGCGTGGCCCGGGGCGATTTGCCGACCAATTGCAGCAGCTCGGCGTAGATGCGCAACTGGGCGACGGCAAACGGGCCGAGCTGCATCTCGAAGGCGATCAACCGCCCAACCGCCGACTCGATCGCCTGCGGCACGGCGCCCGCGCCTTGATCGGCCTCGACGTCGGCGGCAATGCGGCGCAGCACCCCGAGAATGAACGTGCCCGTGCCGACGGCCGGATCGGCCAGGGTCACATCCGCCGAGGCCAGGCCGGCGCTGCGGCCGAAGTGTCGGCGCAGCACGTCATCGACCAGGCGGATCATCGGCTCGACGACTTCCGGAGGCGTGTAGTAGGAGCCGGTCAGCTTACGGAGCTTGTTGTCGTAAACCTCTAGAAAGTCTTCGTAGAAGTAGAGCCAGGCGTCAGGCTTGCCCTTGCTGACGGCCTGCCAATTCACGGCGTCGAGCACGCGAACCAGCGCGCCCAGCGATGTCTTCAGCGTGGCCTCATTGCCGACTTCGTCGGTCAGGATGCGCA
>JAIESQ010000148.1 GCA_019745975.1 Pirellulales bacterium
ATGCCCCTGGTGTCGCCGATTCTGCCGACTGCGCGAAGGCCAGTTTTTCACCCCAGGGTGTGAACGGTTACGTCGCATAGCTGTGCGCTGACGCGCATGATGCTGTGGATTGTCTTGATGGCGTTTGACCGCGCCGAAAGGAGTCTGGAAATGGCTCACGATCTTGGCGAGCGCATGCGCGAAGCTCGCGGTGCTCTTACGAGTTGGTATGACCGGCTCAATGCGCAATGGACCGACGCCGAAGGCGTCATCAGAGATTTCAATCTCTCGCGGCCCGTTTGGGTCGCATTCCGCGACGAGACGTACGAATCGGAAGATGGGAATTACTCACGTGATGTCGAACATTGCCTTGCGTACGTGAAGTTGCGCGGAGAATGGCGTTTGTGCTACTCGCTCGGCGAGGTGGGCGATCCGGATTCCCATGTGCCCAAAGCAGTGCTGGACTGCTCGCTCGAGGAGCGAAAACTGGCACTACACGGATTACCGCTTTTGCTCTCTAAAATCGTCGACGAGGCTGAGGCGGAGGCCGAGGAAATCGAGACAGCTCTCGGTGGCGCGGCGGAGGCGCTCAGGCCGTTCAAGACCCATCGTGCCGGCCACAGCAAACAAGGCCGGACAGAGGACGGCATGAAGGTTGGCGAGGTTCTAAAACTGCTGAACGATGATGGCTGGCAACTAGTCGTGACGCGCGGAAGCCACCGACAGTTCAAGCATCCGGCGAAGCCCGGCCGAGTGACCGTCGCGGGGAAGCCAGGTGATGACCTTGCCGCTGGCACACTGAATAGCATTTTGAAACAAGCGGGCCTCAAGCAGTAGGTCGACCATGAAGCGATACGCCATTGTGATCGAAAAAGCGACATCGAATTACGCGGCCTATGTGCCCGATCTGCCAGGTTGTGTTGCCACGGGTGCCACTGTCGCGGAGACAGAGCGCCTCCTGCTCGAAGCCATTGCATTGCATATCGATGGCTTGCATGCGGATGGGCTTCCTATCCCAGAGCCATCGAGTGTCGTCGAGTACTTGGAACTGGAAGTGGGGACGTGACGTAGCTCGCGAGGCTCATAACCTCGAGGTCGCAGGTTCGAATCCTGTCCCCGCCACTTAGAAAGACGCCCGCCGCGAGCGGTGCTCCAAGAGATCAGCCCTCAGATCGCCGCTGCGGTCTGAGGGCTTTGTCGTTTTGCTGGCGGGGGAGAGCGTTCGCGTACAAGTTGCTATCGCCAATGCGATTACTTACGAGGACTTCGGGCCGATTTGCTCAGCTTACTGGATTTCTTCAAGGCGCGGTCGATCTTGTCGATCGTGGGGACACTCGGAATGTGCTTCCCCCCTTCGATTCGCGACAAATGTTCGAAACGGATGCCGGCCAGCTTGGCGAGCTGCCGTTGTGTCATTCCGGCGGCCACGCGGTCGCGAATGATCTTGCGCGCCAGGCTGGCACGAGCATATTCAACTGCCGGGTAATTTCCCTGAGCATCAGGCGCTGGGAGCGGCGGCAGATCGGCCGCCTTAGCTAGCGCCGTCAAGCGATCGTATTCCTCGCGCGGCAGGAGAACATAGGGCTTGCCGTCGACGACGATCGTGGTTTGTGTCGCCATGCCTCAATCCTCGTAAAAGCCGTCGCGGTGTCCGATTTTCTCCACGAGTACCGCACCTTCGAAAACCTGAAACTGAACCCGGTAGTCGCCGGTGCGCACTCGATACGAACCTGCCAGATCACCCGACAGCGACTTCACCCCACTGACCCGCGGCCAGGCTTCCAGTCGCACGAGTAACCTAAGCACGCGTCCATGGATCGGATTGTTCAACCGCTCGAGGGCCGCTGCCGCTGCGGGAGTCAAGACGACCGAAGCCATCCTCGAAGGCTACAATGTGTTGATGAGAATATCAACTAAGATTCTTGCGTTGCTGCGGTCTAGACCACTCGGCACGGCCAGTTACAGCACGCCGCCCAGCAGCGTCAGCACCTGGCTAGCGCTGCCGACCAGTTGCGTCGATCCCTGCGTCTGCACGATCCAGTAACCCAGCGTCGACGCCGGATTGGCCGGCGAATAAATCGACGCATTGGGGATCGTCACCGTTTGACTGCCGATCCGGATGCTGACCGTGCCGGTCGAACTGAGGACGGTCAGCGTCTGGTTCGGATCGGGCGTGAGGCGATACACGCGCCGGCCGCCGGCCTCCATGCCCGTCAGCGTATAGCCGTCGGCAAAGCCCACATCAGTCAGCGTGAGCGTTTTGCGGTCGGCGTAGCCCACGAGCCCATCGAGCTCGACGAGCAGCTTGTTGATGGTCGCCGCGCCGGTGAGATCGGCATCCCAGGTTGCCTTCCACCACACGAAATCTTGCGCGCCGTTGAGCGCGGCGTGCAGCACCATCTCGGGATAGTACGTGTAGTTGACCCCCTGGTCCTGCAACAGCCACGACGGAGACGTAATCCAGGGGGTGAAGGGCACATTGGCCACGGCGGCTTGCGTGCGAAACAACTTCACGTCCGCGACGAACGCCTTGTAAGGGGTCCAGAAATCGGCGATCGCCGGCTGTAGCGGCGTGCCGTTATACGTGTAGTTCGCTGGCACCGCCGTTGGACTGGCAAGCTGCAGGTTAAAGGTAAAACTCTTGAAGTCGGACGCCACCGAGTAAATGGTGAACGTGCCGACGTACCGCGAGTCGAACGGCTGATTGTTCGCGTTCGTGATCGTTACCTTGTCGCCCGCCTTGATACCGTTGACCACGTAGCCCATGTCGACGCGCACCAGGCCCGACGCGACCGGCGCCCCGGAGCCATTCGTGTTCTGTGTAAACGTGATCTTGCCAATCGACGAGCGGAAGCGCACCGTATCCGGCCCGCCCGTGTAGACCCCCTGACTGTACCCATACACGTCGACCGCCTGGGTATTGCCGATGATCGCCCCCTGGATGTAGGGGCTTTGCGTCAGCACACCCATGTTGCCCGACGTGATCGTGGGGGTATGCAGATAGTACCGGTAATTCATGACCGGGATGTTGGGATACAATTGCTTGATCGGCTGATAGATGGCTTGGTTCAGGTAGGCCGCCACCCTGGTCTGCATCACGCCGTTCCAGATCGCTGCCTGCGTGCCGTTGGTCGCCCAGGTGGCGATCGAGTTCAGGTCGGTTGTGGTCAGCCCGGCCTTAAGCAGTTGATCTCGCACGCCGGCCCAGCGCGAGTCGGCCATGATCGCCTGAAAAATCGTCTGGCTGGGCGTGCTGCTGGGGTTCACGCGATGATCGACGGTCCGCAGCCGGAAGTAGTCCATCCCCACCGTCTCGATGTCCATGACCACGCGATCGACTTGCCCCCCCAGAGCCTTGAATTGCGTGAAGAAGTTCGTGATCCGGGGCTGCGCGACTTGCAGCCACCGATCCATCCAGATCATGTAGTACGGCGTCGGATTGCCGCTGGCGTCGACGCCATCGAGATAGCCGTAGCCTGGCGTCAGGCCGATGCCGTAGCCGGCCACCTCGGCGTAATCGGCCAGGTGCAACACGCGACTGCCGGCCGGCAACGCGTTCAGCGCGGTGACGGCGGCTTGCGGCGTCGGCGTGTTGACTTTGATGCTGTCGTGCACCCAGGTTTGATAGACATCGACGACGTTGGCAAACGTGCTGCCCGAGTTGTGCGTGACGAAGGCCATGAACAGGTCGCGCGCGCTGTTGGCCGACGTGGTGATACTGTCGTCGAACAGTTGCACCAGTTCCGCTGTCGAGAAGACGTCGACGAAGGCAAGGCGATCGGCCTCGAACGCGGTCTTGAGCAGGTTCTTGGCCTGCACCGCGCCTTGCGGACCCCAAGTGGAAGTCAGCAGGTTTCCGTAGGTGGCAACCGATAGCGCGCCTAACACGCCATCGGGGCGCAAATCGGTCAGGTTCACCCCGCGACTCGGTAGCGCCGCCTTAAGCGTTGCCAGGTCGCTGTACCCGTTGACGGCCCCCACGCGCAATAGCGCGGTGAGTACTTCGTCCGTGCTGAGGCTCTGGAAGACGCGGTCAAACGAGAGCGTGCTGAGCAACCCCGTCACAGTCGACTGCGTCGTCCAGCCGTTGGACACCATCAGGCCCAGCGCCCGCGCGGCGTTGGTCTGTGCCAAAACGCCGGACTCCCCCACGGCCAAAGCGTACGTACCGGCAACCGTCGAATTGAAGCGCAGCGTGTAGATGCCGCCGGCGACGGTGTAGCCGCTGATCCGCAAGCCCGCCGCCCCACCTTGCGGTGTGTATGGCACCGCGGTGGCGACCACCGTCGCGCCGTCGGGCCCAATCAACTGCAAGGTTTGCCCGGCGAAATTCGCGCCGCTTTGTCCGACGAGCGCGAAATCAAAGGCCTTGCCTGCCTTGCCCGTCAGATTCACCGTGTATTGATCGATGTCGCCCGTGCCGACCGTCGTGCCGATCCAGGCATAGCGCGACAAGCTGCCCGACATAGTGAGCGACTTGTCGATCGCTTGCGGACTTTGGCTCGAGCTGTCGAGGTACTCGAAACCGCCGTTCACGGCGACACCGAGAAGGAACGCGCCCGAGCTACCAGCCGGAGCCGAAACGTTGATCGTCCATGTGCCTGCCGTGGTCACGTAGTAGGGTGCTAGTGCCAAGGGATACCCCGGCGAGGCCTGGTTATTGATGAGAGTCTGACCGACCGGGCTGACGATTGAGACGTTAAGCGGCGCGCCATACGCGGTAGCGACCGTCGCTAGTCGCTGCCCCGCGGCGAGGCTCAACGTGTAACTGCGCACGCCGTCAGCTCCGGCGATCGACTGGCTGACGGCAGCCGATTGTAAATAACCGATACTGCCGTCGATCGGGGCCAGCGTCAGTGGCGTCGCCGCCAACATGTCGCGAGTTTCGAGCTGCTCAAGATGCAATCGGCGACGTCGTGTCGCGAAAGTTCGGTCGGGTGTGATGCGCTTCATTGATGGGATTTGCAGGGTGTGTCGCGCGACCATCGGGTCGGCGAGCCAGCGATGATGGGGCTTGGAATGGTGCGCGAGATGTGCAGTGCTCGAACGCGGCCGAGTGCGCTACCAAAGATGCGGTGACTGTGCGTCACCGACTTCGGCCACCGAGCATGCGATGCGCCGGGAGCGACATTATACGACGCGCCCGCCTGCGCGGGCACGCCGCGATGCGAACTTTCAGCCTATCCGATCGGCAGTGATTTGAACCGACCCGCGACTGCAAATTGCCGTCGCGGCACGAGACGATGGGAGACGAACTGCTGCTGGCCAATCCTCTGAACGAGGCCCCCGATGAGCGGCCAGATTCGAGCCGCTCACTCACCTTATCGGCGCCGCAACACAAGAGCAACAAGAAAATGGCGGGAAATCGTCAGGTTTTCCGACCAGGCTGATCGCGAGGTCATGAGTTGACTCGTCTCCAATAGAATTCAGAAATCCCATCGGCTTTGATTGCAATCCGCTCGCGCCGCCCAGCGCTTGTGCCACGGCGCGCGACGTGGCGGGCTTTCAAGAGCTGCTTCCGAATCACCCCCTTCCAGCCTCCGGCGATCAAGGTCACCAGATCGGCCAGCACTGGGGCCCCACGCCCAGCCGCCGGGCGACGCCAGATGCCGGGGCCGCCACTCGGGGTGGAACTTGTCCTTATTGCCGCACCCCCTGAAAGTTGTAGAGTCGCTCGCCATGTCGATAGGCGAGCGCCGCAACCTGATTCCCGAGCGGCGTCAGGCTTTGGCTTTCCACCCCGGACGAGGGCGCCAGCCGGCGCCATCCTCAGGCTGAATCGCGAGCCTCCGCGCCCGCCGTGGTAAAGAAACCACTTGCTCGCCTGCTAAGTACAGGGGAATCTGCGCCAGCGGTGAAATCTGCCCGAGGTTTTTCGATACCCGCCAGCAGGACCTGGATGGCCATTTTTCGCTCTCGACAAATGTACATAAATGAGGGGAAGAAAAGGTGGCACGAACCAAATCGCTGCTCTTTGGGGCGGCGTTAGTTGCTCGGCAGCGACTTCGAGCAGTCGATTAACAGATCGAGCGTGCGCCAGGGTTCGTCACCTTGCGGCTGGGGCATCGTGAATGGCCGCGGCTCGACCGGCTCGGCCAGGGCGAAAGATGAATTCGCCGTGAACGCCCAAGTGCGCTCGTTTTCGGGATCGTCGATCACCGCCAGAATCGGGTCGTCGCTCCCCTGACGCAACGTGCGGGCGACACCTTGAATCAACGTGCTGTTGTCGGCCGGCGCCTGCGGCGGGTCGACCACGAACTGGATTCCCGGCGGGGATCGTCACACATACGCTTAACCGCCCGCGCGGATTTGTTCGAGCACCTCGAGAATCGCCGGGTGCTTGTCGCCGCGCAACCGCTCCATGACTTTCTCAGTCCGGAAGCGTTCGTATTTGCGTACCACTTCGGCCGCGCAGAGGCGCACCCACCACGTGTCGTTCTCGGCAAGTTCGAACAGGGCTTGCTCGACTTCGGGCATGGCCGCGTGCAGCTTGGCCTGGATTTCCTTGTCTCTGAAGAACACATCGGCGCGGTCCAGCCAGATGCCGCTGGCAATCACGTGGCCTCTTAGGGCGACATCGGCGTCGCCACCGCGCACCCGCACAAAGCCAAAGCGTTCCATGCCATCGAGCGCCTGGCAAGGATCGAGGTGAAAGATGAAGCGAATCAATCGCTCGCTAGGATTCTTGTGTTGCCGGCCCGACAGATAAACCAGAAAGGGCTCAAGGTTCGGGACGAGCAAACTGCAACTACTTCTCGCCGTCGCTTCCAGGAACATGAACGCGACTGCACGGAGACTCTCGTCCTCAGAGTCGATGAACGGGACAAGCACGCGCACTTCGGCGGATCCTGGGACATGCGGAAGCAGTTCTCGCAAGAAGGCAAAGCCCTGTCGTTGTACGGGCGTCGCCTGCGCATAGAACAGCACGAGTTGCGCTAGCAGTCCTTCCCTTTCACGCTTCATAATGGGCGCAACCGTCGCGAGCGCTTCGGCGAATTTCTCCGTCGGCGTTGCTGTCGTTATCGAACTCAACTGCTCCGTTGCCACCGCGAGTTCGCGCTGGCATTCAGGGTCGGGTTGTATCGGGGGCTGTGCGGATTGCGCACTGTCGGCCAGCAACGAGCCAAGAATGACAAGTGCAACGACTAAGCCATGTCGACCCATCCGGCAGTCTTGCCTACCTCCTGACATCGAATTGCACTCCTGTAAGGATCGCAGCGCGCACGGCGTCGACATCGTCGAGTTCCGTGTGCCCAACTGGAGGAGTGAGTCCCCAGTCTCGGTTTTACCTCAGCTTCGAAATCGGCGGCTGCACCCATCGGTGCACCCTGCGGAATGGCAGTCCTAAGTTCGTAGTAGCTTTCGTGATCGGCCGTTTGGGCGCTCCGTAGCGACGCGGCCGGCGATTTCAGCCGCCGGCGCGGATTTGTTCGAGCACGTCGAGAATCGCCGGGTGCTTGTCGCCGCGCAACCGCTCCATCACCTTCTCCGTTCGGAGGCGCGGGTGCTTTCGGACGACCTCGGCCGCGCAAAGGCGCACCCACCATGTTTCGTTGCCCGCAAGATCGAATAAGGCCAGCTCGGCGTCCGGAAGTACTTTTTGAAACTCCTCCAGAGTCACCTTGTTTGGAAAAGTTGCGCTCTCGCGATCAAGCCACAGTGCATCATCGATTCGACGAGATTTCAAGACTAGCTCCGTGTTTCCTCCCTTGTTTACTATTCGCTCCATACCCCACAATGCGCGGCACGGATCGAGTTTGAAAATAAAACGAATCAAGTACTCGTGCGGCTGATCGCGCCCCTGCCCCGACATGTACAGCAAAACCGGTTCGAGGTTTGGTGCTAGTCCTCAATCAAGCGAAGGCTCGGGGTTTTGTGGCGTCCGCAGTGGGCGCGCACGGTGTAGGTCCGGTGCGGT
>JAIESQ010000190.1 GCA_019745975.1 Pirellulales bacterium
CCCTGATCGGCGGAAAATAGGCAATCTCACCCCCCGACATGATAACACGACTAATTTCCCACCTACTTTCGTGACGCCCACACCGGCCGCAGGGGCCCCCCAGAATAAAGTTGCCCGGGAATTTGCGTCCTAACCGTCCTAAGCGGCTGTCAAAAGTAGTTAAGTCTCTTGTTGGCAACGAGTTATTTTTGGACGCAAATCGCCGGGAGTGTGCGTCCAACTTGCGTCCAAAGGAAGTTTTGCGTCCAAGAACTCGTTAGCCGCGGGATTTATCCCGCGCGCTAGTTCGTGCGAGGTTCAATTTCGCGTTGAACGCGCTAGCGCGCGGAGCAAGCTCCGCGGCTAACAATCGTCGCGCGGTTCAGCGCGCACCGCGGACGCGGCTCTCGGCTCCGACTCTGACGAACGACGCGTTGCGTCGCGAAGCCCCTGGGCAAGATGCGTGGCTGGTTGGTTTCTCAATGCGCGCGGGCTGGCGCGCCAGGTTACTCCTGGGGTGGAAAGTTTTCAGTGTTCAGGAAAACGCGGCGCGCGCAGCGGCGCACGACGGCCTTCCTTCAAGTCTCTGGTCTCAAGCCGCGCGCCTAATACTGTACACATTTGTGGTCATTTGTCAAGAGGCAGAAAATGGCCACTGACAGAAAATGGCCACGCGCGGGGCATCCGATCACCGTCTGATTCGTTTGACAGTCCGATCGTGCGACGCTTACACTCCCGAAGCAGATTCGAATCAAGGACTTGAGCCGACTCCAGCAGGAGCCATCGCATGGAAGCGCACATCAAGCGGCTCGTTCGGCGCGTCTGGATTCGGCATCCGCCGAGCGCCGCAGTCGCGGCAGAAGCGCCCCGCGACGACGTGATCAGCTACGCGGCGCCGCCACAGTACCCCGGCCTGGACAGCATCCCCGACCGCGAATTCTACCGCCCCAGCGAACACGGCGACTCGCTCTTCTCGCCGTGGGAGAATCGTGCGAACCAGCGTGGGTACGGCGATTTCGACACCTACGTGCAACTGGCTCGCGAGGTCGGCACGGCGGTCGGCGCCGAGCGGCTCTACACACTGTTCACGCTAGC
This sequence comes from Pirellulales bacterium, assembly GCA_019745975.1. GTDB lineage: Bacteria > Planctomycetota > Planctomycetia > Pirellulales > JAEUIK01 > JAIESQ01. The sequence continues at coordinate 1,075 of JAIESQ010000190.1, forward strand.
GCGGCAGTGCCTGAATCTGCCCGGCGACTTCCTCGAAGCCGGCGTGTGGAAAGGCGGCACCGCGGCGATGCTTGCCAAACTCATTCGTGAGCAGTCACCGCATGCGCGGGAGCTGCACCTCTTCGACACGTTCACGGGAATGCCGCCGACGCACGAAGCCGACACGTACTACAAGGGAGGCGAATTCGCCGACACTTCGCTGGAGAAGGTGCGCGCCGCGGTGAATGCGGAATTCGTCCGGTTCCACCCCGGGCGCGTCCCGGAGACGTTCGGCGAGTGCGGCGAACTTTCGCTGGCGTTCGCACACATCGACCTCGACGTGTACCAGTCGATCCGCGACGCGACGGCGTTCGTCTATCCGCGACTCGCGGTCGGCGGAGTCATGCTGTTCGACGACTACGCCTGGTCAACGTGCCCAGGGGCGCGGCGCGCGGTCGACGAATTCTTCGCCGACCGGCGGATGTGTCCACTGGTGCTCTCGAACGGGCAGGCGGTCGTGTTCAAGGCGCGTCAGGAAGCGTAGTTTTCGAGCGCCGTACGAGCAAATTGTGGCGAGACCGATCGTGGCCAGCGTCACGGTCGACGGTTCGGGGACCGTGGCGATCCAGGCTTCCTGTTCACCGTCTGGATTGTTGCCGTAACCAACGATCGTGCGGCCGTCGGCGGACATGCCCATAGCGCCCCGCAAATGCCAACCCGTCAAGTTGGGGACGCCATGGATGGCGAGTAGATCCGCGAGTCTGACCATGCCGTTGCCGTTCGTCCAGAGAAACGCATTGTATCCCGAAGAGGAGTCGCTTGATCCCACGACGACCGAGCCGTCGGCGGAAACCGCGTAAGCATCGCTGTCGGCACCGCCTCCTGGCAGATGGCCGAGCCCGACGATGCCGCCGCTGCTCGACCATCGGAAGGCCTCATATGCCGCCCCGGCTGACGTTCCACGTCCCACGACGACCGAGCCGTCGGCGGAAACGTTTTTGGCAATGCTACCAAACCCTCCTCCCGGTAGATCGCCCAACGCGAGCATTCCGTCCCCGCTGTTCCAACGAAAGGCCTCCTGTCCCGACGTTGAGGCGCTCCGACCTACGATCACCAAACCATCGGCAGAGACCGCGTTGGCAACGCTAAAAAAACCTCCGCCGCGCAAGTCTCCCAGTCCGACCATTCCGCCGCCGCTTGTCCAACGAAATGCCTCGCTTCCGGAGGCGGACAGGCCCCCGCCCACTACGACCGTGCCATCGGCTGACACGCCATTGGCGACGCTGCCAAATCCGTCACCAGGGAGATCGCCGAGACCGACCATGCCGTCTTCATTTTCCCAGCGGTAGGCTTCGAAACCCGATCCAGAGAGGCTGCGACCGACGACGATCGCACCGTCGGCCGAGACTCCAAAGGCATCGCTAAGGAACCCGTTCCCCGGCAAGTCGCCAAGCCCCACCATCCCCCCGCCGCTCGTCCACCGGAAAGCTTCCGGACCTGCGCCGGAATTGCTGCTTCCGATGACTACCGACCCATCTGCCGAGATGGCGTAGGGAAAGCTCTGAAATCCAGCCCCCGGCAGATCGCCGAGTCCTTGAAAGCTGAAGGCGCCGGCGCGGGCGGAAGCGTTGAAAGCTAAGGCGACAAACGCAGTGAACACCGGGAGTATCAAACTGCGCGTCGCGCGTAGCCGCCGCCGGCGACTGGCCGCGATCAGGCACGCGCACGCCAGCCCGCTTGCTGCCAACGTGATCGTCGACGGTTCGGGGACCGTGGCGATCCAGGCTTCGCCGTTGCCGTCCGGGTTAATGCCGCGGCCGACGATCGTGCGACCGTCGGCCGAAACGGCTGTTGCCTGCGTCAACGTCCAACCCGTCACGTTGGTGACGCCCTGGTTCACGAGGAGTTCTCGGAGGCTGACCAGGCCGCCGCCGCTGGTCCAGCGAAAGGCCTCGTATCCCGAGGCGGAAGTGCTAGATCCCACGACGACCGCGCCATCGGCCGAGACACCGTTGGCATAGCTATAAAAGGTCCCCCCCGGCAGATCGCCCAGTCCGACCAGGCCGCCGCCGCTGGTCCAGCGAAAGGCTTCAAAACCCGAAGCGGAGTTACCTCGTCCCACGACGACGGAGCCATCGGCCGAGACGCCGTTGGCATAGCTATCAAAGATCCCCCCCGGCAGATCGCCGAGCCCGACCATGGTACCTTGTCCCGCGCCGCCGCCGCTGGTCCAGCGGAAGGCCTCGTATCCCGAGGCGGAGAGGCCATATCCCACGACGACGGAGCCATCGGCCGAGACGCCGTTGGCATAGCTACTAAAGATCCCCCCCGGTAGATCGCCGAGCCCGACCATGGTACCTTGTCCCGCGCCGCCGCCGCTGGTCCAGCGAAAGGCCTCCGATGCCGAGGCGGAGCTGCCAAATCCCACGACGACCGAGCCATCGGCCGAGACGCCGGCGGCTTGGCTGTAAAAGATGCCCCCCGGCAGATCGCCGAGCCCGACCATGCCCTCCCCGCTCGTCCAGCGGAAGGCCTCGGTTCCCGAAGTGGATTGCCTTGAGCCGACGACGACGGAGCCATCGGCCGAGACGTCGGAGGCGCGGCTGCCAAAGCCGCCCCCCGGCAGGTCGCCGAGCCCGACCATGTTAACTTGTCCCACGCCGCCGTCGCTGGTCCAGCGAAAGGCCTCGGATGCCGAGGCGGAGCTGCCAAATCCCACGACGACCGAGCCATCGGCCGAGACGCCGTAAGCATAGCTGCCAAAGCCGCCCCCCGGCAGATCGCCGAGTCCTTGAAAGCTGAACGCACCGGCGCGGGCGGGCGTTGCTAACGCCAGCGCGATCAACCCCGCGAGTATCAGGCGACTCAATTTCAAACCAAACATCGAGAAGTCCGTTGCTGTTTCTGGAGTTGTCGGTGTTGTTGTTCTTGGTGCCTTGCGGCAAGTCAGGCGCGCGGTCGATCACCCAAGCAGAATGGCACGCAGGGCCAAAGCGTCTGGCGCGGGTCGCTCAGATCTGTGCGGCGCTCGACTTCACGCGCGAGCAGCAATCTGAATGCGCGATCCGGTGCAGACAAAGAGGGCGACGCAACACGGATATTGCATCGGTACTGCGAAGCACGCGTTTAGCGTGTGCCGTCGGCGATCAAACGCGGCGCAGTAGCAGCCCCTGGAAAAGGGAGGTCCGGCCAATAATCGGACCGGTCGAATAACGTGTCTTTGATAAGCAGCGGCGGGGCGATTGTCAACAAAGTTGCGGTGCGAATGCGAAAATCGCGGTTTGTCGTGGGAGAAGCCGATTTTGGGTTTCCGGCGCGCCCACTCAAGCTGGTCGCCCGTGCTGCAAGCGCAGTCGCTGCGCGGGCGACGCGAAGGCGCGCCCACGCCGGGGGAGATTCGTCGGCCTGAAAGGCCGGGCGAGGCGGCGCGCTCCATGACCCGTTTCAGGCTCCCCAGCGTGCCCTCGCTCGGCGCGTCGGGTTAGCGTTGTATCGCCGCGGCGCGGCTTACCGAAAAAGGGGACAGTTCGCGGCGACATCACGCGCGGGGCTGAGGGGGACAGGTACAAGTTTTCGGACGACGCTGTTTGGCAATTGCGACATCGCACGCCGAAAATGTACCAAGTCCCCGAAAGAGGCCACGTTGGTCGGCCGAGCCAGAGACAGCGATCATTTAGCACGTTTGCCGAAGGCGCAACAAGGGGCTGAGTACCCGGCCAAACTCCCCAATTTCGAATTCCCATTCACGGATTTCCAAGACACTTGCATGCAGGCGGTGATGCGCTATGATGCACGTCGCCGCGGGGGAGCCGCCGGCCGATTTTCGGCCGGGTAACGCAGCGGCATCAGCCTGTCGAGTCGGCTCGTCTGGCCAGGGGCCGACGCCGCCAATCGCGGGGATGGAAACGAGATACGGCCTCGAGCCGTCGGCCCGTGCGTGTCCAAGGGCCGGCGCGATCGCCAGCGCGTCAGGCGGCGCAAAGCGACGAGCTTCTGGACTTTTAATGGCAAGCTCTGGAAGGGGAGTAATTAGCTGTGAAGCCTCAAGAGGTATTGGCCCTGTGCCGCGAGAAGGACGTCAAGGCCGTCGATCTGCGGTTCATCGACTTTCCGGGATTGATGCAGCACTTCACCATCCCGGTCAACAAGCTGACCGACGACGTGTTCGAGGAAGGGCTCGGCTTCGACGGCTCGAGCATCCGCGGCTGGCAGGCGATCAACGAGAGCGACATGCTCGTGGTGCCGCAGCCCGGCACGGCGTTCGTCGATCCGTTCTGCGACATTCCCACCCTGGCGATGATCTGCAACATTCAGGACCCGATCACGCGCGAGGATTACAGCCGTGATCCGCGCAACGTCGCCCGCAAGGCCACGGCCTACTTGAAGAGCACCGGCATCGCCGACACCTGCTACATCGGCCCCGAGGCGGAGTTCTTCATCTTCGACGACGTGCGCTACGACCAGAACCAGCACGAAGGCTACTTCCACATCGACAGCATCGAAGGGGAGTGGAATCGCGGCCGCGACGAAGGGCCGAACCTCGGCTACAAGCTGCGCTACAAGGAAGGTTACTTCCCGGTGCCGCCCGCCGATCAGCTCATGAATCTGCGCAACGAGATGATGCAGACCATGATCGATTGCGGATTGGACGTCGAAGCCCAGCACCACGAGGTGGGTACCGCCGGCCAGAGCGAGATCGACCTGCGGTTCAACGAGCTGGTCAAGATGGCCGACTCGATGATGCTCTACAAGTACATTATCAAGAACGTGGCCAAGCGCCACAACAAGACCGTCACGTTCATGCCCAAGCCGCTGTTTGGCGACAACGGGTCGGGCATGCACACTCACATTTCGCTGTGGAAGAACAACGAGCCGCTTTACGCGGGTAGCGGCTACGCGGGGCTCAGCGACCTGGCCATGTACGGCATCGGCGGCTTGCTCAAGCACGCGCCGGCGATTCTGGCGTTCTCGAACCCGACGACCAACAGCTACAAGCGGTTGGTGCCGGGCTACGAGGCGCCGGTCAACCTGGCGTACTCGCAGCGCAATCGCTCGGCGTCGATCCGGATTCCGATGTACAGCGCCAGCCCCAAGGCGAAGCGCACCGAGTTCCGCTGCCCCGATCCGAGCTGCAATCCGTATCTCTGCTTCTCGGCGATGCTGATGGCGGTGATCGACGGCATCCAGAACAAGATCAACCCGGGCGATCCGCTGGACAAGGACATCTACGATCTGCCTCCCGAAGAGCTGGCCAAGGTGCCCAAGACCCCCGGCTCACTCGACGAGGCGCTGCGGGCCCTGGAGAAGGACCACGAGTTCCTGCTCCGCGGCGAGGTGTTCACCAAGGACGTGATCGAGACCTGGATCAGCTACAAGCTCGAGAAGGAATTCGACGCGGTGCGGCTGCGTCCGCATCCGTACGAGTTCTGCTTGTATTTTGATATTTGAGACGAAATCGAATTGAACGTCGACTGAAACTTCAGAAGCCCAGGGGTTGCAACCCCTGGGCTTTTTGCACTAATGAGTCGCGCGCGCGAGACCGGTTCGTCGGGGACTGTCCCGAATGGCATCAAGTTAAGCGCAAATACTGTGCACAGTTTCGTTAAGCATTGCTGCGATAGCAGATTCGTCGAACCATGTCCGCGCGCGAAACCCGAGAATCATCGCGACAGCGGTCTGATGCAAGCGTGCTGCTACAGCACTGCTTCAGCCCTGTGGCGAATCGACTTAGTACTAACTTGATGCCATTCGGGACTGTCCCGATTTTGCCGCCGCAGAACGCCGCGCGTCTCCCATACGTGTCGTAGGCAAAATGGGACTGTCCCCCTCGGCGCGCGTGACCTCCAAGTTCTTAACAAGCGATCCCCATGAGCATTTCCGCAGCCACCCTGAAGAAGCTCGCCCAATTCGACACGCCGACGATCTCGAACGTCATCGAGTTGTTCGATGTCGTGCCGCGCAATCGTGGCTACATGGACCACCGCATTCAGTCGTGCTTTCCCGAGTTGCCGCCGATGGTCGGCTTTGCGGCCACGGCTTCGTTTCGCAGCGACGCGCCGCCGCCTGCCGGCGACGTTTACGCTTCGCTCGATCAGCATGTGGCCAGCTTCGCGGAGTTGCCCGGTCCGGCGGTGGTGGTGTTTCAGGATCTCGACGATCCGCCGGCGGCCGCCACGTTTGGCGAGGTGATGTGCTCGACGTATCAGGCGTTCGGTTCGGCGGGCTTGATCACTTCGGGCGCCGGCCGCGACCTGGAACAGGTGCGGGCGATCAAGTATCCGGCCTTTACGGGTTCGACGATCTGTTCGCATGCGTACTGCCACATTCTGGCGGTGGGCAAACCGGTGCGCGTCGGCGGGTTGGTCGTGCATCAGGGCGATTTGCTGCACGGCGATGCCAACGGCGTGACGCGCATTCCGCTGGAGATTGCCGACGCCGTGGCCGAGTTCGCCAGCCCGTTTGTTGACGCCGAGAAGATCGTGCTCGACTACGTCCGCGGCTCGGGCCCGAAAACGGTCGCCGGCCTGGCGGGCGCCCGCAAGGAGTTTTCCGCGGCCGTGGCCCGGCTGACGGACGAGGCGAAGAGGTCGGAGAGTCGGAAGTCCGTTATCAGTTCTTAGGCGCCGGCTTCAGCAACAAATCGCCAATCAATCAGCATGCCAAAGTATGCCCGTGTCTCGACTGGCATGCAGTACCCGTACGATTTCGATCCCATCGCGATGAGGTCGAAAGAACACAACGTATTTGCCAACCGAAAAGCAACGAATATCCTCGCCTAGCTCTGGTCGCGATTCGGCCAGCATTGGATTGCCGGCATACACTTGGCAGCGCTCTTCTATCGTATCCAAGAATTGCAGTGCGATATTGCGGTGCCCACTCTGATCGGCAATATAACGGCCGATTTCCTTGAGGTCGGCCCGAGCAAGTCGTGAGCGAATGACCTTGCGCATTAGCGACGCTTGCCATTTTCGTCTAGTCCTCAATCAAGCGAAGGCTCGGGGTTTTGTGGCGTCCGCAGTGGGCGCGCACGGTGTAGGTCCGGTGCGGT
>JAIESQ010000161.1 GCA_019745975.1 Pirellulales bacterium
GTCTCGCAACCGCAGCTTGAGGGAAGAGCCGTTTTTCATGGAATACCAGTTACCGACGATTTCTCAGAAAGTGCAGTCAAGGTATTCCTATTGCTGTTGTCGTTAGGATTGTTCGCCTATCCCGTTTCTGCTGACACGTTGAACCTCGCGCCCATCCAGGATGTATCGCTCTACGAGCGCACGAACGTGCCGCTCTCGACCAGCAATTCGTTGTTCGCGATCAATACGGGTCCTCCCGGCCCTGGACAGGACGACTTCAAGGCGCTTGTCGAGTTCGATTTGAGCGGCGTTTCCTTCCCCGCCGGGCAAGTAGTAAGCGCTACCCTTCACCTTTTTGAAAACAACATCGCCACTCAGTCTTTCCTGCATCCGACGTCCTCGTTCCCTAACACAATCGATGTGCGCCCGGCCGCAACCGATTGGGAACCAGGCAGCGTCTTCTTTAGCACGATACCGGCTCCCGTGGCTGGCCAAGTGGCTTCAGCCATCGTCGACGGCGCCGGCCAGTGGTTTGCCTGGGATGTGACCGACATCGTCAAGGCCTGGCTGCAAGGCACCTACGCCAATCAGGGCCTGATCGTCGAATCACGCACTGAAGTACGCAACACTGGGGTCGTGATGGGAAGCGCCTTCGGGTCAGCCGAAGAACTTAACGCGCCGCGGCTCGAAATCACCGCCGTTCCGGAGCCATCAACTTTTGCATTGCTGGCGGTTGGTGTTTTGGGAATCGTCGTTACAGCCCGGCAGCGGCGTCAACGGGGCAGTCGCGGGACCAGCTTCAATCGTCGCCTAGCAGCTTGTTGGACACTCATGGCCGGCATCGCACTGCTGGCTGGCGCGGGGGCCGCGCAGGCCGCCACGATTCCGTTTACTGAAGAGTTCTCGGCCGCCAGCAATGGCTGGGTCAACTTTAGTTCTGGCGCTGTGGTTCATAGCTCTACTGGCGGCCCCAACGGCGCCGGCGATGGCTTCATTTCAGCCACGCGCAACTTCGTCAGCTCCGTCAGTAACGACGCGACCACGTTCGTTCGCGGGCACGACAGCCTGAACGCCAGCGGCGACGCCTTCGTCGGCAATTGGATCGCAGAGTCTGTAACTCAATTCAGCTATTGGGTTCGTCATGACGCCGGGATACCGTTGACTTTCGGCACGCGGCTGGCTTCGCCCGTCAACTCACCAGGCGCCAATTCGATTGCCAGTGAGGTGCCATCCGGGGTGTGGACCAGGATTGAATTCGAAATCTCAGCCGCCAGCCCGCAGTTCACGTCGTTTGAGGGCTCGAATTTTAATACGGTTTTTTCATCAATCGGCAATCTCCAGTTGACCGTCCGGCCGGGCGACTTAAAGGGGATCAATCAGGTGGTCACCTTCGATGTCGACAAGGTCAGTGTCGTACCCGAGCCATCTTCCATGACGCTACTTTGCATCGCCGCGATTGTTGGTGTGCTTGCGGTGACCAGGAGGCGGCGATACTGCATGCCTCCCGTTAATGCCACATCTGGCCCAACAAGGTTGGGCTGGCGAGCTTGACGCCCTTGACAAGTAAAATGGTTGCCAGCAAGACCACGGGATCTGATTGAATTTAGTGGAAACCAGTGCGATGCTCGCCAGCAAAAGAGTGCCATAAGCAGTCGCATCCAGCTTGGTTCTGCCGGCACTATGGTTAACGGTCGCGCAGTGATCGGGATCCTGCGGAGCAATCCGGTTGCGACGTTGGTGATGTCCTGCGCCAACAGTTCGCGGTTCGGTGGAGAGGTATTTGATTTGGATCAAATTTGGCGAGGAGGACCTTGCGGCGCCACGAGACGTGGTCATCAGGTCCAAAACGCCCAGATAAGTATCTCCCTACCGGACGTTAATGGTTGTGCGACCGCCTGTCTTCAGCTCCTCCGTGGACTTGCGGAGTGCGTCCGGTACTGAAGGCGCTTCGATTTCGCCGAAGAGGTGATCCTTACCGATGTAAACCAGCATGCTATCGACTGTGGGTTTGACGCCGCAGTCCATGATGCTACGCACGGAAATGGCGCTTAACATTCTGCAACGGGACACTTCGAACAAAGAGAACATCCGCGGCAAACGGCTCCGCGCCGGCTGGGACGAGCACGTGCTGAATGCTATCTAAGCCGGCATTTCAGCGGTTGAACGTGCGATTGTCCTGGCACGACCCTTGACGCCGAGCACGGCCACGGTTCACCTGAAACCGGGCGGCCAAAGACGTAGTTGCAGGCAATAGAGTTTATCTAGACCGTACAAGCAGCGTAACAGGTGTTCGGCTCACCACTGCCCCATTGGGGCGCCGAAGCAAACCCAGAAGGATTCACGTCGCCAAGCAAAGTTTCGCGCGCGACGAGTCTGCCAGGGAGGGCAGGATGCACCAACGCTTGTTAATTTGCGGCATTGTTCTATTGCTGGGTGGCTGTGGAAGCGTTCAACTTCAGCGCAGCACCATTCGGCAGGCGCGCACGCTCTCGGACTTGCAGTATCAACAAGTCCTGGACAACCTCGCGATGTTCAGTTGCAACGCCGACGCCCTGGCCTGGCACCTGAAGATCCGTGGCGGATTGGTCCAGGTCACTTCGCAGGGCGTGGCCGGTATCGCCGCCCAAGTGCTCGGGGCCGCCGAGCTTGTCCCCAGCGCCGAGGCATCCCAAGCGGTCGTCGGCCAATGGGATGTCGATCCCACCGTCGAAGCCGGAGAATTAAAGGCCCTGCAATTGGCCTATCAGATGGCTCTCGCGCCTGGACATCCGACGATCGTCAACAACATCTATAAGCAAATTTGCGAGACCGCGGTCACCCAACACGTTGTGCCCAGCCGCGAGGTTACGTTCAATATGCTCGACAACTTCATGCTCTGGGCAAGTCCAGAAAAGCAGAATGAAATCGGCGTGCTGAAACTACATCTGAAGCACGTCTACGATCGCATCGCCGAATTGGCCAGCCGGCCCACGGTCCAGCTTCACGAAATCCAACCTCAGCAAGGTTCGGTCAGCAACGTGACGGAGATTGAGTTCCTGAAGCAGCAAGCGATCGGGCTGTTAAGCAGCGTCTGCGATTTGACGTACATTCCAGTTTACATCGAGCGGCGACCCGAACGGAACGTGGCCGTCATCGAGCAGGCACAGGACAAGGTCGAAGCGCTCTACGAATTGGTCAAACCGGCGGCCGAGAACGGCGAGCCCAATCCGTTCCTCACGCAGTGGGTTCAGCATGGTTGCAAGCGGGACATTCCCCCCTGCGTGTGCTATCTCGGCCGCTACAAGGGCTGCCAAGGCGATTGCTACGCCTGGGTACCCGACAGCCAGCAAGCCGTGTTGCGCGATTTCCTGCTGATTGTGCTTCGGTTGGCGCCAGGCGAGAAACAAGACATCAGCGTCCCTGGCCGGGGCGCAGCGTTCTCGCCTGGACTGGTGGGCGTCCGCTAGCGCGCTTCATCAAAGCGAACGTGCACCAAGTGGTGACATGTTAGACTTTTGTTCGAACGGTGCGTAAACATTCGCTACGCCGTCGATCACGCGTAGCAAAATCCGCACGCCACAGGGTGAGCCGATCAGCTTTCGATAGTTGCACAACTCCGCTTCAAGCACCTCCGCAATTGTTTTGATGTTCAGCCAGCGCCAAAAATCGTCAGCAGTCACGCCGTTCGGTAGCTCAGTTAATCCCAACAGCATTGACATTGCAGGATAGGGCGCGAGGATTTCCCGGATCTTCTGCGGCAGCCGCTCGGCGTCCATGATCAGCACGTTGATGAGTTGCCAGCGGCGCTCGTAGCCTGAGGCCAGCCCGCAAGGACCGCACTTGCCCCCGTCCGGACACTTGCCTGCCGGGCGGCAGCAGCATTGCAGCTTGCAAAGCTTTTTCTTGATTGCCTCGACGGTGGCCGTCGACAACGGCGCGGGGGCCAGTGGGTCGGCCGTAATTTCCGTCGTCTCGGTGGTTTCGCAATCGCTCTTCAGGCAATCCGCGCCATTTTTTTCCAGCCTGGTCTTGATTTTGACTTGCTTGGCCGCCGCGGATGGCAGCGAGGCGATCTGCGCCAGCACCTCGCGAGCAACATCCGATTTGCACTCGTTGGTAGCTAGAGCGGTAGATAGCTCGTTCTGAACCCGATTTCGAAGGTTGGTATCCTCCAGCGATCCCAGCGCTGCCAAGGTGTCCTTGATATGCTCGATCAGCGCCACTTGATCTCGCTCGCACAGTTGCTTGCTATCCAATTGGCAGAGCTCATCGGCAATGCACAGCAGGATCTTCGCAAACCCTTCGGGCTTGGCCGCAGCGTCTGATTTGCAGCACGCCGTGTCCACCGTGGCACGCGAAGCCTTGGTCGGGCACGGCACGGGTAGTTCTTCCGTGCGCTTGGCTGATTTCAACCGGATATCGGCGGCAAACGCGTGCTGATCAACGGCGACGAGCACCAACGCCACCCACAAGCACTTGAAAACGCGCATTTGTATACCCGCGAGCTGGAAGGATCAGGGGCAATCAGAACTTCGATGGTGCTTGGCCGCCCGGCACTTGTCAAGAAACCCGCGACTGCCGTCGCAACGCAGCATCATTTTCGAGAGGCACCTCGGCAACGGCGGCTTCGATTGGGCCGGAAACAGCCCTACGGAGAGTCTCAAGAAGCAGTCTAAAAACTAAAACTGAACAAACGTCAGGTGCCACTGCTGGCTCGTCGAGCAATGCAATATTGAACCATTCGCTGCGGGACAAGTCAGCAGTGGCACCCAACGCCGTTAACCTTCTGGCTTCAATACTGGTCTTGATGCGGCAGGCATAGTCGCCTTACAGGCGGTGTGGACAAACAACCCATGCCCCTGAAAGGAGTTCAGGATGCCGCATCAAGACCAAGGACGGTCGCTCGGCGTGCCGGCGATCGGCGCCGCGCTCGAATGGCTTGTCGCCCCCGAGATATTCGGAGTTCTCTCGTTTCGCAAGGATTGCTCGTGGACACCCTCATCACTGGTGCGAGCAGCGTTGCTGTGGGCCTGGGGAGAGGAAGGCGCGTTGACGGATCGCTTCTTCGCCGCGCGACAGACTATCGCGCGGCTGCATGCCGGGCAACATGAGTTGGTGAGCTATCAAGCGTTCGTGAAGCTACTCCGGCGACACTCGACGCTGCTGCTGTACGCGTTGATCGTGGCGTTGCAACGACAGATGCGCGAAGGCTTGGCACGCACGTATCGCGTGGCTGGCTAACTGGTATTCGGCGTCGATGGCACGCGGATCGAAGTGCCACGGAGCCTGGCAAACGAGCAGTCGTTCGGCGTCCCTCATTGTCGGAGCCGGTGCCGCGGCCGCCGCCGTCGCGCCGATCAGCGGAAAGCCCTCGCGCCACGCGTGCGGCTGACCATGCTATGGCATGTGGGCAGCGGATTGCCGTGGAGTTGGACGCGCGGCGCTAGCGACGCCAGCGAGCGCACCCACTTATTGGAGATGCTGAATTGGCTGCCCGAGCGTTCGTTATTGACGGCCGACGCCGGTTTCGTCGGGTACGAGTTTTGGCAAACGCTTCAGGACGCCGGACACGACTTCTTGATTCGCGTCGGCGCCAATGTCCGTCTACTCAAACAACTAGGCTACTATCGCGAGTGCGCAGGACGGGTCTACCTGTGGCCCGACGCCCAAGCGCGCCGGCAGCAGCCCCCCATCGTGCTGCGCTTGATTGTCGCGCAAGGCGAACGGCATCCCGTCTACCTCGTGACGAGCGTGCTGGCAAAGTCAGCGCTATCGGATCGGCAGCTCTTGGAGATCTATCGCGCGCGGTGGAGTGTCGAAGTCTTCTATCGCAGCTTTAAGCAGACGTTTGGCCGTCACAAACTGCGCTGTGCAGCGTCGAAAAACGTCCTCGTCGAACTCGATTGGTCGCTAGCCGCCATCTGGACCGCTTGCTTGTATGCCAAGCACCAACAGCTCGCAGCGGGAGAAGACCTCGCCAAAACCAGTGTCGCCAGCGTGCTCCGCATCCTGCGCCGTGCCATGCGCGAAACCGATCTCGCGATTGGCCAACTACTTGCTACCGCCCTGGTCGACTCCTACCATCGGGCGCAGAAGTCCAGCCGAGCCTATCCCAGAAAGAAAACCGATCCACCCAGTGTGCGACCGCCCGTCATCCTAAAAGCTTGCAAAACGCAAATCGCGCTGGCGCGAGCGATCAAGGGTTAACGGCGTTGAGTGGCACCCTACTCTTCCCTGCGCAGCAGTTGAGCCAATCCTACAGTGGCAGTTTCGCGGCCTGAAAGAACGATTGCAGGAGGGGTGGTTTGAAGTAGATGTCGTCGACAGCGTTGAGAACAGCATCGTTGAGGTGGTCGAGGTCGTCGGGCACAAAGTTGGCTAACGCGGAGTACTTCGCATGACTCCAGAGTGCCTCGACGGGATTAAGGTCCGGCGCGTACGCCGGCAGCCATTCGACGGTCAACCAACTTGCGCCGCGCTCTTGCAGGCGACGCACCGCCGAGCGATGCGCGTTCAGCCGATCGAGCACCACAATCAACGGGCCGTGGTGCTGCTGGTGTAAGGCACGCAGATAGCGCATCAGGTCGGGCGCGCGAACATTCTGCCGCTGCACAGCAAAGCAGAGCTTCACACATCGACGACGCGGCGAGATGGCCAGGCTGCCGATCACGCTCAAGCGATCGTGTCGTTGCCAAGCAACTTGTTGCGGTCGGGTGCCACGCAGCGCCCACGTGCGACGGTTCAGCGGCTGCAAGACGAAGCCGGTTTCGTCGAGAAACACGATGGTAGCTTGCCGGCGGCGTCCTTTTTTTTGATTCGCGGCCAGGCCTCGCGCCGCCAGCGCTCAATCGCCGCTTCGTCGCGCTCACGCGCTTTACGCTGCGGCTTCTGGGGCGTGAAACCCAAGTCGCGCAGAATTCGGCCAACGTGGTCGGGATGGTACGACACCTTGAACTCACGCTCCACGACTTGCGCCACGCGTGCGCACGTCCACAGGTCGGTTTCGAAGCCGGCCGCCTGCGGACCGGCAATCACAATCTGCCGAAGTCGCTCGCGCTGCGCGGTGGTCAATCGCGACGCGGCACCTGGCAGACGTTTGACAACGAGGGCCGATTCGCCCCCTTTCTCGAAGGCCTTCTTCCAGCGTTTTACGCTCGAGAGGCTGACACCCAGCACCTCGGCGATTTCCGTAAGCGTCACCCGAATCCCTAGGAGAGCCACGGCCAAGCGACGGCGAGCATTCCGCTCGGCCGTAGTGACGGAGGTTCTCATACACGGTATTACGGTGCTAGCAGTACCGATGGTTCAGACGCTAGATCGGGAAGAGTAAGTGACGTTTATAAACTACCGCTAGGCATGCGAGCAGCGTGTCGACTACGATAACGGCGATGATGCAGCGAAGCAATCTCTTCCGCGGCCGGTATTGCGTGGCGGATAGGCGCCGTCGGTCGCCGCAATCGACGAACACTTAGGTTTTCGTTTCGCTCAGAAATTCGATTCCAGCTATTGGAGGGCGTGACATGCAATCAGTCGCTCGCTTGCGTCGGCCGCAACTCGTTTTCTTGGCCACGGGAATGCTGTTGGCGCTACCACTTGCAAACAACGTCGCGCGCGCCGGACAAGCGCCGCCGGAAGATGACACGATCAAGAAGCTCCTCACCGAACGGCTGGTTGTCTATGCCGAAATCCACAGCTTGGTGTTCCAAGGCTTCAAACTCGGCGAAATATCCATTACCGACGTTCTCCAAGCTCGGGCCGCGCTGCTCAGCGCGGAACTCGACCTGTGCGAAACTAAACCGCAGCGCATCGAGGTGCATGAAAGGATGGTCCAATTGGCACAGGAGACCTACGAGATTATGGAAAAACTGGCTCGCATCCCGCACGTCTCCCGAATCGACCTCCTAAAAGCCAAAGCCCATCTGTTGGAAGCAAAGATCGGCCTGGAAAGGGCGAAGCGTGCGCCTTAGCTGTCCAGCTGTGCGCTCAACCGCGCGCTTCAGACTGCATGATTCCCGCAACCGAGCTCCGGAGCGACCGTGCGTCTTGCATCTACTGCTAGAGATATGCTCGAAGCCGTGCTTGAATGATGGCCTTTCGTCTCCGGTATAGGCCGTCACGCCCACGCAAAGCCACCGCGACAGCTCCCAATGTTGGTGTTCGGGCCGATTTCATTAACCCGAAGCACAGATTGGCGTGGACGGCCGG
The DNA here is from genome assembly GCA_019745975.1 of Pirellulales bacterium. GTDB lineage: Bacteria > Planctomycetota > Planctomycetia > Pirellulales > JAEUIK01 > JAIESQ01. The sequence goes on from JAIESQ010000161.1 coordinate 8,164, forward strand.
TTCTACTGAGTTTTGAACGACCAGCTAACGTCGGCCGGCAGCAGGTTGCCGAACCGATCGCGAATACCACTGGTTCCGCCCGTGATGGTCACTGTGTAGTTCGCCGCTCTGGCCAACTGCGAGACTGGCGTGATCACCACGGTCTTCGTCGTGCTGTTGTAGACGACGTTGATCGGGATCAAGGGTAACCGTTCACACCCTGGGGAGGAGTGAGGGCGTTTTTTGGCCGGTGAAGTGGGCTTCGAGGGCGGCGGTGA
>JAIESQ010000192.1 GCA_019745975.1 Pirellulales bacterium
CGTCACTGCGACGAAGCCCCAACCCTCCTTAAATCACAACCTCAAATCTGTGCCATTGGTGCTGACGGGGAACAGGACGTTGAGAAAAGGAAGCCTTGGCGGCATTTCCGCGACCAGTCCCATCTGCCACCGGTCGAGACAGCCTGTGCCAGTTTCAATGCGGCACTCGACGCGGCTGTCGAGAAGCTAACCCCGAAGATCAATGAGCTGCTGAGCGACCTTGGGCAGAACGGCCTGACTATCTCCCATTTCTCTCGGGGAACGGTGCAGTACCAAAATGAACGTCTGAAAGCGAACCGCACCTTCAAGGGGCGTACGCTTCACCCCAATGTCTTGTTCAGAGGGCACCAGCCGCAGGCTCCCCAGCATTTCCTCAATGAAGCACGATTGTCCGCCCTGGCACTTGCCATCTACCTCGCTGCACGGTTGACGTGCGTACCCCAGGGAGCCGCTCAGCATCTCAAACTGCTGGTGCTCGATGACGTGCTGGTCGGTCTGGACTATGGCAATCGCCGCCCGCTGATGACGATGTTGGAGAAGCATTTCCCCGACTGGCAGGTCGTCCTGCTCACGCACGATCGGCATTGGTTCGAAATCATTCGTGCCGCCATTCCGACAGAAAAGTGGACATGTCACGAGCTGTACGAAATGGTTGCGTACACCGGCGAGGCGACGCCCTTCCTGCGACCGGTTGCCGCAAGCATCGTGACCGCAACTCTGGATCAGGCCGACGCCTTCATCGCCCAAAAACACCTCCCAGCAGCCGCCAATTATGCCCGATCAGCCTGCGAAATGTTCTTTCGTAAATATTGTGAGACCAAAAAGCTCAAGTTCCCCTACGCAGCCGAACCAAAGAAAAAGGTCACGTTCGACCACCTTCGCGCAGCAATCGTTGCGCATGTCGCTGGAGATCTCCCAAAGACCGCCGCAATAGCCGCATTACAGCCGTTTCAGCAGCGGATTTTGAACCCACTTTCGCATGACCCTACAACCTCGCTGAACCAAACTGAGGTCGTGGCGGCCATTGCTGCCGTGAGAGCAATGATAGCCGCGTTGTAAAATCAAAAGCAGGCCCCGCCGAATAGGATGACGCCAAAATGAAAGCCACTGAAGCCCGGCTTCTAGCCTTCCTCAAAAAATCACCGCAATTCGTCATCCCGATCTACCAGCGCACCTATTCGTGGACCGAGCGCGAATGCCGCCAGCTTTGGGATGACATCATCCGGGCGGGGACCGACGATGCGATCTCGGTCCATTTTATCGGTTCGATCGTCTACATTGAGGCGGGCCTGTCTCAGGTATCCCACCAAGCGCCCTTGCTCGTTATCGATGGGCAGCAGCGGTTGACCACCGTGACGATCCTCCTCGCCGCGCTTGCAAGCGCGCTGGGGGACGCCGAACCAATCGACGGTTTCTCCGCGCGAAAGCTCCGCAACTACTATCTGCTGAACCCCGAAGAGACGGGCGAGCGCCACTTCAAATTGCTGCTGTCGCAGGCCGACAAGGCCACGCTGACATCGATCGTAGGCGAAACGGAACCAACTTCCGAGCAGTCTCTGCGGGTGACTGAAAACCATGCCCTCTTCAAGGACCTGATCGCGGGGCAGAAGAGCAACCTTGCTGCGCTCTGCAATGGCCTCGCAAAATTGGTCGTGGTGGATATCGCGCTCAGTCGGGATCAGGACAATCCCCAGCTTATTTTCGAGAGCATGAATTCAACCGGGCGCGAACTCAGCCAGGCCGATTTGATCCGCAATTTCGTCTTGATGGGCCTTGAACCCACGCTCCAGGGCCGCCTCTACGAGCAATTCTGGCGACCAATGGAAGTCGCGTTCGGGCAAGAGGCGTATAATTCTCACTTCGACAGCTTCATGCGCCACTACCTCACAGTGAAGACTGGTGAGATTCCGCGGCTGGATGATGTCTACGACGCATTCAAGGGCCACGCCCGCACGCCTCAAGTCGCGGCGATGGGGATTGAGGCGCTCGTCAAAGACATTCGGGATTTCGCGCGCTACTACTGCAAAATGGCGCTCAAGGCCGAGGAAGACGCAGAATTGAAGCTGGCTTTCGACGACCTTCGCGAACTCAAGGTGGATGTCGCCTACCCATTCTTGATGGAACTGTACCACGATTATGTCGGTGGATTGCTGGTCAAAGCTGAGCTGCTCGAAACGGTTCGCCTGATCGAGGCCTATGTTTTCCGCCGGGCTATCTGCGCAATCCCAACAAACTCACTGAATAAGACGTTCGCGACATTTACCCGGGCTCTCAAAAAGGACCGATATCTCGAAAGCATCAAGGCACATTTCTTGCTGATGCCCTCGTACCGGCGGTTCCCGTCCGACGATGATTTCATCCGCGATATGCAGACCCGCGACCTCTATAACTTCCGTAGCCGTAGCTACTGGCTGAGGCGGTTCGAGAATTTCGGTCGGAAGGAACGGGTGCCCGTTAACGAATACACCATTGAACACATCATGCCGCAAGACGAAATGCTACCCAACGGCTGGAAGGCCGCGCTGGGTGACGAGTGGGAGCGAGTTCATGCTACCTATCTGCATACACTAGGGAATCTGACGCTTACCGGTTATAATTCAGAATATAGCAACCGGGCGTTTGTCGAAAAACGCGACATGGAAGGCGGCTTTAGGCAGAGTCCGTTGCGCTTGAACAAGGGCCTAGGTGAACTCGACAGATGGAACGAAGACACAATCAAGGCGAGAGCGTCGAAAATCGCCATGAAGGCGGCATCGGTTTGGGCGGCGCCGGAGATCACGGCCGATATCCTAGACGCATATCGCCCGCAGATTTCAAAGTCAGCATTCTATTCGATAACGGACCACCCGCACCTACTGAATTCTCCAACCCGCGAACTCTTTGAAGCGCTCCGTACGGAAGTAATAAAACTCGATCCGTGCGTGAGCGAGGAGTTTCTCAAACTCTATGTCGCCTACAAGGCTGAGACAAATTTCGTAGATGTGGTCCCCCAAGCGAAGCAATTACGGCTCTCGCTCAATATCGATTTCTCGGAAATTGATGACCCGCGCGGCCTTTGCAAAGACGTGTCTGGCCTCGGTCGATGGGGGAACGGCGACGTGGAGGTCCGCCTATCAGAAATCGCCGAACTGCCCTATGTTGTCGGGCTGATCCGCCAGTCATTAGAGCGGCAACTTGGGGGTGAGGCGGACGTCTGATAGCAAGCGATAGAGCGAGTTGTCACCTTTCAATCCTTGGGCCGGGATCGTCGGTTTCGCCACCGATCGAACCACTTCGTCCAGCTTTGCTCAGGGGGCCATTCTTCCCCCACACGCTTGATCCTCACGACCTCCAACCGATTGAATCCGGTTCGAACCCCTTCGATTACCACGGCGCAATCGACATGCCCCACGACATATCGATCTGGCTCAAGCTCCCATTCGCCGCCTCCATGGACCAAAAGGATGAAGCGGTGCCCTTCTCGGCGCACCGTTCCCTCCAATGTGTGTAGAGTACCTAACGGCATAGACCAGTCTCGCGGCGCACAGCCACCTCTCGCTGTAGTCGATGAGTGACATCGATAAGAAAGTGGCGGCGGTCTGGCAAAGAAAATTGTCACCGATTGTCTGTAGACTGATCGGCTACATGTCGGTCCACGTCGCAGCGATGGATATTCGGGAACGTCTTGCGAGAAACCTGCGCCTGCTGCGGCAGGAAAAGGGTTGGTCGCAGGAAGCGTTCGCGGACGAGGCGGGCCTGCACCGCACCTATATCAGCGACCTTGAGCGCGGGGCCCGCAACCCGACGATTACCGTAGTCGACAAGCTCGCCACGGCATTGGGCGTAACGCCGGGGCGGCTACTAGACTGAGCGCTGAGCCCGCCCCAAACCACAGTATTTCGCTGAACAGCCAGCTTGGGCGTCATAGAGGCTGGGTCTGCGGACAGTGGCGTTCAGGTCCGTGGAGCCAGAGGTTGGGCCTGAGATGTGGCGTCTCCGGATGTATGATGGTGCTGCATGTCGCGGAGGTGGCACCATGGGTGGAATAGGATCAGGCGCACGACGGAGTGCGAACATCGGCAATGTCGAGGATATGCTGGCGCTCGATATTCGATTGCTACGCCGCTTAGGCGTCGTCGCACCCGGTGAATGCATCATCGACACGGTGCACTGGTCAAACGGCGGCCTCAGCACCTCCAGCGCGCGCCTTCGCGTCGATCTCAGCGATATTGAGCGCGGCGGCGTCATGGCGATCAGCGGTGAAATGCCAGACGGTGCCATCAAGCAGCACGTCGCCATCGAAATGGCGCCATCGCAATTCGGGGGCCATCGCTGTTATTTCACCTGCCCTGTCACTGCTCGCCGCTGCGAAGTGCTTTACTATGCCAGAGGTCGGTTCGCATCACGGGAGGCGCAACGGTTGAGCTATGCGGTTCAAGGCATGAATGAGGTTTCGCGTGCCCGCCGCAAAGCCACCAATCTGCGCAACCGCCTGTACGGGTCGGGTGGTCAGGCACGCCCGCGTGGACGCAATCGCATCGATACCGTGAGCCGCCTTCGTGAAGCGGAACATCAGGCGAAGGCGCTTTACCTTGATCGGCTGCACGCCCTTGCTGATCGGTCTGGTTCCCATTGGATGCCCGGTAACAGGCCGTAGTCTGTCGGAGAGCCCAATTTCCGCGCATTCGGGCACACCGACCATCTGATTCATAATCAGCGGGTCCTGCATTGATGGCAGCTACTAAACCGCTTCCGGACTGACGGCTTTGAGTCGGTGATGCGGCGGTATCTGCCGTTCCAAACCTGTGTGGATACACATGGCTGCTTCTGTGCGATCACCGTACCATACTGCCCGGTGGAGCGTCCGGTCCTTGGACGGTTAGTCGCTGGGCTAGGTCGACCACGGCTTCCATATGGCGAGCCGGGATGGGAGGCAACCACCGACTGTTTTGTGTGCTTTAGCTGTTGCGTCGGGTTGACAATGGAATGTTCGTGTCCATCCTGTGAGGGGGGGCATCATGGCATCCACACTTGACAGTAGAGTGGCGTCCTTACGCCGCGTCTTCAAAATCTGAAGATGGGCATCGCGTCGCTAATCCCGTCGTCTATACCGGCTCTGGATAGCGAGCGTCGCGATGCCGCAGTTCTCCGCGTCCATCTTCACGCTTTGCTGGCCGCGCTTCGACTTGACGGTGTACCGGCGGACGTCGTGCGCGATTTCCGGTCGCGCTGGGGGGACGCTCTTCGAACGGCGGCACCGGTCCGCTGTCGGCTGTCGCCTTTCATACCGGGGAGTCTTTTGAGTTTTCGAGTCCTGCTTCGAAGTTTCAAGGACGCTCTCAGGGTCGATGATCAGCTCCTGAGCGATCGGCGGTCGCCCGCGAGGATCGCCACACGTGAACCTTGGTCGTTTCAAACGCACTACGCGCTACAATTCTGGTTCGATGAGGCACTCGTCCCGCAAGTGGCCAAGGCACCCCGACTGACCCCCAATGATGTACTCCGAATTCAGAGAGCATTCGACCTGAAATTCGGCTTCAGGGGGGGAGCGCAGGTTGGTCGTCCGGGCGGCACGCTTTGGGTGACCTGCGACGTCCGCCCTGGCGAGAAATCGATTGGTTTTGCCGGACGCCTGCGGGACGCACTCGGTCTTTTCGACAGAAAGAGTGTAGAATATGCATTCCTCGTTCAGCTGGGACCAAGCCTTGCGTCACTAGGTTCGGTTCATGCCCCGACAGCATTCGACGCCGACGGATACGCGCGTTTCCGACCGTGGCCCGGGCCGCCTGCCGCGATCTTTGCGGACGTGGGCAGGACATACGAGCTCGATGATGCCGAGCGGAATCGCGCGGGCGCGCAGCATGGCCGGCAAGAGATGGTGATGAAGCCTCGGCCATTGGCGGATTGCTCCCGCCTTCTGCCCCTCGGCCACATTGGCTGGGATGCCGACGACTCGCCCGAAAGCTTCGAGGCCTATGCCGACGAGGTTGACTCCAGCGTTACCATTCGCGAGCTCGTGGCAGAATTGGATCGGATTTGATGCGGCGTCTCCATTGGCTTTTTGCAGCGAGGGACAACCCGGAGGCAGCGCTGAAGTGGTCACAAGATCGCTGGAGATCCTGGTTCGCGAACGCGACCTATCTGTATTTCCACAGTACGGATGTCGCTCGCAGGCGGGCAGCGTTTGCACCTTTCGCCGTTGAGCCGCTCTCCGAGGCTGGGCCGGCACCCCAACTCCATTTTGAGCTCAAGCGATACGCGATTGACGCGCTCGAAAATTTTATGGCCGCGCTCAACGATCAGTTCGAGCGTTGGCGTGCCGAGGATGGCGAAGAGATCGCTGATTTCTGCCTAAAGCTATATGATCTCTTCGGCTTTCTAGTGGCTGCGTCGGTATGGGAGCAGCAGGCGGCAACGTTCGTAGCCAAACTTGGACCGCCCTTATCTGACAAGGTGACGTTGCGTTTGCTCGACTCGGTCGTTCGTGCGACAATCGGGAGGTCGAATGCCAGCGCTTTGCTTCGCATAGGCGCAATGATCGCGCGCAAGTCAGAGACCCTGAATACATGGCCATGGCGCGCTCAAATACGCATTTTTGAAGGGATCCTCGAGTTAGAAGGCGCGCGAGATATGCTTGAAAATGTCGAGGTTGCACTCCCCAATATCGGCGAGATCATAAGGCACACGCCAGCGAAGCATCTGCTCGCAGATGTAGTCGTCGAGCAACTTGGGCTTCGCGAAGTGGCCAAGCTACACGACCTCCAGCCCAAAGCCCGGCAGGATCAGATCCTGCTCGCTCATCTCAAAGTCGCGATATTCCCTGGACGGGTAGAATTCTGGGGAGAGGAGGCTGTAGATAGGCTGACGGGGGAAAGGGCGGTTTGCCCGCCGTTGCGACCGCATGCGGCCCTGGACGAGCGGAAGCGGCTTTTCGATTTTGCCCATGAGTAATCCGCCACAGAGATCTGCAACAAACACAGAACTGGTGCTCGGGCAGCTGGCAATGTTGCTCGGGTTTTCATTAAATGTGTCGACTAACGAAAGCGATGGCAATTATATCAGACGCCTTACTGGCCTCCCCGGCGCCCCAAATCCTGAAATCGTCTACGTTTTCGATCACACTGTGCTTGAGATGTATCTGGCACTTGACGATAGTACCAGAAAATACTCTGCGGCTTTCCATTTAACGGAATGGCGCCGCACCAGTCGTATTGAAAATAAATCTGACCTTGAGAAGGTTTGGACGTCAATAAATCGCCAAACAGCTATTATTACTTCTGAGTTTCTTTTATCTGGCGAATTACTAGGTCAAATAGATGGTCAATTCTATATGACATCTGGCCATTACGAAGAGTTCTGTAACGCAGTTGACCGACGTAACATAGATTCAATCGCGAAAAAGGCCCAAACTACGGAGCTTATCGCAAGCTTGGTTTCTGACAACGACGAGCCTTATCAGAACGGAATCGAAGACGATGCGTATCTGTCTAGTGACCTAGAGAGCCTTTTCGGACGCGACCGACTGAATACTGAACAGGCCGAGGAATTCCGGCGGACCCGCCGCTACGCTGCGCGGCTCAGCGAAGAAGAAGAACTGCTTCGGGCGCATCAGATCAATCGCGCGACCTCTCGATCCTTTCTCGACCGTATAGTTCCTCTCGACCTGCGTTTTCCTCGTGAAAAAGGTCGCACATCGATATCTCTGGAAAATTGGCATCAGTCCGTTACCGAGACTGAGGTTCTGAGGGCGCGAGCAAGGCGTGATTATGTCAGTCGCGGCAATTTTGCGCTCCAACGTGACGAAGATGCAGTCGCTTACGTCCAATGGATTGCCCGAACTCAGCTAGAACCGCATCAACGGATCGTGTTCGTCACCGGAGATCCTTTGATCATCACGGCATATGACAAGTGGCATAAGCAACGCGTCACGCGGGACCCCGCCGAGCCGCGCGTCGTTAGAGATATCCAACAGTTCGCACCCATTCTCAACATGGGAGACATGAACGTCGGACTGAAAGATAGCTGGAAGATTTTTGATATGTTGCGCGAAGCGGTCGAAGCACCGCTGATCGCATTCAACCTTTCTGCCCTTACGAAATCTCAGGATCCGGACTTGTCCGACGCGCGTTTAACGCATGAAGAAGCGGAACAGATTGGCTATGCTTCCAGGCGGGATCTTGCGCTGCGTCTCTCCGGGCAGGCCACGATGGAGCCGATCAGGCTGTACTTTCAGCACCGACTGACGCCGGAGTGGTATGAGCGCAATCAACAGGTGTTCACGACCATCGCGCAATCGCTCAGACAGTTCGAGCGGCTGGCAATCGGATTGAACTCCCGACTGGTCGAACGTCGGATCGAGATATTGCTAAAAACCTACCAGCGCTGGAGCATCGACACTGGTTTGGGGGATCAGCCGCAGCTTTTCCTTGAAAGTCTTCTCGAGCAAACGGCCAGACAGAGTGTGGACCTCTGGTTCCCGGTCGCGCTCAAGGCGCTCGGCGGGGAT
>JAIESQ010000132.1 GCA_019745975.1 Pirellulales bacterium
CCGCACCGGACCTACACCGTGCGCGCCCACTGCGGACGCCACAAAACCCCGAGCCTTCGCTTGATTGAGGGCTAGTGTGACGCGGTATGCAAGGGCGACGCGAACACAGCGGGGCGACGCCTTCACACCAGCCCGCAGCGCAGCAAGGGTTCGCGGCGGCTCGTGAGGCATCGTTTTCAGGCCAAACCGGCGTAGTGCAGCAAGCGCTCTCAAACTCGGGGATGGTCTTGGGCGTCGCGGACGTAACGGATCGCCGCTTCGAGGCCGTCGTCGTTATTGAGGTACCGTTGGCTCCCCCCTTCGGTCCAGAATCTTTCTCGCGGAATGCGCTGCGCGCTTTCCAGCGAGTGTGCTTTGAGCCGGTACGTGCATCTTGCTTTGAGATCGTTACGGACGAGGTTTGGATGCTGTGAAGCATGAACAACAACGTGAACGTGGTTGGTGCGGCAATTGACCGCAAACAATGTCCAACCCCGAGTCGCACAGCGATCAGCGATTTCTTGCTCGATGAGTTGTCGCTGCCGTTGGTCGAGACGCAGCGCGCTTTCGCGCATCCGAGACTTTGCACGATGTTCTCGTTTCGCGTCGGGTGACTGGATTCCACGACCAGGCTTGACCCAGCCCCGCGCGTCGCCCGGCAGCCATGTGCCATACGTAGTCCACGTTAGGAGATACGCAAGCGGATCGGGCAACGGCGCTTCGCAGGGACGATTCACAGACAGGCTCCGATCCATTGAAGCTTCGATTCCAGGTCGACGGCTTCTACCAGCAAGGCACTTGATTGTCGTCCTGGAACTCAATGAGGAGCAAGCAGTAGCGACTCTTTTGTCGAGCCGATCGATCGCTGCGCGACGTTCACCAGCCCGCAGCGCAGCAAGGGTTCGTGGCGGCTCGCGTGGGGATGGCGACAGCTCAGACGTTGGATGCGGAGAGCCGTTGATCGCTGCGCGACCGGCGCGGTCGTCAAGGGGCGACGCGTGTGCCCCCTCGCTGCGCGTCGGGCTAGTGTGGTGCGGTATGCAAGGGCGACGCGGCGGTTGCTGCCGGGCGCCGACGGGGGTGATGGGATCGGGGCCACCCAGGAAGCACTGGCGGAGCCTGGCACCCGGAGCAAACAGAAGTAGTAGGCGTAGTAGGGGTAGGTCAGGCACTCCGTGCCTGACACGAAGCGGCACTCGGCGTGATTGTCATGCACGGGGTGCATGACCTACCGCTACCGCTGCTGGGCAAGCCAGCAGTGGCACCCAGCGCGGCCGCACATCGGGACGGCTCCCCCGGCAAGAGCTAGCGCGCGGAGTATACTCCGCGGCTAACAAGCGGGATCATTTTTTGCGCGCTTCGGCGGCGAAGAACCAGCCGATCATCATCTCGTCCCACGTCTGTTCGCCGAACACCACCGAGCGCGTGGGATCGGGGTTGCTCACGTTGCCCGACGAATTGTCGTAGTGCGCCGTGCAGAAGATCCTGGTGCCGGCCGGCATCCGCTTCGGCTCCAAGTACTGGTAGCCGATCTGCCAGTTGAAGTCGAACTTCGGGCAGTCCATCAGGATCTCGCGCGTGCCGTCGGGGTAAAGCGCCTCGTAGCGGAACGCTTTGCCGCGCAGGTGCATGTGCGGGTTGACGCCCATCAGCATGGCGTCGCGGCGGAAGCGATAGCTGGCGGTTACTTTGTAGTCGGGGTCGCCCGGCGGAATGCGAAAGCTGAGATTGATGGCCATGCCGGCGCTCACTTCGTACTTGACCTGCGACACGTCGCAGAATTTGACGCCGAGGTAGCTGATATCGTCCTGCGGCGTGCCGTTGGGTGTGTAGTGCACCTGGAAGACGATCTTCGAGCCGGCGGGGGCCAGCATCGCCATGTCGCTCGACTCGGAGACGGTGGGCTTCATGCCGGGGGCGTAGGCGCTAATCAGCTCGCCCGGCAAGAGCGGTAAATAGATTTTGTTCGGCCGCTTGATGAAGACGAGGATGTGGTGGACGACCGAGCGTGCGCCGGGACGCGCCTCGGAGCCGATGATCCACTTATCTTCCTTCCAACCCGGATCGACCTCGTAGTATTGATAGTCGAGCACCCCTTCGGCCGGCACGTGGAAGGGCTTGTCGCTCATGCGAATGATCTGGTCGGGCTCGGGCATTCCCCAGCCGTCGGTGAAGGTGCGCGGCGGCGGCAAGTCGCGCGGATCGCCTTGGGGGGCGCCGGCGTCGACCCAGGCGTCGATGAGCTGTTTTTCTTCGTCGGTCATGTGACCGGCGTTGTGGAACTCGCCGTACTCGGGGCTGGCGAACCACGGCGGCATGCGGCCCGCGTTAACCACTTCGCGAATCGTCTCGGCCCAGCCGGCGACTTCTTCGTATTCGGTGAGCGCGAAGGGAGCGACTTCGCCCGCGCGGTGGCATTCGACGCAGCGCTGCTGCAGGATTGGCGCGATGTGCTTGGTGTAGGTGATCGCGTCGGCGGTGGAGGGTTTGCTGGAATCCGAGGCACTGGCGATGCGTGTCTGGCCGATCAGGCAGCCGGCGGCGGGGGTTTCGGCGACGGCGGGCTCGCGGCCGGCCAACAGATCATCGAGCGCCAGGGCCAAGTCGCGGCGCGTCGGCTGTGGGCGGAGAAAGCCGACGCCGTATTGATCGTCGATCCGGCCGTGATAGCGCACGCGCCCAGCGGCGTCGACGACGAATGCCTCGGGGGTGCGGGTGGCGCCAAACTGGCGAGCGACTTCGCCCGAGGGGTCTTTCAAGATCGGCAGCTCAAGCTTGTGGCGCTGGCCGAAGGCGACGAGCTCGGCCAGCGAGTCTTGACGATTGGCGTCGATGGCGACGAAGCGGACACCTTGCTTGGCATACGCGGCAGCCAACTCGACGATGCGCGGCATGTACTGGCCGACGAGCGGGCACTCGACGCCGACGAAGAGGACGACGAGCGGGCCGTCGCCGCGGAGCGCGGCCAGCGTTTGCTCGCGGCCGTGCACGTCGGGGAGTGTGAAGGAATTGATCGGGCGGCCGACGATCGGCTGATCGGCGGCGCTGGAGCGTTGGGTCGCCAACAGCATGGATTCCAAACCGACGGCGAGAATCGCCACGCGAGCGATCATGCCGCAACAAGCCGAGGTGCAAACTGGCATCGAGGGATTCCTTGCTTTCGTCGAAACGGAGCCTGCCCGGGTGTTTTTTTCTATGCAATTGGTTGCCGGAGCGTAACAAAACTTGCTGGCGGGCCGCGTATCTAACTGTGAGTATTGTGGGAAATTACCGCGCGGGGGACCAGTTGGGCGATGTCGGTTTGGAGCGTGCGGAAAGGTAGGAAAAGCCGCCTGTCGACGCTCGTGATATCGACAAATCGAATGGTACGCGAATAGCGCAACTGTAACGTGCCTGACGACTTGGGACTGAAGCGCGACCGAGGAAACCTTGGCATCTTCACCGGCGTGCGGTGGGGCCTAGAATTTGCGAAGAGAGATCGATCGACCTGTTGAGAAGCGCCGCCCAGTGGCGCTTCCTAAGGGAGGAATCAAACCATGAAGCGCTTGCTGTTGGTGATCGCGGTCGTGGGCATGTTTGCGGTGGCGCCGGCCATGGCGCAGGCGCGCGGCCCGTGGCGGCGGCCGTACGGAGTGTATTACGCGCCGTACGCGACGTATTCGTCGTACTACACGCCGTACGCCGGCTATTACGCCCCGTACACGTACTATCGACCGTACACGAGCTACTACTACTCGCCGTACAACTACGCCCCGGGCTATTCGAGCTATTACTTCCCGACCTATCCGAGCACGTTCTACACGAGCCGCTACTATCCGGCCTATTACGGCAACTACGGCGGCTACGTGGGCGTGGGATTCTGGTGATGCGGGGGGGGTGAATCGAGCCGGAAGGCGGGCCGGCCTATAATCGAGGCACGTCTGTAAGGGTCTATCCGGAAACCACTCGCGAGCGGCGTTTGGCCGACAATGGGTCGAATGCCAGGAAGAACGACGAAGCGTATTGGAGAGAAATCCACTGAGGAGTGATGACGCCGCAGACGGCCCGTTGCCGGCCAAACCCTTCGGGACCGGGGGCCTTCGGCCGCCGGCTGCGTCGTTCCGACTCCCTGGATCGATCTACTGATACACGTCGTCGTCTCTCCTTGCCGGACGGTCGAAATCCCCACGGTCGCCGCCGCGATGGGTTCCCGGATAGACTCTAAGTGCTCTCGCTGTGCCGGTGACCGTCGATGGCTGTTGGTTGGTGCCGATCGCTGGTATTAGTTGGCGGCCTGGCCGTGTTGCTGGTGTTAGCGGCGGGATGTCGCGAAAGTGCGATCGCGCCGCGGCCGGCCAGTGCTGATCGCGTGCAGGGCGCCGCGGCTGAAGCTGCCGAGGGCGCGGCGGACCGGCGGGTGCAACTCGATGCCCAGGGGCGGCCGGCGCGCGAGCCACTCTGGCAAGCGCCGACATCGGGTGCGCCCCTCGAGCTGAGCTATTTGCTCCCTGGCGCGCAGGCCGTGCTGGCGTGGCGCGTGGCCGATTTTCTGCTGCAGCCCGAAGCGGGGAAGCTGCTTGATTCGCTCGGCCCGTGGGGGGAGTTGGCGCGCGTCGATTTGCCGCGGCGGGCAGGCGTGCCGCTGACGTCGATCGCCACGCTGGTGTGCGGCTTCTATGGCGTCGAGCAGGGTCCGCCTGATTGCGTGCTGGTGTTGCGGCTTAGTGAGCCGCTCGATCCGGCGAAGCTTGCCCAGAGCTTGCCCGGCGCCGCGGTCGAGGCGAATGAACTGCGGGCGTTTCGCGCGGGGGGATTCGGCTATTGGCTGCCGGCGGGCCAGAGCGATCGACTGCTGGTCGTCTCGCCGGCCGACTGGTTGAGCGATATCGTCGCGGCGGCTGGGGGCGCGCCGCCGCTGCGACGCGAGCTGGAACTCTTGCGCGCGGCCAGCGACAGCCAGCGGCAGTTCACGTTCTTGTTCGCGCCGAATTTCCTGGCGACGGGAGGCAAAGGCATGCTGGCCGACGAGGCCGGGCCGCTCCGCGCAGAAATCGATTGGCTGCTGGGTAGTTTTCCGCGCGGGGCAATGCTGAGCGCGAATGTGAATGAACTGTTGTTTGTCGAGCTGGCGGTGTACGCGTCGGCCGATCAGAAGCCGCTGGTGCAGGAGCGCGATCTGCGCCGCCGCTGGCAAGAGTTGCCGTCGCGGGCCAATGACTACCTGGCGGGCGTCGCGCTATCGGATTACAACCGTGCTGTGCTCGAGCGCTGGCCGAGCATGCTCGACGTGCTGGTCGACTACACGCGCTCGGACGTCGAGGAGCGCATCGTGCGATTGCGGGCGTACTTACCGGCGATCGCGGCGCACAATCTGGCGCTGGCGGGCTGGTTGGCGCTGGAAGCGGCTTCGGCCACGACGAGCTCCGCGCCGAGCGCGCCAGCCGAGCCAGGCAATCTGGCGGCCCGGCTGGCGCGGCCGATCGCGCTGGCCTTTCCGCGGACCCCGCTCGACAAGGCGCTGGAGCTGTTCGCCACCGAAGTCGGTGTCGAGCTGGAAATCGCCGGCGAGGACTTGCAGCGCGAAGGGATCACCAAGAACCAAATGCTCGCGCTCGACGTCCAAGATCAGCCGGCCGGCAAGGTGCTCGAGTCGATCTTGCGGCTGGCCAACTCCGACGGAAAGCTGGTCTATGTGGTCGACTCGCGGGCGGACGACACCGGCCAGCGGCGCGACGTGCTGGTGGTGACGACGAAGGTAGCGGCCGCGAGCCGAGGCAAATCGAAATAGTTCTGATACATCGCGAGGGCTCGCCCGCGTGCAGCCGTTTCCCGTGCAATGCCCGACGTGCCACGCCCGCTTCAAGGTGCGGGATCGCGCGGCCATTGGGCAGATTCTGCAATGCCCTCGCTGCACGAGCATGCTGGAGATCAAACCGCCGGCGGGCTGGCGGCTCGATGACGCGGCTGGCGACGACAGCGACAGCAGTGTGGGCGACACGAGCGTCGGCGGATCGGCGGCTGGCAGCAGCGGCGAGCTGGGCTCGACCATCTCGGATTCCGCTTTGATCGACAAGGCCGACGCGGCGGGCAGTTCAGGGTCCGATGCGGCACTGCTGGACAAGCCAGCAGCGGCACCCAACAAAGTAGAATTGCCCGCTACGAGCCTCCCTCGCGCGCGGCGGCTGCGGCTAGTGCTGGCCAGCGCCGTGCTGCTGGTCGTCGTGCTCGTTGGCGCTGGCTTCTGGTGGTGGCGCGGCGATGACCAGGCAGGCACCGCGATCGTTCCGCCGACGAAAGTCGAGGCGTCCAACGCTAGCGGCGCTGCGGGCGCGTCGCAGGTCGTTGCTGAGGAGATTCTGCCGGCGACGAACGAGACGATCGCGCGATTCGAATCGACGATCGACTGGAACTCGGGCGACCCGGTGCTCGCGTTGCTGCCGGCCGAGATTGGTTACCTGACCGACTTGCCGTCGTGGGTTGCCTGGCGCCGCGATCGGCGGTTGCCTGAGATGCGCGTCGCGCGGCTGGGCGCGGGGCTGGCCGAGTTCGTCGCCGCCGAGCAGGGCTTTCCGGTGCTGGCCGCCGGCTCGAACTCGCTGCCGGCCGAAAACCGCTTGAGCTGGGTCGCCGGCGTGTTGCCCTATTACGGCCAGGCCGATTGGCACGCGCAGCTCAGCTTTGGGCGTGGTTGGCGCGATCCGCCGAACGAAGCCATCGCGCGCCGCGTGTTGCTTGAGTTGCTGAATCCGGCCTTGGGTATGCCGGCGCGTGTGAACGGATACGGCGCGAGCCATTTCGTAGGGGTCACCGGCTTGGGGACCGACGCGGCGACACTCGATATCAACGATCCGCGAGCCGGGGTCTTTGGCGCGACGCGGCGGGCGACGGCGGCGCAAATCGGCGACGGCGTGGCCAACACGATCGCGCTGTTGGGCGTGACCCAGCGGATCGGCCCTTGGGCGGCCGGCGGCGCGGCGACCACGCGCCCGCTGGTGACCGCGCCCTACGTGAATGGGCCCGATGGCTTCGGCACGGGGCAAGTCGACGGAATGTTCGCTGCCATGGCCGACGGCTCGGTGCGCTGGATTTCGGCCGAGGCCGATCCGCGCGTCGTCGAACAGTTGGCCACGATCAACGGCGGTGAGCAGATCGAGCTGGCGTCGCTCGATCCGCGGCAACCTCCGCCGCACGAGGATGTCGAACCCGCGGAAGCTGCCGCTAACCCATCGGCTGAGCCAGCGGGCGAAACCCCTCCCGCTGGCGACACGGCGGCTGCCGATGTTCCGGCCGTCGGCGAGCCGAGCGTGACGTTGCCGGGAGACGCGGCCGCGGCGCGCGCCAGCGGCGTGCGCGGCGTTGATGTCGTCGCGCGGTTGGCCGACCGCGTGACGGCGATCGAAATCCCGCGCGTGCCGCTAGCGACCTTTGTCGATTTTGTCAGTCGTTTGATGGGCATCCCCTGCGCGCTCGACATCGACGCGCTGAGGGCGGCGGGTCAGTCGGCGCGCGAAACCGTGTCGGCAAAACTCGCCAACGCCAGCGTCGACGAACTGCTCAAGCAAACTCTGGGCGAGCACGATCTGGTGGCCCGACCGATCGAAGTGCCGGTGCCGAGCGCCAAAGCCGTGCAACATCTGTTGTGGATCACGCGGACCGACGCCGAGCGACTTGTCGAGCGGCGCTTGCCGGCGGCTGATCTCGTGATTGCAAACGATGGCAAGCATGCCGGCGGCGAAGGAAAGCTGCAGACGATCGGGTCACTCGCGGCGCTGGGAGCCGCGGTCGAAGATTGGGTCGCGCCCGCGACGTGGCAGAAACATGGGGGGCGCGGCACGCTGACGGTCGCTGGCAACGACCTGGTGATCAAGCAAACGCTCGATGTGCAGGCGCAGATTGCGTCGCTAGTCGAACGCTTGCGCGCAGCGCGGAGAGCGCCGGCTAGGAAGTTGCAGCTCGGCGAAGCGGGCGGGCCGAAGTCACCGTGGCCAGCGGCACTTGACACTTCGCTGACGGTCACGTTCTTCGACGACGCGCGGTTGGTCGACGTGCTGGGTTACCTGGCCGAGCGCTCGGAGTTAATGCTGTTGGTTGACTGGCGTGCCCTGGCGGCGGCCGGTTGGGGGCCCGACGTGCCCGCGGGAGTCCGCGCGCGAGATCAAGCGCTGGCCAACGTGCTCGCCGCGCTGTTGGAACCGCTAGGGCTCGACTATCGGGTGATTGACGAGCGCACGCTCCAGATCACGAGCCGCGCGGCGCTGGCAGCGCGGCCGCAGGTGGAATTTTATCCGCTGGCGAATTTGGAAACGGCCGATCGCCCACGCGCCGCGATGCTGGCCGATATCGAGAAGCTGCTGGCGGCGCCTGCGGCTGGCGACCAGGCGGCGCGTGCTTCGGTGTATTTCGACGAGCCGAGTGGCTACGTCGTCGTGTCGGCGCCGGCCGGCGCGCAGCGCGCGCTCGCGCGCAAGTTGGGCGAGTGGAACAGCGCCGGTAACGCGAGCGATCGCTCGGGGAAATAAACCCACCCATTGCCATGGGTGGGCGTGTTCTCGGCTGAGCGGGACGTCGCGCGAGCTGCGGAGGGGGACAGGTACATGCAGCGTTTCGTGTGCCACTGCTTGCCGGTCGATCGAACGCGAGCACACCCAAATGCCGCACCGGCAAGCAGTGCCGAGTTACATATGGAGGCAACTGCACTGCTTGTTCGTCGGCGTACGCCGTTTTGAAACACAACGCGACGTCGGCCGACTCCCAAGCAGTGGCACACTCTTCGCACCGAAAAATGTACCAGTCCCCTGCTGGTCCAGGCTTCGGGGCCGCAACTACTCGGTTCGCAGATCGGCCAGCAGCCGGGCGATCTGCCACTGCACTTCGCCGATTTGACGAATGACGAGCCGGCCGTGGAACTTCTCGATCTGGCCGACGCCGCCGGTGGAACTCCAGCTTTCCGGCGTACAAGTCATGGACTGCACTTTCTGAGAACCGTTGCTGTATCAAGCAGCCAGAGCTAAGAGGCTTTCGGTCAGTTGGATGATTTTTC
>JAIESQ010000068.1 GCA_019745975.1 Pirellulales bacterium
ACCGCACCGGCACTTCTCCGTGCGCGCCCACTGCGGACGCCACAAAACCCCGAGCCTTCGCTTGATTGAGGGCTAGGACGCAACGGTTTTGAGTTTTGCGTCCTAAAATAACTCGTTGTCGAGAAACAACTTAACTACTTTTGACAGCCGCTTAGGACGGTTAGGACGCAAATTCCCGGGCAATCTTATTCTGGGATACCCTCCCATCACATTCCAGAGAACCCGCCTGGCGGTCGACTGACGAAAGGTAGCCGGCCGTGCCGCAGATTCGCCGTGAATTCCGCAGTCGCACAACTCGGCTGCCGATTGCGCCAAGGGGCGGTTACGCGGCTAGCTCCCAAGCGGCGTGCACCCCCATCTCCCCCATCTTGGGCTCGTTGTTCGCGACCAACAACGCTCCTAAGATGGAGAGTTGCGGCATGCTTTGCCCTGGCCGGCCAGGCGCCTCGGCAGGCCCCTTCAATCCCACGGAAAGCACCCATGACGAAGAAGCAAGAGCCGGCGCGCAAGTCGGGAAAATCGGGCGATTCGAAGCGCACCCCGCACCTCGCCGGCAACTTGATCTGGTATCTGATGGCCCTAGGGCTGGTGACCCTGTTCATCTTTACCCTGGTGCGCAAACAAGCGCAAGTCGAAATCCGCTATAGCGATCTGAAGCAGCTCATCAAGCAAGGCAACCCCAAGGCCGCCGAAGCCCCCGCGGCCGAGGTCAAGACACCCGGCTACATCGACATTGTCAACCGGCAGGACGGCCTCGAGCGGGTGCTGCGAGTCAGCAACCTTGCGGATCTCAAGGTCGGCCCGACCGAGATCAGCGGTACGGTTACGGTCGAGGTGAAGCGCCCCTCCGATCCCAATAACAAGCCGCAGCCCAACAAGCCCTTTTACACTCCGCGCCGCGGCCTCGAAGAGGATGGCGGCGCGCTCGAAGAGTTGCTCGACAAATACGGCTTTCCCTATCAGGGCTTGCCGGCTCCTGGATTCTGGCAGAGCTATGCGTCGCTGTTCATCATGAGCGCGCTGTTCTTGGTGGTGATCATCTTCATGATGCGCCGCCTGGGAGGCGCGGGCTCGCCGATGGCCTTCGGGCGCAGCCGCGGCAAAATGTACGCGCAGGAGGATATCGGCGTCACTTTCGACGACGTGGCAGGCATCGACGAAGCCGTCGAAGAGCTGCGCGAGGTCGTCGAGTTCCTCAAAACACCCGAAAAGTACCAGGTGCTCGGTGGGCGCATCCCCAAGGGGGTGCTGCTGGTCGGCCCGCCAGGCACTGGCAAGACACTCCTGGCCAAGGCGATCGCCGGTGAAGCCGGGGTGCCGTTCTTCAGCCTGTCGGGCTCCGACTTCGTTGAGATGTTCGTCGGCGTGGGGGCCGCCCGCGTGCGCGACATGTTCCAGCAGGCCGAAGCGAAGGCCCCCTGCATCATTTTCATCGACGAGCTCGACGCGCTCGGCAAGACGCGCGGCACGAGCGTTGTCGGCGGCCACGACGAACGCGAGCAAACGCTCAACGCCCTGCTGGTCGAAATGGATGGCTTCGATTCCAACAGCGGCGTGATCGTGATGGCGGCCACGAACCGCCCCGAAACGCTCGACCCGGCGCTCTTGCGTCCCGGACGCTTCGATCGCCACGTGCTGGTCGATCGCCCCGATGTGCGCGGCCGCGAAGCGATCCTCAAGGTCCACGTGCAGAACGTCAAGCTCGCCACCGAGGTCAATCTCAAGGAAGTGGCGGCCATCACGTCGGGTTTCGTCGGCGCCGACCTGGCGAATCTCGTCAACGAAGCCGCGCTCCTGGCCGCCCGCAAAGGCAAGACGTCCGTCGGCATGCCCGAGTTCAACGAGGGGGTCGAGCGCGTGACTGCGGGGCTGGAGAAGAAGCAGCGCGTGATGCACGCTGACGAAAAGCAGCGCGTCGCCTATCACGAAAGCGGCCACGCCCTGGTCGCCTACAGCCTGCCCAACACCGATCCGGTGCACAAGGTATCGATCATCCCGCGCGGGCTGGCGGCGCTGGGCTACATGCTGCAGCGCCCCGAAGGGGATCGCTACCTGCTGACCCAGGGGGAGCTTGAAAGCCGCATCCAGGTGCTCTTGGCCGGCACGATCGCCGAGGAGATGATCTTCGACGATGTCTCGACCGGCGCGCAGAACGACCTGGAGCGCGCCAGCAGCATCGCCCGCAGCATGGTCATGGAGTACGGCATGAGCCGGTTGGGTCGGGTTAATTATCGCGAGAATGGGCGTTCGCCGTTTTTGGCCGGCACCATGGAGTTGCCGCGCGAACGTTCGCACAGCGAGCAGACCGCTCGCGAGATCGACGAGGAAGTCAAGCACATCATCGACGAGTCGATCGAGAAGGTAAGGCATATCCTCGAGCTGCGCCGCAAGTCGCTCGAGGCGCTGGCGAAGCGGTTGATCGAGATCGAAGTGATCGATGCCTCGGAGCTCAAGGAGATTATTGACGCCAATAGTTCGAGCCCCTTGATCGTCCCTGGCACGGTCACGGCCCCGCGAAGGTTGGCGCCCCCGACCGAACAAGCGACCTTGGGGGAAGTCGGCCAGGCCGACGCCTAAGCCAGCGCAGGAAAGTTCGGTCTTGGCGAGATCTCGTGGCCCGGATGTTGACCACAGATTAGACTGAAACCGTGGAACCGATCGTTCGCAAAACGCAGAGTCTTTCGATCATGATGCCGCAGCGGCGCAATTCGGTGTGGCGAGCTTTGGCAATGTGCGTAGTCTTGTTCGGCGCCGTCTTGCTTAGAGCCAGTGTCAGCCGCGCCACGGAGGCGCTCATGCTTTCGGGGGGCGGCTCGATTGAAGGCCAGCTTGTCGATGCCGCGAAGCGCGATGCCGCGCAACTGACGCTGCGCACGCCCGAGGACATTCGCGTCACGGTGCCGCGCGATCAGGTCGCCAAGCTGCAGCGACCGAGTGCCGCCGAAATCGAGTATCGTCGCGCGGCCCCCGGATATCCCGACACGGTCGAGGGTCAGTGGGCTCTGGCCGAATGGTGCAAACAGCAGAAACTGCGCCCACAGCGGCAGACGCACTTGAATCGCGTGATCGAGCTGGAACCAAACCACGCTGCCGCTCGCCGCCTGCTAGGGTATCAGCAACATGCCGGACGTTGGATGACGCAAAACGAGATCATGACCGAGCGCGGCTACGTGCAGCACAACGGCGAATGGCAGCTGCCGCAAGAAGTCGAGATCGCCGACAAGCAGCGCAAAGACACGCTCGCCGAGAAGCAATGGCTGGCCACGCTCAAGCGCTGGCGCCAATGGCTCAACGACGATCGCCGCGCCGAGGAAGCCGCCGCCAAGCTTCGCGCGATCAACGATCCTTACGCCGTGAAGGCCATTCGCCAGCACCTTAGGACCGAGCAAGTGCTGCAGGTGCGCGAGTGGTATGTCGAAGCCTTGGCTCGCATCGGCACGCCCGACGCCCTCTCGACCCTGGTGCAATTGGCGCTGAACGATCCCCTGGACGACGTGCGCTTGGCCGCGGTCGATCTCTTGGTCGAGAAGCAGCAGCCCGAAGTGATCGCCATGTTCATTCAGGCGCTCAAGAGCAAGGACAACGCGGTGATCAATCGCGCGGCATATGCACTGGGCAAGTTGGGCAACGTGGCGGCGGTACCGGCGCTGGTCGACGCGCTGGTGACGCAGCACAAGTTCATGATCGTGCAAGGTTCGCCGGGCATCAGCACGACCTTTGGCGGAGTCAACCCAGGCTCGCCGTCGGGAGCGGGCGCTGGTTTTCCTTCGGCTCCGCAGATGAATGGCTTTTCGACCGGGCAGTCGACGCAGATCGTCGTGCAACAACTCCGCAATGCCGAAGTGCTCGACGCGCTCGTGCGCATGACGCGCGTCAACTTTGAGTACAACGCGGCCCAATGGAAGGCCTGGCTCGCTTCGCGCAAGAAGCCCGAGTCGGAAGATGTCCGCCGCGACTGAAGATTGGCGCCGTGCGTGAATTCAAAGAATCGGTGGAGGTGCCGGCCTAGTTTCGGCATGCACCATTGTCAGACCATTCGCGCGCCCGCGACGCCAGGTGAACACGGAAAATCATCGGAAGCCCGTGAATGGGCATCAGTTTCTACCGATTCGCAGCGATCAATAAGTGTTACATCCACCGCGATCGGTGTGTAACATCGCTGGCTCCATTACGTAAATGGCAGTGTGAGCGTCTCGATTGTGGGTAACTCTCGTTTGCCCCTGAAGCTGCGCTGAATGGTCGATTGAGCGAAGCTGTCACGCCGATCCCCGGCGGCTTCCGACACGCAGATTCGTCTTGAAATCGTCGAGAAACCGCCCACCGTGGTAGAGCGGGCGACCTGGCCGAAGTTTCCACCCACAATCGAGACGCTCACACTAAATGGCACATTTCCACTGGGAAATTCTTGACTATGGTCACAAAGCTGTTAAACAAGTTCGGGTGAATCTGGAATAGCTTGAGCAATTTGATCGCCCACCGAAACGGCGGTTGTTTGAAGACTTCAACTTCTGAAGCCAGCAAAAGAAGAGTCGTCGTCTGATTGTTCTTGAGGTCGGAATCACGGCAGATCCGACGCTCGCTTGCGAGGATCGCGCAACTCTGGGGGTGTTTTCCATGATGCGTGCGCCAACCGTGCTTCTCGTCCTGGCGCTGTTGTTTGCGATCGTCAGCCCAGTGTCAGCGGTCGTGGTTGTGGACACGGGGTGGGATCTGTTCGAGACGGCCCCCCCCACTTTCTTCATGGGAATTCCGTTTCAGGGCGTGCCGCTGGGAACATTCAATTTCGGCGGCTCGATCGGCGTGCAAAACGTCGGCTCGACCGACACGATCGTTCAACGGCTATCGCCAGCTTCGGTTCCGTCGGCGCCGGGCACCGCACCGCCGATTCCGATTGAGCTGGTGGCGCTGCATTTGCAAAGCGTCATCCCGATCAACCTGGGGTCGGGGCTCGGCTTGCACTATGTGACTTTACAGTCCGAGCGTGGAGGCCCCGCCAGCTCCGGACAAATGACGATCGACTTTGCGAGTTCGGCCGGTGGAACCTTCAGTTCTTTCTTCGACGTGTTCTTCGACCTCCGCTTGGGCTCGCTCTCGGGACCGATCGTGTTTTCGAGCGACTTGTTCTTACAATCAGGAGGCGTCCCTTGGGACCGCACGCCCGATGGTACAGTCGTCATTGACGATGTGAATCACAAGCTCAACGGCACGAATCAGAACAACGATTTCTGGCCGCTTACACCCTTTACCGAGCAGCACCCTCAGGGCTTGGGAGTTCACACCGTCGTCCCGCCGAGCCTGCCTGAGCCGACGAGCATCGTTATCTGGTCGTTGCTCGGTGGAGTTCTGATCGCAGCCCGCTGGTGGCGGTGGAAAGCCAGCCGTTAACTAGCGGTGGGCGCAAGCTCTGGGCACGACGTTGCGACTGGGTGGTTCCTCACGCGATCGGCACGAGCACGCCGTCGTTGAGCTCCATCCGTCGGCTGAGCCGTGCGGCGAGCTCATTGCTGTGTGTCACCACGATTAAGATGGTGCGGAAGTGCTCGTGGACGGCCAGCAGCAGGTCGGCGACTTCGGCTGCGCTTTTGCGGTCGAGATTGCCCGTCGGCTCGTCGGCTAACACCAGCGTCGGCCGCCGCACGAGGGCCCGCGCGATCCCGACGCGTTGACGTTCTCCCCCCGACAACTCCGCCGGGCGATGGTCGAGCCGCTGGGTGAGGCCGACTTTTTCGAGCAGTTCCTTGGCGCGATCGAGTTGCTCCGCCGTCACCCGACCGCCGAGGGCCAGCAATGGCACCAGCACATTCTCAAGCACCGAACATTGGGGCAACAGGTGGTGATCCTGAAAGACAAAGCCCACCTGTTCGTTGCGGAAGCGGGCTTGCTGGCGCTCGTCGAGCGCGAAGGGATCGTGCCCGGCCAATCGCACCGAACCTGACGTCGGTTGCTCGAGCGTGCCAAGGATGTGCAGTAGCGTGCTCTTGCCCGAACCGCTAGGACCCAAGATCGCCAGGTTCTCTCCCGCGCCGAGTTGCAGGTTCACGCCGCGCAGCACAACGAGTGGCTCGCCGCGCGTGGGGTACTGCTTGGTAAGTTCGACGACGCTGAGTTCTGGCATGTCGAGCAGTGTGGCGGAATTCGCCATGCTGCGGAAGAGACCTTCAGCGGTTTATGAGCTCGATTTGTCGATAACGTAGGGTGCCAGGCGCCGGGCGAACTCGTCTGGAATCCGAATTCCCGTGGGAGGCCCATCGGCCGACATGCGGCAACATACCGCCGTGAGCTGCATCCGCGCCACCAGTCGCCCCGCGTGGCTGACGGCGAATGTATAGGTCACGCTCTTATCGCCAAGCCGCGCAACCGAGACGTCGATGTCGAGCACGTCCTCGAACTTCACGGCCGCGAAGTATTCGCAACTAACCGACACGCGCGGCCAACTGATGTCACCTTCTTCATCGTGGCCGAGCACGCTCAGCCCCAGATGCCGCAAGAACTCGTGCTCCGCTTCCTCCATCCAGCGGAAATAGGCGGCGAAATGCGCGATCCGCGCCGCGTCGGTGTCGTGCCATTGGACCATCCGCTGAGTACGAAAGATCGTTGGTGCTGGCTCGCGATCCGACATACCAATCTTCGCTCAATTCGTTCGACATAACGCGAATCGCGAGCACATTATCCGTGCGCGGCGATTCGCTCGGCTTCGCCGCGCACTGCGCCGGCGCTCTGACCAGGCGACGCGAGGAGTCGCTCGTACAAGCGCACATGTGCGGCGGCCATCCCTTCCTGATGGTATCGTTGGCGAACGGCAGCCTCTCCCGCGGCACTACACAGCTCGCGCTGCTCTTCATCTAGCAATAAGCGGGCAAGCTGTTCGGCCAGATGATCCACGTTCTCAGGATCGAACAAGAGGCCACCCTTCGTGTCGGCAAGCAGCTCGGGAAACGCGCCATGCGCCGGTTGCACCACGGGCACGCCGTTGGCAAGAGCCTCGAGAATCGAGATTCCCTTGCTTTCGCGATACACGGTCGGCACGCTCATCACGTCGAGCGAATGTAGAAAGTCGATCTTGCCTTGGCGATCGACTTCGCCCACATACTCGAACCGATCGGCCAAACCGCGGCGACTCACTTCAGCCGCGATACGATCGAAGTACGGTCGGTCGCCGCCGCTCAAGTAGCCCGCGGCCCGCAGTTTTAACCCCGGCAAACGTTCATCGACAGCCAGGCGATAGAACGCCTCGACTAACAGATGAAAGCCCTTCTCTGGACAAACGCGCGCCAGGTAACCAATCGTCCGTGCCGCGCGGCGTTCAGAGGCCGGGGCTAACCGTCGGCCGTGCCCTGTCAGGTTCAAGCCGTGCGGAATGACATCGATCTTCTCGCGATCGACATCGAGGTACTCGGCCATGTAGTGGGCGAAGTAGCGGTTCATGGCCACGAAGTGGCTGGCATC
The DNA here is from genome assembly GCA_019745975.1 of Pirellulales bacterium. Taxonomy (GTDB): domain Bacteria; phylum Planctomycetota; class Planctomycetia; order Pirellulales; family JAEUIK01; genus JAIESQ01. Next base: position 7,447 of record JAIESQ010000068.1, read on the forward strand.
CCGGGCCCGTTCACGCAACAGTTTTCGTGCCACCGAATAGTGTGGATCAACCAGCCGCTCGAGGAAAATGTCCTCGCCCGATAGACTGCAGACGATCGGCGCGCCGAGTCTGCGCCGCAACTCGGCGGCCATGCCCAGCAACATCGAATTCGAGAGGTGAATCAAGTCGGGGCGCGGCTGCGATTCGAGCCAGCGCAGCAGTTTCTCGAGTTCCTTGCGCTGGTGGCCGTGTTCGCCGGCCAACATCGATACGGTGAGATCGCCGAGTTTGCTGGCGTCGACCGCCGTGCTGCGATTCGCCAACCACTCCATTAGGGCCGGCGCGTCGAGCAGCCGATCGAAGAACCACGGCGTATGGCGGAAGAGCGCCAACTTCTGCTGCAAGTAAACATTGATCCCGCCGAAGAACACGCGCGCTTCACTCTGGCTGGCCTCGTCGGTGCGCAGCGGCGTATAGGTCGGCAACAACAGCACGTCGTGCCCAGCCGCGCGCAGCGCTGCGGCCAGCGTGTTATCGTGCAAGCAAGTTCCGCAGAACATGCCACCAGCACCGGCGGCCACATAGACAATTCGCATATCAATCGAGTGTAACGAACGCAAACAGGGGGTTCTCTGGAATGCCACGGGGGTCCCCCAGAATAAGATTGTCCGGGAATTTGCGTCCTAACCGTCCTAAGCGGCTGTCAAAAGTCGCTAAGTCTTTTCTCCATAGCGAGTAATGTTAGGACGCAAAATCCTGGACCGTTGCGTCCTCGATCGTCCTAAGGTTTTGCGTCCTAAGCGGAGGCCTCGCGCAATGACGCAAAGGCGCCAAGTATCCAGGTTCTGTTCGTCCGCAGATTTCGCCGAGGACATAGATTCGCCAGCGGCAAAGACAACGCATCTCATTCGTGGAATCCGAGATATCCGTGGTCAAGTGTTTGGAAGAGTGCGCGCAGGGCGGATACAGCTCTCCCGTCCCCCAGAATAAAGTTGTCCGAAATTTTGCGTCCGGGTGCGTCCGGGTGGCTTCAAATTAGACCGTAAACCGATTAGAGGGCACAACTTGCGGCGCGTGTAACACAGCACATTTTGCGTCCGGGTGATCGTCCGGTTTGCGTCCGGGTGTGTTGACATTGGACCCGAACTCGATTAGCAGGCACAACTTGGGGCCAATGTAACACCGCACATTTTGCGTCCGGGCGGGAGAGTCACTCCTCCTCTGGTCTCTGGCCTCTCACCTTTGGCCTATTTCATGGACCTCGCGCCAAGGCGCGAAGGCGGTGAGGGGGCAATTGATTGCGAATTCTGGTGCGGTCATTGACGGGGTATTGGCACACCCGTGCGGCCCACGCCGGCGGTATTTGTTCGGCCTGAAAGGCCGGCGTCAACCAGCCCAGGTCATCGCGCCGGCGCAGATAACCAGCGGGGCGACGCCTTCACACCAGCCCGCAGCGCAGCAAGGGTTCGTGGCGGCTCGCGTGGGGATGGCGACAGCTCAGACGTTGGATGCGGAGAGCCGTTGATCGCTGCGCGACCGGCGCGGTCGTCAAGGGGCGACGCGTGTGCCCCCTCGCTGCGCGTCGGGCTAGTCCGCAATCAAGCATAGTCGGGCGGCTTGGGAAGGCAGCGGGCGCAAAAAAAAACTCGAAATCTCTCGGCGTTTTGTCGGGTATTGATGGTATCGACACCACATCAATCCGCGCGCCACGGAGG
>JAIESQ010000173.1 GCA_019745975.1 Pirellulales bacterium
GGTCCGGATGGCTGGCTGGGCCTTTCCGGTAAGACTCTTTCATTCTCAACTCCTCGCCGGTTTTGACCGGCGCACTGTCCGTTCCGCGAACCGCAGCTTGTTTCCTCGGGCGCCGCAGGGCAAACTGGGCCGTCTCATTTCAGGAGGCGGTCGATGGCCAACGAGGCAAGGAACAGGATTGGCGTGTCGAGATCCGGCGGCAGGCAAGGCGCCGGTTCTCGGTGCGTTCCGACTTCACTAACATTATCTCTATAGCGGCCCGCTCGTCGCGTTCTTCGTAGTTCTCCGAAACGCGCGTCGCCCAGAACTTAGAGCGAAGCTGCCCAGCTAGGATTCGAACCTAGACTAAGTGGTCCAGAGCCACCCGTGCTACCGTTACACCACCGGGCAATGGGGCGAGAAACACCCAAGCGGCACGGCATCGGCAAGGTCGGCCGAGTTTCCAGTGCCTGTCGGCGAATCCGCGGCGAACTCTAGGCTAGAACCTGCTCCGGCGCTCGTCAAGTCGAACGTCGACGACACGCCAATCCTTGGAAACTTGCGCCTGTCACCCCGTGGAAGGCGCCATCCAGGGAGCCGATTGAGGAACGAGTTGAAGGCCGAGCTCACGGGCATGAGGGTTTAAGTCGCGACTACTGTGGCGAGATGCGACCGAACAAGCCTCGTTGGAACCAGCGACCTGCGCTCCGCTCGGGCTGGGGCAACAATTGATCGGTGACCACTGGCGTTGGTGATGAGTGGTTGGCTCTTGCGACAGCACTGCCGTGTTGGGGGATTGGTGACCCTTGCGCGCCGGCGGTCCGTCGAGTAGAACGCGAAGGAGTGGGCCGCATACTTGCCGATGCCTGGCGAACTCCCTTGGCCTTGTCGCTAGGCACGAAGCCTGCGATTCGGCGCGCAGCGGTTCCCCTCAGAGGCACAGCTTGGGCTGAGGGAGCGTCGGACTCGTCGGCCTCAGTCGGCGTGCTTGAGCTGGTCGTGGACTCTTCTTCGAAGTTGTACGAGAACATCGAAGTGGGTTCATGCAGTTCCGCATGCCATGGATAGTCGAACAAGTGCCGGTAGTTATACGGATTCCGGTAGTAATAGCCATGGAACGCAGGGTAGCGGTGCATGAACCGATTGTTGCCGCTATAGCAGCCATGTCGCGGGTTGTAGCAGGTCTGTGGCATCGGGCCAGCGCGGCGAATCCAACCGTAGTCGTCGCAACCGCCGCAGCACCCTCGCCGGCATCCACCGCAGGAAGAGCATTCTCCCTCTTCGCCGCTCGAGCAGCTCTCGCAGTCCCTGCCATATTGGTCGCCGGCCATCGAACCATCGACGACGACCTCTGAGGACATCGCCGAGTCATCGAGTTGCGACGGGGCGCCGGCCAAGATCAGCACGAGCAGGCAACTTGTCATCGGAAGGGCTCCTGGTCGAACGCGTTCGCGATTGTCCGGTGGCGAGCAGCAGCAGCAGCGCGAAGAATGCAGAGGCGCGCCGGTGGCCCGCATTGAGTCATTGGACTAGCTTCGACCAGTATGTTCGGACTATCGAGTTTGATTGTTGCTATCGCGAAAGTTTGCGCCGCTTCACAAGTCTCACGTTGTGGCGTCGACTGCCAGCGTCTGCTAGCATCGCCATCCTGCTCCGGACCCCGCTTACCTTGGGTGAAACCCAGCTACCATGAGTTCGATGGATTCCACAACTGCGGCTAATCGAGATGACGACCGCCCCCAACTGGGTGACGACGACTTCGACCGTCTCGAGCAAATGCTGGTGTCAGGCGGCCCAGCCAGCCTACTTGACGCACTCTCGAGTCATCTCATTTCGGCCGGGCGCTATCACGAGCTGTTCGAGGCTCGGCTGATGGCAGCCCGGCACGCGTTGGGACTACCCGCCCAAGATCGCACGAGCCTCGACGACGTGCCCTCGGGGGTTCGCGAGCAGCTCGAGGAGTCGTATTTTCTGGCGTGCCGCGAAGTTGGAGCCGCCTTTCTGCGGGAAGGTCGCCTCCGCGAAGCTTGGATGTACTTGCAACCACTCGGTGAAAAACAGGCCATTGCTGACAAGATCGCCCAGACTAAGGTCACGCCCGACAATGTGGAATTGCTCATCGAGCTAGCACTACACGAAGGGCTAAGCCCCAAACTGGGTTACGAGCTTGTACTGGCACATTACGGCACCTGTAGTGCGATCACGATGTTCGACTCCGTCGCTCAGGGGCGCAGCCTTGCGGAGCGAGACGAGTTGGCCCGAACGCTGGTGCGACATTTACATCGAGAACTGCTGCAAAATCTGGCGGCCGACGTGGCCCGGCGGGACCCCAGCGCGACGCCCGATGAAGTTGCAGCGACGACAAGTATTTCGGCGCTACTGGGCAACCGAGATTGGCTCTTTGCCGATCTCAACTACCACGTTGATGCTTCGCACCTGGCAGCGACCGTGCGAATATCTCGGCTGACGACCGACCCGACGACGCTTCGCCTGGCGTGTGAGTTGTGCGAATATGGGCGACGTTTGGCGCCTCCGTATCAGTTCGCCAGTGAGCCCCCGTTTGGCGACTTGTATGTCGACAGCCTGCGGTATTTTCGCGCGCTGCTCGGCGAGGAAGTGGACTCGGCAGTCGAGTTCTTCGCACAGCAGACCCGGACGGCCGCAGAAGGAACAACGAGGACCGCGCCGGCCGAGGTATATGTCGCTTTGCTGGCAAGTTTAGGACGCGCCGAAGAGGCGTTGACCGTGGCACTCGAGATGTTGCCCTCGGGCATGCCGTCCACGGGCTTGGCTCCGCGCATCTGGGAGTTGGCTGCGGCGGCTGGAGGTTTCGCACGAGTTCGCGCCGCCTGCCGTGCGCGAGGCGACCTGCTTGGCTACGCGGCCGCGATGTTGGCCGATTCGGTCTGATTCGCTCGATAGCCGGCCGGCGGATCTTAAATTCCGCGTGTGTGAATCGCGCAAGGTTGCGAGGAAAAAAATCAGGCCTGCTCGGGCGCGAGAGTCCCGAGCAGGCCTGTTAGTCAACCAGTTGCAAGACCGGTCTTAGCGATAGTGCCGGCGAACCACGCTGCCGGTGCTATGAGCTTTGACGATCTGACGCTTGGTCGGAATCGAGGCCGAGGTGTCTTCGCCAGGGCCTTCCGGGGGACCGTCTTCTTCAGCCGCCGCGGGGGCGTGCTCTTCGGTTCCGCCGTTGCAGCTGTCGCAACCACCGCAGCAGTCGTCGCAGCAGTCATCGCAGCACGACGACTTGCAGCAGCGCGGCTTGCAGCAGGCGAACAGACGCGAGAACAAGCAGCAGCGCTTCTTGCAGCAGCTATTGCAGCAATCGTCGCAGCAGTTGTCGCAGCAAGCGTCAGCTTCGCAGCAGGTCGGCTCGCAGCAGTCGTTGCAGCAACCCTTGTGGCAGCAAGCGGACTTCTCGCAGCAGGCCGGTTCGCAGCAAGCGTCAGCCTCGCAGCAGGCCGGTTCGCAGCAGCTATCGCAGCACGACGACTTGCAGCAACGCTTCTTGCAGCAAAACAGGCGATCGAGCAAGCAGCAACGCTTCTTGCAGCAGGGCTCGCAGCAGCTATCGCAGCAAGCGTCCGCTTCGCAGCAGCTCGGCTCGCAGCAGTCGTTGCAGCAACCCTTGTGGCAGCAGGCCGACTTCTCACAACAGGCCGGTTCGCAGCAATCGTTGCAGCAGTTGTTGCAGCAGGCCGATTCGCAGCAGGTCGGCTCACAGCAGGCGGGCTCGCAGCAAGCGGGCTCGCAGCAGCTGTTGCAGCCACTCGAGTGGTGGTGCATGCCGAGCATGCGGTCGAGCAACTCGAAGCCGTAGCTCTGCGTACACAATCCAGCGCTAATGACTAGCGCTCCCATCACCATTTTCCATTTCATCGAGAAACGTCTCCTTCTTTGGAACTGCGGTAGCGCGCATCCCCAGCGGCCGCAAGTTTGCGACGGGGCACCGTGTGACGCCGGAAACAGCGCCGAGCCGTGGCTCCGTCCCTGGGCAGAGTCGACCCGCGGGTGCGTGATCGACTCGTGTGGTATGCGTGGTTCGTGGGGTCGCTGGTGGGGGGTAAAAGTCGAATCCGCAGTTCAGCCCTTGTCTCTCGCGCCAGGGCCGTCGAGCCATTCCATCGACTCGAACAGTGGAATCGGTTCCCTGTCGCGCGCTGGAACGTGCTAGGTGCACGTTTGCCTCGTTCGAGGACAGTTAGCTCATCGGCTCCGCTATCGAGAGCCCTTGAGAGCGCCGAAGTGGTTTTCGCCAAATAGGTTACCGCTCCCATCGCGCAAACCTTGCCGCACCCGAAGACTGGCGAAACCTTGACGAATGCCGGGGGGTCGCAAAGCTTCTCCCCCTTTAGCGACCGGAATATCCGGACCTGCGAAAGCAGCGAAACGCTCGCTCCTGGCCGCCGAGCGGTGTCGTTCCGGCTTCTTCCAGATGTTACGTGTAGGCGGCGATGTCACGTTCACGCCGCCACATTCGCTTACCCAACTGGTAATTGAATGGTGAACTTCGTCCCTTTACCTGGAGCACTCTCCACATGGATCGTGCCGCCGTGCGCGACCACGATCTTACGAGCGGTGGGCAGGCCGAGCCCCGATCCACCTTGTTTTGTCGAGTAAAACGCGTCAAAGATCCGGGAGACGGTCCGCTCATCCATGCCGGAGCCAGTATCGATAAGGTCTAGCTCCACGCCCCCATTGTGCCGGCGGGTACGGGCCACGAGCTGCCCACCGCCGGGCATCGCCTGCTGGGCATTGAGCACGAGATTGAATAGCGCCGCCCGGAACACCTCCCGGTCGAGCGACACGCTGGGCAGGTCCGGATCGAAGTAAGTCACCAGTTCGATGCCGGTGTCGGTTGCCTGCGGACGGAAGAAGTCGAACAGCCGGGCGACTTCCTGGTTCAGGTCCGAGGGCTGTCGCCGCGACGCGCGCACCTTGGCAAAGCTGAGAAAGTCGTCGAGCAAGTCTTGCAACCGCTGGCACTCACGTTCCACGGTCTGGATTTTCGCCAGCACCCGACGCTCGCGCGGGTTCTCGGCCTCGGCAAATTCCTCCGACAGCAACTCCATATTCAGGCGAATCGTGGAGAGTGGATTCTTGATCTCGTGGGCCAGCGCCCCCGCGAGTTGGGCAATTTCGGTATAGCGATCGACCAGAGCCTGCTCGTTGGGTGTGTGCAAAGTGGTCGGCGTTTCGGCCTTCGGCTTGGGCTCGACATCGCATGTCGGCACGTGCTCCGCTGCCGTCGCCGCGGGTTGCTCGACAGCAGGCCCGTGGGTGCCGAGCGGCGAATCACCTTGACGTCGGGTACCAGGCGCGCGTTTAGACGGAGTCATGTGCGGGGCCCAATGCCGCACCGACAGTTCGGCGCAGCACGACCACCAAAGAGTTAAATTCTAACTCGAGCCGCCGGCAGTTCGCTGCTAGGCTTCCTGCTGCGGTTGCGGTTGATCGCCGGATTCGAGCTCGCGCAGGGCGGCGCGCCGGCTGAGCTTCACACGGTCCTGATCGTCGATCAGGATCACTTTCGCCGGCATCTAGTCGCCATTGCAATATGCATACTCGCCATGCGACACAGACTGCAGAATGTAGCAAGCCGTTATTCATCCGCGCCTGGAATATACTCTGGCGCGAATGCCTCGCTGACGCGCGCTGCCGCGGTGTCGAGCTTAACGGAGCCCCGATGCTTGCTCCACCAGGCCCGCCACCGACGCTGCAGCAGTACCCTGCCGTCGCCCATCCTGCCGTCGGCTGTCGTCGCGGTCAATTGCGGATCATTACGGCCGATTCCAATATGTGTAATCTTGATGAGTTGCTCTTGCGCCGGCCACGCGATCGCCGCATCGGAGAGGAATTCGATGAGATAATCGACGGTCATGGGATGGGGAATCTCACTGAGCGCGACAACCGCACCACGAGGCACTAGTGATTGATCGCTTTGGTCGCGAATCACGGCCAGTAGAGGCGGGATCGCCGCGATGTGTCTCATCTCGCCCAATTTCTCGATCACCCAGTGCCGATCGACGATTAGCGGCCGATCGTCGTCGAGGGATTTGTCGATGCCCCAGCATGACCAAAGCAGCAGGTCCTGCTTTTCCTTTGGCGTCAACAAGCGCGTGGGAGAATTCTTGTCGATGAGCGCGGCGTACTGCGTCGCCACGAACAGCGGATAGAAAAGGCACCCCAAGGGCGACTCGCTATACTCATCGGCGACCTCGCGCAAAGTCGGAAAAGAGGGGGGACCAGGTCCTAGTCGAAAATCCGGCGGACCAGGTCCAAGTTGCGCACAAGCAGCCTGGGTCTGCAACAACGCGAGAAGATAGAGCAGAATCCTCCAAGTTCGCATACGTCACCGGCGGCCTATTCGTCGGATCTTTTCGATGATCTCGGTTTCGTTGAATCGAATCGGGACGTTCACGGCATCCGCTTCCCCGGCGTCGTTGCTATAGGTCCACATCACGCTAATGAAGTCGGGCCGGGTGTCGCCGTTATGGTCTAAACCGAACTGGTGCGCAATTTCATGCACCACGGTGTACTGGTTCATGTATGCCACCTGGGCCGCGCTCCAGCCCTGCTGCGCGCCAACGTCGCGAATCGTCTCCGTCGCGATGATCGACGCCTGTGGCGAACCCGTCGTGAGTCCTAGAATACCCGACTCTTGGTCGGGATCGTTGTCGTTTGCAACAGGGTCCACTTGGTATACGTTAACTATGTAACTGCTCCAGAACAATGGCCGCGACACGGACTGTCGAAACGGCGCGAAGAACGCAGCGATGGCGGCATCATTGGCAAAACCCGTCGCGAACGGGATGTCCCCTTGCGTGAAAGGCACTCCGTTGGGGTCATTTCCCGTCAGCAGCCGCGGCTCGATAAAGGCGGGCCTGAACGCGGCGGCCAACGCGCTGATGTCAGGTTGTGGAATATCTCCGGGGTTCGGGTCGTCGTCCTCGAACTGCGTACCATTGGGGGGCGCGCCCATCGAGTCGGCCTCGACGTTCAGCCGTCGCCAAATCGTCAACAGCGGCGTCGCGACCACGGGGCCTAGGGTGCCCTTGGCTGGTTGAACAATTGGCGGCGCCGGCTGCGTCTCGTCGATGGTCACGTCACCGCCGTCGAAACGGCGATTATTGTTGCGGTCGCGATAGAGCCTTCCGAGGGTTTCGGGAGCCGTCGCCGACGAAATTGGCAGAACCTTTGCCGTGGCATAGGTGAAGTCCGACGCGCGCGGCGCGGCCGCGAACCGGAAGTTGTTGCCGGGCTGTAAGGACACACTAAAGACGCCGGTCGCCGTGGCAAACTGGCCGACGATCTGGGATGTTGTTAAGGTATCGGGCGCCGGACCCGCGCGCCCTTTGTTATCCACGGGGTTCGGATCGTTGTCGATGGGTCCGTCAAAGTCGGTCGGATCGTCGGCGTCGAGCAACTTGAGCCGCACTGGGATGCTCAACTCGGCGGGCGACACAAAGACGACCACATTCACCTGGCGATGGTCGGGCGCGTTCGCTTGCAACGAGTTCTGGTCGGGGAACAGGCGCAGACCGCCGCCCAAGTCGAGCGGATTGTCGGCGGTGAGATTGGTGCTGCCGTCGCCAGGGTCAATTCCCTGCCACTCGATGCGGTCGATCTGCGCGACGATCTGCTGCTTCGGAACCCTGAGTTTGGCGATTACGTCGTTGACGTAGCGAACCTGTGGCCGAATCGCCCAGGAACCTGTTCCGGGAGTGCCGTACGCTGGATCGAGACCCGTGCTCGTGACGACGCTGGCGAAATTCACCCAGGGCACCGCTGCGTTATTCCTGTCCGCCCACGGCTTGGCATACCAGGACACCTGTTGTACGCCGGGCGGATTCTTAGGGCCGAACTCAGGGGTCCAGCGAAGATTGTCGTGAGACCACAGCGGCTCGCCATCGCGGACCTGCATCCAAGCACCGTCGAGTTGCTGCAGCTCAACCTTGTAGCCCGTCACTGCGCCCACGTAGAGGTTCTTCGACTTGGAGCTGCCGCCCACTTGGGCGACGACGGGATACGAACCCGCCATGGCGCCGCTACTGACGATAATGCTGGTGCCACTGACGGGAACCACGGCTTGTTGCCCCGGAGCGAGGGCGGGCACTGCGAACGACGCATTGGGGATTACGATTGAGGAACCAGCACCTTGGACGCTGAGCGTCAGCGTATAGTCGCCGTAGTTGATGGGCGCGCTGGACCCATTGTACACGATCGCGGAGACGGTTCCCTCACCTCCGTCATCCTGTGCGAAGACATCTCGGCTCAAAATGACTTCTGTGACTTCCGGCACCCCGATGGGCGCTACATCGATATAGACCGTTGCGAGGTCGCTCGAAGCGCTCCCGTCGCTGGCACGGTAAGTGAATGTTTCGGTCCCGGAAAACCCGTTTTGCGGCGTGTAGGTGAACGACCCATTCCCATTGAGAAGCAGACTTCCGTGCAGCGGGCCCGAATTCAGCACTGCGGACAGCGCGTCGTTGTCCGGATCCCAGTCGTTCTCGAGCACGCCCTTCGGGTCCACGGTCAACACCGTATTCTGACGGGTCGAAAAGTGGTCGCCCGACGCGTACGGAGTGTTATTGAGCACCGAGATCGTCACCGTGGCGAGGTTGCTCTGGTCGACGCAGTCACTGGCCCGGTACGTGAACGAATCGGTCCCGACAAAGTTGAGGTTCGGTGCGTACGTGAATGAGCCATCACTGTTGAGCGTCAGACTTCCGTTTGACGCGGACGTAACCAGGGTCGCGGTCAGCGGATCTCCATTGGTGTCACTGTCATTCTCCAAGACGCCAGCCGGCTCGACTGAAAGCGTACTGTTCTTGTGGATCGCGTAGGCGTCGTTATTCGCAAGCGGCGCGACGTTGGTTACGACGAGCGTAACCACGGCGACGTTGCTGTACGTCGCGCCGTTAAATGCGCGGTAGGTAAAGCTCGTGGTTCCGGAGAAGCTGTCGGGCGGCGTGTAGGCAAAAGTTCCATCGGCGTTGAAGGCGAGCGTGCCGACAGATGGCCCGCCAACAAGCGAGGCACTCAGGGCCGCGCTGCCGGGATCGTAGTCGTTTACAAGAACCGTGGAACCGTAAAATGGCAACGGCACGCAGTCATCATCGACCAAACGGTCAATCGAGTAACCATCGTCGACAGCAACCGGCGCGTAGTCATTATCGATAATCGCGGACGTGCCTTGCCAGTCGGTCGTCGTCACGTTGGCTGAGGCGATCGTGGCGTAGAACTCTTCTTGTGGTTCGACGACCAAATCGGCCGTGATCGGTACGAGAATCTGTGCCGAGGTCTGGCCGGATGGAATGGTGACGTTGATCGTCGTCGGGCCGCTGTAGTCGTTCGTGTAAAGCGCCGTGCCGGGGCCCAGCATCACGTTGGCCGTGATCGCGAAATCGGCCGGGTTCGTCAGCGACAGCGTGAATGTCGCGTTGACCGCCGGTCCGCCGGGGTCC
>JAIESQ010000113.1 GCA_019745975.1 Pirellulales bacterium
CCTCACCGCCGCCCTCGAAGCCCACTTCACCGGCCAAAAAACGCCCTCACTCCTCCCCAGGGTGTGAACGGTTACCACCGTCGTCGGTGCTGCCCTTGTATTTCCAGCTTCTGAAAGTGCCGCGACCATCACCTATGTCGTAGGCTCGGTTGGCGAGCGACTGGGCGCAGACTGATGCGCGATTCCCTCCTCGAAACCTGGCGCGCGCTGACACCTCCTTTAATCCGCACGGAGCTTGCAGGCCGCCGCGCTCCAGGGCTGCCGGCGACTCGAACAGTCTTCCTTGCCATCGACGGCGCCGCCAGGAGGCATCTTCTTGTTCAAGCAACCGAATCGCAGCGGCCACTCGAATCGCACGATACTCGGGGCTTACAGGTGGTTACCGAGACGGTCCGCATTGAGAGTAATCCCGAGAATCGCTTTATTGACATCGTGTGTCTTGATCCGTCACAGGAGCGGCTTTTCGCGACGCTGGCCGAAGACCTTCTGGACTGCCTGGCCAAATCTGCGCTGCCGGAAAATGACGCCGTCGCTCAGACGATATCCAGATGGCGGGCATTCTGGACCGTAAAATCTGGCACGTTCACGGCGGAACAGGCGACTGGCCTGTTTGGAGAGCTCTGGTTTTTGCATCGATGGATCGGCGCCACTGGCCACTCACGATGGATGGTGACCGCAGGCGCGAGACATGATTTCCAATGGAGCGAATCCTCCGTTGAAGTTAAGACTGCACATGCCGCGTCGGTTGCAACCGCCACTCATCCAATCGTCAGCCTGGATCAGCTCGACAAACCAGTTAGCGGGCAACTATATCTTTTCAGCCTCCTGGTCCTTGAGGACGCTCTATCAAGCAATACGCTCGACGGACTTGTGGTCACAATTTCCCGCGAGTTGGAAGACGCCCCTGCGTCGCTCGCGGCCTTCCGAGACAAACTTGCGACGTACGGTTACGTACCTTCCGACTCACCACATTCGCAAAAATGCTTGCGAGTTGTGCGCGAGGCCCTTTATTCCGTCAAGGATGACTTCCCGCGACTGACTCACCACACGTTTCCCGATGGGGTGCCCGCTGGTGTCGGAGATATTAAGTATTCGTTGTCGCTAAGCGCTTGCGAGCCCTGGCACATTGCATCCAGACCGACTGAGCCCGCCGCGGCATTCTTGCGCGTCGGCCCTGGTCCTTGAGTCGAACATGCCTGCCCTACATGCTACCTGCGCTTGACGCGCTCGTATTCTGCGACTTCCTCCTCCAATTGAAGGTGGAATGACTCCGCGGGTTCGAGGACTCGCTTGATTTCGTCGTCGGCGAGGCCAGCCTCCTTAAGCCGCGCCCGTCGCTCTGTCGTCCGCCTTCGCGCCTCGGCCGCGCGGGCGACCGCTTCCTTGTATTCACTCTCGCTGCTAATCATCGCTTCTCGTCCGTCCCTTCCTCCAATCCCATGCACGGTGCTCGATTCACCACGGAACGTCAAGAACAGGTTGCTTGTAAGGAAAAGGCACCTGTTTTTCTTACAAACGGCCAACGGCACTGTCGCGTCGGTGAAACCACATGATTCTCGGTTATCGCCGTTCCACAAGTCCTTGTACTGTGGGCGATTGCGACGTTATATGTCAAGTTGTACATCACAAAAACTTGACTTACTGGGGGATTTAGGCGATACTTTCAGCATGCGAACCGATGCCGCCCCCTCCAACCAGCGATACGTCACCAAGCTGGTCCGCCACCGCCTTGAACGTGGCGGCGAGCGGTTGTGGCGGTTTGAGGACTTCCGCGACCTGCCGTTCCCAGCCGTCGCGAAGGCGCTCTCGCGGCTCGCACGATCCGGCGAGATCGAACGCCTAAGCAAGGGGGTCTACTTTCGCACGCGCCAAACCACCTTTGGCGAGAGCCGCCCAAATCCCGCCGCCATGCAAAAACTGGCGTCGCGGCGAACGACCGTTTTTCCGGCCGGCACCGCGGCCGCCAATCTGCTCGGATTCACGACTCAGAGCGCCGGCCGAGCCGAAGTTGCCACCAGTGCGCTCAGCTTGCCCCGCAAGCTCGTCGGCTCGGAAACGGTTGTCCATACTCGTCGACCCGAAGCGTGGACCAGTCTCTCAGACAGCGACGCCGCGCTGCTCGACTTCCTGCGCCGAAAGGGCAAACCTACCGAATTGTCGCCGGCCGCCACCGTTCAAAGGGTGCTCGCAATAGTGTCCGAGGACGGGCGGTTCGAGCGGCTGCTAAAGGTCGTTCAATCAGAGCCGCCACGCGTGCGGGCGATGCTCGGCGCACTCGGCCAACAGCTGGGAAAAAGCCCTAAGTCGCTCGAAAAGCTCCGCGCGTCGCTAAACCCGCTTTCGCGGTTTGACTTTGGCCCACTGACTGCGCTACGGTTCGCCCGTGAATGGCAAGCGAAGGAGCATCCCCGCCGTGCGGCTGTTTGAGCATCCCGACTTTGACCAGGCCATACTCCGGGCTGCTGAGCATTTCCGCGGGCAGGGACTGCGCCCCGCGATCATCGAGAAAGACTACTACGTCACGGAGGCGTTGCGCATCATCGCGAGCACTGCCGGCGACAAAGTTATCTTCAAAGGCGGAACAAGCCTGTCAAAGGGCTGGAATCTCATCCAGCGGTTTTCGGAAGACGTCGACCTGTTCCTTGACCCGCGAGCCTTTCAGCCGCCACTTGGAAAGAACGCGATCAATCGCGAGCTCAAAAGCCTCCGCGATGCCGTCCAAACCCACCCGGCTTTGACTTTCATTCCACAGGACAGCCGAACGATCGGCGGTGTCGGCCGCTCGGATTACTTCTCCTATACGCAGCGTTTCGGGGGTGTCGGCGAAGTCGTCAACCGCGTGCTCGTCGAATCAGGCACGGCGAGCGGACGAGAGCCGAAGGTTAGCATCGAGCTACGCTCCTACGTGGCGCAATTCCTGGAAGAGACCGGGGCATCACTCGGCGCCGAAGACGAGGGACGATTCCCGATGGACCTGTTGCATTTCCGGCGCACCTTCGTCGAGAAGATGTTCACCATCCACAGCAAGATCGAGATTTGCAAGCGCGATGGCGGCACCCTGGGCGGGTACGCCCGGCACTATTACGACTTGTACCAGCTCGCGGGCCAGGCGGAAGTGATCGGGATGTTGAAATCGCCCGAGTACGGCGCGATCAAGACCGACTACGACCAGATCAGCAGTGCGCACTTTGCCCGGGACTATTTTTATCCCGCCGACATGAGCTTCGCCAAGAGCGATGCGCTATTCCCTTCAGATGACCTGGCGGCCATGATCGGCCTAGAATATGAGAGTCAATGCCGCACGCTGTGCTACGGCGCGTTCCCTACATGGAGCGAGGTTCAGGCGCGTTTTCTGGAGCTTCGCGCAAACCTCTAACTGAACCGACAACGACCGAAGACCATCTGCCGTCCGCTAGGGAGGCCGCCAATGCCATACGCTCCGCTTATTGATGCTGAAGCCATTCAAGAGGCGGGCGAATACATGCGGCATTACACGCGTCCGTTCATAACGCCGATTGCTCGTTCGACTGCCGATGACGATTCCCTTGGAGAATCGCTGGGCAGTGGCACTTTTCTGCGCCTGCGCGGCAAGCCGTATCTTTTGACCAACGAGCACGTAGCTTGCTTCATGGGCCATAGCAGATTGTCGTTTTTCCAGGCTGGAGGTCAGCACGCCGCCGCAATTGTCAATCCCTTTCAAGCATTGGCGTACCCGGTCGACGCTGCACTATCGAGGTTAGAAGATGACATCTTTGCCGCCGCCGGCAAACAGTCCGTGTCAACCGACTCGATCGACACCATGTTCGGACCGGCCGAGGGGGAAGTCTTTTTTATTCATGGCTTTCCCGGAGTCCAAGCGCGCTGGAGCGCCCTCTTTGGCGGAATCATGGCGAGGACATTCCCTTACGCGACCGATTTGATTCCGCTTCCAGCTGGCTACGATCCGGAACGGCACTTCGCGCTTAGCTTCCCGGACGACATTTGCAAGTCTGATGGCCAACCCATGATTCGCCCCAATCCTCGGGGATTGAGCGGATCGGTGGTCTGGGACACCAAGTACGTCGCCGCCGGCACTAATCTCTGGGCACCAACCGACGCACGAGTCTGCGGCCTTCTCTTTGCCTATGACGAGGCGCACAAGTGCTTTATCGCAACGAGAATCGAGGCTGTCCGAACCTTTCTGTTGCATGCGCTCCGCCACGAGGCTGCCTATTTTCGTTGGTTGAACGACCGGCAAGGAAGCCTTTGGGAACCCTTGCCAGATTGGGTTTGGGCCGAGGGAACGATTAGAATCCTGGAATAATGTCAAAACGGAGTCGTAAATCGTGCAGACCCCGCGCAAGGATGACGAGCGGCTCGCAAACGAGCAAGAATGGCAACGGCTCCGCGCGGATTTTGAGGCGCAGGCGAGCCGATATCTTGACCTGAAACTTTCGGTCTACTATGTCATTCGCGATCAACCCACTGCCGACACAAAGTTTTCGGAACCGAACCACGCGATAAATCTTTGGCAGTATTTCGGGCACGCGACGCCGAGTGATCCGCTGGTTGAGTTCGAAACCTCAGAGCTGACCCGTTTCGGAATGACCGGGGCAGAGGTTACAGCTTTTGCCGTGATCGTTGGTCCTGAGACCGATTTGTTCCGCCGCATGGCCGAACGAGCCGGAAGCTTAATCTCAGACGACATCACCCATCGCATCACGGTCGAAGTCGCCAGTCGGTTTTTCAACGACGACCCTCAGGGCAAGCCGATTTACGCTTGCAATCGGAATCCGCTTGCCAAGTGGCTCAATCTCGTACTTGTCGCAATCGCGACGCACCAGCCAGATCGATTCCGAACTGAGACTTTGGCTGTTGATCCGTTTACAGCATCCTTGGCAGCGATAGATTTTCTCATGGGCCAGTGCTCCACGTCGGCGACCGATCCTGAACCGAATCCGGCGATAGGGCACTTCCCCGTCGCACTCCAGCAGCTTGCACATGAAGTGCGGTCGCTTGCCATGAATTTGCACTGCTGCAATCAGGACTTAGCCGAAGAGCCCTCTGCGAAAATCATGCGGCGCGTGCATGAACAAATCCAGCGCATCCATGCACTGTTGCCCGAGCCGCTCTCACTTGCCGATTGTGATGTACTGGCGCGACGCACCCTTCAAGAACTTGCGGATTGGATCAATGCCGTCGAGCCTCAATTGAAAGATGCTTCGCCACCGTTCCAAGTGCCTGAGCTCGGATTGATATATGGCTTCGCATCGGATTTGGATCGCCATGCCGATTCCGAAGCGCGGAGGAGCTCCATTGCCCCGCCATTCACTGAGCTTCAACGCCAGCAGATTCAACAAAAGTACGGTGCCACTGAGTATTTGCGACGGCGCCATGCCGGTGAACCGGACAATGCTGTTGAACGCATCAACGCCGGAATGACTGACGCATTGCACCGATTCCCCGAAATGCGCACATGGACTGTTGACGAGTGGTCGTGGCTCTTTTTCTGCTCGCAAGACGTTGTTCGCCAAACCGCCGTATGGCAGAGTCAGCAAACCTGCCTTGCACCCTTGGCGGCAGCAGCAAAGCCGAACTCATTGACTCGAATTCTCTTTCTGTCTGCGAACCCCGCACACCTCGGGCGGCTGCGCGTCGATGAGGAAGTGCGCGAAATCGAAGCGAAGATTCGCGCCTCCGATCACCGTGACTCCCTCCAGTTCATCACGAAATGGGCCGCCCGCCCGGACGACTTACTTCAGTCCCTCAACGAGCACAAGCCTCAAATCGTCCATTTCAGCGGTCATGGGAGTCCCGATCAGATCGCCTTGGTCGACCAAGGTGGAAACCCCAAGACCGTCACTACAGAGGCTCTTGTTAGTCTTTTCAACACGCTCAAGGACGGCATTCGCGTTGTCGTGCTAAACGCATGCTTCTCGCGATCACAAGCCGAAGCCGTCGCACAACACGTTGGCTGCGCGATCGGCATGAACCGCAGCATCAGCGACGAGGCCGCGATATTCTTCGCGGCCTCATTCTATCGAGCCATTGGCTTCGGGCGTTCGATCAAGGATGCCTTTGACCAAGGAAGGACAGCGTTGCTCTTGGAGGGCATCTCTGAGCATGACACCCCTGAGCTGATAACCGGCCCTGGCATCGAGCCGGATAAGATCATATTGGTGAATGCATAGTAGCGGCCACGGTCCCACTCCCTCCTTATTACCTGCACAGATGTCACAAGCCAGCGACCCAATCCCCGACCTTTTCGAGCACGTACTGTCTTGGCTCCAGGACACATACCACGATCACACGTTTTTCGTTGAGCGGGATGTCGTGTGGACGTTGCAATTGGCATTGATCCGCGAGATCGACAACCGCGGACTGCCTTTCCGCGTGTTCAATGACTACGCCGTCGCCAAGGGAGAACGCCGAGGACTGTGTGCCGACATTGCCCTTGTCGACCAGGCGGGCCAGGTCCAGATCGCGGCCGAGTTCAAATACGAGCCCGATCATCGCCGGCAGGACATCCTCCAGCAAAAACTGCCGGTCGTTGGCTGGAAAGACATGGAAAAGGATATCGCTCGAATACGCACGTTCGTCGAGACTGGTGCGATCGAGGCTGGCTACACGGTGTTCATTGACGAGGGCGGTTACTTCCGACACCGCGATGCCCACACCGGCAGCCGTTGGATCGACTGGCCAAAGCGCAAACCTCATACCGCACCCAGCATTCTATTCTCGCGAGTGACCCGATCACCGGCAGCGACGGTTGCGACCGAGGAGCGAGTCGTAATTCAAGACGATGGTCCCAGTGCATTGCCGTCGCTCAGTTGACACGCCAACCCCCATCTCCGATTGTCATCGACTGCCCGCCTATTGGTGGGCGTCGACAATCGACACCATTGCTCGACGCATCGACATCGGCAGCCGCTCCCACGAATCGACAACCCGTTGCAGATCAACGTCATCGAACGCCACTTCGAGCCATTCAGGGCGCCAATTCTGCAGCGCCATTGCAGCGCGGCACTCTTCGCAGATCACGCATCCACAAGGCAGTAACCCGGTTGCGGCGAAATCGTTTGAGGGTTCGATTCCCGGCGGCGGGCAATTGAACCAGCTTCAGCCCGCATTGTACCGCTCATCCTCGTCGAGGTCGGGGAACTCCGGGGGCATCTCAATGACCTTCTGCTGACTATTCTGCCAGGAGCGTCTCTGGATATTCTGAGCTCCATGCAAACCAGCGACATTGGACCGAATCGATCCACCTCAGCGCTTTGCCCTTGAGCTCTCCTGACCGAGCGCGGCCTTCAACGCCAAACCGAGATTTCGTTTCGCGATTAACGAATGGCGCTGATGGCTCGCTCGCATCGAATTCCAACTTAATGGCATGATCTGACTCGGTCTCATCCAAGCGTGACGCATACGCCGCCGCTGTCCGCGTCGAGGGCTGCCAGAGAATGACGACCTCTTGGCCGGCGAGCTTATCGCGAATAATGCCGCCCTCCTTGGGGAATGACTCCAGCGGATAGGCCTTGTGAGTGCCTCCAATGGTCACACCAAGAACGTCCGCAACCGCCGGCAGCCTTGGATCGACCGGCCCGCGCGTGTTCTTGGAATCGCGGTTCTCTTCATCGGATACATCAACAGGTTGGTACTTTTCGAACATCCGGTAGGCCACCGAGCCAGGATACGCGTTGTTCCAGTGCCCCCATTGCGTCGCAACGGTGGCGATCGGCTTCAGTCGTTCTCCCTTGCGAGGGCCATCGAATGCGATGCCAGATAGCGTCGAGTATAGAGTGCCATCCTTGTGTCGCATGACCAGAATGCCGTTTCGCCAGCCATAAAACGAAAAATCGAGCGAGGGCTCGTATCCGCGCGCGAACCCGGCGTCTGGATCGAACACAAACACGCCGTAGGTATCGCTGATCACGCGGAACGGATTGAGGAAAAAGCGAATCGGAATCGCGCCGCCTTCGTACTTTCCGCGCGTCCAGGCCAATACGGGGTCATCAGCGCGCAACTCGTTGGCTCGTGCTTTCGCCTCATCGACGCAGCGCGAACAGTTGGGATTGACCAACGTGCAAAAAGCGTCGGGATCGGCAAGTAGTTTCGGCTCGGCGGCGACTACTGAGAACGCGCCTAGCGCCAGCCACAGCGCTGCTGCGACCAGGCAGTGTCGCGAGATCATTCGTTCGATGTCTCCACGCATTCCATACTCCTCGTGGCGTTGGATGTAGCTATTCTTGGGCGCCCTTGCGCTGAGGAACTGGCACGAGCATTGGCACCTGCTTCTGGTAGCGGGCATATTGATCGCCAAAGAAACGACGCAGGTCGCGCTCCTCCAATTGCAGTGCGACCAGGCAATAGGCAGTCGTCGCGAAGGCAAACAACAGGTGCCCGGCAGTCATAGTGGGCGCGGCCCAGAATGCAATCAAAAACCCCAGGACCAGTGGATGGCGGACCCAACGGTACAAAAATGGGGTGCGAAAGCTGATTGGATCGTCCGGCCGATTTGTCCAAAAGAGATAAACCTGGCGTAGCCCAAAGAGATCGAAATGGTTGATCAGAAAGGTCGACACGAGCGCGAGAAGCCAGCCGAACCAGAATAATCCCCACACCGCCGTGCGAATAGCCGAGATGTTCACGTCCCACACCACAGCCGGTATCGGAATCCACAGCCAATAGAGCAGCGCTAAGAGCAGGCTGCTCTTTAGTACGTAGGTGCTGCGCTCGATCGGCCGGGGAACATATCGCATCCACCAGGCCTTGAAGCCCGGTCGCGCCATCACACTGTGTGGAACTGCGAATAGCAGTAACAGCACCGCGTCTTGAACCACCGCACGAGGCCAACTGGATTCGACGACGGGTGCGTCGATGCTCTTGGGCACCAATAAGCCACCGACAAAGCCAATGGCGTAGAGGAAGCTCCCCAGGAAGATGAGATAGCTGACCAGCCCATACACCAATGCTAGTAGCCGGATCATCGTTCGGCCCTCATACCATCCACACAACCAGATTTAGAACGTCAAGACCTTGTCGCACTCTGCAACCAACTGATGCAGGTCCTTCATCGTCGAGACGGGACACACATCCGAGCCCTCGGACTGACGAAGTTTCAGGCACGTTCCGCAGGCTTTGATGACGCCGCCGGCATTGACTAGCGTCTTCATTTGCTCTGTGATTTTGAAGTTCTCAGAATCGAGCATCTCGGCCTCAACGCCTTTGCCCAACAAAAACACCAGCACTTCGTCCTGAAAGTGCTTGATGGAATAGTTGCCGAAGCGGAACGCGTTCCAGACCGTTTCGGGGTCGTTCGAGTAGATGCAGATGCCGAGCTTCATGGGAGCCGCCGCCTATTTGGCGCCCTTTTGTTGATTGCGCGGGTCATCAGCGGGGTTAACATACTCGATTTTCCAAGGCCCCATGCCGTGAACTGCACTTTCTGAGAACCGTTGCTGTATCAAGCAGCCAGAGCTAAGAGGCTTTCGGTCAGTTGGATGATTTTT
>JAIESQ010000015.1 GCA_019745975.1 Pirellulales bacterium
GCCTTCTAAGCAGGTGTCCCGCCGCGTTTGAGCTGTGTTTCCCCCTCGTACCAAGCCGTGTACCCCCCCCCCCCCCCCCGTCAAGATTTTTTTTGAAGCGCCCTGCCGCGCGGCCGCCTCGCTGTTAGCCGGCCGGTCGTAGGCGGGTGGAATTCAGCTCGTGAGTTGACCTGGCTGCACCTTCCGTTGCACGAATCGCCGGCGCTGAAACTGACTTGTGCTTTGACTTGCTTGGCGGTTGATCGCCTGAACTGGCCACTTGAAGCGCGCAAACGGCCACGACACAATATCAGCGCGCGTCATCCGCTCCCGCAAATCGCACAAGACGCCGATGCGAACGATGAATCGACGTCGCGGAAGTCTCAGCACGCACGCCGCGGCGGCCTGCGTGCAAATTGCCGGGCCATCTTTGGCCGCAATGTGCCTCTGGGCGGCGACTCAGTTTCCCGGCTTGTTCTGGCTGTGTTTTTTGGCGCTGGTTCCCTTCGTGGCGACGAGTGCGCTCCCGCCGAGATTCTTGGGCGGCGTGGGAGCCTACTTGGGTGGGCTTGTCTATTTTCTGACCGGGACGGATTGGATACGGACGATTGACCAGGGCATCTATCTTTCTGGCCCGCGCGTCGGCGACTGGCTGTTTCAGGCCGCACTGCTGGCGCTTTCTTGGCCGGTTGTGTATTGGCTCGGCTGTCTCTTGAACCGGGAATCGCGGCTCGGATTGTCAGTCAATCTTCCGGTGCTGTGGGTCACGTACGAATTTGGGTTGCGCCACCTTTGGGCGATCGTTGACGGCAACGGCTGGTACATGACCAAGATCGCCTACGCGCTCGCGAATCGGCTGCCGCTGATCCAGATCGCAGATCTCGGTGGCATCTATGCGGTCTCGTTTGTCATCGCAGCCGTCAACGGCGCCGTCTTCGACTGCCTTGCGCGACGCCGGAACGCCTATCTTTCAGCCGCCTTCGCGGCATCACTCGTCGCGGCCAGCGCGGGTTATGGAGTGTGGAGATTATCCCAGCCAGCGGGCCGCCAGGGCCCGCTTGTGTCGCTCATGCCGGCGCAGCCAAGGCGCATTTGGGAGTCGCCGACGGAGCCTATTGTTCGTTCCGATTTGCTGGTGTGGTCGGAGAACGTTCTCGACCAGCCGGTCATCGACAAGAACCAGGACTTCGACGAGCAATGGCTTGAGTCAGCGGCGCCTGGCGCGACTGAGCACTTTGATGATGACCCGCATTATGTCCGTGGTGCACTTGACCGCTACGCTAAGAAGGTCAAAGCAACTGTCGTAGTTGGGGCGCCGCACATCGAATTTGGCCGGAGCGGCGCCTTGGTTTTTAATTCAGCGGCCTGCGTCGATCCGCAATTCGGCTACGAGGGGTGCTACGACAAGGTGTGGCTGGTGCCCTGGGTCGAGACCACCCCTTACCATCGTGTTGCACTCGGCAGCGGCACGAGCCTTGAGCTAACGCCCGGCAACAAATATCCGATCTTTCGCACGTCCCGCGGCGACCGCTTTGCGATTGCGATTTGCTACGATGTGATGTTTCCGGAACTCTTCAGGACGTACAGCAAAGATCGACCAGACTTCTTTGTGATCTGCTCCTCAGAAATGACCGACAAGACGCTACGGCTGCAACGCGAGACGTTCGTTTGCGCTCAATTCAGGGCCATCGAGAGTCGAAGAGCCATTGTCAGAAATGCAAGAAATGGTTTTTCGGGTATGACGGATAGCAACGGACGAACCATTGCACGCGCGGAGGAGCTCGAGCTAACCGAGCCCTTTTCGGTCGGTCGGGTGCCCGTGGATCGGAGAGGCACACTTTATGCATGGGCCGGAGACTGGCTTCCCGTCGCGACGAGCACAGCGCTGGCGGTCGTCGTCTTGCCGCCGATCGGTCGGCGGTTCAAGCGAATCTTTCCACGAGTACCCAACGCGAATGGATGAGGACCTGACACCGCGAGAAAGCTTAGGATGAACACAGTTTGGCTCATGCGCCGTGGCAATTGTTTCTCTCTGCTGTTGAACTTGACGCTCGCGATTGTCGCGCTCGCCATCGCGCCGGTTCGCAGTGCTGGGGCCGAAGAAGCCGGCAACGACCCCGCCGGCACGCGACTCAAATTGGCCCTCCGCTCGCGCGTCGAAGCCTTCAAGGGTTCAGGCGAGTGGAGCGAGGTGCAGCTCGACATTGAGTTCCCCGCAGCGAAAGCGGCGCTGCTCCTCTGCGACGTCTGGGATCGCCACTGGTGCCAGGGAGCCACGCGCCGCTGCGACCAACTGGCACGCCAGATGGCGCCGCTGGTCGAAGCCGCGCGCGCCGCCGGCGTGCAAATCGTGCACGCCCCCTCGGGGACGATGGACTTTTATCGCGACTCGCCAGCGCGGCTGCGCCGTCAGGGCTGCGCGCGTCGAGCCGCCGGCCGACTTGCCGTTGGCCGATCCCAAGCTGCCGATCGACGACTCCGACGGCGGTTGCGACGACGTCCCTGAATCGAAGTACTACCAGGCGTGGACCCGCCAGCATCCTGCCATCAAGATCGCCGAACCTGACATCGTCTCCGAAGATGGCCGCGAGATTTACAGCTACCTGCACGCCCGTGGCATCAAGCACGTGATTGTGATGGGCGTGCACACGAACATGTGCGTGCTGGGACGCTCGTTCGGCATTCGGCAGCTCACGCGCTGGGGATTGCGGACGCTCTTGATCCGCGACCTGACCGACACGATGTACGACCCCAAGGACCCGCCGCACGTTTCGCACGAGGAAGGGACGGAGCTCGTCGTGCGGCATATCGAAAAGTACTGGTGCCCTTCGACGACGAGCAAGGACGTGCTCGCGGTGCTGCCGGCGCGATAGAGCGAGATTCAAGTTCGACACCAGCGCGCTGGGCGCGGGGTGCCGAACGTAGCCTTTGCCGAGACGCATTCTCACGTTGTTGGTGCTACTGAGTAGCGCGCTGTTGAGCGCCTGTCGCAACAACGCATTTTTTCTCGCGGAACGGCCCACACCCCGTTGTCAACTGCCGGCGCGCTCGATACAGATTCGATAGACGACGCACGAGCACTGCGCCATCGTGTGACGCGGTAACCGATCAATCGCGACTTAGGAGGCCCAGCAACATGAAAGGCATTCCACAGATCATCGACGCCCTCAACGGCGCCCTGACGATCGAGCTGACGGCCATCAACCAGTACTTCTGCCAGGCCAAGATGTGCAAGAACTGGGGTTACCACAAGCTGGCTCAGAAGCACTATCACGAATCGATGGGCGAAATGAAGCACGCCGAAATGCTCATCGATCGCATCCTCTTCCTCGATGGAGTCCCCGAGATCGCCCGCTACGACGTCATTCGTGTCGGCACGAATGTCAAGGAACAGTTAGAAAACGACCTGGCGCTCGAGACCAAAGGCGTGCAAGCCTATAACGCCGGCGTGGCGCTCGCGATCCAATTGAAGGATGGCGGCAGTCACGACCTGATGCAGAAGATCCTGGTGGAGTCCGAAGAGCACGTCGACTGGCTGGAGTCGCAGTTGGGCATCATCAACGACATCGGCCTCGAGCGCTACCTCGCCGAGCAGATGGGCGAAGAGGCAAACGGGCACTAAGCGACCAAGAGCAGTTTCGTGAGCCGTGCGTCGCGGTTGTCGCGCGGTCCTACGTGCTCGCGCCCGAGCGGGCCAGGTACTCGCAGATTCGGTGGTGGCAGGCCGTGCAGCCCGAGCCGGCTCCGGTCTGGCGGATCACTTCGCGGAGCGAGTCGAGTTGCGATGTTTCCACGGCCTCGACGACGTCGCTCTCGTAGACGCGGAGACAGCGGCAAACAATGCGATCGGTGCGCTCGAGATAGGCGGGGCTCATCGCAGCAGCGGACAGTTAGAGCGAAGCATTGTCGAATGCGGCGGCAACCACCCTCTGCGATTGCCATTCCACAAGACGAGACTGAGTCTCAATCTCGTATGCCCCATTTTCAACGCTTTTTGATACCCTGTCAAGCGCGATCCCCGGCATTTTGCAACAACCGATTCCACAACGATTTGCACTCCCTGAGTGCAACGTCCCGGAGAGTTGACACTTGTTCGATCTGATGATTCGCGGCGGTACTCTGATCGACGGAACCGGCCAAGCCCGCCGTACGGCCGACGTCGCCGTCAACCACGATCGCATCGCCGCCATCGGCCAACTGGCTGGTGCCACGGCCCACCGCACGATCGACGCCGCTGGCTTGTGCGTCGCGCCAGGCTTTGTCGACGTCCACAACCACGACGAAGGCTGGCTCTTGCGCGAGCGGCACCTGCTGCACAAAACCACCCAGGGGTTCACCACCGAAATCCTCATGAGCGACGGCATCTCCTATGCCCCGCTCGAGCCCGAGACCGCTCGCGACTGGATCTACTACCTGCGTTCGCTCGACAGCCTGCTGCCGTCGCACTACTCGGGTTGGCGCACCGTGGCCGACTATCTGGCTCTGCTCGACCGCAGCAACGTGCAGAACACGGCGGCGCTCGTTCCTTACGCCAATCTGCGCGTGCTGGCATGTGGTTGGGGACGCGCCCCGGCCGACGACGCCCAAGTCAACGTCATGCGCCGCGAGTGCCAGCGCGCGCTCGACGGCGGCGCGGTCGGCCTGTCGACCGGACTCGACTACATCTCCGAATGCTTCGCCACGACCGACGAGCTGGTGCGCGTCGTCGAGGTCATGGCCCCCTTTGGCGCGCCTTACGTCACCCACGTGCGCTACAAGCGGGGCACACTCTGGGGAGTGCAGGAAGCCGTCGAGATCGGCCGCCGCGCCGGCGTGCCGGTCCACATCTCGCACCTCAAGTCAGGCTCGCCGCGCGAAACCGACGAGCTCTTGACCTACATCGACCAGGTAGCCGTTCACGAGGTCGACTTTTCGTTCGACATCTACCCATACCTGCCCGGCTCGACGCTGCTGTGCAGCCTGCTGCCCTACGAAGTGTGGGAACAAGGCCCGCTGTCCGCTCCGGCCATGCTTCGCGACCCGCTCGTCCGCCGCCGTTTCGATGAACTGATGCGCTGCTACCCGCTGCCGCTCGAACAGATCACGATCGCCTGGGTCGGTAGCCACGACAACCAATCGCTAGTGGGTATGTCGTTGGCCGAAGTCGTCGCGCGGTCCGCGGTCAGCGTCGGCGATGCCTTGGCCGATCTCTTGCTCGACGAAATGTTCGCCGTGCTAACCGTGTTTCATGTTGGTGACGACAGGCTCGTCGAACCGTTCCTCAAGCATCCGCGCCAAATGGTCGGCAGCGACGGCATCTGGTTTCCAACCGGCCGGTACCATCCTCGCGCCACCGGCACCGCCACGCGCATCCTGGGCCCGCTCGTGCGCGAGCGCAAGCTGTTCAGCCTCGAAGAAGCGGTCTTCAAACTGGCGGGCTTTCCGGCCCAGCGGTTCGGCCTGACCGATCGAGGCGTGATCCGCGAAGGCGCGTTCGCCGACCTGGTTGTCTTCGATGCCGAGCGAGTCACCGATCTCGCGACGTACGACCAACCGCAGCGGCTCTCGGTCGGAATCGCGCACCTGATCGTCAATGGCACGCCCGTACTGGAAGAGGGCCAACCCGTCGCCGCGGCGGCTCAGAACCCGCCCGGCCGCGCGTTGCGCTTCCGCGAATAGCCTGCCCGGTGCTACGCACTTTCGCGCTGCGGCTCGGCTGGCTCGGGCACTTGACGCCGATCGCTCGGGTGCCACAGCGGCAAGCCCGCGTCGAGCCGCTTGATCAGCACTTGCAGTTTCTCTTCGGTCCCTGGCATCGCTTCGGTGGGCTGGAACGAAAGGGTGTCGGCGTCTCGGGGGTCGTCAGTCCAGGTGAGGCGTTTCAGCGTAACGAGTCCAGGGCTCAGCACGGGGGCAATCCTCCTCGACCGGGTGCGCACAACTAGGATGTTCGTCTCGATCGGATGCAGACGCTGATGTTCGCCATGGATGCGTTCGACTTCAGTCGTTTGCCAGTCGCACGGCGAAACACCGCGAGATGCGGCCGCTGTTTGCGTTCCAGAACAGAATCGCGTTTCGGCAGCCGCCAGGACAGGCCTGAGTATGGAAAGCCGCGCACCCGCTTGTCAAGCGTCGCAAGAGAATGCCCTCCGGCCGGCGACAAGCCCTTCCGATGACGCCTGCGATCTGGCCGGATGGGCCGCACAGTTCCTTTGTTACAGGCGCCGCGCAGTTGTGCGATCGGGGCCAAGAATCTCCCGCAGGCGACGCGCCACCCGGCCGTCGGCAAGTGCCCGCTCGAATTCCTCGAGGTCGGCATACACCTCGTGACTCAGAAACCGGACCGCCCAATTGTGCACCAGCGGGCTGATCGAAAGCACGGCTCGTCCGGCCTGATAGGCCTGCCACATTTCGATCGCCGTGCCCATCGTGGCTTCGGGCACGACGGCCACGACAAGGTCGACTTCGGCGGCTAGCTGGGCGTGGTGAAAAAAGACTTCTCGGCCGCGCCGCTCGTCGTAGTCGAGCGAATTGGCATGGTCCGATAGCGGATCGTAGATTTCGGCCTGCGGCAAGTGGCGTTGTAACAGCTCTCGCAGTTGCTGGCGGTACTGCTGGTTGTGCAGCACGGCGCCCAGGTGCGAGCCTTGCATGATCCCCGCCAGGAATATCCGCATGAACGTGCTCCACAAGCTGCCTGCACCGCGTTCCTGCCGCCGGGCCCGAAGTCCGCTTTCTATGCGGCGGCGCGTTGGTTCTACGCGTCGGCTTCGACTAGGATAGCAAGCCTTCGCATTCTGGGAGGCGGATCGCGTGAGTCGTGTTCAAAGTGTGCGCCGACCGCGAGCGGGTGGCGGCAAAACTCCGCGCGCAGCGCGCGGCGCCCGTCCCGGGCCGCTGGCCGTCGACGGGCAGGTCCCGGAGCCCAATCGCCGCGCGGCCCTCGATTTGGCGCTCGAGCTCATGGCGATCCCTGGCGACAGCGGTCACGAAGGCCAAATCGTCGCCACGATTATCGAGAAGCTCAAAGCCGCTGGTGCCCCGGCGGCCGCCATTTCGACCGACGACGCTCATCGCCGCACCATCATCAAGGGCCAAGTCGGCAACCTCGTGCTCAAGCTGCCCGGCACGCTGCGCGGACCGCGGCGCATGCTGCTGGCACATGTCGATACGGTTCCATTGTGTGTCGGTAGTCGGCCAAGCTTGCGCGGCGGCTGGGTCGAATCGGCGAACAAGCTAACCGGACTGGGCGCCGACAACCGCGCTGGCGCCGCTGTCGTGCTCAACACCGCGCTCGAAGTGCTCCGACGCGGGCTCCCCCATCCGCCGCTCACTTTTCTGTGGCCGGTGCAAGAAGAAGTCGGCCTCCAAGGCGTGCAGCACGCGCGCCTCGCTCGCTTTGGCAAGCCGAAGCTGGCCTTCAATTGGGATGGCGGGCCCGCCGAAAAGCTCACCCTCGGCGCCACCGGCGCCTATCGACTGTCGATCGAGATCACCGGCCTGGCCAGTCACGCCGGCGGCGCGCCCGAGCAAGGGATCAGCGCGATCGGCATCGCGGGCTTGGCGATTGCCGACCTCGTGCGCGCCGGCTGGCACGGCGACATCCAGCGCGAAGGCCGCCGCGGCACCAGCAACTTCGGCACGATCACTGGGGGCCGCGCCAACAACGTCGTCGCCGACCGCTGCGAAGTCCGTGCCGAAGCCCGCAGTCACGATCCCCAGTTCCGGCGCGAGATTGTCGCCGCCATCGAGCAGGCGTTTCGCCAGGCCGCGCGTGAAGTAACGAACGTGGCGGGCGCCGCCGGCGGCGTCGAAATCTCGCAGCGGCTCGACTACGAGTCGTTCGTGCTCCCTAGCGATGCCCCGTGCGTCGAGCTGGCCGCCCGCGCCATCGAAGCGATCGGCCAGAACCCCGTGAAAGCCATCTCCAACGGCGGGCTCGACGCCAACTGGCTCACGGCCCGCGGTATTCCCACCGTCACGCTCGGCTGCGGGCAAAAGAACGCCCACACCGTGGCCGAGCGGCTCGACGTGGCGGCGTTTCATAGCGCCTGTCGCATTGCCTTGCGGCTGGCGACAGGCAGCTAGCGGCCGCGCGGATTTTCTAGAAGCAGTTTCAAAACCCAAGCTGGGTGCCACTGCTGGCTTGCCCAGCAGTGAATTGCCCGACACAGCACTGCTAGACGAGCTAGCAGTGGCACCCGACGTCGGTTCAATTTCGGTTTAGAAACTGCTTCTGAGGATTTCTTTCAGCGCTTCGCCCACTGCGCGCATAGAACTGTCAGGAAACGAACCATCGAGACCGCCCGACGCGGATCGCACTCCGGGGGACGAAAAGGTGTCAGGAACCATTTCTTGAAGGGGACGAAAAGGTGTCAGGAACCATTTCTTGCTCGTCATGCGAGTCCCCTTCGATGGCCAAGGGATGCACCAAAAAAGTGGCCGCGACTGGAGAGGGCGACTATCCAGGGCGGCCTTGTGTCGTGCCCACACTGGCCGACGCCCGCGAGCATATCAAGCCGTTGTGGTGCGGGCAACCAAAAAGAAAGCCGCACCGGCGGGGCAGGAACCGATGCGGCCTTGTGTCGATCCTCGCGGGAATCGACAATCGTCACGGTATCCAGCCTTCACGGCGCAGTCAAGGAAAAGTGCGGCGCAACCCGGCGCGAATCACACCAGGGGAGACGATCAAATGACAACGGCCGCGCGTGTCGAAAGCAGAATTTACAGTGTCGAAGGATTCAATGTGGTCATCCGTGGCGATGACGGGCACGATATCAAAGGCAACCGCCAAGGCTTTCCGCAATTCGACTACAAGCGGGCTGCCAAAGACGATATGACGGTTGAAGCGTGGAAGTCTGGTCGCTTCCGCACGAAGTATCCAGGCTTTCATGTAGATGTTTTGAATGCCGCGAACCAGGCAGTTCCCGGCAACACGAAGCTGGGCACAATACGGCAGACATATCGCACCTAGTCAAGCAATCGAGGGCAGTCATGATCGACCTGCAAGCCCTTGTAGAATCCGAGCTATTCGACTTATTCAGTAAGACGATGGCTGAAATGCAGTTGAGGAGAATCGTCCGTAGCAGCAACAACCCCGTTGCTGATTATGCGGAGTCATTGGTCGCGCGTGCGCTAGGTCTTACGCTTGTCGATCCATCGACGAAGGGGCACGATGCGGAAGACGGCCAAGGGCTGCGATACGAAATCAAGGCTCGCCGCGTTTTTGGGCGTAAGCGTTCCCGCCAAGTAAGTCCGATTCGCGGACTCGACGAACGGCATTTCGACTACTTGGCTGGCGTGCTATTCAATGAGAACTTTTCAGTTGCTCGCGCTTGCTTAATTCCATTTGCAGCGATCGGTGAAGTCTCAACGTATCGTGCGCACGTCAACGGAAACATCCTGCATCTGCGTGACCTGTTGTGGAATCGGGCGGATGTCAGAGACATTACGACCGAAGTACGGGCGGCGGCCGAATCAGGTCGCGGCTGATCTTATTTGCAAATCGGCTAGTCGGGCGGTAAGAGCATGGGCTGTGCAACTAGCTAGACGCAATCGAGGGCAGTCATGGCGAGTCACTACTACTACATTCATGGCGGGATTCAAAACGGTCCCGTCACTAGCCCTCAATCAAGCGAAGGCTCGGGGTTTTGTGGCGTCCGCAGTGGGCGCGCACGGTGTAGGTCCGGTGCGG
>JAIESQ010000180.1 GCA_019745975.1 Pirellulales bacterium
CCGATCCCATCGGGGTGCCGCAGGCACAAGAGGCCTATCTGAAATCGTCATTAGACAAGCCGCGTCGCAACAGCGAGCCCTCTTGTCGCTGCGCGAGTTGCTGCTGCGTCGCGGAGCGACCGTGACAAGGTCCGTGCCACCCGAAACTACCGTCAAAACTTCCTTGGGCTGACGCGCCCTTCAACCCGGTACGGCAAGCCCTGGATGCGCAAGAATCCCTCGGCATCGGTCTGGTTGTAGCTGCCGCCCCCTTCCATGCTGGCGATACCCTGGTCGTACAGACTCTTGGGGCTGGTGCGCGAGGCGATGGCGATATTCCCTTTGTAGAGCCGCAGCGCGACCTCGCCGGTGACGTCTTTTTGCGCGTCGCGAATGAACGCCAAGAGCGCGTCCATCTTCGGCGTGTACCAGTAGCCGTAGTAAACCATCTCGGCCACCTCGGGCGACAACCGGTCGCGCAGGTGCGTTAAATCGCGATCGAGTGTGATCTGCTCCAATGCTCTGTGGGCCGCGTACAAGAGCGTCATGCCGGGGGCTTCGTAGACGCCGCGGCTCTTCATGCCGACGAAGCGATTCTCGACCACGTCGATGCGGCCAATGCCGTGCCGCCCGCCAACGCGGTTGAGCGTGTCGACGATTTCATACGCTCCCAGCCTGTCGCCGTTGACCGAGATCGGCACGCCCTGCTCGAAGCCGATCGTCACCTTTTCGCCCTTGTCGGGTGCTTTCTCCGGCGACACCGACATGCCGAAGTCGACGAGCGCCTCGCCGTCGACAGTAAGGTCTTCGAGCTGGCCCGCCTCGTAGCTGATGTGCAGGCAGTTTTCGTCGGAGCTGTACGGCTTGGCGACCGACGCTTTGACCGGAATGTTCTTGGCCTGGCAGTAGGCGATCATTTCCGTGCGACCGGGGAACTCCTTGCGAAACGCTTCGCGCCGCCAGGGGGCGATGATCTCGATCGAAGGATCGAGCGCTTCGGCCGCCAACTGGAACCGGCACTGATCGTTCCCCTTGCCGGTGGCGCCGTGCGCGTACGCCCGGGCCCCCACGTCGCGGGCCGCTTGCAGGCAAACCTTCGAGATCAGCGGCCGGGCAATCGAGGTCCCCAACAAATACTGCCCTTCGTACTTGGCTTGCCAGGCCAGCACCGGAAAGGCGAAGTCGCGGCACAACTCCTCGCGGGCGTCGATCGAGCGGGCCGACTTGGCGCCGCAGCGGCGGGCCTTGTCGAGGATCGCCTGGCGGTCCTCGCACGGCTGGCCGATGTCGACGTACACGGCGTGAACCTCGTAGCCCTGGTCTTGCAGCCAGCCGAGGATGACCGAGGTATCGAGCCCGCCGGAATACGCCAACACGCAACTAGGCATGGGTCACTCGCACTTACGGAGAGACTTCGAAGAATCGACAAGCCGGTTATTTTGTCGCGATAGGGCCAGATCGGCAAGGGAGCAGTGGAGGGTGGTGTACTAGTCCGAATCTAGGATTTGCCTGGCCAGTCAGCGCCTTCAAACCCCTCGGCCCATTGGACACCGGTGGCCGAAATCTCGAGCGCAGAGATTCGTCTCAGTTCCTTCCAGGGTGACTGGGAATCGTCATACTCAACGACCTCATAGGTTCGACCGCAATTGCGCCAGTTGGTGCACGGCGCAAGGTTTGGCTGCTGATCCCACGGAATCGTTGCCAGTTGTCTCAGTTCAACTAATGCCAGATCGAGGCCCTTGAACTGGCCTACCGACTCGGCGTGTCTTTCGTCCTCGATGACAAACATCTTGGCTACCCCAGAATTCGTTTCGCTGATAGCGATAGGGGCCCCGCAGCAATGGCTCTGGTTCACGCGTCGTCGATCAAGTCCTGATCGACGAGCACGCGCCGGCATTTGATCGGCATTGCGTCGGTGATTGCCGCGCCGCGTAGTATTTTCGCCAGTAATGCGTCGGCAGCCGGTTCGCGCGGCTGCAACAAGCTCTTGGCGACAAGTTGGTCGATCGTTTCTTCGCTAACGCATTTGGCATCGGCGTAATGCACGCACGTGGCGTGCGAAATCCAGGGATGATCGCCGACGTTTAATACGCACGATTGATCCTTCGTCGGCCCGAGCGATGTTAAGTTCACGATCACGACTGCCTGGGCATTCTCCTGCGGGTGCGAGATCACCACCCACAGATGCGGGTCGATGTCGCGATCTTCGAGTAGGAACGCGTCGCCGATTTGCACGCTCTATGCCCCAAAGACGCGGTCGATGGCAGCCTTTTGCCTGGCGTCGGCCAGGATCGCTTCAAGCTCCGCGCCACGCCCCACGGCGTTGACAAGATCGACAAATGGAATCGTCTTCGACTTTCCTGGGGGCGCTTGATTGTGCTGGAACTCCGGAAAGGTGTGCGTGAAGTTGCCCACTTCCCAATCGTCTTCATTCAGATGCTCGTCGCGAACGCGATTCAACAGATCGATTTCGCGAGCCGACAAATCGCCGTTGCCCGGATCGGCGATCATCTCCAGGTCCTTCCGTTCGGTGCGAAAGTACTGCGCGAACCAGGCGATCTGAGCATCCTTGGCTTGCACGAGATCGAAGCAAGCCGAGTGCAGCGGGCCCCGATCCATCGCGATCAGTCGTCCACCGAGGATGGGCCGGCCCGTCTCTTGTACGCTCTGCCGATCGGCGATGTAGAGCAGCTTTAGCAGCCGGTAGTAGTTCATCCGCTGTCCAGGTTCGACGCGTAGCAAGGCGGCCATCGCCTGCGCGGCCTTGTTGTAGTGAAAATGAAAGGGGTGACTCATGGGCTCAACTCGCTTGGCCGAGGATCGGTGGCGCTTGCTGTTGTAGTATACGCAATTCCTCGCGACCGGCGGCGTGCCACCCCATTGTCGCGCGCGGGCACGCCGCCTAGATTGGAACTTCGGGAACAGAAGATTGAGCCATTGCCTACCGCGCGTGCCGCATGGGGTTCTTGGATAGTGTTAAGTCGCTCCTCTCCGGCGGCAAGTGCGATGTCCGCAGCCGCTTCGAGCTCATGCGCGAGGCCATCTCGGGCACGATGTCCGAGTTCTACATGGCTCGCGACCGCAAGAACGGCCAGGTCGTCGGCCTGAAGATTCTCGACGCCAAGAAGACAGCCGAGTTCGAGGCCAGGTTCACGGGCTTGAAGAAGCCCACCGAAGGGGAAGTCGCCCTGCAGCTCGAGCACCCGCGCATCGTCAAAACGCTTGAACACGGCCTGACGACCGCGGGCCAGCAGTACGTGGTGATGGAGTTTCTCGACGGCCCGGGGCTTAACTCGCTGTTGATCGCCCGCAGCAATAAGCTCGACGGCCACCGCGTGCCGCTCGTTCGCGGCGCGGCCGAGGCGATTGCCGCGCTGCACAAAGCCGGCTTCATCCATCGCGATATCTGCCCGCGCAACTTCGTGGTGGCACCCGATCTGTCGTGGATCAAGCTCATCGATTTCGGCCTGACCGTGCCGGCGACCCCCGAGTTCATGCAGCCGGGCAATCGCACGGGGACGCCGAACTACATGGCGCCGGAGCTGGTCCGCCGCCTGAAGACCGACCAGCGGCTCGACGTCTTCAGCTTTGGCGTCACGGCGTACGAAATCTGCACGTTCGAGCTGCCGTGGGAACGCGGCACGACTGGCCAGGTGGCGATGACGCACGCCACGCGGCCGCCGCGCGACATTCTCGAGCATCGCCCGCGGCTCAACCGCAAGCTGGCGGGGGCGATCATGGCCTGCGTCGAGCCCAACCCGGCCAAGCGCGCCCCGTCGATCGAGCACTTCTTGAAGGCGATCCGCGGCGTCCAGCGCGAGATGGAAGAATAGTTCGTTGCCTGGTATCGGCCCCCTCGTACCCGGGCAAACGTCGCTGAAGCCGCGGCGCCGAATTGGCGTACAATTGCAGCGGGAGAAGCGATGTCCGGTCAAATGACAACTCGATTGCAGGCGATCTTCGGCGGGCCGGTCCAACGGCGGCTGGCCCGCTGGACTCCGCTGTTGCCCCGCATCGCCGCCTTCGAACCCCAACTGCAGCAGCAATCCGACTCCGAACTGCGCAAGCGCAGCCTGTCGCTGCGCTATCGGGCCAAATCGCGCGAACCGCTCGATCGCCTCCTCTGCGAAGCCTTCGCCCTGGTGCGCGAAGCCGGTCGCCGCCGCCTCAACATGCGGCACTTCGACGTGCAACTCCTCGGCGGCGTCGCCCTGTGCAACTCGTCGATCGCCGAAATGCAAACCGGCGAAGGCAAAACCCTCACCGCCACGCTCCCCTTGTACCTCTATGCCCTCGTCGGCCGCGGCGCCCACCTGGCCACGGTCAACGATTACCTCGCCCGCCGCGACGCCGATTGGATGCGACCCATCTTCGAGCTGTTGGGCATGTCGGTCGGCGTCATCGAATCGCAAATGACTCAGGACCAGCGCCGCGACGCCTACGCCTGCGACATCACCTACGGCACCGCCAAGGAGTTCGGCTTCGACTTCCTCCGCGACCGCCTGCTCGAGCGCTCGCGCCGCGAAGGCGACGTCGATCTCTTCGGCCGCATGCTCGGCCACACCCGCGCCCAAGGCGAGCAGCCCGTGCAACGCGGCCACTACTTCTGCCTGGTCGATGAGGCCGACAGTATCTTGATCGACGAAGCCCGTACGCCGCTCATCATTAGCGCGGTGCCCACCGAGCGCGAGCGGATCGCTGTGCAGTGTTTTCAATGGGCGGCGCGCGTCGCGCAGGAATTCGTCGAGGACGACGACTACGAATACGACCACATCAAGCGCACCGTCGAGCTCTCCTTCGACGGCCGCCACAAGACCCGCAATCTCCCCAAGCCCGAGGCCCTCGACACCGTCGGCATGTACCACATCTACGAGTACGTCGAGCGGGCGATCAAAGTGAACAAATCGTTCACCCTCGACCGGCAGTACGTGATCCGCGACGACGAAATCGTGATCGTCGACGAGTTCACCGGCCGCCTTTCCGAAGGGCGCAAATGGCGCGAGGGCATCCATCAGGCCGTCGAAGCCAAAGAAGGAGTCACCGTCACCGTCGACGCCGGGCAGGCCGCCCGTGTCACAGTCCAAGATTTCTTCCATCGCTACGAGCGGCTGGCCGGCATGACCGGCACGGCCGCGACGTCGGCGCGCGAGCTAAAGAAAATCTACGAGCTCGTTGTCGTGCCGATCCCCACGAATCGCCCCGCCATCCGCCAGCGCCTCGCCGACGGCATCTATGGCAACAGCCAGGCCCGCTGGGAGGCCGTCGTCGACGAAGTGGTCGCGCTGCACGCCACGGGGCGGCCGGTGCTCATCGGCACGCGCTCGATCGACAAAAGCGAGATCCTCTCGAGCTTGCTGGCCGCCGCCGGCGTCGAGCATCGCGTCCTCAATGCCCACCAGATCGCCGCCGAAGCCGAGATTGTCGCCCGCGCCGGCGAGGTGGGTCGCGTCACCGTCTCGACGAACATGGCCGGCCGCGGCACCGACATCAAGCTCGCCCCCGGCGTCCCCGAACTTGGCGGGCTGCACGTCATCTGCACCGAGATGCACGATTCGGCCCGCATCGATCGGCAATTGATCGGCCGCTGCGGCCGGCAAGGCGATCCTGGCACCTACCGGCAGTACCTCGCCTTGGACGACGACATTCTGTTGGCCGGCCTGGGCGCCAAAGCGGCGCGCCGGTTCGAAGAACAAGGCCGTGCGCAAGCCGAAGTGACCAGCGTCTCGGCCAACCTGTTCCGCAAGGCGCAGCGCCGCATCGAGCGCCGCCACTACCGCGACCGCCGCGTGCTAATGTACTACGAGAAAGAACGCAAGAAGGTCCACGAACGCATGGGCCAAGACCCGTACCTCGACGCCACGAACTAACACGGCAGCCCGTCTTGCTAGATTAGTGCCGATCCGACCCACGAGCCGGGCACATGAGCAT
Source organism: Pirellulales bacterium (assembly GCA_019745975.1). GTDB lineage: Bacteria > Planctomycetota > Planctomycetia > Pirellulales > JAEUIK01 > JAIESQ01. The sequence continues at coordinate 5,908 of JAIESQ010000180.1, forward strand.
CGCGTCACTCGAAAAATCATCGACCGCCGCCACTTCCGGACGCGGATCACGCGGCGCGCCTCCGGCCGACGCCAGGCCGTCCAAGACCGGCGACAGGTTGTATCGAATCGTCTGGCGCTGGCACTTCTATGCTGGCATGATCATCGCCCCCGTGCTGATCGTGGTGTCGGCCACCGGCGCGCTCTACATCTTCAAAGATGAGTTGGAAGCGTTCCTCTACCCCGGGGTCACCTACGTCGAACCGGCTGCCAAACGCGTCACCTACGACGAGCAACTCGCCGCGGCCCGCGCCGCCGCCCCGGGGTACCAAATCGGACTGATGCAAGTCTTCCTGAACCCCCGCCGCGCCACCGCCCTGGCCATGGGAGGCAAGAACTTTCAATTCGGCTATGTCGATCCCTATCGAGGCCATTACTTGGGCTCGATCGAGAAAGGAGGGTTCTTCGACGTCGTGCTCGATCTGCACCGCACCTTGTTCCTCGGCACGACAGGGCGGATCGTCGTCGAGCTCACCACCTGCTGGTCGATCGTGCTCGCGGCGACGGGCATCTACCTGTGGTGGCCGCGCAAAGCCAACCAGGTCTGGGGTGTGTGGCTCCCGCGACTGCGGCAGAAGCCTTATGTGGTGCTGCGCGACCTGCACTCCGTGAGCGGCTTCTACGTCGCGGTCGTCGCGATCCTGATCGCGCTCACCGGCCTGATCTACACCTATGTTTGGGGAAGCGGTTTTCGCTATGCCGGGCAGAAGACCGATGCCTACGACATGTTTTCCAAACCCATGCCATCCAAGTCACCGCCCGAAGCCAAGGATGTGTCTATCGACCGGATCGTCGAGATCGCGCGGCAGCGAATGCCCGGCAACAACCTGACCATCTGGTTTCCACGAGCCGCCAACGCGGTCTACCTGGTCACGGCCAACAACGAGCGCGGCCCGCAGGTTAACGAGATCCTGTTCATCGACCGCGCCACGGGCGAGATCCTCGAAGATCGCTTGAACAGCGAGACGAAGACCATCTATTGGCTGGGGACGTGGAACTTTGCGCTGCACGTCGGCACGATCTGGGGACTGCCGAGCAAAACCCTCTGGCTGGTGACGTGCGTCGTGCTCATGACGGCCCCCCTGACCGGCATTTGGATGTGGTGGGAGCGCCGCCCGCCCGGCCGCCTCGGTCTCCCTCGCCGGGTCGACGCCCGCCGCCCCCGCTGGCTCGTCGCCACCGTGACAGCGACCAGTATTCTGCTACCGGTGCTGGGCCTTTCGGTGGTTGTGTTGCTCCTCGGTGAGCGACTCGTGGCGCGATTGCGCAAGCAGTGAGCTTCACCGCTAATCCGGGTCAGCGCCGCTTTCCTGGCTTGTCAGATTTGCCCGCTATCGCGCCCGCTCATGCATGAACCTGGGCTGCTCTCGGCGAGCTTGACGATTGCGTGGATTTTCCGACGTCTGGTGGCCGATTGGTTGTTACCGATCCCTCGCTGCGCGGAAAATGCCACAGGTGGCAGGATGAAAGCTCATGTCAGGTCGTTCCTCTGTACGGCCCCCCGCAGCGTACTCTGCACATTCGTGCTGTCGCTGATGGCGTCGAGCCTGCTGGCCGCCGATCCCCAGGAGATGGTTCCCCCGCCGCAAGTCGAAGCTCTGGCCGAGACGGAAACCCTGCCCGAGAGCGACGACGGTTGTGATGAGACCGACGACGCTTGCTGTTCGGCCCCGTTGTGTGTCGGCCGCCCGTTGTCCGTGTTCGTTCCCAACCTGACACCTGGCTTGCAACTGGGCGCCAGCCTGCTGTATCTCAAGCCCGGTGCCGACAACTTGGGCTACGCGACGACCACGACCTTTCTTCCCCTGCAAAATCCCCAGTGGGCCGTGCAGTCACTCAATCCGCAACTTCAGCCCGGCTTCAGCGTCCGCGCCCGCTATGCGTTTGCCGGTTCCGGCAACGACATGCAGGTCAACTGGGATCGTCTGCGCACCGGCGACTCGGCTTTCGTGGCGGTAGCCAATCGGGCCACGCAATGGATTTCGCCCTTCAGTCAGACAGGCCCCTCGATGTCGGAGAGCGCCAATGAGGTGGGCGTGTTCCACCTCAAAGCGGCCGAGGGGCGCGTGCGCTTCGACTACGACCAGGTGAATCTCGATGCGGGCCAGTGGGTCAACCTTGGCATGCGGACCCAGATTCGTCTGCTGGCGGGCGTGACCTTCGTCCGGCTGCGCGAGCAACTGATCTCGACGTTCTACAACGACCCCACGATCAACCCGGTTCCTCCGGTCGTGGCCATTCCCGACCCGACGCTCCAATACATCTCGCTGAATAACACGTCGACCTATTCGGGCCTGGGCCCGCGTCTTGGGCTGGCGACGGCCTGCAATCTGCCATTGGGATTCACTTGCGTGGGGCAGTTGAGTGGCGCGCTATTGGGGGGCTGGATGCAGCCCGCCCAGTACTCGTTCGAGGCGGTGTTCGACAACGCGGTAAATCGCGAGCAGATTGGCGCTCGGACCGTTTCGCAGGTGGTGTATGCCAGCGACGCCAAGCTCGGTCTCGGTTACGCGCGCGTGCTGGGCAACGGCTCGATCGTGCGCATTGAATCGGGCTTCCAGGCGGCGGTCTTCATCCACCCCTTCGCCACGTATGAGACGAGCACGAATGTGCTGCCGCTTGATATCGGCTCGCTGTCGACCAGCAGCATGCGGCATACGCCCAGCAATTTCACGCTGCTGGGCTGCTACCTGAATTGCGGCTTGCAGTGGTGAGCAGCGCAGCGTGCGTTGACAGGTCTTCCCCAACCCTCCGCGTGCTGGGAATGGTCTCCTGCCGCGCACGCGGCGAAATCGCTTAGCCGTGGGTGCAACCCACGGAACCGTGTCACAAACGAACCATCAAGCCGCGCAGCGGCGACATGATCCCCAGCCGCTACGCAGAAACACAACACCAGCCCGAAGCGCAGCGAGGGAGTGACCGCGCGGCCGTGCTCGGCGACGTTGCCCCAGTCGAACCATCGCCGGTAGCCTGCTGGTGGCATCTCGCGGCCCGCTGTCGTAAACTCGCGGGCCAGGCGCCCGCGAATCCCTTCGCGACACTCGGCGTCATCTCTGCGACCACTCAACGGACGGATCGAGCTCATGGCCAAACGCAGGGCAGCGAACCAAGCCTCCGGCAAGCCAGCCAAACGCCGCCGCAAGCGTCCTTCCAAGCGCGACATCACCCAGTACGAACACCCCGACAAAAAGCGCCCCAACAATCCGCCCGTCGGTTTGGTCACGCCCGCGACCGACCCACCCGAGACCAAGAAGAAAACCTACACCTACGACCCGCACTTGGACCCGCAACTTGTCTGGGCCGGCAAGGCCGAGCGGACCAGTTTCGAGGTGCCGACGGTCAGCCTGCACGTCCACGAGCGGATCGACCCCCGCTCGATCATCGAGGCCGTGCGGAGCAATGGGAGTGCGCAAGGGTCCGCGGGTAGTGGCCAGCCAAGGCAGATTCAGCAATCGCTCTTTGCGCAGCCGGAAGAGAATCCGCCGCTGCGCGAGGCGATCGACTTCTATAAGCACCCGCACGGCTGGAGCAATCGTCTGATCGCGGGGGATTCGCTCTTGGTGATGAACTCGCTCTTGGAGAAGGAGGGGATGGCGGGCAAGGTGCAAATGGTCTACCTCGACCCGCCGTATGGAATTCGATATCGCTCGAATTTCCAACCATTTGTTAATCGGCGGGACGTCGGAGAATCTGATCGGGACGAGGATCTCACACAAGAACCCGAAACTGTCCAAGCATTTCGCGACACATGGGAACTTGGTATTCACTCTTATCTTGCGTATCTTCGCGACCGCTTGATTTTAGCGAACCAGCTGCTCGCCCCCGGTGGTTCGTGTTTCGTGCAGATCAGCGACGAGAACCTACACCTGATTAGGAATTTGCTCGACGATGTATTCGGTGCGGCTTGTCTGGTTGTCACCATTCCAGTGAAAAAGAAAGGGAGCCAGAAGAGTGGCCTACTTGACCCCGTCAACGATTACCTAGTTTGGTTCTCAAAGACTCCCCGAAAGGAGCAAGGGGCACAACCGATCACTTTTCGCCCACTATTCCGAAAACGGGGACTCGATGAGGAGGCGCTATCGGAGTTTAAGTTCCTAGAAATGGAAGATGGTAGCGTATTCCCGGTTTCAGATGTCCCGGTTGGCGACCGCAAGATAAGGGACTATCGAGAGGCCGCGAATGCACTGGTAAAGGATTTTCCAAATGCGCGGCTATTTCGTTCCAACCCAATGACGAGCGGAGGAGAGCGCAAGAATCAAAGCCTGCCCTATGAGTTCAAAGGCAAGGTGTATTCCCCCGGGAAAGGCAATTGTTGGAAAACAACCGTCCGGTCTGATGACAGCGACACTCCTGGCCTGCACTTTCTGAGAACCGTTGCTGTATCAAGCAGCCAGAGCTAAGAGGCTTTCGGTCAGTTGGATGATTTTT
>JAIESQ010000191.1 GCA_019745975.1 Pirellulales bacterium
TCTCGCAACCGCAGCTTGAGGGAAGAGCCGTTTTTCATGGAATACCAGTTACCGACGATTTCTCAGAAAGTGCAGGATTATAGTCCGCGACCGCCTTGACGGCGGTTTCCACAGTAATCTGCTTCCAGTGTATCGGCCTCCGGCGGGCGAGCTTCATTGTTGTTCCCCCTTCAGTAGCAACACCACACAACCAATATCGGGCGCACATGCCTGTCGTCGCACTCGCAACCATCCGGCGCGGCTCCCATACTACCATTTCGCGGACAGATTTGCTCCGCCGCAGAAGACTCGACACAATCGACGCGGCTGTATCCACCGGGACGTGGTCACGGCGCTCTGCATCGACAAAAAGTTGACGACGCGCTCGGCCCAGTCAAGAATCCTACGCGCCGCACACCCGGTACCGAAAATCGCCGGCAACACCACCGCCCCCCGGAGAGACCTCTCATGGACGCATCCGCAGATTCGAAGGTCGCCTCACAACACGACGCGGTCTCGCGGCGCAATTTTCTCGCCGCGGCCGTGGCGACCACCGCGGCGGCCGGCTCGCTGCGCTCGCGCGCGGCCGACGACACGGCCAGCGACAGCGCCGCGAACAAATCCGACGGCGCCAACGATCGCGTGCAGTTCGCCGTGATTGGTTGCGGCGGGATGGGCTCGGGCCACTTGCGCAATCTGGTCGAGCGGAGCGAGCGCGACAACATTCGCGTGGCCGCCGTCTGCGACGTTTATCAGCGCCGCCTCACGCGGGCCCGCGAAGTCGCCGGCTGCGAAGGCACGCTCGACTATCGCACGCTCCTCCAGCGGCCCGACATCGACGCCGTGCTGATCGCCACGCCTGACCATTGGCACGGCAAGATAGCGATCGACGCGCTCGAAGCGGGCAAGCACGTCTATGTCGAGAAGCCGATGACGCACACGGTCGAGCAGGCGATCGCGCTGCGCAACACGGTTCGCAAGACCGGCAAGGTGCTGCAGGTCGGGCCGCAGGGGACCGGCGACGACAAGTTCTGGCAAGCTCACGATGCACTGAAAGCAGGCCGCATCGGCAAGGTCACCTGGGCGCATGGCACCTACAACCGCAACGCGCGGGTCTGCCTGTTCAACGAGCACCAGAAGATCGACCCGACGGCCGGACCCGACAAAACCGGCGACGACTTCATCGACTGGAACATGTGGCTCGGCGCCGAATGGGGGCTGGCGCCCAAGATCGAATGGACCCCGGATCACTTCTTCCGCTTCCGTAAGTACTGGCCCTACAACGGCGGCGTGGCGACCGACTTGCTCTATCACAAGCTGGCGCCGCTGCTGTTGGCCATCGCCGGGCACGACGGCGAGTACCCGTGGCGCGTGAACGCCTCGGGCGGGTTGTATATCGAGAAGGATGGCCGCGACATCCCCGATGTGTTTTTGATGACGGCCGATTACCCCAGCGAGTTCTCGGTCTTCCTGGCCAGCACGCTGACCAACGACAGCAGCCTGCCCGACCGCGTGTACGGCAAGTATGGCACCTTGGAAATCGACGGGCTGGCGCTCAAGAAAAACGGCGACTTCGAGCCGGAGTTCAAGGAACGCAACGGTGGCCTGGCCGAGTGTACGCTCACCACGACCGCGCGGCGCGACATGGTCGGCAACTTTCTCGATGCGATCCGCACCGGCGCCCCGCTGCACTGCAACGCCGAACTGGGGGCGGCCACGATGGTGGCCATCAAGCTGGCCGTCGAAAGTTACCGCCAGCAGAGGACAATGATCTGGGACACCAAAACAGAAAAGCTGGTGAGCTGATGCGACGCCATTTGGGGAAACGTCTGACGATCGTCGCCGGCTTGTTGTCTTGCGCGATGGCTGCGATGGGAACGTGCCGTGGTGCAGACAGCCAACTAACCGAGGCCGAAAAGCGTGACGGCTGGCTGCTCTTGTTCGATGGCCAGTCGCTGGCCGGCTGGCAAACCTCGAGCGAAAAACCGAGCCGCAAGCCGGTCGAACACGGCGCTCTCAACCCACACGGCTGCGGCGGCTACATGCTGATCCACGAGCGTCCGTGGGGCGACTTCGTGCTGTCGTTGGATTTCAAGATCGCGCCCAAATGCAACAGCGGGATCTTTCTTCGCACCTGGCCGCTGGTGCCGCGCGAAGGCAAAGACGTTGGCTTCAACGGCATCGAAGTGGCCGTCGACGATACGACGACCGCGGGTTTTCACGACACCGGCGCGATCTACGACCTGGCCGCTCCGGCCAAGAACGCCATGAAGCCGGCCGGCGAGTGGAATCACATCGAGATCACCTGCGACGGGCCAAAGATCGCGGTGGTGCTTAACGGCGAACGAGTGAACGCGATCGATCTCGACGAGTGGACTGCGCCCAATCGCCGCCCCGACGGCAGCGAGCACAAGTTCGACGTGGTGTATCGCGATCATCCGCGCCGAGGCTTCCTCGGCCTGCAAGACCACGGTGGCGACTGCTGGTACAAGAACATCAAGCTCAAGCCGCTAGGAGCGGATCGCTCGGGACGTTGACTCGCGCTGCCACGAGGCCGCTTTAAGCCGTCCGCTGCTTCTCAACCGCCGCGCGCAAGAATTCGGCGATCTCGTCGAGCGACGCCCCCGGCGTGAAGATCCGCGCGACACCCAACTGCTCCAATCCTGGAATGTCGTCGGCCGGGATGATCCCGCCCAGAATGACGACGACGTGTTCCAGTCCGCGATCCTTCAATAGGTTAATCAGACGGGGCATCAGCACGTAGTGCGCGCCCGAAAGCAGGCTCACTCCCAACACGTCGGCGTCTTCATCTTCAACGGCACGGACCACGGCCTCGGGCGATTGCCAAAGCCCGGTGTAGATCACCTCCATGCCGGCGTCTCGTAGCGCCCGCGCGACAACTTGCACGCCGCGATCGTGGCCATCGAGTCCGATCTTGGCCAGCACCACGCGGACCGGAGGTCGAGATTCGCCGCTAGCCGCCGTCTTGGGCCCAACGGTGGATGATGACGTCATGTGATTCGATTCCGCAGTCGCAGAGAACAGGGGAAGCCAAGCGGGTAATCAAGTCAACGCGGTGCTGTAGCGCCCCAGGGCGTCGGCCAAAGCCACTACGGTCTCGCCCACCGTGGCATCGCTGCGCGCGGCTTCCAAGAGCGCGGGCATGATGTTCTCGCTACTGGTCGCAGCGCGGCGCACTCCGTCGAGCGCGGAGGCCGTCGCCGCGGCCTTGCGCTGGGACCGCAGCGCCTTGAGATTTGCAACTTGCTTGCGCTCAATCGACTCATCGATTTGCAAGAGCGGAATGCGGCTGGCCTCCTGCTCGACAAAAGCGTTGACGCCCACCACCAGCTTGCGACCGCGATCCACTTCACGCTGGTAGGCGAAAGCGCTGTCGGCGATGCGGCGTCGGAAGTAACCCTTGTCGATCGCCGCGATCATGCCTCCCCGACGCTCGATCTCGACGAACATCTCCTCGGCCTCGCGCTCCAAGGCGTCGGTTAGGGCCTCGACCTGGTAACTTCCCCCCAGCGGATCGACCGAGTTGGGAACGCCCGTCTCGTAGGCGAGCACTTGCTGCGTGCGTAGGGCGATCGTGACCGCTTCCTCGGTGGGGAGCGACAGCGTCTCGTCGCGGCTGTTGGTGTGCAGCGACTGACAGCCGCCGAGTACCGCCGCTAGTGCCTGGTAGGCGACGCGCACCACGTTCACCTCGGGCTGCTGCGCCTGCAGGCTGACACCCGACGTCTGTGCGTGGCAGCGCAGCGCCAGGCTCTTGGTGTCTTGCGCGCCGTAGCGCTCGCGCAGGTGACGCGCCCAGATGCGCCGCGCCGCGCGGAACTTGGCAATCTCCTCGAAGAAATCGCTGTGGGCATTGAAGAAAAACGAGAGCCGAGGGGCGAACTCATCGATCGCCAGGCCGCGCTCCAGGGCCTGTTCGACATAGTGAAAGCCGTCGGCCAGCGTGAACGCCAGCTCCTCGGCCGCGGTCGCCCCGGCTTCGCGAATGTGATACCCGCTGATCGACACCGGGTGAAATCGCGGCGCGTGCCGCGTGCAAAACTCGATCGTGTCGGTCACCAGCCGCACGCTTTCGCGCGGCGGATAGACGTATTCGTTCTGAGCGTGATACTCCTTGAGGATATCGTTCTGAATCGTGCCGCTGAGCCGATCCCAGGCGATACCTTGCCGTTCGGCAGCCACCAGGAAGTAGCTCAAGATGATCGCCGCTGGAGCGTTGATCGTCATCGACACCGAGACCTCGCCCAGGTTGATGCCGGCAAACAATCGCTCCAGATCTCGGGCCGAATCGACCGCCACCCCCAAGCGCCCGACTTCACCGGCGGCCGACGGGTGATCACTATCGAGCCCCATCAAGGTCGGCAGGTCAAATGCAGTGCTCAGGCCCGTTTGGCCCTTCGCCAGCAAAAAGCGAAACCGCTCGTTGGTTTCCTCGGGCGTGCCGAACCCGGCGAATTGCCGCATGGTCCATAGCCGGCCGCGATACTGATTGGCATGCACCCCGCGTGTGAATGGGTACTGGCCCGGAAAGCCGAGTCGAGTTTCGTACTCCTCGGTGATCTCGTCGGGCAGATAGAGTGTCTCGATTTCGCGCCCGCTGATGGTCGTCAGACTGGTATCGCGCTGGCGCGCCGCAGCCATCTGGCGACGCCAGGTTTCTAGCGCGGCGCTCTTGGTGTCGGTGGCCATGCGTTGCTGCAAGGTTAGTGGTTGCGATATGCAGCTCACCGAGAGGCAAAGCTTTGCGCTCGGCTCAGCCTGACGGCCCGAAAACTGCGGCGCGTCCCTGCGGATCGCTGCATTCTACCCCATTTTATCAGTCCGCAGAAGACGAGTGCAGTGGACCCTTGCCTCCGAGACTTCGTCTCGCTGTCGCGTGTGCGGCCGGCCGATGCGCGACACCCCGCTACCGATTTGGAACTCAAGTTACCCGACGATTGCGATTGCGGTTACCTCGCCAATGCGGTTCGTGGTATCAAGACAACCCGAGCCCAACGAGAGATTACGCTGGCCTCGACAACCAGGAAGGCGACAACCGCAATGCCGGGCGTGTTTCTAACTGCCGAGTGGCGCCAGTTGCTGATGCTGAACTATGAGATTGAGCCGGCGCTCTTGCTGCCATTGGTGCCGCGCGGCACACAGCTCGATTTGTGGCAGGGCCGCGCTTTTGTCAGCGTGGTCGGCTTCAACTTTCTGAAGACCCGCGTCTGCGGCATGCCGATCCCCGGGCATAGCAACTTTCCTGAAGTGAATCTTCGGTTGTACGTCGTCCGTCGCCACGGCGACCAACTGAGACGCGGTGTCGTATTTGTGCGCGAGCTTGTGCCGCGCTGGGCCGTCGCGCTGGTCGCCCGAGCATGCTACGAGGAGAAGTACTGGACGGTGCCCCTGCAATCGGAGATATCGCCAACCGGTGAGCCAATTGGTCCTGGCGCCGTGCTTGCGTATCGCTGGCGGCTGGCGGGCCAGCGCCATCACATCAAGGCTCGGTGCAACGGGCACTTCCGCCAGTTGGCGCCTGACAGCCATGAGGCGTTCATCGCCGAGCACTACTGGGCTTACACGGCGCTGCGCAGCGGCAGCACCGCTGAGTACCGGGTCGAGCATGCGCCTTGGCGCGTTGCACCTGTCGACAACGTAGAGCTTAAGGCCGATATCACGGCACTGTACGGGTCGCAGTTCGTCGAGGCGCTACGCGAAGCGCCAGTTTCAGCGTTCGTCGCCGAGGGATCGCCGGTTTTGGTCCGTTGGGGAATGCGGCTCGAGGTGACACGCGACGCCGAGCGCGACTTGGTGCCGTTATCGCTCGCGGACCGCTAGCGTCTTAGTGCATTTCGGCTTCGCAACTGCCGATGCCGGGGCGATAGAAGTTGAACTGCACGTTAGGGTGCAGGGCCAACAACGACATCGGTACCGCCGTATCGACGATCTTCTTGGAGATCATGAGCGTCGTGAGCCGCTGACCAAACGGATTATCATGTGTGCCGGCGTGCCAGATGCTCACCTTCTCCGCCTGCCAGGTTTGTACCGGCCCCACGGTGATCGCCTGGCGCGGCACGCCCGCGATGTTGCCACCGCCGCTGGTGCGGGCGTTTTGCACGAGGGTCAGCGGGTGCAGGCCGACGACACGTGTCGAGAGTTTCAGATAATCGGCGGCCGGCGGCGGCTCGTTCTGCCACGGTCCGCGGCGCGGCAAGGGATCGTTGAATGCCCAGTGCTTGATTTCCCCTTGCCCCCCTTGCATCACGGCACAGTGCACCTGGTCCCAGGCGGCGAGATAGTCGGCCGGATCGGCCTTGGGAAAGTGCAGATTTGCCTCGGGCGGACGCAGCCGCGGCGCGATGCGGTTGAAACACAGCTCACGATCGGCCCGCTCGAAAGACAGCGGATGCGAGACGTCGGCCGCCGCGCCGTCGAGATACCATTCGTCCATCCCCCAGAAGTGCGCGTTCGAGAGATCGAGCTCGAGCTCGTTCACCAGCCGCGCCACCAGCGGCAACTGCTCCGTTGGGCCAATCGGGCCGCAGATGCCGACTGGGTTGTCGGCCGTCGCCTGCCGCCAGGCGTGGACGTACTCGAGCGCTTCGGCCAGGTAGAAGTCCTCGAGCGTGTCGTAAGCGACGACGCGAAAACCTCCACGCGACAAGCCGAACAAATCCTCGGCCGAAAGCCGAGCGGCGTCTCGCAGCAGTTCGTCGTCCAGTGTCGTGTAATCCCACCAATCGGGGGCAATGCTGCTCGTGCGGCGCGGCATGGGCTCGAAGTCCTCACATCTCGGCGAAGTTACGCAGCAGTCGCAGGCCGTGTGCCTGACTCTTTTCCGGGTGGAACTGCGTGGCTACAAGATTATCGCGCCAGACCATGGCCGTGAATGGCTCCGGGTACGAGGCCCGCGCCGCCACCACCCCCGGATCGGTCGGAACCACGTAATACGAATGCACGAAGTAGAAGTGCGTCCCCTCTTCAACGCCGGCGAGCATCGGCGGGCGCCGCACGATCGACAGCTCGTTCCAACCCATGTGCGGTACCTTGTACTCGGGTGGAACTTGGAAACGCACTACCTCACCCTCGAGCACACCGAGCCCTTCGTGGCAGCCGTCCTCGTAGCTGCGCTCGAACAGCATTTGCAGGCCCAGGCAGATCCCCAGAAACGGCTTGCCCGAATCGATCGCTTCGCGCACCGGCGCGACGAGGTCTCGGCGTCGCAACTCGGCAATCGCGTCGGCGAAGGCCCCGACCCCCGGAAGCACCACCTTGTCCGCGGCGGCCACAACCTGGGGATCATTGGTGATCGTGGCGGCGTGCCCAACCCGCTCGAACCCCTTTTGCACGCTGCGGAGATTGCCCATGCCGTAGTCGATGATCGCGATCACGATTTGACGCTCAACGTGTCAGGAGGAGGCTGCCAGGTGGGCGAGCAGGCCGATTGCCTACCACGGCGGCGCACGAGCATCGCGCTTAGGTACGACAGGAGTGGGCGGGGCGGGGTTCACACGGCATGGCGACGATGTATCGACACCGCGCGGCAATGCGATCAATTCTAACGGCCGCCCTAGCGATTGGCGACTCGGTCGGGATAGATGACCAGCTCGACGCGGCGATTTCGCTCTTTGCCTGCCGCGGTGGCGTTCGACACGACCGGATGGTTCGAGCCGTGTCCGACCACCATCAACTGCTCGGGCCGCATGCCGCAGCGTGCCAACAGATGGTCGTATATCGCCATGGCCCGACCGACCGAAAGCTGATGATTGTTAGCCCACTGGCCAGGGGTCACGGGATCGCTGTCGGTGTGCCCCTCGACGCCGACGATCCGGTCGGGATAGGCGCGCGTGATCTCAGCGGCGACTTGTTCGACCAACGTCCCCGCCTCGGGCAACAACCGCGCGCTGCCGGAGACAAACAAGCGATTGCCCGGCAGTTCAACTCGGACCACATCGCCGTCGCGACGAACTTCGACGCCGGGAAGGTTTAAGCCGGGAAGCGTCCCGCTCAGGCTGCTGTTGGCTTGGATTTCCGCACCGCCGCGCTTGCGCAGCGAGGCAGCCAGCGTGCGGGCCCGTTCGTCGGTGTTCTCAAATCTATCGCGAACGTCCGCCAATTGCGTGGTTGTGCTCTTGAGTTGGTCGCGCACGGCCAGCAACTGATCTTCTAGCAGGCGCACTTGCTGCTGCGACTGCGCCAGCAGCCGTTCGAGTTCCTGGTTGTCCTGGTCGAGCGCGGTGGCCCGCGTTTGCAGTTCGGCATGCTGCTGAGCGACGGCCACCTGTTGTTGTTGCAGGTTCTGCACCTGGCCTTGCAGTGCGTATTGGTTCGGTGAGCAGCCGACCGCGCAGACCGGGGCCAACGCCAGCGCGCAACAGATCGCCCGCAGGCGCACGATATGTAGGCGGCGCACGGCGACGGCCTCAGGCATCGCAAAGTCCCGAATCGTGAATGGCGAGTAATACGCGCGTGACGAGCAAGGCCATCCGGCCCAGGCCGACTTTGGCTCGTCCTGGCCGTGTTGGGGAGAGCTACCCCGCGCGAACGCGCTCACGGTTGGCGGACGAATTCTTTGGCGGCGGGGGATAGTAGTGATGCGATCAGGCAGGTTCAAGATCAATTCGGCGTGCTGCTAGCTGCGCGCTGCTGGCGCGCTTGCTGCCTACTCCGCCGTGTCCAACGGCATCGACGCCGACCATTCGCGCCACTGGCTCGCCGAACGCGGGCTAAGCGCCGCCTGATTGCGTTCGACGACTTCTGAAATCAGCGTCCCCATCGCGGGATCGAGATGCTGCCGTAGCGGCCATAGTTCGGCGAGCTTCTGGGCGCTCTGGGCGTGTTCGTTTCGCATGCTGTAAACGACGCACTGCCCTGCCAGGCCGAATGCGCGAAACTCCTCCTCGGCATTGTTCAAATCGGCCAACGAAGTGAATACCTCGAGCGCCCTCGTGTAATCTTGTGCGTGCAAATAGAGCCGCCCAAGCTGCTCGTCGGCCAGCCGCACGTAGTACAGGTCGTCGCCATGATACTGCCGGACGGCTAGCCATGCGTCTTCGGTGTTCAGGGCGGCCGCGTAGAACAGTTGTTCGATCGCCGTCTGCTGCCTGGGAACCTCGGTGCGGTTCGGATCAGCGCTCGCCAACACTCCTGGGGGCTGCAGTCGCCAGGCGAGCCCCGCTCCGGCGGCTAGCGCCAGGACCAGCGCAGCCGCCAAGGCCAGCGGCCGGCGGTCGCGGCGCGGTCGCGCACGCTCGATGAGCTGCTGTTCTTGAAGAACTGTCGCAAGTTGTTGTGTCGCCGACGCCAGGCTGGGGTCGCTCGCTGGCGGACCGGCCAGCGCTGCCGGCATGAACTCCTCGGACCAGCCCACTTCTATTCCCGGAAGCGCTAGCCGCCGTAGCTCGGCCAGCAGCTCGCGCGGTCCGGCGATGCGCTCCTCAGGTGCTTTGGCCAGCAGTCGGTGCACCAGGCGGCATAGCGAGATCGGCAGATCGCCGCGCAGTGTTTCGAGCGGCACAGGTTCGTTGCGCAGATGCTGCACGGCGACGGCCAGGGCCGACTCCCCTTCGAACGGTGGCTTGCCAGCCAGCATGTGGTATGTCGTGACGCCGAGCGAATAGAGATCGCTGCGTGCGTCGAGCGCTTGACCTTGAACCTGCTCAGGGCTCATGTACAGTGGCGTGCCCATCGTGACGCCGACTTGCGTGAGGTTTGGGCCGGGACCGGCGTCGGCCAACCGCGCCAGACCGAAGTCGGCGACCTTCACCTCGCCCGAGCGCGTGAGCAGGATGTTCTCCGGCTTGATGTCGCGGTGGATAATGCCCCCTTCCGCCGCTTTGACCAGCGCCGCGGCCACCTGCCACAGGATGTTGGCGGCCGTGGCCACGTCCAGCGGGCCCTGCCGCGCGATGAGCTGCCGCAGGTTCTGCCCGGGCACGTACTCCTGCACCATGTAATGCACGCCATCGAGCCGCCCCACTTCGTGGACCTGCACGATGTTGCCGTGCACTAGCGCCGCTGCCGAACGCGCTTCGCGCTGGAAGCGCTCGATGTACTTGGGATCGCCGGTCAACTCAGGCTTTAGCACCTTGAAGGCGACCTGGCGATGCAGCGAGCACTGCTCGGCGAGGTAGACGTCGGCCATGGCGCCGCGCCCCAATCGGCGCAGCAATCGATAGTCGCCCAGTTGCCGGCCCGCAAGGTCGGCCAGAGCATCGGAGATTGGCGGATTGGCGCCGTCGCTCATCGAGGGGACCGAGCAGGACTTTCAACGGAGGGTGCCACGCACCAGCAATCGCCGACTTTGCATGTACCGGCTAACTGCGTGTTCCAGTATGAAATGACCCCCGCGGGCTGACAACCGCGATCGGGCGCCACCCATCTGATTCTCGCGCGGCAACGCTCATTCTGCGAACATCGCGGCCACCGCTACGTGTCACGTCGCACGAATCGGGATCGCTCGCCGACGGGTGGGCGTCTTTATTGTGGTTGAGTTTAGTTGGGATGGGCAAGCCAGAACGCTTCCCACTGGCCAGGCTCGCTGA
>JAIESQ010000009.1 GCA_019745975.1 Pirellulales bacterium
TCATGGAATCCTCCAGGCTTCAAGGTTATGCTAACCCCGTCACCCGGAAATTCCAGTTCCATCTGAAGCAAGACACTTCAACGCCGGCGACTCCGACTAGCTGAGGGCGAGAATCAAACGGGACGGGGATCAATTCCAAGATTGCAAACGACGTTGCGAGGCGAGCTCGGCGACGACGCCACTCGTTCGCGTCACGACGCACCCCCTGCCCGTCATCATGACGCGCCGCACGTTCGCAGCCAAGCCAGCCGCGCACGTGCCCTCGATCCGGTCACTATGGCGCGCGTCCACCACAACCAACGGTACGCAGCGCACGACCGAGAGCCGCGCTAGCGGCGACCTCTTCCCCAGCCGCGCAGCGGCGGCGAGCGGTAGGGTGCGTGAAACGCACCAACGGTTTCGCGGCCTGAAGGGCCGCTTCGCACCAGCCCAGGCCGTCAGGCCTGGGTCGCGAAAGTCCGCGCGAATCTCGTCTTTTTCGCCCCCAGCCGGCCCTGCAGGGGCCGTTCACGGCACGGACTGGCGGCGTCGAACCATCTTCACTTGGCGAACCTTCGCGCTTCGCGGTGCATCTTTGGCCCAAATCAAGACACTGCTGGACAAGCCAGCAGTGGCACCCGGCGTACAAAAAGATCATACAAATGACCACAATAATGGTTGACAAATAGCCACCGGTGGCTATAATCAGATGTGCCCCGCGGCCGCCGGATCGCGGTACGCGGGTCCTATGCCCCACGCTTGTCGTGGGCATGCCTGCGATCGAGCCGGCATGGCCACGCCCGGAGTACCGGCGTGGCCATGGCACACCTGTCCGTACGGCCGTAACAAGAAGGTCAACCTGTAGCCGGGGTCTGTGACCCCGGACCGGCCTCACAGAGGCCGGCTACAGAAAAGCGCCTTCCTCCCGAAAACAGGAACATCCTGGCGCGCCAGCCTGCGCGCTGTACACACAACTCGCGACATCGTACCTGCAAGCCTGCGGACTGAAGCCTGCAGCCTGCTTACACGCATCTTGCCCAAGGACTTCGCGATTCATCGGAATCGTTTGTCAGAGTCGGAGCCGAGAGCTGCGTCGAGCGTGCGCGCCGCGGCCGAACCATCCCGACGATCAACTGGTTAGCCGCGGGATCGCTTGCACCGCTTGCGGGTCCAAGCCAATAACATCGCCGCGCGCTAGCTCGTGCGACGTCGCGCCACCGCTGCGCGAGTGTCGATGTCGCGCCCCAGCGCGCTAGCGCGCGAAGCAAGCTCCGCGGCTAACGATTGCTGACGAGTGCTTAGGACGCAAAACCGCGCTTAGGACGATCTAGGACGCAAGTGTTTTCGATTTTGCGTCCTAAAATAACTCGCTGTGGAGAAACGACTTAACGACTTTTGACAGCCGCTTAGGACGGTTAGGACGCAAATTCCCGGGCAATCTTATTCTGGGACACCCCCCGTGACATTCCAGGAGAGGAACCGGGATCCCCGACGTCGTGAGATTGCGCGATCACTTCGCGGCGTTGGCTTCGCGCAGTTGCCAGAGGTCGACGAGCCATTTTCCGTTGACCGGCGCCGACGTCGTGCTCATGCCGGACGATGTCCCGCTGATTGGTCCGGTGCTGGTCGTCCCCGAAGGCACGCTGGGCGTGGGCGGGCTAACGCCGTTGGTAGGCGGCAAGGCAACCGGACCAACCGGCGGCGACAGTGGGCTCGATGGCGCGCCACTGGGTGACTGAGTCGTGGCAGGGGAGGAAGGGCTCGCCGCGGCGCGCGGTTGCTGGCCGAGCGCCAGGCTGGCGGCGGCATTGGCGGCCGTCGCAGAGATTGCTCCTGGCAGCGGGGAGGATGTCGACGATGATGGCGGCGCGGCGGCCGTTTCGACCGCGGTGGCTTCCATCCCATCGAAGCCATCGCGATAAACCGTACCGGTGTTAACCGGCGACTGTGCGCCGGCGTCGCGCTTTTGCTGACGGCCGCCGATGATCGGCACGCTGACCTGGTCGCCGGCGAACTTGGTTCCTTCGTATACGGTGCCGCGTTGGAAAGGTCCGGCGCCAAAGAACCAACTATTGCGCGCCGTGCTCGTGACCGGCACAATGCCCGACTGCAATACTGGGCGCCCTGTATTGCGGTTGTAGGCGAATACGGCAATCTTGGCGACGGCCCGCTGGTTCGTGGTTTTGGCAAAGGGGATTTCAGGAATCGTCGAGGGCATCGGAACGGGCATGCCAGGAACGCTGGGCACGGCGACCGACGGTACGCCGAACAGCAGATCGCTGCGATCGGTGCCGATGCCTCCGGAACGGGCCTCGACGACAAAGTCGGCCTCAGTGCGCAATTCACGCAAGACGACGCCGCTAGCCAGCAGATGCTGCCTCAGCGAGCTCACCAGGTAGTTCTCGTCGGTCGCGCCGCGCAGGTACGACGGATCAAAGAACACATCGTGGCCGCGCAGCACCTCGAAGTCGAGCTCCGACACCGCGCGGTCGATGGCGTTGGAGATCAACAACTGCTCGGTGGCGGTCCGCGCCGTATCCGACCAGCGTGTCGTGCCGCAGCCTGTCAGCGACCACACGGTCGCCGCCGCGAACAAGACCTGCAGCAAGCTCCGACGTCGCCTTCGCGCCGCGCCGGCGCGTAGCGCCACCGCGGACCGCTTACCGCAAGCGCGGTCGTGTGTCGACGAGTCGTGGTCGGGCGAAACGACAGTCGCCCTTGCGAATCTGGTCAGATGGTGCACTCCAGAACACTCTCCGGCTGCCAATTGGGGGGCGGAGTATAGCAGAACCCGCGGGGGGCCTGAACCCACGTTTGCGGCGCGCCGCTAGCAACCGCGCGATGCGCTAAGCGCTTGGGGCTGTGTGCTTTCTGTGGTATGCTTCGCGCTCGCTAGCTGGTCGTAGCGGCACGGCACGTCGCACCCATCTCCAAGGAGGATCCATGGTATCGCCAAGTGGCCGCGATCCCGCTAGCACCGCTATCGGCGTGTCGAGGGGCGCAGGGCACCCGTCCGCCAGCAATCCCCTGCTCCGGATCGAGCGCAAGTTGACCTGGCTCACCGTGGGAGTTTTCAGCGTCGCCTTGGCCTTGCTGTTCAATGTGGCCGCCGTTTACGGCGCGATCATCGAATTCCATGCCGGCGAAGGGTTGCTAATTGGCTCGGCGAGTGCCGGCGGCGTGGTCATGGGATTTGTGTTTGGCTGGCTCGCGCGACGCGCCGTGGCGTGATGAGTAGAATCAACTTTTCGGCGTCGTCCGCAGCGCGTGGCGCGATACCGGTCGCGCGCTCGTCTCGGTACCGATCGTTCGATGTTATTGCTGATCGACAACTACGATAGCTTTGTCTTCAACCTGGCGCGGTATTTCGAACGGCTTGGTCAAGAAGTCCGCGTTGCGCGGAACGACACGCTGGACGTCGAAACGCTCGGTGGGCTGCGGCCGGCGGCTATTGTCCTTTCGCCGGGCCCTTGCACCCCGGCCGAGGCCGGAGTTTCGCTCGAGCTAGTCCGTCGCTGGTGCGACCACCTGCCGATCCTGGGAATCTGTCTCGGACATCAGACGATCGCCGCCGCGCTCGGCGGCAACGTGGTTCGCGCCGCCGAGCCGATGCATGGTCAGGCAAGCAGAGTATGGCACGACGCTTGCGGCATCTTCGCCGACGTGCCAAATCCCCTTGTGGCTGGGCGCTACCATTCGCTCGTTGTCGCAGAAGCAGCGCTTCCCGCGTCGTTGCGAGTGACGGCGCGCGCGGACCAGGGCGTTGTGATGGCCGTGCACCATCGCCAGCGGCCCGTCGTCGGCTTGCAGTTCCATCCCGAGTCGATTCTAACTGAGTCGGGTTACACGCTCCTGGCGAACTTCCTCCGCCACGCGGGGTTGGCGGTACCGGCACGGCTGCCGTCGATTGTCGACGAGCATCCACCGGCGCCGCGATACGAGTTGCCAGCCGGCAGTCCGGGTCCGACGTTTTGAACCTGCTGGCCGCGACGCGCCGACACGACTGATCGAAGGTCTTGCACGTGATCCTGGAAGGACTGGTCACCACGATCAATGCCGACGGCACGGTCAACATTGCCCCCATGGGGCCGACCGTCGATGCTCAGATGCGCGGGCTCTTCTTGCGCCCCTTCCCCACCTCGACAACTTGGGCGAACCTGTCGCGAACGGGCGTCGGTGTGTTTCATGTGACCGACGACGTCGAACTCTTGGCCCACGCGGCAATCGGTCGGATTGATGCGATGCCGGTTCTGTTGCCCGCCGGCGTCATCGAAGGCCAGATTATCGCCGATGCGTGTCGCTGGTATGCGTTCCGCGTTAAGTCGGTCGACGAGAGCGGCCAGCGCGTGATGGTCGATGCCGAGATTGTTGGCCAAGGCGTGCAACGCGAGTTCTTCGGTTTCAACCGCGCGAAACACGCCGTGCTCGAAGCAGCGATCCTGGCGACGCGAATCACCTTGTTGCCGCTTGAGGAGATCCAGGCGGAGTTCGCCCGACTGGCAGCCCTGGTCTACAAGACAGGGGGCCCGCAAGAACATCGTGCATTCTTGTTCCTCGACGATTTTCTCCGTGCGGTCCTGGCGTCCGAGACCGAGAGTGCCGGCGCCACGGCGAGCCGGTCCGAGCCATGACCAACGGCGCCGTTCCTCGGCAAGATTGTGGCTCCAGGCCAGCAAGCGACACGGCGAACGAACCGTCGACAGCATCCGTCGGTCCAGCGGGTGCGATCGAAGTTCACGCCCCCAGCCGCCTGCATTTCGGCCTGTTTTCGTTTGGATCGCCGGCGCAGCGCTGCTACGGCGGCATCGGCGCGATGATCTCGCAGCCGGGTCTGCGCGTTCGCGTCAGTCGGGCAAGTTGCTTCGAAGTGACCGGACCTCTGGCTGCGCGGGCCCGGCGTGTCGCTGACGATCTCGCGCGGCTTGGTCGGCTGCCGGTCGAGCTGCCTTGTCGCATCGAAATCCCCGAAGCTCCGCCGGAACATCACGGACTTGGGACTGGGACGCAATTGACACTGGCCGTGGCGACCGCCCTGTTGCGCTGGTTCGACCGGCCGCACGTCGACCCCAGTACCTTGGCGGTCGAACTTGGGCGCGCTCGTCGATCGGCCATCGGCACTCATGGTTTTGCGCACGGTGGATTGCTACTCGATGGCGGCTTGCCGTCGGCTCGCATCGAACAGCGCGAGATTGCGCCATTGATTGCCCGCGTCGCGTTGCCAAACAATTGGCGATTTGTCCTGTTTGCTCCACGCGACGAAACGGGACTTTCGGGCACCGACGAGCGTGCGGCGTTCGAGCGGTTGCCTCCCGTGCCGCGCGAGGTGACTGCCGAGCTGTGCCGCGAAGCGCTACTGGGCCTGGTGCCGGCTGCGGTCGATGCCGACTACGAGACGTTTAGCGAATGTCTCTATCGATTTGGACGGCTGGCAGGCTCCTGCTATACGGCTGTGCAAGGCGGGCCGTACGGTAGTGCCCGCCTCGAGCGTCTCGTGGAACAAGCGCGCGAATTGGGTGCCCCAGGAGTCGCTCAAAGCTCGTGGGGGCCGACCTTGTTCGCGCTGTTGCCCGATCAGACCACGGCTGAGCGATTCGCCCAACGGTTGGCGGCGTTGCCCTCTGGATCGACCTTGACGACGACGGTCGCCGCTGCCGGCAACGCGGGGGCGCAGTTGGTGGAGCTGCCGTAGATCGCGCGCGGCACTTCATAACGCGATTCCCTTACGGCGCTTGCGGGCTCATCGCCCCCATTTCAGAATGCATCGATGGCCCAGCGGAAGTCGTCGCCCGTCGTCGAACCTCAATCCGCACGCGACGAGTCGCGCCGCACACCGCGCAACAACGTCACCGCGCCCGCGTCTGACGCGACATCGCCGGCACGTCGCTGGCTGGCAGGATTGCTCGTCGTCGCCGTCACCGTAACGGTGTTTGGTCGTTCGTTTAGCTTCGCGTTTCTTGGCCAGGACGATTTCGATAACATCCTGGTCAACCCGCAGTTGAATCCTCCCACTTGGAATCGTATTGCCCGTTTCTGGCGCGAACCCTATCTAAGCCTCTACATCCCGGTGACGTACACCTTCTGGAGCGGCGAAACTTGGTTGGCCTGGCAAAACGATCGAACGGGTGGGCGAGTCGAGCAGCCGGGCGCGATTCCGCTCGATGCGCGCGTGTTTCGCGCCGGGTCGATTCTCTTGCACGGATTGGTTGTGCTGGCGGTTTACCTGTTGCTGCTCGCGCTCGTCGCACGTCCCCTCGCCGCGGCGGCTGGCGCGCTGCTATTTGCACTGCATCCGCTGCAAGTCGAAAGCGTCGGCTGGATCACCGAGAACAAAGGACTGCTGGCGACCTTGTTCGCCACTTTGGCCTTATGGCAGATGGTGCTGTTCTGGAAGCGGAGTCCGCTTAAGCGATCTCCCACCCCGGACGAACACGATGGCGGCGCTCGTCAAAGGTCGGCCGCGCGAAAACTGGTGCCGTATCGCGAATCGCGTCGCGGCCGCGACGCCAAGGCGCCGATCGATCGCCGGCGCTGGCTTCATTTCGCCGTGGCTTTAGTGGCCTTCGCTTTGGCGCTGTTGGCCAAACCAATTGTCGCCGCGCTCCCGGTGGCGGCTGCTGCGATTGCGATTGGCTGGCTGCGTCGACCTTGGACGACCACGGTACTCGAACTCCTGCCTTGGTGCGTGTTCACAACGGTCGTGGCCGCGCTGACGATGGGCGAGCAAGGGGCAACGACCATTACGCACCTGCCGCCCCTCTGGCAGCGCCCGATCATGGCGGGCGACGCCTTGGCGTTCTACACCTTCAAGCTTGTTGTGCCCTGGCCCTTGGGTGCCGACTACGGTCGATCGGCCTGGCACGTAATGCACAACGACTGGACCTACGTAACGTTTCTGGTGCCGTTGATCGTGCTCGCGGTGCTTTGGTGGCTGCCGCAGCGCTGCGTCTGGCTGACCACTGCGGTGGTGTTCGTCGCCGGAACGTTGCCTGTCTTGGGATTGATGCCTTTCGCCTATCAGAACATCTCGACGGTTGCCGATCGCTACGTTTATCTGGCGATGCTCGGGCCGGCCTTGGCACTGGCCGCCTGGCTCGCGGCGCGCGCCACCTGGCCGCGGCGCGCAGCGTGCGGCGCCGTTTTGACTCTCTACGTCATTCTCAGTTTCGTGCAGCTCGGCGCGTGGCGCGACGATCGTGCCTGGACCGATCAAACGCTGGCCGTGAATCCGGACAGCTTCTTCGGACTCGAATCGGAGGCGCAGTTTCTCCAGCGGCAAGGGCGCGCGACCGAAGCGCTGGCTACCCGCGCACGCGCGCAGCAGCGCAATCCACACGCCGTCGAGCCCTGCTATCGCCTGGCCGAAGCTGCGCTGGCGCGCGGCGACATCGCGGCCGCCATGGCCTGGTATCGCGAGGCGTTGCGAATTCAACCTGAGTCGCACATCACGCATGGCTACCTGGCGGAGTGTTTCGCGATCCAGGGTGACGAGCACAACGCCTTGAGCGAATTTCGCCTGGCCACCGCGGACCTCAAGCACGATCGCAATGTCGCCGCGCAGGGCACCCGCGTGGGAACGGCCTTCTCAGGACAGAATCGCATCACGGCCGCGCGCGAGGTGCTGCTTGCCGCGCTCCGCCTGCGGCCCACTTCGATCGAGGCCCTGAACAACCTGGCCGTACTCGAAGCACGCGTGGGAAACGTCTCCCTCGGGTTGGATTATCTCGACCGCGCTCTGGCGATCGATCCGAAACATACGATTACGCTCGCCAATCGCGGAGTGCTACTGATGGCGTCGGGCCGTGTCCCAGAAGCCATCGACGTTCTCCGCCAGGCCGTGGCGCGGGCGCCAAAGTCAACGATCGCTCGCGGCGCATTGGCCGACGTGCTGATGCGCGCCGGTCGATCGGCCGATGCGGTTAGCGAGTATCGGGCCTCCCTGAAGCTGCAGCCGGCCTGGCCCGAAGCGATGCGGGGCCTGGCCTGGGTGCTGGCAACCGACCCCGACGACAACGTTCGACAGGGAAGCGAAGCGTTGACCCTGGCCCAACAGGTGTGCGCCGCCAGTCAGAACCGCGATCCCACGGCGCTCGAGGCCCTGGCCGCCGCGCACGCCGAATTGGCACAATTCGAACCCGCGATCTCCGCCCAGCTTCAGGCCCTGGAACTGTGGCGCGCGTCGGGCCGCGCCGACCGCAGCGAAGCGGCCGAGCGTCGGCTGCAGGCGTACCGTGCTCGGCAGCCCTGGCGAGAGCAAAGGCCGTAACACTCGCGTCCCGGAGTTCCACGAGCCCGTCGCTTCGCTTGACACCATTGACCGCCCGAATATCATTTAGCACAAAGGTTTACGAGAAGAGCTTGCCCGCCGCGTCAAGTGCCAAGTGCGGACCGCGCGACTGCCAGGCAAGCGCCACCCAGCCCGATTTCCGCCCCCGGTTCCGCGCGCGGATTTTGTGCTCTGGCAGCCCGTGGGTTAGGTTGGCTCGATAGCAGCGCAACTTGGCGAGGAGTCGTATCGCATGGCCGTCCATCGTAGTTTGCAAGTCACCGAAGTGGGCGACGTCACGGTCGTCCGCTTCGTCGATCGCAAGATCCTCGACGAAGTCACGATCCAGGAGTTGGGGCAGGAGCTCTTCAACCTGATCGAGGAAGAAAACCGCTCGAAGCTCCTGCTCAATTTCTCCGCCGTCGAGTTTCTCTCCAGCCATGCGCTGGGCAAGCTCATCACGCTCGAAAAGAAGGTCAAGGCCCACAAAGGCAAGCTCAAGCTGAGCAACATTCGGCCGGAGATCTACGAAGTGTTCGCGATTACCAAGCTGAACAAGCTCTTCGATATCAAAGAGGACGAGGCCGACGCCCTGGCCGCCTTCTAGCCAGGCATTGCTCCTCGCCGCGCGGGTTAATCGCTCGGAACCAATCGCCAAGACGTGTGACGGACGGGACTGCCCACCAATTGCCGTAAAACCGCAAGCCGATCTGCCACGCTGACGCCACCGCGAAGACTCAACGGGGGTGAGTGCAATCGCAATGATCAACGACGAGTGGATCTGGTCGCTCAACCGGCTCATTCCCAACGATCCGGTTGTCGCCCGGCAGGTGCTGGAGCAGATTCGCGAGCAGCTCGAAGCCCAACAATGGGACGAGCGCGATATCTTCGGCGTGCGCCTGGCCGTCGACGAAGCACTGGTCAACGCCATGAAACACGGAAATCGGCAGGATGCCGGCAAGCAGGTGGGCGTCGCCTGCAAGCTCTCGGAAAAGCGCCTTTGGATCCGCATCGCCGACGAAGGGCCGGGCTTCTGCCCCGAAAGTGTCCCCGACTGCACCGAGCCGGAGAATCTCGAGCGCCCTTGCGGCCGGGGGATCATGTTGATGCGTAATTTCATGTCGCGCGTCGAATACAACACCCGCGGCAACGCCGTCGAAATGGAAAAGCAGCGCTAGCGCCGCCGCATAAGTCGCGACGTCGTTCGCACGCCTGCTCTAACACGCCAACGACTCGGGCGTTTTGCACCTCGTCGCCGCCACCGCGGCGCGGCTTGTCAACCACTATAGGGCAGACTACATTCCAAATACCTCTTCCCCGATAGCTCAGTTGGTAGAGCGAGCGGCTGTTAACCGCTAAGTCCAAGGTTCGAGTCCTTGTCGGGGAGCTCCTCGATTTCCCTCGAAATCGCCTCTTCCAAGAGTTAACGCGACCCGGCCGAGAGAGCGTCCTGTGCAAATCGAGCGCCGGCAGTTTGTCGGCAGTAAGCGGCCGCGGTTTTGGCGAGCGAAGATGACAAGAGAGCGCTTCGGATGATGCTGACGAAGCGTCTCGGAACCGCGAAACGAGAGTTTTCGCGAGGCGAGCGCGCGGCATCGGCGCAATTGATGGCGGAGAAGGGCGCGCGGTTATGCCGCCTGGCGGTAGTAGTGCTTGAGCAGCCCGCCGAGCCGCTGCTTGCAGCGGATCTCCGACAGGACTATCGTCGGCTCGTCGGGTGGCTTGGCTTTCTTCTTGCGCTTGGCCTTTGGCAGCGGCTCCAGCAGTCCGTTGCCGAGTGACTGATGAGGACGTTCGTCGTGATAGTGCGCGACGGTTTCGGCCACGAGATGATCGAGATGCTTCAGCCCGATGGGGATGAAGTAGTCGAGGCATTCGTGTTGCAACGTCTGGATGAACCGCTCGACGAAGGCCTGGGTGTTGGGAGATCGTGGTGCCGATTTACGGACCTTCAGTCGGGCGGCTTTGAGCGCTTCGTCGAAGGGGGGCGTGAACTTGCCGTCCCGGTCGCGCATGACGAGCTTCGTGGCGACGCCGGTCTGCTTGACGTGCTCGACGAAGGCCTCGGCCTGCCGCTGGGCCCACTCGCGGTTCGGGTTGAAACTGGCCGGCGAGACGAATGCGCGTCGTGTGCCGACGTGCAGGAAGACCAACACAAAGGCATCCCGAAAGCCTTTGACGGTCAGGACTTTTTTAGAGAAATAGTCGCACTGCCAAAGCGTGGCGGCGTGCAACTTCAGGAACTCGTCCCAGATCCCCAAGCCCCGCTTCGGTCCGGGATCGAGCCCGTTCTCCTTCAAGATGTTCTTGACGGTGTTACGGGAGACGGAAGTGATCCCCAGCTTTTTGAGCTCGCCCAGGATGCGGGTCTGCACTTTCTGAGAACCGTTGCTGTATCAAGCAGCCAGAGCTAAGAGGCTTTCGGTCAGTTGGATGATTTTTC
>JAIESQ010000120.1 GCA_019745975.1 Pirellulales bacterium
TTGGCCGCCCGCAGTTGACGCTGTATGTTGACGTTCACTCGAAATCCCTCAGTGGCGCGCGGATTGATGTGGTGTCGATACCATCAATACCCGACAAAACGCCGAAGGATTTCGAGTTTTTTTGCGCCATCGACCAACCCAGCTTCGCAGCTACGCTGGTTTAAGGGCTAGAGCAGGGTGCCCCTGGGCGGCGCTAGCATACTGCGCATATACAGATAAGTAGCGGCAGGCGCCATCGCCATCGACAACGCCTGCCGCCTCATCTGCTGCAACCATGAAGCGCCCACCTTGGATCGGTGAGGCGCGGTACTTCCAGGGCTGCTAGGCCACTAACCGAATCTGCGGTACTTCGGCTCCCAGTCCGCTTAAGAACTCTTCGAAGATTCGCAAGTCGAGCGCTGTGGCGCTGTCACTTTCGGGATGGAACTGCACCCCCAGTGCGAACCAGTCGTCCATCGTGCTTTCGATTGCTTCGACAACGCCGTCAGGGCAGCGAGCACTGACCATAAACCCTGGCGCCAAGTCATCGATCGCCATGTGATGGTAACTGTTCACGCGGATTTCCCCTTCACCGTAGACGCGCTCCATAAGCGTGCCGGGCACCACTTCCAATGCGTGGCGGTGCGCCGGATCAAGCGGATCACGGTGCGGAAGCGCCTTGGGCAGGTCTTCGGGTATGTGCAAGAACAAGTTGCCACCTTGCGACACGTTCAAGAGCTGCATGGCCACGCCGATGCACAACATCGGCAACCGGCGCTCGGCGGCCACGCGAACCAGGATGCGGTCGAACGCCTCGCGCCGCCCATCCATGAGCCGCACTGCCGGGTGCAGCATAAAACCATCCTGCCGAGGATCGAGGTCCGACCCGCCGACCATCACCAGGCCGTCGACTTGATCGAGTACTTGATTGAGGTCGTCCTCGTCGGCCAACGGCGGCAGAACCACCGGCACGGCTCCAGCCCGCGATAGCGAGTCATAGTAGCCTGCCTGCACGAAGCTGAAAGCGGGCGAGTCTTTCTTGGCTCCACGGTAATCAGCGTTCAAGGCGATCAAGGGCTTCTTGCTCTTCATGGCCAAACTCCTGAGGGACGCTTCATGTGTCCCCGGCTCGAGTATCTGTCGCGTTGCGAATCAACGGTCGATGCACGACGCGACGCCTGAGTTGCGGGTGGGATCTGAGAAAAGGCGGAGTCACTGCTCGGGCAGGCGATCGGCGGACCGAATCGCATCGAAGAAGACGCGCCGCAAGGGTTGGTCGCGGCGCGCGGCGGCGGGTTGCGTCTTCCTTGACTGCCGGGCGAGGGAGGCTCGACCTGTTCTCAACGCCCATCCTGGGCTCAAGCGGAAAGCACTCCTGAGAACGGCCGGTGCTCGCGGCCCCAGCACGTTCTCACAACGGTCGCGGAAGATAAACCGCGCCGCGACGGGTGCCAAGCGAATCGCTCATCTTGCGGATCAGGTCCCTGGCGGCACTACATAGGGCATAGCAGCAGTGCTTCGCCAGCTTGACGACACCCCTCTTTTAGGCCTTGGCAGCGAGTTGCTCCAGATCATTCAGCACGAGCTTGGCGACATCGATTTGCAGCGCGGCCGACAATCCCTTCCAGCCCGGAACTGCATTCACCTCCAGGACATAGCGTCGCCCATCCAATCCAGTTAGTACATCAACTCCAGCTTGGCGCGCCCCGACTGCCGCCGCGGCGCGATGGGCCAGGCTGGCCAACTCGTCGTCGATTTCGACCGGCTCGGCGCGCCCCCCACGGCTGAGATTGGTTCGCCAATCGCCGCAGACTGCATGGCGACGCATCGCCAGCACTCGCCGCCCGATCACCAATAGGCGCAGATCGAATCCGGCATGCGGCACGAATTCCTGCAGATACAAGACTGATCCAAGCTGCGCCAACAGGTCGAAGGTGCGCTCCGCCATGCCGGCATCGTTGACGCGCACTAGCCCGTGTCCCTCCGATCCAAACAACGGTTTCACGACGACATCGCCACCAAGTTCTTGCCAGGCGCGCAGCGCGGCGCCAGGTGTCTGACAAACTCGCGTTTTGGGAACGTCGATTCCAGCAGCTTGCATTCGGCAGAGCGCCAAATACTTGTCGATTGCCACTTCAATGGCGCGTGGCGCGTTGACGACAAGTACGCCCGCGGCCGCAAGTTGGCCGAGCGCATCCATGCGAAAGATCACCTGTTCGAGTGACCCCGGCGGCATGGTGCGCACAATCACGGCCTCGAGCGTCGTCAGGTCGATGCCAGATGCGGTCACCGCTGCCGACTGGTCACCCACTGTGGCCGCAATGTCGCGCCAGTTCAACTGCGCGACTTGATGCCGATTGCCCGCTGCGCGCTGCAAGTCGGCCAGGTACCAACTCTCGGGCGACGACAGGACACCGATGCGCACCGTGGATTACTCGCCTGCCATGCCGAAAGAAGTTCGCAACAGTGGCTGATCATGCTTGCCGAATCGCAGCACGCGGCCTGTCTCGATGTTGTTAAATGTCACGACGGCCGGACTGAACAAATGCGGATCGAGCTTGTAGAAATCGCGGCCTGCCTGTTCAAACAAGCGCGCAAATGTCTCGCCATAGGCGCTCGACGAGCAGCTCGGCACGCGCGGGCCAATTTCGGCGATCGAGTCGTCGTCGCCGCGCACCCAGAGCGTCACCGTGCCGCCGTAGAGGATGGCGTCGTTCGTCCAGCCGATCGAGGCGAGATCATCGCGACCGATCGGCGGTACCGGGGCGACGCCGTATCCGCTGACGATCCGGTTGACGTCGAACCCCACCTCATGAAGTTTGTGCAGCGCAGTTTCAACCGACCGCGCGACGATCTGAATCGTGCCGGCAAAGCTCGCCGTCGGGGCCACGGCGAGCGAGACCTTTGCCGGCGGCACGCCGCACTTTTCGGCCAACTCGGCCACTACGGCCTCGGGCGGCAACTTGCGCGATTCAAGGGTGCCAACGACACGATCGGCCGCTTCGCGACCACCCAAATGAGCAATAATCTCTTCACGTCCAGCGGCCGCGCGCATGGGGCCAGAACCCATCGCGAAGTACTTCTCGCCGGCAATCTGCCAGCCGGCGTACTGGGAACGCAAACAGGCGGCAACCGGCTCATCGGTGGCCACGGCCACGGCGATATCGCCCGGCATATCCGCCGCAGCCGGCAACAACGCCACGCGTGCCAGGCCGGCGAGGCAGACCTCTGCCAGGGCGCGACCCGCTTCGAGCCCGCCCTCCGCAGCGACTCCAAAATCGAGCGTCAGGCCGCCGTCGTTCCGGCGCTGGACGCCGATTCGTAGTTCGTCGGCGCGCTGTACGGCGCAGTCGAACAAGCGCGCCGACCGCCGATTCAGGTCGCTGGGCATGTCGCCCATCTTGGCACTCCCGGTCGCGACTGGCAATGGACCAGCCGCGACGTACAATCGGCTACGAGCCAGACTTCAACGATCACTGAGGAACGCCGCCGTGCCGAGCTTGACCGTCGAGAACTACGTGAAAGCGATCTACCAGATCGGCATCTCCCAGGCCGGCAAGCCTGCGGCGACAGGGCAACTGGCAGCCGCCCTAGGTGTTTCACCCGGTTCGGTCACCAGCATGCTCAAAACGCTGAGCGAAAGCGGCCTGGCCACTTACACTCCCTATGAAGGTGTCAGCCTGACGGTCGCCGGAGTCGCACTTGCGCTCCGCGTGATCCGCCGGCATCGGCTCATCGAGTTGTTTCTCGCCAAAACGCTCGACCTCAATTGGGACGAAGTCCACGAAGAGGCCGAACACATGGAACATGCCGTCAGCGATTTGCTCGTTGACCGCATCGACTCCTTTTTGGGTCACCCGCACGTCGACCCGCATGGCGATCCCATTCCACGGGCCGATGGCTCGCTCGAACCGGCGGATGTCCGTCCCTTGGCGGCTTGCAGCCCAGGCGATGAGTTCCGGCTCGCGCGGGTGGTCGATCAATCTCCGCAATTCCTCCGCTATCTGACCGAGGCCGGGCTGTCGCTAGGCACCGCAGGACGCGTCACCGCCAATCGTGCCGAAGCTGGCACGGTGACGATCGCGCTTACGTCGGGCGAAGCCACGCTAGCCCGCGAAGCCGCCGAAAAGCTGCTCGTTTCGGCCGCCAGCGGCGCCTGACACGCCTGCACCGAATGCTCAGCGGGCGCATGTTGGCATTTACGAATGCGTCAGTAAGTGGACGACCATCGCCACGCCCGCTGCGCCCAGCAGCAAAGCCAGTATCGGCGCCAGCGTGAACGCCCCGGTCAGATCGGGCTCTCCTCGTTTCAGCCGACCGATGTACTTCACATGGCCCCAGGCGGCCGCCGCGTTCGTCGCCACTCCCATCAACAGCATGGCCGACCCCAGCCAGATCGCCAGCGTAGCGTCGCCATTTTCGCCAGCACCCGCCGGCAACTGCGCCGGACGGAACAGCACGCTCGACCTGGCGACGACAAATCCAAACGCCATGAGCGCGATGCCGGTGCGAATCCAGGCCAGCAGCGTGCGCTCGGCAGCCAGCCGCGTGCGCGGATCGACAGGTTCTGGTACCGAATTGGAGTTCGTCATCGACTTCTCGATTGGCCAACGCGCTGGCGCTCGGCTGCGATCCAACCAAACCATACCCTATTCTGTGCCGCATCCGCCGCAAGACGCTTGCGGCGTGCTGCCGCGATGCCCTGTTTGCCAAACCGTCAATCCGTCCGGCCCACAACCGGCTTGTGTCCCAGGGCGCGGTGGGCGACCGACACTTGCCCGGAATGCAAGCCTTCGTGCCACGAGGCGGTCTGAAAGACCGATGCCTTGTCGCGCAAAAAGTCGGGCGTGCCGGGTGGCGTTCTTGTCAGCAGATCCTCCTCGCTGAGCGAATCGAGAATCTCCATCAGCGTCTGCCGACGCTCGCGCATGTAGGCCAGCACCTCCGCGACCGGCGGGTAAGCGCTGGCATCGCCGACGGGTTGCGAGCCCGTGCCGAAGCGCTCGACGAGCTCGGGCCGGCGTTTGGCGCGCTCAGGCGCAACCAAGGAAATGAAAAAGTCGTCCGACACGCCCATGTGCCCGGCGAACCAGAGCGGATGATTGGCGTGCGCGTGGACCTGGTGGACCCATTCCTGGGGCGTCTTGAAGGCCGTTAGCAGCCGTTCGCTGTAGTCGCGGGCGGAGAGCAATTGTGATTTCAAGCGGGGTTTGAGTTCCATCGGCAGAATCTCAGTCGACACCAGTTGTGGGCACGGAATCACCCGACCCGATTCCATCGCGCCGCCAGCGCGGCGCAACGTGAGCGTAGCGGTCCAAACCGTCGAGCTGCCCCAGCTCGACGACGATTGACCAACTGTCACAGTTGAGGATCCCAGAATAAGATTGCCCGGGAATTTGCGTCCTAACCGTCCTAAGCGGCTGTCAAAAGTATTTAAGTCTTTTTTCGGTAAGGAGTTATTTTAGGACGCAAAATCCAAAATGCTTGCGTCCTAGATCGTCCGAAGCGAAGTTTTGCGTCCTAAGCGGGCGTCAGGATTCAGGAGACGCCTCTCCCCTCTGTGGGAGAGAATGTCGGCGACATGCCGACAGGTAAGGGGGCCGTTGCTCTCCTGTACGCGTTGCTGCTGCTTGCTTCTCGCTTGGTCGCAGTCCCAACTTGGGGCCCCCAGAATAAAATTGTCCTGGAATTTGCGTCCGGGTGCGTCCGGGTGTCTTCATATTGGACCCGAACTCGAATAGACAGCACAACTTGCGGCGCGTGTAACACCGCGCAGTTTGCGTCCGGGGGGGCCGCCGTGCTCAACGTGACGCGAGAACCCCGTCGGCGGTGCTTCTGCTGTAGGCGGGCGGCGGTATGAAAGCGGCCGCGCAAAAAAAGAGCCGCCCTTACGAGCGGCTGGGAGCCCCGTGGGGCTTTGCCCTGCGAATGTTTCGTCTTGTTGCGAAAAGCACCGCAGGACGAGATCGACTACACTAACGGCGATGCTAGCGAGGGCGCCGCTGGCTTGTCAACAGAATTTGCAATACGGCCGGGGAGGAACCCGCATGGGGCGCGCCACGCTTGGGCTCGACTTGGGCTCGAATTCGATCGGTTGGGCACTAGTCGACGAGCAAGACCAGCGCATTATCGCGTCCGGGGTTCGCATTTTCCCCGAAGGGGTCGACCGCGACACCAAAGGGGCAGAGCTCTCGAAAAACGCTGCCCGGCGACTCGCCCGCGCGGCGCGGCGTCAGACCGCCCGGCGTGCCAGGCGCAGGCGCAAAGTGCGTGATCTGCTTCGTACTCTAGGCTTTCTGCCCGAGGGGGACGAGCCATCGGCCGCGCTCGATGGCTTATCTCCGTGGACTCTCCGCCGCCGTGCGTTAGACGAAGCGCTTTCGCCGCATGAATTAGGGCGGGTCTTCGTGCATCTTGCCCAGCGCCGCGGCTTCAAATCGAATCGTAAGGTCGACCGCGACGATCGCGATGAAAGCAAGCTCAAGGAAGAGATCAAGTCGCTCGATGAGGAGATTATTGCCGCTCGACATCGCACGGTGGGAGAACACTTCGCAGCGCTCTTGGCAAACGATCCGCTGGCCCCCGTGCGCGGTCGGCACACCGACCGAGCCATGTACGAGCACGAGTTCGAATTGATCTGGCAGGCTCAAGCGCGGCTCCAGCCCGATCGACTCAACGACGACCTCAAACAGCAGATTCATCGCGCCATCTACTTTCAGCGCGACATCTATTGGCCGGCAACCAGCATCGGTCATTGCGAGCTAGAGCCTGGCCAACGGCGCTGCCCGCGCGCCGATCGGGCCGCGCAGCGTTTCCGCTTGCTGCAAGAAGTTAACAACCTGCGCGTGCTTGTCGGCGGGCGGATCGAACGTCAGTTGACCGCCGAAGAGCGGGATAAGGCGCTCGCATACTTGGTGGCCAGGAAGGACAGCTCGTTCGACGACTTGCGACGGAAATCGCTCGGGCTCTTGGACAACGACCTCTTCAACCTCGAAGCAGGTGGCCGCAAGTCGTTGTGGGGGATGCCAACCGACAGCACGCTAGCCAACAAGAAGTACTTTGGTTCGTCGTGGCACAAGCGGCCGAGTGCTGAGCGCGACGCGATCGTACGAGCGCTGATCGACCTGAATCGCGATGACGACAAGTTGCGCGAGCGCGCTCTGAGCGATTGGGGCCTCGATGCCGAGCACGCGGAGAGTCTCCTCTCGGTGGCCAACAAGCTCCCCCAGGGCTACGCTAGTTTCTCTCGTAAGGCGATCGAGAAGCTGTTGCCGCACCTTGAGCGCGGGTTGTTGTTGATGACCGACGACGGTACTCCGTCGGCCATGAGCGAGGCGGGGTATCTGCGCCCGGATCAACGCCAGATAAAGGTGCTTGACCGACTGCCCTCGCCCCCCAAAGTCACCAACCCCATTGTTCGACAAGGGTTATTCGAGGCCCGCAAGCTGGTCAACGCGATCATCAAAGAGTACGGCAAGCCGGCCGCGATCCACATCGAACTGGCGCGCGAGGTGCAAGGTGGCTTGCAAGAGCGCGCTGATCGGGCCCGCGACATGCGCCAGCGCGAAGAGCGCCGCAAGAAGATCGCCGAGCAGATCGAGGCCGCTGGTTTCAAGCCCACGGGCTCGACAATCAAGAAGTGGCTCCTCTGGGAGGAACAGGAGCGCATCTGCCTTTACACTGGCGAGCCGATCAGCCAGGTCCAATTGCTCAATGGCGAGGTCGACGTCGATCACATTCTCCCGTATTCGCGCAGTCTCGACAATTCCATGGCCAATAAAGCCCTCTGCTTCGTCAAGGCCAATCGCGACAAAGGGGACCGCACTCCTCACGAGTGGCTGGCCGAAACCGATCCCGAGCGGTTCGAGCAAGTCTTGCAGCGAGCGCGCGTGTTCAACTTTCACAAGCGCCGCAAGTTCGTCGTCAAGGAGATTCTGCTCGACAACTTCATCGAGCGGCAGCTTAACGACACCAAGTACATCAGCCGCGTTGTGGCGCAATACGTGCGCTGCCTGGGAACCGACGTGGTCACGACGAAAGGGCAGGTTACCGCCGATTTGCGGCACGCCTGGGGCTTGGACAAGGTACTGCGCGACGACGGTGTGAATCGCAAGAACCGCGAGGATCATCGCCATCACGCGGTCGATGCGATCGTGGTGGCGCTGACGACGCGCTCGCACTTGCAGCGGCTAGCCGGTTGCCGCGACCGGATGGCCCTGAAAGAACCGTGGGAGGGGTTTCGCGTCGCCGTGGTGTCGGTGGTCAACGCGATCTACGTCTCACACCGCGTGCGGCGCAAGGTACGTGGCGCGCTTCACGAGGACACGATCTACGGGCCGGTATTTGAGAACGGTGAGCAAGTAGCCGGCCGGTTCGTCTATCGCAAGGCGCTCACGGCGTTAACACCGGCGATGGTGCCACAGATACGCGACGGCGTGATTCGCGAGTTGGTGCTGGCGCGACTAGCCCAGCATGGCATTGATCCGGCAGCGGCCGCGAAGATTCCGCAAGAAGTATGGCGCGAACCACTACGGATGCCTTCGGGAGTGCAGATTAAGAAAGTGCGATTGCTAAAGACAGAAGGATCTGTTGTCCCTCTGCGAGGGGAACTTGCCTTTGTGAAGCCTGGGGACGTCCACCATGTGATGATCTTTGAGCACAAGGACAGCAAGGGACAAAGGCGGCGAATCGCCGAATTTGTAAGCCTGCTCGAAGCGTCGCAGCGCGTTCGAGACAAGCGACCACTCATTGATCGGTCCCACGCCGATTTTCCCGACGCGTCGTTCGTCATGTCGCTAAGCGCCGACGAATGTGTATTGATCAATCATGCAGGTGCGATGGAGCTTTACCGCTTCAAGACTGGGGCGAGCACTTCAAAGCAAATGTGGTTTCAGCATCACACGGCAGGAGGGCGGGGCGCGGACAAACTGATGGTAATAAGCAAGATGCCTGCTACCCTCGACGGACGCAAGGTCACGGTCGATTTGCTCGGGCGCATTCGTTGGGCCAATGACTGAACATACGTATTGCCTGATGCATGACGCGCTTCGGTGAATTAGACTGACCGTACGTCAAACTGCTCGGACGCGGCTCCCGCCACGGACGGTTCTTGAAACCCTCCTGTCGGCTTGGTTCCGCGATGATCAAGCGCACGGTCGAAATTTCGCGCGAGCCGGCGCACGTCACGGTCGAGCTAGACCAGTTGGTCCTCGAGCACAACGGTCAGCAGCTCGGCCGCATTCCCTGCGAGGACCTCGGGCTCCTGTTGGTCGACCACCAGGGGGCCAGCTACTCGCACGCGGCGCTCGCCGCCCTGATGCGCTGCGACGCCACGGTTGTCGTCTGCGGGCGCGACCACCTGCCGGCGGGCATTCTTCTCCCATTGGCTGATCACAACCAGGTCGTGTGGCGCATCCGTGACCAGGTAAATATCTCCAAGCCGTTGCGCAAACAGCTGTGGAAGCAGCTTGTCCAGGCGAAGATCGTCGCGCAGGCGGAGAATCTCGCCGATAGTTCCGCGCCTCGCGCCAAGCTGCGCGCGTTGGCCGCCGAGGTCCGCTCGGGGGACCCCGCCAACGTCGAGGCCCGTGCCGCCAAGGTTTATTGGTCAGCATGGCTCGACGGAGAGACATTCCGCCGCGATCCGGACGGTGAACCTCCCAATCACTTTCTGAATTACGGGTATGCGGTGTTGCGAGCATCGCTGGCCCGGGCGCTCGTGGCCGCCGGCCTATTGCCAGCGCTGGGCTTGCACCATCACAACCGCGCGAACGCCTTCTGTCTGGCCGACGACCTGATCGAACCGCTGCGGCCGATGGTGGATGCCGCCGCGCGCGACCTGCACCAGCAAGGGCGCCGCAACCTCGACCGCCCTGCCAAGGCCGTCATGCTGGATTTGTTGGCCGCTCGCTGCGCCGTGGCGGAGCAAACCGGCCCATTGATGGTTGGCCTGCACCGGATGGTGGCGTCGCTGGTGCGTTCGTATGAGACCGGACAGGCGGTGCTGGAGATTCCCGTGCTGTGCGATTGAGTGGGTACCGGGCGATGTGGGTGGTGACGATGTTCGACCTGCCGGTCGACACGAAACAAGCGCGCCGCGAGTACGCGCGGTTCCGCACCTTCCTGCTCAAAGATGGTTTTCGCCAGATGCAGTATTCGATCTACGCGCGGCCGTGCCCCAGCGAGGAGAATACGACGGTCCACGTGCGGCGCGTGGAGCGGCGCATCCCGCCTGACGGACACGTGCGCATTCTGACGATCACCGACAAGCAGTTCGAGCGGATGCGGGTGTTTTTCGGAAAAATCCGCAAGCGGCCCGAAGAGATGCCCAAGCAGTTGGAGTTTTTCTGATGTCCTTTCGCTCTAAACTATTTGCGGCTTGGAGCTTGGGGCGGGACGAAGTGTAGTCGATCCCGTCCTGCGACCAATCCGCAACCAGCCGTCGCGGGGGTTGTCGTATTCGTCGAGTGTAGTCGATCCCGTCCTGCGACCAATCCGCAACCGAGTCTCCCGCTCACGTGCGGGGAGCTGCAGTGTAGTCGATCCCGTCCTGCGACCAATCCGCAACCGGCATGGCCACGGGCAACCCCCTAACACTAGTGTAGTCGATCCCGTCCTGCGACCAATCCGCAACATCAGTAGGCTACTTTGTTTTACAATTGAAAGTGTAGTCGATCCCGTCCTGCGACGTAACCGTTCACACCCTGGGGTGAAAAACTGGCCTTCGCGCAGTCGGCAGAATCGGCGACACCAGGGGCAT
>JAIESQ010000056.1 GCA_019745975.1 Pirellulales bacterium
TCGCTCGGCCGGCGTTGCCCGGCTTCGTCGCTACTACGAACCCCTCCGACTCCTGCGCCGGTCCGAGGGCGGTTATGCTTTCCCGCCGCCGGTTGCGCGCGACGGAGCGTCGCGGGCGGCCGTCGCAGGTCTCCCAGGTTCCTGGTTGTTCTGTCGATGCCCGCTGTCCCCAACCACCCCGGAGAGCCCGACCGCTGCACGTGCTCGTTGCTTGGCGGTCGGCGTCAGGCTTCACCGAATCCGGGCGGCTGGCCACTCTCACGCTTGTAACGAGGCCGAATCGGGTTCACGCTTGCGCATTACGGCTGACATCGTCGTCGCTGGCGGGCTTCGCACGGCCGGTCGCCCTGCCGCACGCCGCTCGACTTCATGGTGAACGAGCAAGTGCCATGATCAGTACCTTTCAACTGACAAGAACAACCAGGCTTTGCCTGGCGCACCGAATTCTCTGAAATTGCCGCGGACGACCGCGCGCAAATCTTGTCATCGTGCTCGAGGCAAATAGCGTGGCAAGTATCGGCGCTTTCTCGCGCCGCGGCTCCATTTGTCGCGCACCCATGACTGACTCCTTATTCCTGCTCTCGAACGACTCGCTGTTGGCTGGCGAACTGACACGGCTGTTGGGCCCTGACCGACGACTGTTTGTCGGCGCGGCGCTGGCCAACGTGCGCGCGGCCGCCCAGACCGAGCGCTTGGGGGGGGTGCTGGTACACGTCAACAACGAGCTGGCGCAGGGGGGCGCACCCGGCGCGTTCTTCAGCCAGTTGCAAGAGACCACGGGCGGAGCGCCAATCGTCGCGCTCGTGGAGCCCGACTGCCCGCGCCGCTGGCAAGCGGTAATCGAAAGCGTGCTCGAGGGCTGCCTGCACTTGCCGCTCGAACCTTGGCAAGTCGCGCGTTTGCTTCCGGCCGCCGCGACCAACGAGGACGGTACGCAGGCCGATCTTCCTTATCGCGCCGTGCAAGGTCCCGCCCGGTCGCTCGTCACCTTCACGCCGGAAATGTTCGGCACGCTTGAAGAGCTGCAAGTCGCGATCGCTCACCATGTGACCGTCCTGTTGGTCGGTGAAACGGGCACGGGTAAGACGTATCTGGCCCGGCTGATCCATGAGCTTTCCGCCCGCGCGGACAAGCGCTTCTGCACGGTTGCCTGCGGTGCGTTGCCGGCCGACCTGGTCGAAAGCGAACTGTTTGGCTACACGAAAGGAGCGTTCACCGGCGCCGAGCGCGATCGCGAAGGGAAGTTCGCCGCCACGGGGGACGGGACGCTGCTGCTCGACGAAATTGACGTGCTCTCGTTGGATCAACAGGCCAAACTGCTGAGGGTGATCGAGACCGGCGAGTATGAGCCGGTCGGCAGCAACGACACGCGCATCTCCCGCGCGCGACTGATCGCGGCTTCGAACGTCGAGCTCGAGCAGTTGGCCGAGTCGGGGCGGTTTCGCTCCGACCTTTACTACCGCTTGAACATTCTGCGAATCGACATCCCGCCTCTGCGAAAACGCCCGCTCGATGTCGAATACTTGGCGCGGCGTTTCGCGCGCCAGTATGGCCAGGCGCACGGCATCCGGATCGACCAGGTCGCACCGGAGTTTTACGACGCGCTGCGGGGCTATCACTGGCCCGGTAACGTGCGCGAGCTGGAAAACGTGATCCGCCGCGCCGTGCTTTACTGTCGCGAAGGGGTGCTCACCGTGGCCGATCTGCCCAGCGCCCTGCGTTCTCTGACGCCGGTGGCGGCGCCGCACGTTGCCATTTCGCCACATGGCGAAGGCGGCAGCACGCTCGACGTGCAACTCGGCCTCTGCGAGCGACGTATCATAGAACAAGCGCTCGCCCGCAATCGGTTGCACCGTGGGGCAACGGCGCGCGAGCTGGGGATCAGCCGCGTCACCTTGTATCACAAGATGAAGAAGTTCGGCTTGCTGGCCGAGCGCTCGGGCGAAGTCGAGGAAGTCGACCAAGCGGTTTGAAAGGATTGCAGGGGAAGCGCTACGACACCGCCGCTGCGCGATGTCGAAGCTTGTTTCGCTCTCGCCCACGGCGCCGCGGTTCTTCGAGTCACGAGGTGTCGAGTGAATTTGCGCTTCGCACGGTGGCTGACCGCTCCGGTGATTCTCGTCGTGGCTTGCGGCATGTATCGGGCCGCGCAAGGGCCAGAGCCACCCGATCTTGTCTTGGTCCGCGATCGACCGTGGACGATCAATCCCCTGCAGGACGATCCGCGCGTGGTCACCAACGAGCAGTTGCATGCCGTGCTCGCGCGGGTGCGCCTGCCGATTGGATCGCCTGACACGAACAAGATCATCCATGCCTTGCGCTTGTGGGGCCCGTCGGCCGACTTCGGCAAGAAGTACTGGTCGGGCGCGGCGATGCGCGACTACCTCACCAACGACGTCGCCTATCGCACGCATGCCGGCGAAGGCGCTCCGCCGCTGTTGACGTGGGCGCTCGATGGCACGGCTGTGCGCCCCGCGCGCCAGGGAGATCCGCACGTCGCGACGGGCTCGGTCCACGTCGACGACTTGCTGGCGACGCTGGGCGAAATCGGCATGCCGCTCGATGCGCACCTGGAAACGCGCGAAGGCACGATGACCGTGCGGCAGCTCTTGACCCGCGCGATGCGGCGCTTCCACTATTCGCAGGCCGAGTACGAGTGGTCGGCCATCAGCTACGCGCGCTACGTCTTCCCGACGCTCAGTTGGCGCAACGATCATGGACAGAAGATTGACGTCGATGGCCTGATCGATGAGCTCGTACGCCGGCCGCTGCGGCAGGGGGTTTGCGCTGGCACGCATCGCGTCGAGGCACTGGTGGTGCTGTTGCGCGCCGACGATCAGGCTCGCGTGCTCAAGCCGGCTGAGCGGCGGCGAATTATCGAACATTTGCGGCGCGTCGCGGATCTCTTGACCGCCTCCCAACACGCGCAAGGCTACTGGTCGAAAAACTGGCCCGAGGGCGCCGCCTCGCTGACCGAGGAAAACCCTCCCTTGGCCGATCGCATCTTGGCCACCGGGCATCACCTGGAGTGGCTCGCCCTGGCGCCGCCCGAAGTGCAGCCACCACGCGAGTCAATCGTGCGTGCCGCCCAGTGGCTGGTGCGGGCCATGCAAGAGGTCGACGACCGATCGCTCGACATCGAATACGGCCCGTTTTCGCACGCCGCCCGCGCACTCAGCCTGTGGCGCGGCAGCGAGGCGTTCACTGCCTGGCGGATGACGATGCCCGCGAGCCGACCGCCGGCCAAGGGCGGCTTCCAGCGATCGAAATAGTCGACAGGCACGCAGAGGTCGAATATGTCGCACGACACCTGGTCCGACGACGGTTACTCCGGCGATCACTCGCACGCCGTGGTGTCGAGCGATCACGCGGCTGACGACCGCGTCGATCTGTCGCCCTTCGGCGGTTGGCTCGTCTCCGGCCGCTCGCGACGCGTCGAGCGCGGCCTGCTGCAACTGTTGCCTGGG
The DNA here is from genome assembly GCA_019745975.1 of Pirellulales bacterium. GTDB lineage: Bacteria > Planctomycetota > Planctomycetia > Pirellulales > JAEUIK01 > JAIESQ01. The sequence continues at coordinate 3,468 of JAIESQ010000056.1, forward strand.
CTGTCGGCCGCCGGCTTGGGGGCCGTGCTGGCGCTCTGTGGCGTGGCGCTGGCCGCCAGCTTTTATCCGCTCAACCACACCGATATCTGGGGTCACATGGCGCTCGGCCGACGGATGGTCGAAACGAGCCACACGCTGACGAGCGAGCCGTTCCGGTTTCATGAAGCCAACGAGCCGTTCTTCAATCCCAGCTGGCTCAGCCAGGTGACGCTTTACTTGTGGTACGAAGCGACCGGCGCCGAAGGACTCGTGCTCGCGCAGATGCTCTTGGCCGTGGCGGCCGCCGGCGTGATGATGTTGGCGCTGCGCGCGCGCGACGTGCCGCCGGCATGGTCGATCGTGTTGGGCGTGGCCAGCCATTTTCTGGCGCTGCCGATCGTGGGGACGATGCGGCCGCAGAGCTTCGCGCCGCTGTTGTGCGCGACACTGTTGTTCGGCCTCGCGCGCGTCGAGCGCAGCCGGCTCCCCTTGTTCTGGCTGCCGCCGCTGTTGACTCTGTGGGCGAACCTGCACGGCTCGTTTCTGATGGGGCTGTTCGTGCTGGGCTTGTGGACGGTGGGGCAAGCCTACGAGGCCCGCCGGGCGACGAGTGACTCGCGCCGCAGCGCCGCCCGCGCAGTGGTGCGCCGGCTGGTGCTATTGTGCGCGTTGTGCACGGCCGCCACGTTCGCAAATCCGGATGGCCCCGCGCTGTTGTGGCAAGCGGCGTTGTTTTCGCGAGGATCGAACCTGGCGCGGATCGTCGAATGGCAACCGCTGGTCCTGAAGAGCTTGGGTGGCTTGCTGTTCTATTCATCGTTGTTGGTGACCATGGTGCTTTTGCGGCGCAGTCCGCGGCGTTTCACGGCCGCCGAAGTGCTCGTGTTGCTGGCGGTTGGCTTGTCGACGCTCTCGGCAATTCGCATGCTGGCCTGGTGGGCGCTGGTATGGACCTGGATTGTCGGGCCGCACCTGGCGGCGCTGGTTCCCTTCAATCGGCGCGACGAGTTCGTCGTCGATCCGGGTCCCAACGTCAAGCGGGCCTGGCTCGCGCTGGCGGCGATTTTTGTCACGATCCTCTGGTCGCCGCCGGCCAGGGCGTTGGTCGACGGTCGGCCCCGCCCCGAAGCCGTCATTGCCAGCCCCGCGACGCCAATCTATCTCGCAGACGATCTGGTCGAATCGAAATCGGCGGGCCGCTTCTTCTCGCGCATGGATTGGGGGGACTACATCCTGTGGCGCACGCACGGCGCGCTGCAGCCGATGGTCTATGCGCACGTGCACAACGTGCCCCCCGTGGTGTGGAGCGACTACGAAGAGCTGGCCGCCGGCTCGCCCGCCTGGCTGCGGATCGTCGATCATTACCGTCTGAAGTACCTGGTGCTTTGCCCGCAGCGGCAACCGGTGCTGTGCCAGATGGCGCTGGAAAGTCCGCGCTGCCGGCTGGTCTACCGCGACGAACAAGGGCTCGTGTTCGAGGTGCTGGCGGCCGCCAAGCCGCCGGCGAAGGCGACGGACAAACAGACCGAGAAGTCGGCTGCAAAAGCAACTGACTGAGCGCCGGCCGATATCTGCAGCGATCGTTCTCGGTTCGCCAGCTTCTCAGTTCTTCTACTCTTCTTCGTGGCGCCGTTGGACGCCAGCCAGTTGGCCCCCCCCAGAATAAGATTGCCCGGGAATTTGCGTCCTAACCGTCCTAAGCGGCTGTCAAAAGTCGTTAAGTCGTTTCTCGCTAGCGAGTTATTTTAGGACGCAAAACTCAAAACCCTTGCGTCCTAGATCGTCCTAAACGGGGTTTTGCGTCCTAAGAACTCGTTAGCCGAGGAGCTTGCTCCGCGCGCTAGCTCGTCCGGTGCCACACTGCGACGAGCGTGAACGCAGTCGAAACGTCCTACGAGCTAGCGCGCGGGATAAATCCCGCGGCTAACAAGCCGACCGTCACGGCAACTCGGTCGCAGCGCGCAGGGCGGACGCAGCTCTTCGCTCCGACTTTGACAAACGATTCCGTGGAATCACGAAGTCCGTGGGCGAGAGGCGTGAGGCGTCGGCCTATCGGCGCGCACGACCCTCTCCCCTCGCGGGAGAGGGTGCCGCGCAGCGGCGGGTGAGGGGTGTCAACTCCCGTTGCGGCGCGCAGTCTGGCGCGCCAGGTTTGGGAATAGTTTTCAGTTTTCAGTGTTCAGTATTCAGTATTCAGTGTTCAGTGTTCAGTGTTCAGTGTTCAGTGTTCAGGGGACCGAACGCAGGCATGCCCACGGCAAGCGTGGGCATGGCACCCCTGCATATCCGTTCCGCAAGGCTCGGGACTCGAGCCTCGCGTCTATTACTGTACACAATTAGGACCATTTGTCAAGGGGCCAAAAATAGCCACCGGCAAAGAAGCCGCGTGCGCGGCGGTCTTGGCTGGGATCGCCTGGGGTATGATGATTACGCCCAGCGGCGTGCGCAAGCCCACTTGCGATATCATGAGCTTACGCCGGCAGGTAGCTCGCCATGGATCAACGCGTCACACCACAATTGCGCATGACCGACTGGAAGCGGACGCACGCTTTCTATGTCGCTGGGCTGGGCTTCGCCGTGGAATGGGAGCACCGCTTTGAGCCAGGATTCCCGGTCTTCGCCAAGGTGAGCCGCGACGGACTGGCGCTCTTTCTGACCGAGCACGCCGGCGATTGCCACGTCGGCGGCGCCGCGTACATCGTCGTCGACGATGTCGATGCGCTGTACGAGGAGATTCGCGGCCGTGGCGTTCGCCCGGCGGAGCCCCCCGAGACCGCGCCGTGGGGGGCGCGGGAAATGCTCGTCGTCGATCCGGATGGCAATCGCTTGCGGTTCGCCACGTCAAAAACGGAATAAAGCGCGCGACCGTGGAGCCACCGAGGGGGACGGACTTGTGGTGTCGCCGCTACGCGGCTTGCTGGATTCTTTCGTTCCGTGATCCGTGGGCTGGGCGCCCACGGCTAAGCTCTGCCGCCGCTCGCGCGGCTGGGGAGTAACCGATCGACTGTTAGCCGCGGAGCTTGCTCCGCGCGCTAGCTGGTTCGGTGCGGAATCGCCAAGCGCGCGAACTAGGTTGCCGATTCGCACACACTAGCGCGCGGCGGACTTCCTGGCTTGGACCCGCAAGCGGTTCCAGCGATCCCGCGGCTAACAAGTTACGCGTGCTGTTGACTCCTTCGCGCTCTTCGCGCACTTGGCGGTGATGCCTCCCGGCACACGGGCTGCCGAGGGGGACAGGTACATGTTTTCGGCCAACGCGAGTCGGCAAGGAATGACCTTGGTGAGCCGAAAAATGTACCAGTCCCCAACGCGGAGTCGCCCGAAGCAAGGGACCGTCCCCGGGCACGGCGCGCCGGCATAACCGTCACCACGTGCACGCGTGGGGGGTCGATCGATCTTGGTCCTCGGCACGCGTTGTTTCGCTTCTGCAACAACGCGGCGAACTGTCGACGAGGGCGTGTTTCGCGGGCACAACAGCGGCCCACGACGCTCGCGCAGCGCAGCGCGGCGCACCGCAACTTTTCTGCACGCGCAACTCGCGAGCCGGTCGGCACTAACGCGCGCGCTTGGCAGGCTCTGGCGGTGCGACGGCGGCCTCTGGCACGAGCGGTGCATCAAGCGCCTGGCCGTGCTCCCGGCTCGCAGGCACATGCAACTCGAGAACGGGCCGGGGAGCGGGTCCGGAACGACGTAGTTTCGGACGCATTCAGGGTGCATCCAACAAGGAGACACATGTGCAAGTAGTCCTCAAGCGACTATGGAAGGAGCAGGAAGGTGTTCTCACCTTCGAATGGATTCTGCTGATCACCGTGCTGGCGATCGGCATCGTCGGCGGCCTCAGTGCCGTGCGCGACGCCATCATCAGCGAATTGGGCGACGTGGCCCAAGCCATCGTTCACTTGGATCAGAGCTATCTGATCCTGCCGCCGGTCGAAGCTGTGGCTCACGACACCTTCGTCGACGGCGGCACGTTCTCGATCTTCACCGACACCATCTGCAACACCGCGGGTAGCTGCCGGTTCCAGGGTCAGAACTTCGTCGTCCCCAACCAGATCGTCGTCGACGTCAACTGCAACCTTCAGTAGCAGGCGACTAGCAGCGATCTCGTGAAACCCTCCGCGAGCAATCGCGCCCCGCGAGGAAGAGTTTGGCCTCGCGGGGCGTGGCTCGCAACTAAACAAGTCAACCGCGGACTCCCGCGTCAACGACAACTGCGAAAGATCAACGAGCGATGACCATCAATCAACTATTCCGCCGCCTGATTCGCGACGAAGCCGGCGTGCTCAGCTTCGAGTGGGTGCTGTTGATCACCGTGCTGGTGATCGGCATCGTCGGCGGGCTGACCGCGGCGCGCGACGCGATCATCGCCGAACTGGGGGACGTGGCGGGCGCCGCCGTGGCGATCGACCAGAGCTTTTCGGTGAACGCCGATCCCTGGCTGGGGCGCAACGCCATGAGCTACGACGACACCAATGGTGGCATTAGCACCTACCGCCCTGGCGACGAAAAGACCGTGCCGTCGCAGACCGTCGTCGATTACGGCGGACCGTGAGACCGCCAGTCACGGATCGTTTCCGCCTAACGCACACCATACACAACGGCAGTCGTCAGCCAGCCATGCTCAAGCGAAATCGAACCAGGAACCGTCGCCGCGGCGTGCTCTCCTTCGAGTGGATCGTGCTGATCACGCTCGTGGCCGTGGGAGTCGTCGGCGGGCTGACGGCGGTGCGCGACGCGATCGTCGAAGAGCTCGGCGAAGTCGCCGGCGCGATGATGGCCATCGACCAGAGCTTCACGGGATTCGGCACGTCGTTTGTCGACTCGCGGCAAACCGTCACCACGTGCCGGCCCGATGGCGGCAAAGGAGGAGAGTTCGGCAACGGCACGGGCCCGACTCCGGGAACGGGCGCGCCCTAACGAACTTTTGAAGAACTTTAGCCGGCCACTGTGAGGCCGGAAAACCTCGAATCCAATCCCTTCTGAACATCGCCGGAGCGAACCAACAATGAACAGCGGCGGGTTGCTGATCGCCGGCGTCGGGCTGTACACGATCGTGGCGGCCTGGACCGATCTGCGGTCGCATCGCATTCCCAACGTGCTCACCGTGCCCGCGGCGTTCATGGGCCTGGCTTATCACACGCTGGCTCCGCAAGGGTTCGGGTTCTTCGTGTCGTTGGCTGGCCTGGCCGTGGGGCTCGGCTTGCTGTTCATCCCGGCAGCGCTGGGGGGCAGCGGCATGGGCGACGTGAAGCTACTGACGGCGCTGGGCGCCTGGCTGGGGCCGAAGCTGGTGCTCGCGGCGTTCGTGCTGAGCGCCTTGTCGGCGGCGCTGTTGGCGGCCGCCGTGCTGACTTACTTCGCCTGCACGCGGGGCGTTTCCAAAACACAAGCCAAGTTCCTGCACGCGGGCCAGCCGGTGCGCAAGCCAGGACAACGCGGGCCGGCGCGCGTGGTGCCGTTCGCGGTGCCGGTCGCTTTGAGCACCTGGGCGGTGCTCGGCTGGCTGGTCGTCCGCGCGGGAATGTAGTGCGGCAACCAATCACGAAACCAACGTAGACGCGATTTCGCAACGCATGCACGCTATTACTCGACAACAGCAGAAACCGCTCACTCTGGACGGGTGCCACTGGCTCCGCCAGTGCGCGAGCGACGATCTCGAATGCACGGGCAGCGCACGTGGCACACGTTCGGTTGTTCGCTCGCACAAACGCCGCGGGATGCTGACGCTCGAGCTGGTGCTGGCGCTACCGATCCTGCTATTGGTCGTGCTGGCGGCGATCGAATTCAGCATTCTGTTGATGGGCAACCAGGCGATCAGCGCGGCGGCGGCGATCGGGGCGCGCGAAGCCTCGATGCCGGGCGCCACTCCCCAGCGCGTGCAAGCGGCAGTGCAAAAAGCCCTGAAGCCGTGGCGATTCGCGGGGAAGATCGAGCCGCTCGTGCTCGAACCGCCGTTTCCGGCGCAAGTGCCCAGCGGCCAACCCGTGTCGGTGACGGTGCGCGTGCGGTCGCTCGATGTCGCGCCCGATCTGTTGAAATTTGTCGGCGTCTCGCTGGCCGGACAGAAGCTCAGCAGCAAGTACGTCGCTCGCAAGGAATAGTCTCACTCGTTCGCAGAGGAACCTAACCGTGAAGCGTCTTACTCCTGGAACCGTGACCGTCGGCGTGATGTCGATTCTGCTTGGCCTGGTGGCCGCGTACAGCGTGCGGCGTTATCTGGAACCTGCCGCGCCGGCCGGCGAGCCGACGGTCGGCATCGTCGTGCCGCGCGTCAACTTGCCGAAGTACGCGCGAATTCGCGAACAAGATATCGAAGTTTTGCAGGTTCCCAAGCGGTCGGTGCCCGAGGGAGTTGTCGGCAATCCTTCGCGGGCGTTGTTCCGCCTGGTGAAGGAGACGATTCTGGCCGGGCAGCCGATCGTCGAAGAGAAGCTGTACGAGGTCGGCAAGATTCCGACTTTGGCCGATCAACTGCCGCCGGGCTACCGGGCGGTGACCGTGGCGGTCGATCCGAACAACGCGCTCGACGGCGTGCTGGTGCCCGACGCGATCGTCGATATGTCGCTGACGGTGCGCGGCGATCATCCGGAGGTCGGCGGCATGTCGACCCTCACCTTGCTGCGCCGGGTGCGCGTGCTGGCCACCAATCGCGACCGCTATCCGACCGAAGAACGGCTCAACCAGGGTATTCGCAGCGTGACCGTGGCGGTGACCCCCGAGCAGGCCAACAAGCTGATCCTGGCGCAACGCTTCGGCAGCTTGAGCGTGACTTTGCGTGGCGCGCTCGAAGACGAGCAACTCGCCCAGGCCGAAGACGTCGATGTCGACATGGTCAATCCGGCCGAAGTGCTCGGCCTGACGCCGGTGCGGCCGCGCCGCCAGAAGAAGGCGCAGATTTACCGCGGCGACGTGATGACCGAAGTGGTGTTCGACGACGACCGCATCAGCGAGGCGCACCGCGCTTCGGAAGCCGACGACCTGCGCCGCGGGCCAAGCGTGCTGCCGACGAGCAGCCGCCGCACCAGCGAGCAGGGCGAAGCGAACTCGCAACCAAACGAAGCCGCGACCGAGCCGCGCGACGCCCGCATGCTCGATTTCGGCACGCAGCAGCCGGCGGTGCGGTAGAGGCCGCAACAGAACCGAACGAGCTAGCGCGCGGAGTAAACTCCGCGGCTAACGGACGACAGTGAGACTCGAGAACGCTTGTGAACGGTAAGTCGCTCCAACTCGACGACGCATCGAAGTTAGCCGCGGGACTTGTCCCGCGCGCTAGCGGGAGCGATGTCGCGCCGAGCGAGCTAGCGCGCGGAGTAAACTCCGCGGCTAACGGACGACAGTGAGACTCGAGAACGCTTGTGAACGGTAAGTCGC
>JAIESQ010000203.1 GCA_019745975.1 Pirellulales bacterium
TCTCGCAACCGCAGCATGAAGGGAGAGCCGTTTTTCATGGAATACCAGTTACCGACGATTTCTCAGAAAGTGCAGGCTCGGGCCGAACTTGCCCAATATGCCTCCGGCTCGTTCGGCATAACGCCGCCATTCGTTCATTTCCTTTATCTGTAGTTCGTCTGCCACAGATGGATTGAAGGGGGGCGGCTGTTTGATGATGGACAATAAGGCAGTCTTTACCTCGTCCCTCGCTTGACGGAGCGTGATCAGTGCATCGGCCGCCGCGAGACGCGTCGAAGAATCTTCGTCCTCTCGAAGAAGTGTCAAGACGTCCGCAACAACCTCTTGTTTTGCGGAGTGGGCAGGCGTGAGAGTTCGGAGACCTAGCAGCCGGGTTCGCGGATCATCGGAACACAATAGCTTAAGGATGTAGGGGATTGCGACGTCTCCCGCACGGCTCAAAAGGTCGAGGTGGTAACGTACGAGCTCTCGAAATTCCGGATCGACAATCGCCTCGTAGAGAGCGGCCGCCGCCCTTTCGCGGGACTCGACCGGAAGGTTGGCGAACGACTCAGGTTTCATCTGCTCGATCGTGAGGGCTGCGATAAACACCTGTTGCTTGTCGGCCAAAAGTGATTCCAGTTTTGGGAGAACGGCTTCCGCCGCCGGTCCCATCGCAGCGAAAAGTCCACAGAGTCGGGCTGCGCTTTCGCCAGAGTCGAGGCGCTTTAGCACATCTGGCATGATCTCCTTCCCACGGGCCACGAGCTCGCGCTGAGCAGGTAATCGGTTTTCCAGCTTGTCGGATGAAAGAGCCGTCAAGAGCTCGTTGTTTTGTATTGCGCTAAGTGGACGCTGTTCATCAAACCGCGGCGGCGGTTCCTTGCCGCCGCTGGTAGCGACCAGCCAGTCGTAGACAGGCTTCGCGGCGCGTATGGCAGCCAGACGTACGGGTGTGACACCTTCGTTGTTCGGAACGTCCAGCTTCGCGCCCCATGCGACGAGCAGCCTGACGGTCTCCAGCTCGCAGTCCCCCTTGATTGCGCTGTGCAGTGAAGTTTCGCCGCGTTCATCCGCGGCATTGGGATCGGCTCCCCGTGTTAGCAAGAGCTTTACCGTTCTGGTTCCACCCTGCAGGGCCCCCGCGTGCAGCGGGCGATAACCTCCCTTAGATTCCGCGTTGACGTTCGCGCCGTTGTCCAAGAGTAGTTCGACGATGTCTACGTGACCTCCCAGTGCAGCTCTTTCGATGCCTGCATCGGGACTGACCCCCGCGTCCAACAGTTGCTTAACCTCCGCCATCCGGCCAAGCCAGCATGCCTGACCCAATGCCGAACCGTCTGGTTCCGCGCAGACTGTAGGGGCACCAGCCGATGCGGCCGCGTTTGTAATGCACACCAGGAGGACGGAGAGAGTTAGCGACGGGGATCTTGTTCGTTGACGGCGGGACGCGTTCATGACTGTGCCCTGGGATGCCTGCGATTTGTCAATTCTACGCAAGTCGGCTTTCGACGAGTGCCTGGTGGAGCCATGAGGCGTCTGCGCATCAGGCAGCGGGACAGGTACATGTTTTCGGCCGTCGCCGTTGATTGATACAAAGTCGCACGCCGAAAAATGCACCAGTCCCCGGGGCAATGTCGCGCGAGCTACGAGGGGGACAGGTACATGTTTTCGGATGACGCTGTATGGTTGCGGCGACACCGCACACCGAAAAATGTACCAGTCCCCAGCGGCAATCGCCCCAAATCGCCGTTGGTCACCATGCCGCTGTTGCCGTACACTCGCACCGTGAGTAGTTCGTGATCGCGCCAGCCGGAGGGAGACGAGATCGTGATCGTCGGCGTGCCCAAGGAAATCAAACGGGATGAATACCGCGTGGCGATGCTGCCGGTGGGGGTCGAAGAGCTGTCGCGCGCTGGCCACCAGGTGTTGGTGCAGCATGGCGCCGGGCTGGGCTCGGGGATCGCCGACGAGGAATACGCCGCCCAAGGGGCACGGCTGGTCGACGACCCCGTCGAGCTGTTCGGCCAGGCGGAGCTGATCGTCAAGGTCAAGGAGCCGATGCCGGCCGAGTGGCCGCTGTTGCGTCCCGGGCAAACGATCTTCACCTACTTTCATTTCGCGGCCGATCGCCATTTGACCGAGGCAGTGCTGGCATCAGGTGCGACGGCCGTGGCGTACGAAACCCTGGCTGACGACCAGGGGCGCTTGCCACTGTTGACGCCGATGAGCGAAGTCGCCGGCCGGATGAGCATCCAGGAAGGGGCGAAGTACCTCGAACGGCCACAGATGGGGCGCGGCATTTTGTTGGGAGGCGTGCCGGGCGTGGCGCCGGCCACGATCACGGTGTTGGGCGGGGGCGTGGTGGGAGCCAACGCGGCCAAAGTCGCGGCAGGCTTTGGCGCCAATGTCGGCCTGCTCGATATCAACATGGACCGGCTGCGCTACCTCGACGACATCATGCCGGCCAACGTCGATTGCCTGTACAGCGACCGGCACACGATTCGCGAACAGATCGCGCGGGCCGACCTGGTGATCGGCGCGGTGCTGATTCCCGGGGCGAAGGCGCCGCGCCTGATCGAGTACGACGACTTGAAGCTGATGAAGAACGGCGCGGTGATCATCGACGTGGCCATCGACCAGGGAGGCTGCGTGGCGACGAGCCGCCCCACGACGCACAGCGAACCAACGTATATCATCGAAGGAGTCGTCCATTACTGTGTAACGAACATGCCCGGCGCGGTGGGGCGGACGAGCACCTACGCGCTGTGCAACGTGACGCTACCCTGGGTGCTAAGGATCGCCAAGGAGGGGATCGTGCCGGCGGCCGAGCGATTGCGGCCGCTAGCCCGGGCAGTGAATATCTTCGATCATCAGGTGACGAACCGCGCGGTGGCCGACACGTTTGGGCTGCCGTGCGCGACGCGGTTCCGAGTGGAGTAGAAAATCGAATCGATGACGAAGACGGCATCCGTGAGCGTTTCGCCGAACTCGACCGAGCCGCAGCAGCCGGCGGCGCCGCCCACGCTGCGCTGGGTGGGCGACATCGACGGATATCTCGAACTGATCGATCAGACGCGGTTGCCGGTGGAGTGCGAGCTCGTTGCCTGCCGCACGCCGGACGACGTGGTGGCGGCGATTCGCACGCTGCAGGTGCGTGGCGCGCCGGCCATTGGGATTGCGGCGGCGTATGGGGTTTGTCTGGGGATGCGGTCGTTGCCGCCGCCCAACGCCGACGCGTGGCCGGGCGCATTCGAAGTTCTCATTGAAAAGCTAGCCGGCAGCCGGCCCACCGCCGTGAACTTGTTCTGGGCACTCGAACGGATGCGCCGACGGGCACTCGAAGCGCGCGGTACGGGAGGGCCCGAAGAACTACGCCGAGCGCTGTTGGCCGAAGCTCGCGCCATCCACGACGAAGACCGGCAGATGTGCCACGCAATTGGCCGCTTCGGTGCCCAGTTGCTGGCCGATGGCGAGGGGGTGCTGACGCACTGCAACGCCGGCGGGCTGGCGACGGCCGAATATGGCACGGCGCTGGCCGTGATCTTCGCCGCGCACGAATCGGGCAAACGGCTCAATGTCTACGCCGACGAAACGCGGCCCTTGTTGCAAGGAGCACGACTGACCGCCTGGGAGCTGGCCCAGCGCGGGATCGATGTCACACTGATTTGCGACTCGATGGCCGCGCAAGTGATGCGCGAAGGGCGCGTGCAGGCGGTCGTCACGGGCGCCGATCGCATCGCGGCCAACGGCGACGCCGCGAACAAGATTGGCACGTATGGCCTGGCGGTGCTGGCGGCGGCGCACGGCATTCCGTTTTACGTCGCGGCGCCGTCGAGCACGTTCGATTTGTCGCTGGCCAGCGGCGAGGCGATCCCCATCGAGCAGCGCGACCCGCGCGAAGTGACGCATGGGTTTGGCCGGCAAACCGCGCCCGATGGCGTGCAGGTTTATAATCCGGCGTTCGATGTCACGCCGGCGCGGTTGATCCGGGCGATTATTTGCGAGCGGGGGATCATCGAGCCCGTGAACGCCACGCGGATCGCCGCGGTGCTTGGCGTGTGAGCGCGTCTGGTCCCCGGTTTCAAGTCGTGCACCATGCGCAAGCTGTTCGTCCCGCTGCTGGCCACGCTCGTCGTGCTGGTGGTGTTTGCGCTCGAAGGCGCGTGGCCCGTGCCCGACGTGAACGAGCCGCACTACCTGAGCAAGGCGCGGCACTTCTGGGAGCCGCGCTGGCTAGCGGGAGACTTCTTTCTCGATGCGCCGCATGCTGGCCCGCTGCAGCGGCTGCGCGAAAGTCATCTGGTGTTCTTTGTCACCTGCGGCTGGTGGAGCCGGTGGCTCACGCTCACGCAGGTGGCGCTAGTCGGGCGGGTGCTTACGTGGCTTGGGCTGGCCTACGCCTGGCAGCGACTGAGCCGAGCGCTGTTGCCGAGCACGGAGCGGACGGCGCCGGTGCTTGCCGGGCTCTCGGCGGCCTTGTTCGTCGCTGCTAATAACTGGTGCCAAATGGCCGGCGAATGGATGATCGGTGGCTTTGAAGCCAAGCCGGTGGCTTACATCTTCGTGCTGCTGGCGGTGGAACAACTCGTTTCCGGACGCTGGACAACGGCACTGGCATGGGCCGGAGTGGCGGCGGCAGTACACCCGGTCGTGGGAGCGTGGACGGCAGTGCTCGCCGCGGCGACTTGGGTCTCACGGCCGACCGATCGGCCGTCGCCAGGGTCGTTGCTAAGGGGCGCGGCGTTAGCGGCCGTGTTGGCGCTAGCGGGTGTCGTGCCGGCGGCACTCATGAACTGGAGCGATACGGTGTCGCAGGCGAACGAGATCTACGTCTTCCGGCGCGCGTCGCACCACTTGCTGCCGCAAGCGTTCGGCGCCTGGCACATGCTGCGGTTCACCCTGCTGTTGGTGTTTTGGATTGCCGTTTGCTGGCGGGCGCAGCACGAGAACGAATATCTCGAAGAGGATGCCGAGCTGGAAGAATTCGCGCTGGAGCAGGCCCGATTGCGCCGCCTTGTGCTCTGCAGCTTGCTTTTGGTTGGGTGCGGCATTCTCGTGAGCTGGTGCTGCTGGTGGCAGCCGCGGTTGTTGTCGGCGATCTTGCGCTATTACTGGTTCCGGATGGCCGACGTGCTGCTGCCGGCGGGGGCCGTCTTCGCGTGGTTGGGCTGGCTACTGACATGTTTAGCACGTGAGCACACCGTGACCGATCGAAGGCCACGCTTGTTGGCCCGCGCGAGCCTGACACTCACGGCGGTCGTCGCGCTGGCGTATCTCGTCTCGCATGGATCGCAGGCGGTTTGGGCTGATCGGCCGCGCGGCGACGGGCCGACCAAAGTGCTCGACTACGGTGACTGGCGCGCCGCGTGCGACTGGGCGGCCGCCAATACGCCGCGCGACGCGTTGTTCATCACGCCCAAGTCGTCGCAGACGTTTAAATGGCACGCCGAGCGCCGCGAATTGGCTACCTGGAAAGACATGCCGCAGGATGCCGCCGGCATCGCTGAATGGTGGCGGCGGCTGGTCGATTTGTATGGCTTGGCGGCCGAGGCGGAGAATGCCTGGACGAACGCCTGGCAGTTGGAATCGCTCAACGAGCGCACGCCGGAGGAGCTACTGGAACTCGCGCACAAGTACGGCGCCAGCTACTTGCTTGTCGAGTCCGAACTGCCGATCGAGCTGCCGCGCTGCTACGCCAACAAGTCGTATGCGATCTACGAGCTGGTCGGGCGGGGGGAATGACCGCTTGCAATTACGGCTTGGGCTTGTCGCGCTGGGCCTCCTCGAGGAGCGGATCATCGAAGCTGGTTGGCGCGCCTGCCTCGCGAGCGCGCAGCGGTACGCGGTCGTCCGGGGGTGATTCTTCTTCGACGTGTCGTGGCCGGCGAACGTCGACTGAGCGAGGGCGATTGGGGGGCCGCCTCCATTTTGATTCGGGCGGCGCGGCGGCTGCCGCGCGCCGCGCGGTCTCTTGAGCGCGCTGCGCCGCGGCTTCTTGTTCATAGGCCCGCCGCTGGTCGGAGATGTACTTGCTGAGGATCGCCACCAACAGGAGCAAGCCAGCCAAGATTACGTAAATGCCAATGGGCGCCGACTGTCGACGCCTCAATCGCGTGCGGGCGGCCGCCGTCGTGGGACGAACTGCATTGAACGCCTCGACCACGGGCGGGCTCGTGGCGTCGGCGGCCACACGTTGTTCGGCGACGCGGTGATCGACTGGGGATGGAAGTCCAGCGGCCCAGTGCTCGTCGTTGAGCTGCGCGTCGTCGGTCGCCGCGAAGCCGTTCTGATGCGACATGGGCATCGGTTGTGTGGCCGTGAACCCAGCGCGATCGGTCGCCGCCTCGGATGGCTGAACGGCAGCCACTTGCTGAGCGAGCTCGTCGTGATCTAGTAGAGTGATCCGCGACGAAAAATCGAGCGAACCTGGCGGTGGCGACGCCAACGGGGGCGCGTCGACCGGCGCGCTCCATGGCGAAGCGGGGGGGGACGCGTAGCTCGCCGCGGTATCGACCGGGGGTGCCTCGACCGCGTGCGGCTGCTCGGCGAACTCCGCGACCGGATGTGCCACGGCCGTGGCGGCAATTCGCTCGCCGAGGGCCGCGTCGTATGCGGCCTTGCGATCGGAGCGCAACAAGCAGAGTTTGGCGGCCGCCAGCTCGTTTAGCAGCCGCTGCGACCATTGCGAATGGGGACCGACTTGAAACGTCCGCACGTGCGACATCTGCCGATCGGCAGCGTTCGAGATCACCTCGGGGTCGTCTTCGTACAGCGACAAACCCAACAGCGCGTAATGGTTCGGCGGCCGCTCCGAGGAACGGATACCAAGCCATTTCAGGTAGGGATCGAAGGTTTCGTCCATTCCAGGGGAAACTCGTCGCGCCGAAGCCTCGGCTGGTTGCACCAAGCTCATCGCAAAGCAAAATGCATCAACTACTTTGATTATGCGAGACGCAGGCGAAACCGGCAAATGAGTACGAAAGTGCGCGTCGCTCGACGGTGCCGACTTCGCTGAGCACCCTTGAGCGCGATCGAATCGGCAAAAGCCGGTTCCGGGCGGCTACTTGCGGCTGGGAGTCCGTTTCGATACAAGTTCGTCGCGGGCGGCGCCGTTTATTCGCGTGACATGGGTCTCCGACCCAGCAACACGTCGAGATGGCCGTGCCACTGGTCATGCCGATTCAACCCGCCCAACGCATTCCTGGTGCAACCCTATGCCACGCGTGGTCGTTTTTCCGTTCATGCTGCATAACGCGCCCGGGCCGTATCGCGATGCGCTGGAACAGGCGGGCCTGGAGGTGGCCTACCCGCGGGATGGCGTGGCGGCCTTGGCCGATCCAGCGGCCCTGGCGCGCGAGATCGAAGGGGCCGACGCGGTGCTGGCCGGTATGGAGCCGTTTACGCGCGACGTGCTGGCTGGCAGCCGGTTGCGGGTGATCGCCCGAATGGGGGTCGGCTACGACGCGGTCGATGTGCCGGCGGCCACCGAACGAGGCATTGCACTGACGATCACGCCAGGAACCAACGAAGTCTCGGTCGCCGAGCAGGCGCTGGGGCTGATCTTTGGCGTTTACCGCGCCGTGGCCGCGCGCGATGTCGAAGTGCGCAGCGGCGTCTGGCGGCGCAAGACCCTGCCGCGCATCGCCCGCAAGACGATCGGCATCGTCGGGCTGGGGCGAATCGGCCGGGCGATGGTTCCGCGCGCACTCGGTTTAGGGCTCAAGGTGATCGCCACCGAGCCCTGCCCTGACGCCGAATTCTGCCAGGCGCACGGCGTTCGTATCTGCCCCTTGGAAGAGTTGCTGGCCACGGCCGACATTGTCAGCCTGCATTCGCCGGCGGTCGCCGAAACGCAGAACCTGATCAATCGCCGCACGCTCGCGATGATGAAGCCGACCGCGGTGCTCATCAATACGGCGCGGGGGAGCCTGGTCGATGAAGCCGCGCTCGCCGAGGCGATGGCAGCCGGACATTTGCTGGGCGCGGGGCTCGACGCCTTTGTGATCGAGCCGCTGCCGCTCGAAAGCCCGCTCCTGAAGCTCGACAATGTGGTGTTTTCGCCACACATGGGCGGGCTCGACCACGAAAGCGAAGTGGCCATGAGCCGGATGGCCGGCGAGTGCATTGCCCGGCTCTACCGCGGCGAGTGGCCGGAGGGGTGCGTGGTGAACGCGTCGATCCGGCCGGGGTGGAAGTGGTAGACTGGCGCGACATCGCCGCGAGCATTGGATCGCAACGGGGACGGGAGTCGTTTCTGGGCACCGCAGACGCTGAAGTCGCATCCGAAGCCCAGAAACGACTCCCGTCCCCCTCGGCCGCGTTGAGCTAGACTTTTCTTGCGGATGAACGCTGCGGGCGATGTCGGCGACGACATTCAGCTCGACAGTCGCACGCGCTCGACGCCGTGGGCCACGAGCCAGGAAAGCCACGTTTCCTGCTCTTCGGTTAGCTCGACCTCGGTCTTGCTAGCACTGTCGAGCGGCGAGACGACGCTGAACACGCCGTCGTCGAGCCAAACGCGGGCCCGGGCCAGTTCGATCCAATATTCGCCCGTTGGCAAGGCCGGCACAGTCCCTTCCCCCGGCACGCTCATGAAGTAGGCGATGTCGTGGCGAAAGCGATCCGGCATCTCGCAGGGGGGAACTTCGGGACGATCGACAGCGATCACTCGAACCGACATGAAACCAGCTCCCGGCCAGCCAGCGTGGCCGGTTGTTCGGCACAGTCCGGCATCCGTAAATGACGATCATAGGTTACAGCGCCGGCAGGACGATAGCCTTGCCGACGCCCTCATAAGGGACACGACGATGAATGGGCCGCGTACGGTTACGACTCGACTGGCGCTTCTATGGGCTGGCTTGTCGGCGCTGGCCGCAGGTTCGGCGGCCCTGGCGACCGACCCAGGCTTTGACGCGCAGGGCCGGAGCAAGCTGCCAAAGTTCGGCGATATCGCCGCGGTGATCGAGGGGCACTTCGAAGAGCTCGACATGGACCCACGCGATCTCGTTACACGCAGCGACGTCCAGCCACTGTTTCCCAAACTCAAAGCGGCCGGCTGGCAAGTGCCCGACGCCGACAAGATCGTCGAGCTGGTGCCCGACGACGGCGAGCCGTGGGTGCTCGAGCTGACGTCGACCAAGGCGGGCCAAAAATTCGCCCGCGAGGTCGGTCGCTTGCCTGCAGGCTTCGACAAGGTCGATCGCATGTGCCGAATGCCGCACGGGCTCACCCAACTCGCGGGGTTGATCAACAACCCAGCGGGCTGGAAGTTCTTCGCCTATCTGTCGGTTTCGCCGGGAGGGCACAACCTGGGTGAGATGGTTTCGCGCGCACCCAAGGGACGCAACTTCAACAGCCGCACGGGGCGCATCTACACGCAGGAAGAACTGTTGGCCCGGCTGCGCGAGACTTATGACGAGCAAGTTGCCGCGGGGTTGAGCGTGCGCCGCGGGCGGTAGTTGCTGACTCGACCCTTACTCTCTGATCGAAAGAACGCCTTCTTGGATCAGGTTGCGACGCAGCGCCACGCGATAGTCGAGATTCATCGCTAACACCTGCACC
This sequence comes from Pirellulales bacterium, assembly GCA_019745975.1. Lineage (GTDB taxonomy): Bacteria > Planctomycetota > Planctomycetia > Pirellulales > JAEUIK01 > JAIESQ01. Next base: position 9,544 of record JAIESQ010000203.1, read on the forward strand.
GTAACTCGTCCGATCGCCGAAAGACCCACGAGTTCGGCGCCGTTCCAACGAAAATGATCGTTCCAGCGATCAACGCGCGGATTGAAGAGTCGAACAATCTCGCCTGCGGAATCGATGCCTGCAACATTGGGGCCTTTATGCCGATTGCATGCGAAGCACGCCAGCGCTAGATTCTCTTCAGACGTGGCCCCACCATGCTGGATCGCCACGATGTGATCGATCTCGAAATCCAGCTTGTCGAATTCGTGCGGCACGTGACAGTATTCGCATTGCCCATTCGCGCGTGACCAGACCAGGTTCTCGAGCTGCTTTTGCACGAGCTTTAGCCGGTCGGATCAGTTGCTTTGCGAAGCGCCTGTCGTGCCTTGGAATGCAAGATGGACAGGTAATGGCCGACGCGCTCGTAATTGTCGATGGCGTCTTGCTCGTCGGCTGAGAGTGTACCTGCCTTGGCCTTTGCGAGGAGCAGCTTCATTCTCGCCCGATCGGCAGCGCTAAAGCCGATTTCGAGGAGCGATCGCGCCGCCTCTTGTGCCAGCAACGAATCGCTTGGCAAGACAATCCGCTCAAAGATCGCGGTTTCGCTAGTCGAGTCGATCGACATAGTAACGTTTCATTCGGATGGCGACAAACGTGTTCTCCAATCAAGTATCCTGCATCGGGGTCGGATCGTCAAACTTGGCGGTGCCAAGAGCAGTGTTTTCATGTGGAGCGGGGAAGTGCGACGGATTCGCGAGCTGCTGACCCGGCTGCGCGAGACTTATGACGAGCAGATTGCTGCAGGATTGCATGTGCGCCGCGGGCGGTAGGCCGGCTTCTCCAAGTGGGCAATTCGTGGTGATCGTCCACGTCCCCCACTCCGGCAAACCCAGTTGGCTCTTCACAGTCCAGCCTGCTATCCTGACGGCATGGACGAGAAGCCCGAACGCCGGAGGGGAATTCCCAAATGAACGAAGGCCAAAAACCAAACAAGTCTTTGGGCGACGATCCCCAGGAAACCGCGATACACCGAGTTTGTGCTGTACTCGAATCAATCGCGAATCGTTTCCCCCGAGATTCAGTCGAGTCCCTGGCAATCAGGGATGCCGCGCTCGCTTATACCGTCGTTCAGCAGCACGACCGCCTGAAGGTCGCGTACGAAAAACTGCGGACTGCGTTTGACGGGGTTTTGACGGATGAGATGAAAAACGACCTGCGCCGCCACGGCATTGACCCGGACGAAACGGACGACGAACAATAGCGCGATTCGTCGCGGCTGCTTAGCAACACAGGTCTTATTGACCCTTGCCAGTTAGGCGAACAGCGCGTTCACGGTCCGAGTGGTAATTTGGCCCAGCGAAAGCAGGAGTGCTTCAGATCATTCTTGAAGGTCAGATCGTCCAGTGAATTGCCCACAGCGTCGAAGAGGGGTGCAGTCTCGCTGGTGTGCTGATTTAGGCGGCTTTTTGCCGGCGAATCGCCAGGGGCCACGCGAGAGTTCGGG
>JAIESQ010000130.1 GCA_019745975.1 Pirellulales bacterium
CGAACCGCGCTGCAAGAAGCGGCGTCCGAAACAATACGACCTGATGAACAAGCCGCGTGCTGTCTTGCGCCAACGACATGGGGAGCCTGATGATCGAGGAGAATGTCGTCTCGGCGGCCGGCACGGTGCATCACCTGTCGCTGGCCGAAATGCAGGGCGCCATCCGCGAACTGGGCTACACGCCACGCCGCCGCAACGTCTGGTACGAGCTGGTCGATGATCCGCAGCCCGCCCCGGCTGCCACGTCGGCGTAGGATGCCACGAACCTGTATGCGTGGCACTTCCTCGCAAGTCGCGTGATCGCATCGCAACTAGCGATGTCTTCAAGGTCCCTCGGCGATCCACAGCGCGGCGATTCCAAGAACAGCAAGACCCGCAAGCGTGGCCAGCAGCAGCCAGACAATCGGCACCCATCGCCAGGCAGGCCTCGCGTTGCCCAGCAAGCCGACGATGATGATCGCCATCAGGGCGATCAGGCCGCTGACCATAACAACGGCGATCGCAGCCAGCACCACGGCGACAACGACCAAGATGCCCATCACGACGAACATCACCGTCATGGGCCCGATTTCGTCGCTCAAGTTGCCGACCTCTTGCGCCAACTTCCCCGTCCCCAGTACTTTCGCCAACGTCCAATCCAGCGCGCTGACTTGGCGGCGAGTGCCGTCGGGAAGCACCTCGATACCGTGAGACCGCAGCCAAGGGCAGGCATTCAGCACCTTCCCTTCGTGATCCAACAGAATGAGCGTCGGCCACGACGAGATGCCCAGTTGTCTTGAGATCGTCAGTTCGCGTCCCTCGTACAACACCGTCCACGGTACTTGGTGCTCGGCGATGGCTCGCTTGGCGATCTCTGGCGTACGGTCGCCGTTGATGCCGATCACGCGCAAGCCCGCATCGGCGTATTGCTGCGAGAGTTCGACTTCGTGCGGCAGCTCTTGCATGCAGAAGCCGCACCAGGTCGACCAGAAGACGATGAGCGTGGCCTTTGAACCGTATTGATCCGGCCCCATTACAAACTCGTTGTCATCGACGTCGACCGCCTTGAGCTGGGGGAACGAGTCGCCGATCGCCAGCGCTATCTCGGTTTGGGTGCCAGCCGCCGGCATGTGGTGCGGCGGGATGTACTGGGGCGATTTGCGACCACACCCACCGCTGCCGGCTAGAAACAGCATGACGACCCCCAGGGCGGGGACAGCCCAGTCGCGATGAGTTCCGAGCTTGTTCATGGACTTGATGCTAAAGGACCCAGCCCGACGGCGACAACGCGGCGACGTCCGCCGTGTGCCGCGGTGGCCGTGCCAATCATGACGCGATTCGCGGCACACTAAGAGCGCAGCGCTAGCAAGGGTCGACCCGCACAGTCCCTCGCTGGCGCGTCGGGTTGGTGTTCCATGGTTCTCGTACTTGCCAATCTGCGTCTTCGGCGAAATCCGCGGATAAGAAATGAATTCTTGGCGCCTTTGCGCCTTGGCGCGAGGTCCTTACCCGGACGCAAAACGCCGCGCCGGACGCAAACCGGACGATCACCCGGACGCAAATTACTCGATGTTACATTTGCCCCAAGTTGTGACCTCTATTTGATTTACGGTCCAATATCAACACACCCGGACGCACCCGGACGCAAATTCCCGGACAACTTTATTCTGGGGGACCCCCAGGTGGCGCCCGTCGTGACGAGCGGCGAACTTCGTGCGGCTGTACGGCGTCAGATTCTCGCGATAGGCCTAGGGATGTACCGACCGCCCGACACACCCTGACACCGCAGCGCGAGGACTTGCCCCATGAAATGCGAAGGCTGGTGGGAACAGGCAGGCTTCGGTCGGCAACCGATGTCGGACCTGCAACTGCAGTTCGACGGCGACCGGATTTCGGGCTCCGGAAGCGACATCATCGGCCCGTTCGAGCTCCGTGGCGTCATTTCGCCCGAAGGCCAGGTGGCCATCGTCAAGCAATACGTCCGCCGGCACGCCGTGGAATACCGGGGAACGCTCGACGGCGAGGGAGCGATGTGGGGCCAGTGGTATCTCGGCTTGTTCGCGGGTCGCTGGGCGATCCGCATGTACTTTCCCAGCGCGGACTTTGCTGAAGATGCAGCGGAGATCGGTGCAACTTGCCACACTGGCGTGCAGAACGCTTGAAGTACTGAACCAACAAAGCCGACGGCCCCGGAGTCGCTAGCGCACGACTCGGGGCCGTCGACGGGCAGTCGGGTAACTGCGGGGAAGCTCGAGAGCTCAATCCCCTAGGTGCGCCAGATTAGTGGCAGCACGACTCGCAGCAGCTCGGTTCGCAGCAAGCTGGCTCGCAGCACGACGAGCAGCAGCGCGGGCGGCAGCAGCGACGCAAGAAGCAACGAATCCGCTCGCAGCAGCGGGGGCGGCAGCACGGTTCGCAGCACGAATCGCAGCACGAATCGCAGCAAGAGTCGCAGCAGGGCTCGCAGCACGCCGGCTCACAGCAGGCGGGCTCACAGCAAACCGGCTCGCAGCAGGTCGGTTCGCAACAACGGTGACGGTGGAAGGCACTGGCTTGGCCAGCATTGGCGGCCAAGAACAGGGCCGCGGCAGCGGCCGCGAGAAGGATACGCGACTTCATGGGGAGAGCTCCTAAGAAACCAATGGGGGACAAACTTTGTCGTTATTTGCCTGGCACACGCCGCCGCAGCGATCGCGGCGATTGTGCTCAATCCTGAACGTCGTATCGAACCGGCAACGTTGCCGCATTTAACCCAGGCTGCCTGGTTCGCGAAGCAAGGATGATGCCGAGTTTGGCGATCGAGTCTGCCGAGACGTTTATCGCGATGGGCAGGGCGTGCGAGGTGCGATTGGGTGAGTTATGCCGACCAATAGGGGCCAGCGCTTGGATTTACCGAAGCCGCGCGGCCCGGTCGGGCAGGTGGCTTCCCCCGATCGCATCCAGGTACAGCGGTGCCCTCGGTACGCTGGGTTCCACCGCTTTCGTGCGTAGGATCGCTACGAACGTCGCGACGTGCCGGCCAGGAACGAGTCGAAGGCTTCGCTCGAACTCAGTGGGTCGCCCCCCGGGCTGAGCGCGCCGGCCAATGCCCCCAGGTCGTTACGGATCGAGAGCGCGAGCCAGAAGCATAGCCCTGAGCTGATCAGGCCACCCAAACCAAGCACGCCCAGCACTCCGGTCTTGAGATTGTCGCCCGTTACGAGCGACACAAACACGAGCACGATCACGCACAGAAAGGGGGTCGCGCCGGCAATGATCATGTAGCCCCAAACACGGCGACCGAGTCCCAGCAAGACCTCGAGGTCGCGTAGATCGCGACCCTCCGGAGCAACCAGAGCTGGAAACAACACGCGCACGTTCAAGAACGTGAGCATAAAGAACGTCAACGTGACAGAGATCAAGCCAAACAAGGTTTGAGACGTCAGGAGGTGAATCGCTTCAAACCCGTCGAGCTTGTCGCGCAGCGCAAAGTAAAAAATCGGCGCGGATGTCAACCAGGTAGCGAAGATAACGAGCGTCACCTGGTCCCCAACGACCAGCACACGACGGCGAAGTTGACCTTGGCGTTCGATGTTCAGTCGCTCGCCCCGGCGCAAGGCCGCGACGGCGCGCAAGACGGGCAAGGCCGCCGCGACGCAAACGGTGATGGCTACCGCATACATGATTCCGTTGTACAACAGCACGCGCGATCGCGTGAGGATGTCTTGGCTTTCCTGGCCGAAGATGTCCTGGATGTTGTAATAGAAATTCAGCACGCTAAAGACCACATTCGGCAGCAGCCCAGCCGTCAACAACGACGTCAGCGGAAAGCTGCGCACGAGTTGCCGCCAACCCCGTCGTGGGGGGCGCAACAGTCGCTGGGCCGCCGGCTGTAAGCAAAGCTCGAGCTGGCGGGCGAACTCGCCCATCGAGGCATAGCGATCTTCGGCTTCGGGCGATAACGCCGTCTGCAAAACATCGGCCAGACCGTGTGGTAACCGGCGCGGCAGCTCGGCAAGCCGCGCGGGGTCGACGCCGCGGCGCCGTTCTTCGACCATGGAAGTGAGCGTTGTCGACCAGTCGCCGCGGATGCCGTTGTCGAGAAACGGCCGGCGCCCGGCCAATAACTCCCAGAGCATCACCGCCACGGAATACTGATCGATCCGGCCGTCGAGTTCAGCGGCCTCGCGCGGATGCGAAGGGTTGCAGGCCTCGAGTTGCTCGGGCGACATATAGGCCAGGCTGCCGCCGAAGTAGGCCGCCGGCGTGGCGCCATCGAGCTTGGAGCTGAAGCTGATGTTGAAGTCGACCAGCTTGGGAGAGCCGTCGGCCGAAATCAATACATTCGCCGGCTTCACGTCGCGGTGCAGCACGCCACGACCGTGAGCATAGTCGAGCGCGTGGGCCAGCCGGGCACCGATCCAGCAGATCGCCTCCGACCAGCTCAAGTGCGACAACCGCTGCCGGTTGAGTGAATCGGTCGGCGGCGTCTCGCCGCGGCCTTCGAGGCACAAATCGATCGCCCGTAGCAGCGTACGACCATTGCGTTCTGATTCAGGCGTCTGGCGAGCGTAGTCGGCGACGACCTGCAGCGTGCCGCCCGCTACGTATTGCATGTACAACAGCCGCAGCTTCGAGTCTGGCAGGCGGCGCTGGTCGAATACCCGCACGATGTGGGGGTGATCGAGTTGAGCCATGGTCTGCGGCTCGGTACCACGGTCGCTCGAGATCTTCAATGCAACCAGGCGTTGCATTGATCGTTGGCGGGCGAGAAACACCGTGGCAAACGCACCACGCCCCAGCCGGCCAATGAGTTCGAAATCGTCAACCTGGTCGCCGACGCCGAACTCCTTCACCCTGTCGACGGGAAACAGGGCGCTAGTCGTTTGGGCTTTGTCGATTCCAAGCAACCGCCCCAGCTCGGCTGTCTGGTGCGGGAAGCGGTCGAAGTACTCGCGCGTGGCGATCGTTTCGCCCGCCTGCTTGCGAACGTGGTACTCTTCGTAGATCAAGTCGCACGGCATGCCTGCGCCGGCCAACTCATCGAATTGTTTGGCGTAGTCCTCGAGCCGCTTGGGCTGCCCTCCGGGTTTCCAGCGATACTCCAAGTCGACTTTGACCAACTCGACCAGTGCCATGGCCCGCAGCTCGGGCGGCTCGCTCGGCAGAAACCGCTCAATGGCGGGCGCGGTCTCCTCCTCCCAGGCCATGATAAAGGCTTCGAGGCGATCGGACAGCACATCCCAGGCTTGCTGGCCGTCGTCTTCGTTGAGTCCGGAGCGTACCGTCGTGTCGGTCACGCTAGGAGCGCCTTTCATCCAAAGGGCACATGCTGGCCAGGCGCGTCCTACTGCATGGCCTTTCTGCTACTCGGCAACGCGCCAGGTATTGGGCCGATGCGTTTGGTTGTAACACAAAGCTCTGCCAGGGGGCAGAGTTAGGCGCCATCGCCGAGTGGCCCCAGGAGCAAGCCCCGCCGAAGGTGCCTTGAGATTGCTTGCAGGCCCCCCACGAGGGTCGTACGATGCGGCGCGTGGCAGCTTGCTATTTCTAGGGCGCCACGCCGGGTGCTCCGTGGGGCCGGTGCGTTATGGCCGACGAATTGGAACCACTAGTCGTAAAGATACGAGGTGGCGACGTCGCGGCGCTGGCCGAATATCTGACCGCGCGGCGACCGCAACTCACGGGCTTCATCATTAAGCATTTGGGGCCGGCGCTGCGCAGCAAGGTCGAGCCAGACGACATCTTTCAGGAAACTAGCATCGAGGCGGTGCGCGCGTTGCCGCAGTCGCCGTTGGGCGATCGCGATATCTTCGGCTGGCTGTGCCAGATTGCCGAGCGGAAGATGATCGATGCTCATCGTCGCTACTTCGACGCGCAGAAACGCTCCGCCGCACGCGAGGTCCCTCTGGGAGCGGGCGGTGCCGCGGACGACTCGCAGCGCGTCGCGCTCATCGATATGCTGGTCGCCAGCATGACGAGCCCCAGCGCTGCGTTCTCGCGTGACGTGCGGAACGTGCAATTGCTCGAGGCGCTGGCCAAGTTGCCCGAGGAACAGCGAGAAGCACTTCGTTTGCGCTACGTCGAAGGGCTGCCTTCCAAACAGATCGCCGAAAGACTGCGCAAGTCGGACGGGGCGATCCGCGTGATGCTCACGCGCTCGCTGGCCAAGCTGCAACAACTCCTCGGGCCGCGACAACCACCCCGCTCCTAATCTTGTCAGGGCTCGCCGCGAGCCGCCTGCTGGGCGTCGCATTCGACCAGCACGACGCGAACGTCGCACACGTTGGTATGCGTTGGACCGGTCTTGATCATTGCGCCGAGCTGCTCAAAGAAGTGATACGCGTCGTTGCGAGCAAGATAAGGCTTCGGTTTCATGTTAAACTCGGCCGCGGCCGCGCGCACGTCGTCGTCGTAGAAGGCGCCGGCCACGTCGGTTGGTCCGTCTTCACCGTCTGTTCCGCCAGACAAGATCGCAATACCCGACGCGTGATGTTTGATGAGGTACTCGGCTGCCGCTAGTACCAGTTGCTGATTGCGGCCGCCAAGCCCACGCTGTTCGGCCGGCACGAGCCGCACAACAGGTTCACCCCCCGAGATCAGGCAGTTGGCGCCCTGACCAAAGGGCGTATCGTCGCCACGCTGCATTGCCAGTGCCGTCTCGGCAAGCAGCAGGCCCACCTCTTCGGCTGTTGGCTCCATGGTCCTCGCCACGGCACTGGAGACTCGATAGCCAAGCCGCTCGGCGGCTTCAGCCGCGGCATTGACGGCATGTGCGAGATTGCCGATCAGAAGATTTTCAACGTGGCAAGCTGCGTTGGCACTGTCCAAGTCCAGCGCCCCGGCGTTAAGTTCGAGGGCCGCAAACGCGCTTGTCGGCACCACCGTGCGGATGGGGTCATACTTCATCAAGACCGCTAACGCGTCGGCCGGTGTGGCGCGATCGGGCACCGTGGGCCCCGAGCCAATGACGTCGAGCGGATCGCCAAGCACGTCGGAAATAATCAACGTCACCAGGCGGCCCGCTCGGCACGCCGCCGCCAATCGCCCACCTTTGATGCGGCTGAGCTGCTTGCGGACTGTATTGAGTTCGGCGATGTTCGCCCCAGCCGCACTTAAAAACCGCGTAACTGCCAGTTTGTCGGCGAGCGAAACTCCTTTTATTGGCGCCGGCAACAGCGCCGATCCTCCGCCAGAGATCAGGCAGACGCACAGATCGTCGGGCCCGAGTGCCTCAACACGACGGAGAATTTCTTCAGCCCCCGTTTGCCCTGCGGCGGTGGGCTCGTTTGAACCCGGTGGTCGCGCCGGATGCAAGTGAATGCGCTCGAGCGGTCGGACGCAGTCAGCCGGCACATTGATCCAGCCGCCAACGTCGAGCCGGGCTGACCATTGGTCGCCCAGGATTGCCTCGAGGGGAGCCGCCATGCCGGCTCCCGCTTTGCCGGCGCCGACAATTTCGAGGTGTCGATAACCTGACAAGTCGATTTCAGCATCGCCGCCGTCAATAGCACGCAGCCGCAAGCGCGCGCCATCGCGCCGCACCGCCTCGTGCATTAACCGCTCAGAACCTACCGCGTCGACGCCAGCCTGCCAGATGGCAAGCGCGTCGTGGCGAAGTCTTTGGGTGTCGCGCGACATGCTTCAACCAGTCAAGGTTCTTAGCTAGCTAGAACGTTTGGCCAAGAGCCCATTAATCACCAGTGCCACCAACAAGACCACGCCGGTGAGCAAAATGCGGGCGTCTTCGTCGATCCATTGAATCCGCTGCAAGCCAACTTCGAGCACGCGAAACGTGAGCACGCCAATCACCGTGCGTCCCATGCCACCTTCGCCGCCGAACAGGCTGGTGCCGCCGAGCACCACACAGGCCACGGCGTTAAGCAGCAGGTTCTGATTCAACAGCACGCTGGCGCTCTGCAATCGGCCGGCGTTCACCAACCCTCCCAGACCGGCGCAAAACGCGCTGACCGCCAGGCAGCCGACCACAACCGAACCGGTGCGCACACCAGACAGTCGGGCCGCCTCGCGATTGCCACCGCACATGTACACGTAACGCCCGAACCGCGTGTGGCGCAGCACGAGGTGGCCTACCACTAGCACACCAGCCGCCAGGAGGACGCCGTAGGGAATCGACCAGCCGCCGAGCATAAGCCGGCCATTGCCCAGCGCATGCAAGACCGGTGGAACCGCCAGCGTCTGATTGTGCGTCAGGAACTTCGACATCCCCATCGCGATGTTGAGCATTGCCAGTGTGATGATGAAGCTGGGGAGCCGCGACCAGACGGTGAGCATCCCCGAGGCCATACCCAACAACACCGCGGTCAACAGTGGCGCGAGCAGGATGCCGACCAACAGCAGCGAGCCAACGGGGCGCTCGGCCTGCGCGCCGGCGGCAAACTCGCGCGTAAACAACCAGGCGCAAAAGCACGATGTCCAAACAGCGAGATTGCCGACAGCCAGGTCGATCTCGGCGGCGATCAAGACAAACGTCAGCCCCGCGGCGACAAGCGCCAATGCCGCCCCTTGGTCAAAGATCGCCCCCCATACGCTCGTGCGGCGAAAGCTCGGCTCGACCATCGAGAAGAACGCCACGAGCACCAACAGGCTGACCAGCGGAGCGATATCGCGCGCTTCCCAGCGAAAGCGGCGTGTCGGTGGGCGCGGCGTCGAGGAAACTGCTTCAGGCATTGCAAGGACTACTTCTCGGCAACCTAATGGCAAAAGTCAGCGATGATACCGCCGGGATTCCGGTCGATCACGCGTAGGCCAATAGCGACGATTTATCGACGTGTTCTCCAGCGAACTCGTGCCGCACCCGGCCGCGGCTCATTACCAGGATGCGATCGGCATGCGCCAGCGCCAATTCAGGCTCGCTGGTGGCCAGCACAATCGCCGCCCCTTGCCGCTTGAGCTCGGCGAGCACGCGGAGCACTTCCTCCTTGGCAGCCACGTCCATTCCGCGTGTTGGCTCCTCCAGCAGCCAGACGCGAACCGGCCCCGCCAGCCAGCGGGCAAGCACCACTTTCTGTTGATTCCCCCCAGAGAGGGCCCGCGCGGCCAATAGCGGGTCTTCGGGTCGGCAGCCAACGCGACGCAGCAGCGGACCGACCAGTGACAGTTCACGGCCACGCATGAGCCAGTTGCCAGCCGCCTGGCGCAGATGGGCGAGCGTGACATTCTTGTAGACCTCGGCACTGGCCACGAGCGACTGGCCGCGATCGGCCGGGACGAGGACTGCGCCGCGAGCGATCGCGCGATCGGGTCGGCCGAGCGGAAGCGCTACGCCATCGACCTCGACGCGTCCCTGCGTGGGACGCAAACCGCCAGCAACCGCGCGTACGACCTCAAGATGCCCGGCACCAGCGAAACCGTAGAGCCCCAGGGTTTCACCGGCGGCAACCGAGAACGAAATCCCCGCGAACACCCCAGGCAGCGCAAGATCGTGGACGGCCAGTAGCGCCTGGCTGGTGATCTTGGGGGTCAAGCGGACTCCGCGCTCCAAGGCGGCCTCTTCACCGGGAGCGTCGTGCCCCAGCATGGCAGTGATGAGCTCGTGCTTGCTCAATTCGCTGGTGGCTCGCGTGGCGACGTGCCGCCCGTCGCGCAGGATCGTCACGCGATCGCAAACTTCGAGCACGTCTTCCAAAAAGTGGCTGATGAACACCATCGCCACGCCGCGCTGCCGCAATCGCCGCATGAGATCGAACAGGCGCCGCGTCTCCGGAGGGCTCAGCGCACTGGTCGGTTCGTCGAGGATCAGCAGTCGACAGCCGCTGTGCAGCCCGCGGGCGATCTCGACCAGTTGCCGCACCGCCAAGGGATGGCGATCGAGCCGGCGTGTGACATCGACGTCGATTTCCAATTCGCGCAAATAGTCGTGGGCGAGCGTGTGCATGCGCCGCCAGTCGACCCGGCCGAGGCGCGTGACCGGTTGTCGGCCAAGAAAGAGGTTCTCGGCGACCGAAAGTTGCCCTACGCCTGACAGCTCCTGATAGACCATGGCGATGCCGTGGGCCAGCGCGGCCTGGGGCGTTGACAAATCGATCGGCCGCCCGTCGAACTCGATGGTTCCCTCGTGATCGGCCAGCGCGCCGGCCAGAATGCGCATGAGGGTGCTTTTGCCGGCTCCGTTGGCGCCGACCACGCCGTGAATCTCACCGGGGGCGACGTCGAAATCGACGTCTGCCAGCGCAACCTCGCCGCCGAAGCGTTTGCCGATTCCGCGGCAGGCGAGCAGGGGGGGAGCGGTCGAAAGTTGAAGCATGGCAGGGGGCAGAGGCTTGGGGTCTGGGATCGAATGGCCAGGGGCCCGGGGGAGCGTGCTGGCGAGCGCAAGACGGCAGTTTTACTACAGGCGACAGCCTGCCGACTACGAACCGCCACCTGGGGGTCCCCCAGAATAAAATTGTCCGGGAATTTGCGTCCTAACCGTCCTAAGCGGCTGTCAGAAGTAGTTAAGTCTTTTCGCAGCAACGAGTTATTTTAGGACGCAAAATCAAAAACCGTTGCGTCCTAGATCGTCCTAACGGCAGTTTTGCGTCCTAAGAACTCGTTAGCCGCGGAGCTTGCTCCGCGCGCTAGCTCGTCCGGCGCCGTACTGCGACGAGCGTGAACGCAGTCGCAACGTCCTACGAGCTAGCGCGCGGGATAAATCCCGCGGCTAACAATTCGACCGTCGCGGCAACTCGGTCGCAGCGCGCAGGGCGGACGCAGCTCTCCGCTGGGGACTCTGATCTGTGCTGAGCTCTGAGCCCCTCAACTTCGTTCGGGACAGGCAACGCCGAAGTGTCGAAGCACAAACGATTCGCAGGAATCGCGAAGTCCTTGGGCAAGAGGCGTGATGCGAGGCTGCAGGCTCCAAACCGCAGGCTTGCAGGTACGACGCAGCGCGCGGTTTGATCGGCGCGCACGTCGGCGCGCCAGGCTTCTCCTGCGGTGAATAGTTTTCAGTGTTCAGTGTTCAGGGGGACGCACCGCGCGCTCGCAGTTGCTAGCAGTGCGACAGCCCAGCGCGGTGAACACGGCTGCGGACCATGCCGAGCGGCGGACATCCCGAGGGTGTCGTCC
>JAIESQ010000043.1 GCA_019745975.1 Pirellulales bacterium
CCAGGTGCGCAACAAGTGGTTCGACATCTCCATCACCCACGGCGACGGACGCACCGAGACCATCCCGCCACCCGCGCCAGGGAAGAAGAAAGCCGCCAAATAGCGCGAGCGTGAGGACGCAGCGGTCCTCTCCCGACGGCACCAGGCATCGCCGCGCTGCAGATCCCCGGCAAGCTTGCTGCGTCTCCGATAGTCGTACGGAGCCGGCTGGCATGGCGATCCTGAGGTGGAGTGAGACGAGCAGCGTGGACTGGCACTCCATCGTGCCGGGCAGGCCCAGCAGAACGCTCGTGGAGAGCTCCATGGGGCGGCTGCGCGATGAGTGTCTCGACGGAGGCTTTGTGCGCGTCGCTGTTCCAAGCCCGTGCCGTGCTCGAGGTCTGGCGCGTCGACTCCAACGGCGTGCGGCCGCACTTGAGGCTCGCCAACCGGAGGATACCCGAGGCGCTCCGAGCCCGGCACATCGCCGTTGCGGGCAGCGCCGGCAACGTTACCCCAGGACTTTACTCCTGATTGGTCGGGGCTCGCGTCATGCCCATTCTATGAGGATGCGGAGTGATCTGACAGCAAGAGATGGCTGCCTGGATAGTCCGTGCGTGTATAGCAGCTGAGTTCGTCGACGAACGCTTGAGAGATCGACGATCGATAGCGGCGAGGATGCCAGATCGCCGATATCGAACAGCTGATCGGGGTGTGCTGATGTTTCAACAGAAGCGCATTGGACTGCAATTTATTCAGCAGGAACGTGGACGGAACAACGGCAATTCCGAGCTGGGTGGTTACGAGTGAAAGCAGCGAGTGGGGACTGTTGCTTTCGATCAAAATCTGCTGCTTCAGATTTGCGAGCCTGCAGGCCCCATCGAATAGCTGTCGCGTCATGAACTGACGCTGAAGCAACAACAATGGCTCATCTTTCAGGTCTTCAACGCGGATGGACGTCCGCCCCTTGAGGCGGTGTCCCGAAGGGACGACGCAAAGAACAGCCAGCGGGAAGAGAGCCTTGGACTCGAGGGTGGATCCTTGTGGCAGCGCGGCAATCGCGACGTCGACTTGCCCTTTCTCGACCATCTCTATCAGGTTGGCAGAGCCGTCTTCGACAAACGTAATGGTCGCTTCTGGAAACTTGCCGCTGAAGTGAGAGATGAAACGCGAGACAAGACTCTCCAGCGTTTGAGGAGTTACCCCCAGTCTTAGGGCGCCGGTGCCACCACCGGCCAGTTCGCTGGCGCGTGTGGTGATGGCTTCGACGTCGTGGATGACGGTTTGTGACCGCGCAAGGAGGTCCTGCCCCGCCGGCGTCAGCACGATGCGCCGGCCGATGCGGTCGAACAGCATCACTCCCAGTTCGTTCTCCAGGATTTGCATCTGACGAGACAGAGCAGACTGGCTGATGTGCATGCGCTCGGCTGCGCGGCTGAAACTGCCGTGCTCGGCGATGCCAACAAAGTAGCGGAGGTTCTGCAGCTTCATGGAATGATCCATCTCATAAAAGCATAGATTTTTGAAGCAAATTGCATTTGACTAATAGATTGGGCTTTCGCAGTGTCGAAACAGAGACGTCGGGGCGGAGGCAATTGGCGCATGGTTCCAGAGCTCCACGAGCAGTGGCAAAAGCTTGATTTCACGAAGCTTTTTACCCGCGGCGCGGCATTTCTAAATATGGATGCGCAAAACAGCATCCTCAATCCGCAGGGTTGTCTGACCCATGAGCGTATTTGGCACGGCGCCAATGAGCCGGGCGGGTCGCTCCACAACATGCTGGGGCTGGCGGCAGTTTGCCGGAAGCTGGACATGCCCTTCGTCTGGTTGCGCTACGATCGTTTCATCGGCGAGCGTGAACCTTGCAACGAGATGGATCGCGTCCAGTACAGCTACTGGAACCGCGAATATCCCGGTGATCAGCAGCGCAAGGTGTGGGAATGCGACCTCATTCCCGAGGTCAAGGCGATCATGCGCAAGGATGACCTGACGCTCGTCTATCCGGGCTGGAGCATTTTCACCGGCACGCCGGTCGATCGCTGGTTGAAGCAATGGGGAGTCCAGACCCTCATCCTGTCGGGATATCACACCGACTGGTGCGTCGAGATGGCGACCCGCCATGCTCGCGAGCTTGGCTACATGCCGGTTGTGATTGGTGACGCGTGCGGCACGACGCAGCCGCTGCACGATCAAACACTTGCGCAGATCAATGCCTGCTACGCACCGGTGGTCACCACCGAGTTTGCGATCAAGAGCATTGCAATGGGCTCTCCCGCGCGCGGTGCGACCGCGCCTGTGTGATTGAATTCGCAAGGAGCGGCTGGTCTCGGGAACAACGACATTGATGAATTTTTGTCTGACGGACGAACAAAAGGAACTGCAGACCCGCGCACGCGCGTTTGCCCGTCAAAAGATCCCTCCGCATATCGCCGAGATGGATAGGACCAATGGCTATCCGTGGCCCTTGATCAAGGAATTGGCGCAGGAAGGATTCATGGGAATTACGATTCCCAAGGAGTTCGGTGGGGCGGGGCGGCCGTTGATCGATGCGATCCTGGTGGTCGAGGAGATCGCCAAGGTCTGCGGGACGATTGCGCGGGTGGTTGTCGATTCCAATACGGCGGTGCCAAAGGCGATTGCCGAATACGGTAACGCAGCGCAAAGGCAGAAATTCCTGCCGACGATTGTCGGGGGAGACAAGCCTGTCATTGCAATCACCGAGCCCGAAGCCGGATCGGCGGCGACCTGGCTCAAAACCAGCGCGACGATCGATGGCGATCACGTCGTGCTCAACGGGAAGAAGTGCTGGATCACCGGCGCGGGGTCGTCTCGGCTGTATCTGGTGTTCGCGCGCTTCGATAATGTTGCCGGAGCAGGCGGCATTGGCGCTGTTCTTGTTACTGCAGACACCAAAGGACTGAAGGTTGCGCGCATTCCGATGATGATGGGGTTGCGCGGCATGCCCGAGGGCGAGGTGGATTTTGTCAATTGCCGGGTTCCGAAATCGCAGATTCTTGTCATGCCGGGAGATGGCTTTCGGAAATTGATGCGCTGCTACAACTTGCAGCGTGTTGGCGCGGCCACCGTCGCTCTCGGCATCGGGCAGGGTGCCTTCGACCTCGCTGCCGCTTACGCCAACAAGCGCAAACAGTTCGGCCAGAGTATCGGCAGCTTCCAGGGCGTCAGGTGGATGTTTGCGGACATGCACATGCGGCTCGAAAGCGCGCGCCTGCTCGTCTACCGCGCAGCGACCACCAATGCGGATGGCTTCCCCGACAAGATGGCTGCGGCAACCGCGAAGGTTTGTGCGTCCGAAGCCGCAATCGCTGTGACCAATGCCGCGCTCCAGGTTCACGGCGCTGCGGGCTACTCGTGCGATTTACCGCTGGAAAGAATGGTGCGTGATGCACGCATGTTCACGATTGGCGGCGGCACGGCGGAAATGCAGCGCAATCTGATCGGGTCGGAGGTTCTGGCGCGGGCGTCAACAGAGTTGCAGGACGTTGCCTGATGGACGCGGTGCGCAACGGGAATGACGTTGCTGTTGTGCGCGATCTTGGCGCTGGTTTCGTCGCTGCCTCCTCAGAAAGCCCGGACGCAGGCACTGCGAAGGAGAGCAGATCCGCTTGCAAGCGGCCGAGCCGTGATCGCCTCCTGTTGGAGGTGCGCGATGTAAGTCTTTCGTTCGGTGGCATCCGCGCGTTGCGGGGTGTCGGCTTTGAGGTGGCACGCGGGGAAATTGTTTCAATCATTGGCCCCAACGGCGCCGGCAAGACATCGATCGCCAATGTCATCAGTGCGCTATACCAACCCTCCAGCGGACGAATCCTGTTTGACGGGAAGGATCGTACAAGCGCGACGCCGCAGGAGGTGGCGCGGCTCGGCATAACGCGGACCTTTCAGAACCTCGCGCTGTTTCGCGGTTTGACGGTTGCCGACAACATCCTTGTCGGACGGCACATTCACATGGGCGCCGGGCTTCTCGCCAGCGGTGTCTTCCTGGGCAAGGCCCGAAACGAAGAGGCGCGCCATCGCCAGTTCGTAAATGAGATTCTCGACCTCCTGGACTTGGGCGACTACCGAAACCAGCAGGCCGATACGCTGGCTTATGGTCTGCAAAAGCGCGTCGAGCTTGCGCGGGCGCTTGCACTTGAGCCCTCGTTGCTTCTGCTCGACGAGCCGATGGCCGGCATGAATCGCGACGAGAAGAAGGCAATGGTTGAATACATCGCAACAGCCAATGCCGATCTGGGAATTTCCATTGTTCTCATCGAGCATGACATGGGCGTTGTGATGGATGTTTCCGACTGGGTCGTCGTTCTCAATCACGGTGAGAAGATTTGCGAGGGCAGGCCGGAGGACGTTCAGAACAACCACGCCGTCATTGAAGCCTATCTCGGACAGGAAACGAAATGAACGACCTCGCATTCGCGGTCGAGCTGACCATTACGGGCGTGCTGATCGGTCTCCTGTACTCGATGATCGCGCTGGGCTTTGTACTGATCTTCAAGGCGTCATCGGTTTTCAATTTCGCGCAAGGCGCGATGACCCTGTTTTCGGCGCTGACGCTGGTCGGGCTGATTCCGCTGGTTGGCTTCTGGCTTGCTCTCGTCGGCGCGGTTTTGATCATGTGTGTGGTCGCGCTCGTTGCCGAACGCGTTGCCTTTCGTCCGCTCATCGGCAGTTCGCCGCTGGTGATCTTCATGGCGACGATCGGACTTGCCTACATTCTGGAGGGCTTTGCCCAGATGGTGTGGGGCACGCAGCCCCACGGCTTGAAACTCGGACTTCCGGTCGATCCGCTGAAGCTCGGCAGCATCTTCATCTCCAAATCGGATCTGATCTCTGCCGGAGTGGCGGGAGTTCTTGTCGCGCTGCTGATCGTGTTTTTCCAGTACACCAAGATCGGTCTGGGGCTGCGCGCCATCGCCAATGATCAGATCGCGGCACAGTCGGTTGGCATCGACCTGCGGAAGGTCTGGGCGATTGCGTGGATCCTGGCGGGGTTCGTCGCGCTTGTGGCCGGCATGTTGTGGGGGAGCCGGATCGGCGTTCACTTCGCGATGTCGTTGATCGCCCTCAAAGCGCTTCCCGTCCTGATCATCGGGGGAATCGAGAGCATTCCCGGCGCGATCGTCGGCGGCATCATCGTCGGCGTTGCCGAGGCGCTTGGTGAGGGCTTCATCGGACCCTATGTCGGCGGCGGCGTGCAGGACGTCATGGCCTATCTCGTGGCCCTGATTTTTCTTCTGATTCGGCCGTACGGGATATTCGGTCAAGCTGCGATCGAGCGCGTCTGATGCAGACCGCCCAGCAGCACAGCGTCTCTTCGCAACAACGGGTTGCGCGCGAGTGGCGCCCGGCAACAGCCGCGCGCGTGCAGACCGATACTGTCGCGCTTGGGCTCCTGGCTGCATTCGCGATCGTTGCGCCGCCCTTCCTCGGCGACTACTGGCTCAAGGGTATCTTGATCCCCGCGCTGATCTTTTCGATCGCCGCGCTCGGCCAGAATATCGTCACGGGCTATGCCGGGTTGATATCGCTTGGACAGGCGGCATTCATGGCGGTAGGGGCGTTCGCGGCTGTGATCGCCTACGGGCGCTATCAGTTGCCGCTGCCGCTCAGTATCGGGCTGGGTGGTGTCGTGTCGGCGGCCGTTGGCGTCATCGTCGGCACGCCGTCGCTCCGCATCAAGGGGCTCTATCTTCTGGTAGCGACGCTTGCCGCGCAGTTTCTCATCGTATGGCTCATTCAACGCGTGCCGTGGATAGGGGCCGGCTCCGCCGTCACGCTGAATACGCCGCCGGTCTATCTTGGTGGTTGGCTGATCGACACGGCGATCAAGCAATACTACCTGACGCTGGCCATCGCCGCGCTGCTGACGGTCTTTGCATGGAATCTCATCCGCGGGCGGATCGGGCGGGCCTGGATGGCGATCCGCGATCAGGATGTGGCTGCGGCGGTCATGGGCATCTCGCTGCTCAAGTACAAGCTGCTGGCCTTCATGATTTCGGCGGCCTATGCGGGGATCGCAGGATCGCTAATCGTCTTCACCTGGGTCGGTGCCGCCAACATTCAGGAGTTCGAGCTCGATCTGTCGATTCAGATTCTCGGCATGGTCATCATCGGCGGTCTCGGCAGCATCCTGGGTTCGTTCTTGGGCGCAGCCTTCATTGCGCTGCTGCCGATCCTGATCAGCATCAGCATGCACAAATTCTACGGGCTGGTGGGCGACCATCTCGTTTCCGCCGCAGTTCTCGCAAACGCCGAACGTGTGGTTCTTGGAACGCTGATCCTCCTGTTCTTGATTGCTGAGCCGCTTGGCTTGGCACGCTTGTGGCATCGGTTGTCATCAAGCATCGATCGATCGATCGCGGCATATGCCAATCGAAACTAGGGAACGCGGCCGTGAAGCGCAGCTACATTGATGGGAGTATCAACATGCACATTATGAAGAAATGTCTGGCTGCCGTCTTGACGGTGCTTGCCGGCGCAGTCGTTCCTGCACCCTCCTTTGCGCAATCTGCTAACGAGATCTTCTATCCGATGCTGGTGACGCGGACCGGCCCGTTTGCGTCGGCGGCGAGCGGTGTCAGCAGTGGTCAACAGGACTATTTTGCGCTTCTGAATGCCAAGGGCGGCATCAAGGGCATCAAGATCCGTTGGGAGGAGTGCGAGTTCGAGTACAAGACGCCGCGTGCCCTCGAATGCTACGAGCGATACCGTGGTCAATGGAAGATCGTCTATCCCAACAGCACGCCGGCCATCTTCAGTCTTGCGGATCGCTTGAACCAGGACAAGGTTCTAGGCATCAACGTTGCTGGCGGCCGTTCCGACTCGAGTGACGGCGAGACGTTTCCATATCTGTCGCCGGTCATGCTGAATTTCTGGGCGCAGGCGGCGTCGACGATCCGTTATATCGCCCAAAGGGAGGGTGGTGAGGACAAGCTGAAGGGCAAGAAGATCGCGTTCATCCATATCGACAACGCGTATGGCCGTCAGCCCTTTCCGATCTTCGATGCGCTTGCCGCAAAGTATGGCTTTGAGTGGAAGTCGTGGCCGCTCGCCTGGCCGGCGCTCGAGCAAAGCGCGGCGTGGGTCGATATCGCCCGCCGCTTCAGGGCAGACTGGGCCGTTCAGTGGAACTACGGCCAGTCCTGCAGTGTGCCGTTCACGGAAATGACCAGGGTTGGATTTCCGATCGAGAAGTTTGTTGGCACGTTGTGGTGCGGATCCGAGGAAGACATCGCGCCGGCCGGCGACCTTGCGAAGGGCTATGTCTCCGCGAACTTTCACGGCGTCGGGCAGGACTTTCCCGTCATCAAGGAAATTCTCGATGTGGTTTACAAGTCCGGCAAAGGAAACATGGAGAAAGACCGGATCGGCACGGTTGCCTACAATCGCGGCGTGATCAACGGCATCATCATTGCCGAGGCGATGCGTCACGCGGTGGAGAAATTCGGCATGCCGTTGACCGGCGAAAAGGTCCGCGACGGCTTTCGCATGATCAAGCTCGACAAGGCTCGGTTGAAGGAGCTCGGCGCCGAAGGCTTGATGCCTGAGCTGGCTTTCTCTCCAACCTATCACGGTGGTGTCGACGGGCAGCTCTATCAGCAGTGGGACGGCAAGAAGTGGAAGACGATCTCCGACTGGGTCGCGCCGTACGAGGACGTGGTCTGGAACGAAATCAAGAAGTCGGCCAAGGCCTATCGCGAAGAAGTCCAGCAGAAGAAGTGACGCGATGAGCCCGATCCTGCAGATGAGGGGCGTCGAGGTCTGCTACGATCGGGCCATTCACGTCTTGCATGGACTGAACCTGCATGTTCCCGAGAAGGGCATCGTTGCCCTTCTCGGACCCAACGGGGCCGGAAAGTCGACCACGCTGAAGGCCATATCCAATCTGCTGAAGGCCGAACGTGGCGCTGTAACCAATGGCTCGATTCTGTTCGAAGGCAGCCCGATCGTCGGCAAGAACCCGGCCTTCCTGGTGCGATCCGGTATCTTCCAGGTGATGGAAGGGCGTCGGCTCTTTACGCAGCTGACCGTGGAAGAGAACCTGCGAACCGGAGCCTACTCGCGAGCATCATCGTCGTTGAGCGCGAATCTCGAGCTTGTTTATCAGTACTTTCCGAGACTGGCCGAACGGCGGCGGCAGAAGGCGGGCTACCTTTCTGGCGGCGAGCAGCAAATGGTTGCCATCGGTCGCTCGCTGATGGCGCAGCCGAAGCTGGTTCTGCTTGACGAACCCTCCATGGGACTTGCGCCAATCCTGGTCCAGGAGATCTTCGGAATCATTCAGAATTTGAACAAGCAGGAAGGACTGTCGGTGCTGTTGGCCGAACAGAATGCGGTCATGGCGCTTTCGATCGTCCAGTACGGTTTCGTGATGGACAATGGCCGTGTGGCGATGGAAGGCCCGGCCGAGGAGCTCCGCCGCGACCAGAGTGTGAAGGAATTCTATCTCGGTGCGTCTGAAAAGGGTGAGCATCAAAGCTATGCTGCGATCCTGCAGCGCAAACGAATGGCCGCGCGCGAAAGGCAGCGCGAAGCTGCCGGTCATTGAGAGGAGGGAGCCTGCAATGATCCCAAGGCAGCAATCTGAGAGGCAATCGAAGGTCCCAAAGCTGCATGACCAATGGTCAGGGGTGGACCTTGCGGAAGTTCTCAAAGAGCCGACCGCCTATCTCGCGATCGGCTACTCGAACAGCATCCTCAGTCACTTCGGCGCACAGGCAGGCGAAAGATTGTGGGAGCGTGGCCGTCTGCCCGGAGGCAGCATTGGCAACACGGTCAAGCTCGTTCATGCGGTGCGCAACGCGGATATCCGCATCGTCTGGACCAAGTACGAGATTTTCCGGCAATCTTATCCGCAGACGCCGTTGGACAAGTCTCAGTACGATTATTGGGCGGCCGGCAAAGAGAGCTGGACGGGCGAGCAGCGTGACCGTGATCATCAGCCGGTGGCTGAGATCGCGGCGCTGATGCGCCCTGAGGATGAGATGATTTACTACACGTCCCTCGGCAATGTGTTCCTGGGCACGATGCTGCCGAACTATCTGAACATGTGGGGCGTTCGCACGGTCATCTTGTCAGGCTTTCACCTTGACTGGTGCATCGAGCAGGCCGCGAGAACATGCCGCGACATGGGTTATATGCCGATTGTCATTGGCGATGCCTGCGGCTGCGGCCGCGAGCAGGATGAGGCGCCGACACTGGAGCGGCTGAACACGTTCTTCGCGCCGGTGATCTCGACCGACAGGGCTATCGACCTGTTGCAGTCGGCGAGGCCGCCCAGATAGCGTCTTTTGCTCGCTAAAGCTTGTCATGGAAAAGATGTTGCCGCTGGCCGGCATTCGCGTGATCGAACTGGGTGAGCTGATCGCGGGCCCCTTTATCGGAACCTTGCTTGCGGAGTTTGGTGCCGAGGTCATCAAGGTCGAGCGGCCTGGGCAGGGCGACATCATGCGCCAGTTCGGTCCGATCGCCAACGGCGAGAGTGTTTTCTGGGTCGGAAACGCCAGAAACAAAAAGTCGGTCGTTCTAGATTTGAAGCAGGAAGCCGGTCAGGCCGTTCTGCGCGATCTGTTGGCGAAGGGCGATGTCCTCGTCAACAGCTTGCGGCCGGGAACGCTCGAAGGATGGGGGATGACCGACAGCCATCTCCGATCCCTGTATCCGCAGCTGGTCGTCGTTTATATGAGTGCTTACGGACGTGGTGGTCCTTATAGCGGTGCGGGCGGCTATGATCCGATTGCACAGGGCTATAGTGGCTTGAGCCATGCCACGGGCGAGGCGGATGGCGCGCCCATGCGCGCCGGCGGCGCGATCCCCGTATGCGATTTCATGGCCGGCATGCTGGGCGCATTGGGGGCTGTGCTCAGCCTATATGCCCAGAAGGTCCACCGGGGAGAGCAAGGTCAGGTTGTCGATATCGGTCTATACGATGCCGCATTCCGGATGATCGGCCCGCTGCTGACCAATTACGACCTGACTGGAGAGGTTTGGAAGCGAAACGGCAATCGCAGCCTGAGCGGCGCTCCGACAGGGCATTTCGAAACCAGCGATGGGCTGTGGGTGTGCACGTCGGTTCACAGTGATCAGCACTTCAGGAAATTGGCCGTGTTGATTGGCCGGCCGGACTGGACCTCGGACGAGCGCTTTGCCTCATTGAAACTGCGCACGCAATGGCGTGACGAAATTGAACGATACGTTGCCGCGTGGATCGGCGAGCGCTCGCGTGAGGACGTTATCGCGGCCTTCAACCATCTGGGCTTGACGATCGGTCCTATCAACTCCGTTGCCGACCTTTCCACCGACGAGCATCTGGAAAGGAGGGGTTCTGTTCTTCACGCGCATCCTGTGCTGGGAACGATCCGAGTTCCGGATGTCGTTCCGAGACTGGAAGGAACGCCCGGTACGATCCGGCATGCCGCTCCTAGGCTTGGAGCTCATACAAGAGAGGTCTTGTCTGGGCTGTTGAGCTATTCGGAAACAAGGTTCAAGCAACTCGTCGCTGATCGAGTTGTCTATTCTGCAGATGGCTAGCCGCTGTCGAGGAGTACCACGCCCGCGGCGGCGCCGATGCCGGGCTCGCTTTCCCCGCATTGCGCTGCACGCCTTATCGCGCTACACAGTGCGCGTTCACCTTCGGAACAAAGCATCAACACCGCCGAGCAGGTAAAACTCTTGGCGGAACATGCAAGTTCGCTGTGGAATGGACGAAATCAGGTACTGGTTCCACTGCATAAAGGGCCCGTAGCTCAGCGGTAGAGCATCTGACTTTTAATCAGGTGGTCGTTGGTTCGATCCCAACCGGGCTCACCATTGATTTCAAGAACTTGGCAGTTCCACGCAACCGCTCTTCTGAGCGCTTGCGTGAGTTTTGCGTGACCCCAGCTGGATCGAGCCGCGCAGCACCACCAACTCGACATGGGTGGTGTTGCGCTCGCACACGCTGTTGGCCGCGGCGACCAGGCGTGAGAGCTCCGCAGCCGAGTAGTCTTACTGTGTCATAAAATTGCGAACTGTGGTATGTGGCCGATTCCTGATTCGTCTTGGGGGCGGCAATGGACC
>JAIESQ010000117.1 GCA_019745975.1 Pirellulales bacterium
CGGGACTTGTCCCGCGCGCTAGCGGGAGCGATGTCGCGCCGAGCGAGCTAGCGCGCGGAGTAAACTCCGCGGCTAACTTGAGGACCCGACGTTCGATTGGAAATCGTCGCGGTGCGCTCACGTTTGCGATGCTGATCCTGCTGGTGATCTTCATTCTGCTGGCTGCCTGGCTGCTCGACTGGGTGTATCTCGTGCTCGTGCAACGCAACATGCAGCAGCGGACCGACCTGGTGGCCCTGGCCGGCACGCCCGCGCTCTTGGACGAAGACCTGTTGCGCGACGCGGCCGGGGCTCCGCAAGCCAATCAAAGCGACGACATCGACGCCGCGCTGGCGCTGGCGCACGACTATCGCGATCGGAATAATCGCGCGGGTGCGAAGCTCCTGGCGCTGAAGATGGGCGACGTGCGGATGGTCCCCGGCTTCGTGGCCGATCCGACGCGACCGACATCAACGGCCGGCTTTGGCAACCTTGCCAACGATGCCACATACAACGCACTGAAGGTGCTCGGGCAACGCACGGCGTCGAGCGCGAACCCGGTAGCGCGGTTTCTCGATGGCTTCTGGCACGCGGGGCCAGCCAACGTCGAAAGCACGTCGATCGCCGCGCTCGACAATCTCGTCATCGGCTTTCGCCCCACACGGTCGCTGCCTGCTCCGCTGGCGCCGTTGGCGATCTCGGCCCAGGCCTGGCAGGCGCAGCGCGGCGGCGATTCGAATCACAACGGCATCAAGGATCTGATCGTGCGGCTGGCGAGCGAAGAGCCGTCGGCCCCGCCGGCCAACGGAGCGCTCGTCGGGCTCAATGGCGCGTTTGACGTGTCGCGCGTCGGCGAGCAGATCGTCGGGGGCGTGACGCCGTCGGACATGGGACCGACTTGCTGGTTTGGACCGGTCACGCCGAGCCAGAACCTGGTCGCGCCCGGCACACAGAAGACAAGCGAAGCCATGGCCGCCGAGCTGGCCATGCAGTTTGAGTTCGTGGCCGGAAGCGTCACCCCGCTGCGGGCGTTTCCGCTCTACGACAATTACGACACCTCAGCCGAACAAGCGACGCTGGTGGGCTTCGTAGCCGCGCGCGTGCTGGCGGCCGAAGTGGTCGACGATCGGCTGGCGGTCACCATCGAGCCGGCTTACCTGATACATGCTTCCGTGCGAACCGCTCCGCCCGATGACCCGAGCGCGCCGCCGCGAAACCAGTATGTCCACCGATTGACACTTGTCCGTTAACACGAGGCGCGCACTGGCGGAGCCAGTGGCACCCGACAACAGCAAACACACAGAGATCTACAACGCTGGCCAAGCCAGCACACCATACAACCGGATCGCAACCAACCAAGGACAACGCCATGCGAATCGTACTTTCCGACTATCAACCGCAGCGGATCGAAACGCTACGACGCGTGCTGCTCGGCGAAGGGCTTAGCTGCGACGCGAGCGACGCGGTGGACTTTGACGGACTGCCGGCGCGATTGTCGGCGGCCGCGGTCGATCTGGTGGCTATCGCCTGCGATGGCCCGTTGGGTCCCGCGCTGGCCGCGGTGCGTTCGGCCTATCATGTGACCGGCGCGCCGATCCTGGCGATTGGCCTTAGCGACGACCTCGAGCGCGTACGAGCGGTGTTGGCCGCCGGAGCCCGCGAATACCTCGACTTGTCGCGTGTGCGCGAAGAGCTTTCCGAAGCGGTGCTCAAGATCCAGGCCGACGAACAATCGCCCGGCCGGCGCGGGCAAATCGTGTCGCTGTTCTCGCCTAGCGGCGGCGTCGGCGTGTCGACCACGGCCGTGAATTTGGCGGCTCGCCTGGCCAAGCAGTTGCCCGGTCAGGTGGCGCTGGTTGATCTGAAGCCGGCCCCCAGCGACTTGGCTCTGCTGCTGGACATCGAACCGCAGCACACGCTCGAACACGTCTGCCGGCATTGGGAACGGCTCGATCGTCAGATGCTCGCCGGCGCCATGGTGCCGCACAGCTCGGGCGTGCAAGTGCTGGCTCAGGTCGGCTATCCGGCCAATGGCGGCCTAGTCGAATGCTCGCTGTCGCGCGAAGCGGTGCGGCAAGTGCTGACGCTGTTGCGGCGGATGTTCGCCGTCACGGTGCTCGACTTGGATCACACGCTCAGCGTGCCGCAAATCGAGGCGATGCGGCTGTCGAACTTCATTGGCCTGTTGGCTCGGCCCGACGTACCGGGATTGCGGCGGGCCCGCTGGGCGCTCGACACCGTGGCGGGCCGCGGCTTGCCGCGCGAGCGGTTCCGCCTGGTGCTCAATCGTTACGGACAGGGCGGGCAGCTCGGCGTCGCCCAGGCCGAAGAAATCCTCGGCATCAAGGTGTTCCAGTCGATTCCCGAGGATGGCCGCTCGATGAACCGCGCGGTCAACCGAGGCGTGCCAGTTTCCGATATTTCGCGATTGTCGCGGTTGACGCGGAGCTTCTCGAGCTTCGCCCGCAACGTGCAAGCCAACTAACCGTTCATTAAGCAAGGCGCCTGTCCCCCTCCGTCAACGGACAGCCAAGGAGCGCGGTCGATGAGTATCGGTTTGTTTCGTTCGGGTCGCGAGCTCGAGCCGGCGCCGCGCGTCGCCACGGGCGAGCTGCCGGCGGCCGGCTTCGAGGCCGAGTTTCAGAAGCTCAAGACGCGGCTGCATCGCGAGCTGATCGATTCGCTCGATCTGTCGCGCATCGGCACGCTCGACGAACCGCGGCTCCGCACGCACGTTCGCAACCTGGCCGAAGGGTTGCTGCGGCATCGCCCCGAGATGCTCTCGCGGGTCGACGAAGAACGGTTGATCGACGAGCTGATGGCCGAGTCGTTCGGCCTGGGTCCGCTGGAACCGTACATGCAAGACCCGGACGTCACCGACATCCTGGTCAACGGCCCGCGCGAAGTGTACGTCGAACGCTTCGGCCGGCTGCAGGAAACGAACACCGTGTTCGCCGACGATCAGCACTTGCTGCAGATCATTCAGCGGATCGTGGCCCGGGTGGGTCGCCGCATCGACGAGCTGTCGCCGATGGTCGACGCCCGCTTGCCCGATGGCTCGCGCGTGAACGCGATCATTCCGCCGTTGGCCCTCAATGGGCCGACGTTGTCGATTCGCCGATTCGGTCACACGCCGCTGGTGCTGGCCGATCTGTTGGGCTACGGCTCGGTCTGCCCGGAGATTGTCGACTTCTTGCGGATGGCGGTCGAAGGGCGCATGAACATTCTGATCAGCGGCGGTACCGGCGCCGGCAAGACCACGTTCCTCAATAACCTCTCGCGATTCATACCCGCCGGCGAGCGCCTGGTGACGATCGAAGACTCGGCCGAACTGATTCTGCAGCGCAAACACGTGGTGCGGCTGGAAACGCGGCCCGCCAACAGCGAAGGGCAAGGGCTGGTCACCCAGCGCGACATGGTGCGCAACGCCCTGCGTATGCGGCCCGATCGCATTCTGGTGGGCGAAGTCCGCGGCGCCGAGGCGCTCGACATGCTGCAGGCGATGAACACCGGCCACGAAGGCTCGCTCACCACGATTCACGCCAACGACACGGCCGACGCCCTGGCCCGCATCGAGGTGATGGTCAGCATGGCCGGCTTTGAATTGCCGGTGCTGGTAGTGCGGCGTTACATCGCCAGCGCGATCACGTTGGTAGTGCATCTGGCCCGCTTGAAGGGTGGTGCACGGCGCGTGATGCGTGTGTCAGAGATCGCCGGGCTGGGCGACGGCGAGTATCAGATGCAAGACATTTTCGGCTTCCGACAAAACGGGCTTGACGAGCAGGGACTGGCTCGCGGCTCGTTCTACGCCACGGGCCGGCAGCCGCGCTGCCTGCGACGCCTGGCCGAGCAGGGCTTTGAGATTCCGACCGAGTTGTTCGCCAAGCGTTGGCTCGGACCGTCGGCTCCAGCAGGGGAGGTGGCCGCGTGACCTTGTTCCTGGTTGCTATCGTTTGCTTCGCCGCCACGGCCAGCTTGATGGCGGCTGTCGGGCTGTCGGTACGCGACATGTCGACGCGCCGCTACGACCACATCGATCGCCGGTTGGGGCTCGATCGATTGTCGCTGGAACTCGGCGAGTTTGAACCGCTGGCGTTGGCGCCCGCCTCGCGCGGCTGGATCGATCGCTACTTCTACAACCTGATCGAGGAGTCGGGCAGCCCGCTGGGGATGGGCACAGCCCTGGCGTTGCTGGCCGGCTCCTCGGTCGTCGGGTTGGCGATTCCGGTTGCCTTGCTCGACAGCCTGTTATGGGGCGCGGCAGGGCTGGCCGTGGGTTTCGTCACGCCGCTGGTGTGGTGGAATCTGCGTCGCGCCCGCCGGTTGGCCGTGATGCGCAAGCACTTGCCCGAAACACTCGACATGCTGGCCGACGGCGTGCGGACAGGCCGCAACCTGGAGCAAGCGGCCGAGATCGTCGCCCGCCAGTCGGCCAAGCCGCTGTCGACCGAGTTCGCCTACTGTGCATCGCAGATGCGGCTAGGGCACACGCCCGTCGCGGTGCTCGAGCGCTTGGTGCGGCGGATTCCGCTGGCCGAGTTCCGCATCTTCGCCACGGCCGTGCTGGTGCACCGGATCACCGGCGGCAATTTGTCGCTGTTGGTCGAACGGCTGGCCGATGTGGCCCGCGAACGGCAGCAGTTCAACGGGCACGTGAAATCGATGACCGCCGGCAGCAAGCTCTCGGCGATCGGCTTGTGCGTAGGCACGGCCGCCGCGGTCGCCATCCTCTCGTGGCTGCAGCCCGACTATCTGCGGATGTTTCTCACGCATCCGTGGGGCAAGCCGCTGTTGGTGATCGCGGGCTGCCTGCAACTGCTGGGTCTGGTGTGGATGTGGCGGATCACGAAGGTGGAGTACTGAGCAGGCAAGAGGCCAGAGGTTAGAGGCAAGAGGCTAGGGTCGCTCGTTAACTCGATAGGTTACTCGCTCATGTCGCATCTGTTTGAAATCGTGGCGGCGTTGCCGGCTCGGGCTCAGGAACTGGGGATCGACGACACTTCGCGCTGGGTGTTGGTGGCGGCGTCGTTCGCTGGCACATCGCTGTTGGTGTGGCTGGCGGGGCGGCGCATGAATCGCCAGCCGTCGCCGATCGAGTTGCGGATCGCCAAGATCGGCGGTGACGATACGGCGCTCGATAAGCCGAATGACGGTCCGCTGGGTGGACTGGCTCCGGCGCTAGCTGCGCAAATCCCCGAATCGAAGAAAGAACGTAAGGACTTCGACCGCTTGCTGCGTGGGGCCGGTATCTACAGCCCACACGCGGCCGTCACGCTGTACGCGATGCGGTTCCTGCTGTTGGTGCTGCCGCTGTTGGCGGCCGGCGTGCTAGCGATCCTGGCCGACCGACAACAGACGATCAAGATTCTGCTGATCGGGGCCGCGGTGGCCGCGGCGCTGTCGATCGTGCCGCGGTTGTACGTCTTCGTTCGCCGTCGCCGCCGGTTGCGCCGAATTCGCAACGGTTTGCCCGACACCTTGGACATGCTGGGCATGTGCGTGGGGAGCGGCTTGGGCGTGAGCCAGAGCCTGGATCACGTCGCCTCGCAGTTGACCGCCTATCCCGATGTCGCGCAAGAGCTGCTGATCCTCAAGCGTCAAGCGGAAGTGAGTAGCCTGGAGATCGCGCTAGCCGACCTGGCCGAGCGGATCGACCTCGCCGAGGTGCGGCAATTGGCCAGCCTGCTGACGCGCGGCGATCGGCTCGGCACCAAGCTGGCCGGCTCGCTGTTGACGCAGGCCGATCACTTGCGCGTGACGCGCAAGCAATCGGCCACATTGCGGGCGAATAAAACCCCCGTAAAGCTCGTGTTGCCGCTGTTGTTCTGCTTCGCCCCGGCGGCGCTGATCATTCTGACTGGCCCGGCCATGCTCGAGCTCAAGGAGTTCTTGCGGCCGACCGAGGGCGCGAGCGTGATCTCCGGCAGCGCCGTCGAAGGGATCAGCCCCAGCTCGATCATCCGTACGCTGGATGATCTGAATCAGGATATCGAGGGGAGCTAAGGCGCGACGCGATTGATGCTGTTGGCAGTGCGGCTTTCACACGCCATCGGCAAGCTGACCAACGACCAGAAGTTGCTGTAGAATGCGGCCATGGAAGCCGCCAGCCGCAGTCACAATCACAATCGAAATCGCAGCCGCGCCGCCTTCGAGCGCGCCAAGAAGCTCATTCCCGGCGGAGTGAACAGCCCGGCCCGCGCTTTCGGCGGAGTGGGGGGCGATCCGCTGTTCATCGACCGCGCCCTTGGCGCGTACCTGTGGGACCTCGACGGCTCGCGCTACATCGACTACGTCGGGTCGTGGGGGCCGATGATCGTCGGGCATCGCCATCCGCGCGTGCTGGCGGCCCTGGAAGTGGCACTCGCGCATGGCACCAGCTTTGGCGCGCCGACCGAGGCCGAAACCCGACTGGCCGAACTGATCGTGGCCGCCGTCCCCTCGATCGACCAGGTGCGAATGGTCAACTCGGGGACCGAAGCGACGATGAGCGCGATCCGCCTGGCGCGCGGCTTTACCGGGCGCGAATTAATCGTCAAGTTCTCCGGCAACTATCACGGCCATGTCGACAGCCTGCTAGTCGCCGCAGGCAGCTCGGCCGCGACGCTCGGCGTGCCGAACTCGCCGGGTGTCACGCGCGGCACGGCGGGCGACACGCTGATCCTGCCATTCAACGACCCGCAGGCCCTCGCCACGGCCTTTGACAAGCACTCGCGTCAGATCGCCGGCGTGATCTTCGAGCCAATCGTTGGCAACATGGGTTGCGTCCCGCCGTCGCAGGAGTTCTTGAGCGCGTTGCGCGAAACTACCGCGGCCGATGGCGCGCTCTTGATCTGCGACGAAGTGATGACCGGCTTTCGCGTGGCCCCCGGCGGCGCGCAGCAGCTCTATGGATTTCGCCCGGACATCACTACGCTGGGCAAGATCGTCGGTGGCGGACTGCCGGTTGGTGCTTACGGTGGCCGTTCCGAGATCATGCAGCACGTGCTGCCGGCGGGGCGCGTGTTTCAGGCCGGCACGCTCTCCGGCAATCCGCTGGCGATGGCTGCCGGCATCGCCACGCTCGAACTGTTGCGCGACGAACCACCGTACGAACGATTGGAACAACTTTCAGCCCGGCTCGCGGATGGTTGGCTGGCCGCGGCGCGATCGGCCGGCGTGGCGTGCTGCTTGAATCGGGTGGGGAGCATGCTCACGTTGTTCTTTCAGCCGGGGCCGGTGACCGATTGGGACAGCGCCGCCCGCAGCGACACCGCGCGTTTTGCGCGTTTTTTTTGGGGGCTGATCGAATGCGGTGTTTACTTGCCGTGCAGCCAGTTCGAGGCGCTGTTTGTTTCGGCGGCGCACAGCGACGAGGACATCGACAACACGATCGCGGCGGCCAGCGACGTGCTGGCCAGTTTGGCGTGACTAACTCCCCTCGACGCGCCTTACTTCAAGCACCACGCCTTCCGACTCCGTGCCGGCCAGCGGATAGCTCGCTTTGCGGCGCAGCTCCAGCCCACGCAGGAGCCCGCGCTCTCGGGCGGCTTGCCGCTCTTCAGTCCAGCTTGGTCCCTTGACGAGCAGCAGCCGATGGAAGCGATCCCAGTGCGGCCCGACCCAGGTGAGTATCTTCTCCAGCGGTCCGACGGCGCGGGCAACGATCGTATCGACATCGTGCTCTTCGACGACTTGCTCCGCCCGCTGGTGGTAAACCGGTACCTCGATCCCCAGCGACGCGACAATCTCGCTGGCCGCCCGGGCCTTCTTGGCGATCGACTCGCAAAGCGACACGGTCACGTCGGGCCTGACGATGGCCAGCGGGATTCCAGGCACGCCGCCACCGGTGCCCAGGTCGAGCACGTGCTCGCCGGGTTCCAACAAGTCGGCCAGCGCCATCACGTCGCGCAGGTCGCGGGCGACGAATCGCTCGTAGTCGGTGTGCCGCGTCAGATTGAGCCGCGCGTTCCACTCCCAAAGCAGCCGCGCGTACTGGTCCAAGAGCTCGATCTGCTCGGCTTCCAGCGCGATGCCGTGCCGCGCCAGCGCCGCCGCGAGCGCATCGCCCGGATACTCGTTGGCGGGCGTTGGAACTTCTGGAGTATCGGAAGCTTCGTCGGACATATCGATTGCGCGGGCGCTTGTTTCGCGGACAGCAAGGGTGAGCGACAAGCGTAGCGAGCCGCCGTCGATCTGACCACCGCGGAAGAACTGCAAAGTCAAAAATGCAAGGGGGACAGGTACATGTTTTCGGCCGAGGTGAGCTGGCGAGCAGTGACTTTGGCGAGCCGAAAAACGTACCAGTCCCCGACTTTGCAGTTTTCCTGTGGCCAGTCATCCGCGCGTTGCAAGCCGCTACGCGGCACATTAGGCTACCGAGAGTATCACCCCCGCAAACGGAGCCCCAGCGATGTACGATCCGGTGAGTCGTCGTGAATTCTTGCAGCGCGCTTTGCTGGCCGGTACCGCGGCGGCGGTTGGCGGATCGACTTTGTGGCAACCGCGTCCCGCGGCAGCGGCCCGCCCGCGCAGCCCCAACGAGCGCTTGAATCTGGCAATCATCGGCGTCGCCGGCCAGGGGGGCTACAACCTCAGCAACGTCACCAGCGAGAACATCGTCGCGCTGTGCGATATCGATAGCCAGCGTCTCGGCCCGGTCGCGATGAAGTTCAACCAGGCCCGCACTTATGAGGATTACCGCGTGCTGTTGGACAAGGAGAAAGACATCGACGCGGTGGTCGTCTCCACGCCCGACCATTCGCACGCCATGCCGGTGATGTGGGCGTTGCGTCGCGGGCTCGATGTGTATTGCGAAAAGCCGCTGGCCCACACGGTGTGGGAAGTGCGGCAGATGCGCCAATTAGCCGCCGACAATCAGGCGGTCACGCAGATGGGGACGCAAATCCACGCCGGCGACAACTACCGCCGCGCCGTCGAGATCGTGCAGGCGGGGGTGCTCGGCCCGGTGCGGCAGGTCCACGTGTGGCAGGGCAACTCGGTCCGGCCTGGGCAGTTGGCGCCCGCGGGGACGCTGCCGCCGGCCAGCGTGAACTACGAGCAGTGGATCGGCCCGGCGCCGATGCGGCCGTTCGACCCGTCGCACTTTCACTTCAACTGGCGGTACTGGTGGGATTTCGGCGGCGGCATTCTGGCCGATATGGGCTGCCATTACATTGATCTTCCCTACTGGGCGCTGGGGCTGCGCTATCCCACGTCGATCGAGGCGCACGGCGAGAAGACGTACGAGGGAGCCAATGACGTGCCAGACAATTTGCGCGTCGAGTACGATTTCGCCGAGCGCGAAACGCCGCAGGGGAAGCAACCGCCGCTCAAGCTCTTCTGGTACCACGGCACCTGGAAGCCTGATGGGGCCGAAGCCTACGGCAAAGGGGCGGCCGTGCTCTTCGAAGGGGATCGCGGGCGCTTGCTGGCCGACTACGGCAGCCACCAGTTGTTCATGAACGAAGGAGAAACCGCCACCACGCCGCCGGCCAGCATCCCCAGTTCGATTGGCCATCACGCCGAATGGATCGCGGCCGTGAAGTCGCGCGGGCAGACCACCTGCAACTTCGACTACTCCGGAGCGCTGGCCGAGAGCGTGCTGTTGGGTAACGTGTCGTATCGCGCGGGGCAAGAACGCCTGGAATGGGACGCCGAAAAACTGGTGGTGACGAATCTCTCGGCGGCCAACGAGCTCATCAAGCGCGAGTATCGCGCCGGCTGGTCGCTCGACGGGTAGACCGACGATTCCTCGCAAGCAAGGCGACCAAACATGGCAGTCGGCGCCGACGTACTCGATTCGATCACGCGTGCGGTTTCCCGAGAGCGGCTCGTCGACACCGCGCTACGGCTCTGCGAAGTCTACAGCCCGACCGGCTCGGCGGGCGAGGTCGCCGACGCGCTGGCCGAATTGCTCCGCAGGGAGGGCTTCGCGGTGGAACGCCCCGAGGCGGGTTGGCCCACGGCGCCGGCGGTCGTCGCCCGGCTTGACACCGGCAGGCCCGGCCGCACACTGCAATTCAACGGGCACCTGGACACGGTTCATCTGCCATTCGTCAAACCGGCATTGCGCGGCGAGCAGATCACGGGGTCGGGCTCGGCCGACATGAAAGCCGGGACGGGCGCGGCGGTTGAAGCGCTCTTGGCCCTGCGCGACAGCGGCGTGCTTTCTGGCGGCGGCGTGCTGCTCACCGCTCACGACTTGCACGAAGCTCCCTGGGGAGATGGTTCGCAGCTCGACCGATTGATCGATGATGGCGTGCGGGGCGACGCCGCGCTGATCCCCGAATACCTTTGCGACACGTTGGCGATCGCCGGGCGCGGTCAGGCGACCTATCGCGCCACGATTCGCCGCGCGGGTTTGCCCGTACACGAAGTGATGCGCGCGGCCGACGATCCGAACGTAATCGCCGTCGGCGCGGAGCTGGTGCGCCGCATCGTCGCCTGGAACGAGCAGCTTTCGGGTGATCACGACCCGGTCGCCGGCTGCCAGAGCGCCTTTGTCGGACAACTGCACGCCGGCGAAATCTACAATCAATCGCCCAGTGAGTGCTGGCTTGAAGGGACGCGCCGCTGGCTGCCGGGAATGAAGGCCGCCGAGGTCGAGGCCGAGTTCCGCCGGTTGGTCGACGGCGTGGCGGCGGCGAGCCGCACCTCGATCGAACTGCGCTACCAGGTGGTGCGCGACGCGTTTCGCTTGCCGCTCGAAGACCCGCTCGTGGCGGCGTTCGACCGCGCTTTCGTGGCGACCGGCCGGCAGCCGCTGCCGCGCGGCGCCAAACGCTTTGTCGACGACGGCAGCTCGTTCTGGGCCCGCGCCGGCATGGCCGCCATCACGCACGGGCCGCAAGGGGGTGGCGCTCATACACTCGAGGAGTGGGTGTCGATTCCCGAGCTCGTGCGCGTGGCGAAGCTCTACGCCGCCACGGCGGTGGAGTACTGTTCTCAATGACGGTTCGAAACAGACTGAGCGTTCAAACGGCCGCATGCCCAGAGAGTCATATCGATCTTTCGCGGAGTCCAAATATCGGTATCGAATCGACGATTGATTTCTGCGGCCTTGTTTCGCATCTGCACTTTCTGAGAACCGTTGCTGTATCAAGCAGCCAGAGCTAAGAGGCTTTCGGTCAGTTGGATGATTTTTC
>JAIESQ010000044.1 GCA_019745975.1 Pirellulales bacterium
ACGAGGCCGATCACGCCCCGGCAGCAGCGGCGTAAACACCCAATCGACCGGTGTCCGAAACTCCTGGGCTATCGCATGGAGCTCCGTCGACGGCCGCCCGGTGTCCCACGGCAGGTTCCCCTCGCGGTAGCTCGCGTTCCAATCGCGGTCGTCTTTCATTCGCGGTGCCTGTAATTGTCTTACGCAGGACTTTCATTCGATGGGGTCGCGGACGACGTCAATTGGCTAGCGTCCCTTCCGCGTTTACGCTGCCCTCCACGACCGCAATTTCGCTTTCCGTCAAGCCGTACAGTTCGTAGACCAGCCGGTCGATCGCCGCGTCGGTTTGCAATGCGCGACGCTCAAGCACTTTGCGTTCTTGTTCGGTCCGGGCTGTAAATAGTTGGATCGATTGCTGCTGAAGCCGGTCAACCGCCTCGACGACCTGTCGCGCTACGCGACCGCCCTGGGCTGGAGTTGTGCTGATTGGGACGGGCACATTTCGCAACTGAGGCGGCCCGATTCGCAAATAACCGCCTTGTAGGCGATTGCCACCAAACTCCTGCGCGTAGAAATACGCGACCAAACTGCTGTTCAGAATGCCGAGAATGAGACGCAAATCGTGTTCAGAGAAAACAACTGTCGTTGATTTTCCCGCAAGATATCTGCCCTCCACGTCTGCCACGCACTCGAGGCGCTTCGTCATTCCCGCGACAATGATCTTTGGCATCCGACCTTGTCGTCGTCGGTTAGCGGGAAGGTTCCTTTCCGTGGTTGGTGTGAGGATCGGGTAGTTCAGCGACCGGCCAAGGTATCGACACGGTCGGAAGCCCCAGAGTATTGAGTATCTATCAATGGTACCGCTATTCACGAAACGGAGTCGCGCATCATCTCGCGTACCTTCCAGAATGAGTGACTGGATTTGATACGCTTCTGAGACGGTGGCGGCTCCCACAACCGTTGCAACCTCACTGAGACGCGGAAACGCTCTTATTTTCTCAACGATGTGCGTTCCAGCGATATCGCCGAATATATTCCATGGAAGCTGGGGGCTGGAGAAGCACCGATCGTAACGTAGCTCGTGCTTCTCACCTACTCGAATTGCACCGCCTTGATCGCAGATCATTCTTTCGTAGACGACTTTGGCGCGCGACAAATTCGGCGAGCACTTCTCGACAACGAAGACAATTGGGTACACGGCGACAGGAAACACGGGAACTCGGGAATAGTCTCGGACGCGTCGCAGTGTGGACTGCACGCACAAGACGTCGCGGGCACCGCTGGCATAGTCTGCGGAACCCAGCTTGTTGGGTACGATCATGCCAACAACGCCATGTCCGCGGAGCACATGTGCTGCTTGTTCGCAGAACACGCAAAAGATATCCCAGTTGCCCGATGCCGCATGATAACGCTGGACACAGTATTCTCTTGTCGTCTTCCAGTATGTGGTCATAAGCTCCGAATCAATATACGGCGGATTGCCAATTACCGCGTCAAACCCTCCGTCTCGAAGGACCACTGGAAATTCTGATTTCCAATCGAACGGTCGAATGCGATTGAGATCGCCGAGATCAGAAACCAATGTGCCGACAAAGTAGTCGGGCCCGACCAATGAATTCCCACACTTGATGTTGTCGGCCAGATTCGGCAACGCCCGTTCGTGGAACAGCCGCAGCTGCAGGGCCAGCGTTGCGTCGTTTTCCCCTTCCAGGGCCTTGAGCAACAGCGACAGCTTGGTGACTTCGACCGCCTGCGGGTCGATGTCCACGCCGAAAATGTGCGTCGTCAGAATGCGTTTCTTTTCCTCAATCGTTAGCCGCCACTGCTTGTCGCGGGGATCCTCGTAAACGCCTCGCTTGTGCGACCCGGGCTTGTGTTCGATGTACCATCTCAAGCAATGGTCCAGCAGGCATTGATACGCCCCCAGCAGGAACGATCCGCTGCCGCACGCCATATCAAGCACCCGCAATGGCGGTTTTCCCTTTGTGCCGACGAGTTGGGCCGGACTGCACCCCTCGATCTGCTTCCCGACGGTTTGCTTGACGATGTAATCGACGATGTATGCGGGGGTGTAGTACACGCCTCCGGCTTTACGCACTTCGGGCTTTTCTTCGATCTTCGCCTGGTGCCCCGCTGTCAGTCGGATGACCTTGCCCAGGAACCGTTCATAAACAGTCCCCAGGATTTCCACCGGCATGACGCCGAAGTGATAGGGGGAGCCGTGGGCGAAATAGAGGCCTTGCAGGATCGGCTTGAAAACCCTGTCGTCAACGGTCAGTTTCGGCGTGACGCGGTCGGGCACCTCCGAGACCCCTTGTTCCTTCTGAAAGTGGAACAGACCCGAGTTGTATTTTTCGTCCGCCTTTCGGCATAGCTCGCGCATGAACCGTGCATAAATGTCGGCACGTTCGCTGAGCTTCAATAGTTGCTCGTAAGGTTCCAGCCCTCGGTCTTCGGCCATCCGCAGGAATACCACGCGATCGATGGTCAGTTGCACGGCGGCGTTCAAGTCGTCCGATGACAACTCGGCGTTTCGCAGGGCCATGTTGCGGGCCAGTGATTCGCGCCACTGCTCGATTTCTTTCAAGAACTCGACGTCGACTTCGGACGTGCCGCGCTTGCGCTTCGATGCGGCGTATTGGTCGAACGCGCCGGACCAGACCGCTTCACGAGAAAAGACGTCCCATAGTTCTCGCCAGCGGTCGGCGTACTCCTGATACGCGAAGAAAAGAATGCGGGCACGACTCGCCTTGTCACTCTCGCGCGGTCGAGTCGTGCAATCGTAGACGGCCAATTCCTCAAAGTCGGTCAGAATCGAGACGGCGACCTTCGCGCTCCAGCCGTACCGGCGAAGCTGGTAAGCCGGGGCGGGGTCGGTCCTGACGTTGACCCCGCATTTCTTTGCCTCGGCGTAGAACTTCGGCAGGGGGCCGACGCGAAACGTATAGTCGGGTGCCTTCTGCGCTCCCTCCACGTCGAGGCTGTCTTCGGGAATCACTTCCCGATACTGTGGTGCAACCATCGCACGGTTGGCAACGTCCCAACCCAATGCCTCAAAAAAGGGGTCAATCAGGTTCTGGCGAATGTGCGCTTCCTTGACGCCGGCGGCGAGAAAGGCATTGCGGTTCGTCGCGAAATACTGGCACAGCTTGGCGACTTCGTCCCGCCCTTGCTCAAATGTCTTGCTCATGGTTTCAGAGTTTACCTGCTCCACACGCTTTCCAACAATCAACCGGTACGGGCGACACGCTTGGGCCGGCGCGGAGACCACAAACCATGACTTCAGACAAAGAGTGGAATGACGACCAGCGGGAGCAACTGCGCGCGACGCTGCGCTGGTTTATTCTCGGCGAGCTGCGGCTGGCGAAACGTGACCACGAAGCAATCGCTTGGCGGCTTCGCGCCCTTGCGCGAAGTTCCGTACTTGACCGACGCGTGAGGAATTGAGGTTGCCGGTGGTGGGATTCACTGCTGGGCAAGCCAGCAGTGGCACCTAAGGTTGGTGCGTTTCACGCACCCGACAGCTCGAAACTCTCCGCGCGCCTCTGCGCCCTCGGCGGTAAACTCCGGGGCGAGAGCAAGATCAGCACTGCTGGGCAAGCCAGGCAAGCCAGCAGTGGCATCCAAGCGTTGGTGCGTTTCACGCACCCGACAAGATCGACTCTGCTACCCCTGCCGCAGGGCGTACATCCCGTGGCCTTCGCTCGACAGCTTGCCTTGCGCGACCAGCTCTTCCCACACGCGGCGCGGGTATTGATTGGGGGGCGTGATCGCCGCGATCGCCGACTTACCACCCGAGCTCATCGGTCCGCGGCCGATCCGCGAGGCGTCGTCCAACTGCGTGAGCTTGAGCCGCTTCTTGAAGGCCTTGAGCGCCGCTTTGAGCACTTCGGGGGCCGGCGGCGGATCGGCCGGCGCGGCGGGTTGGTTGGCTTCGGGCGACGGGCTCATCGTCAATTCCTCGCTGCGTCAGAATAGTTGGCGTCGTCGAGCGAACTTCAATGGTACTAGTTCGGCGATTGCGCTGGCATTGCGCGCGAGCGCCGACGCCGATCACGGAAACTTAACAAAGTGTAATCTTCGCACAGAAAAACCCGTTCCGGCGGGCGAAATCCCAATTTTCCCTATTCTCCGAGACACTCGCGAGAACCTAGAATTTAGGGTCAATTGCCCTCCCCTGAGGTAGCCATGCACGGCGGCAAGACGCCTGACACCCTGGAAATGCTCGCGCTCGCGCCGCAGCCCGGCCGTTGGACTAAGGTCTGGCGCGGCACGTGGATGACGGCCGCGACGATCGCCGCCGTGATGCTCATTTTCACGATTGTGCGCCCGGCGCGAACCAAGGGCCTGCCGGCCACCCACCGCGCGCACTCGTTTCAGCCCAGCGACTCGCTAGCTCAAGTTACGGGTCCGCACCAGGTTTACATTCGCGCCGATACACCGCTGGCACGCAATCTCGAGCTGATCTCGGTCGGCAAGAAAACGGTGTCGTATCCGCTGATTACGGTCACCGGCTCCGTGGTGGCACGGGTGGCGCCGGGGAGCGAATCGCTCGACGGGCGCTGGCAGTTCGCTAATGGCGAGATCGCCACGGCCTACGCCGATTGGCTGCGCACCACGGCCGACATCGAATTCAACGAAAAGCAGCTCAACACCACGCGTGAGCTGAGCAAGGCTCAAGTCGATCGCAACGAAGCCATCGTGTCGCGGCTGAAATCACTGACCGGGTCGATACCCGTCAAGGAGTTGATGGCGGCCGAAGCCGACCTCGTGCAAGTCCGGCTCCAAGGGCAAAAGGACATCTTCGCCGCGGAGTCATTGCTGCGCGCCTCGCGGCGTGACCACGCAGCCCTCGAACGACAACTGGCCCAGGCCGGCATCGAGCCGGTCGCCTTGTCGCGCGCCCGCGATGGTATGGTGCTGGTTTCGGCCAACGTCCCCGAGGCCAAGATCGGCCTGGTTAAAGAGGGCCAAGGCTGCGAAGTGCGGTTCTTCGGCCTGCCCGGCGTCGTCTATTCGGCGCACGTCGAGGAACTGGGCTCGGTGCTCTCGACCGAGCGGCGCACGCTGCGGGTGTTGTTCGACCTCGACGATCCGGAAGGTCGACTGCGGCCGGGTATGTTCGCCGAAATCGGCCTGGGAGCCGACGAGCGCGAGGCGACGTTGATTCCCACCAACGCCGTCGTGCACATCAACCGGGGCGACTACGTGTTTCGTCAAACTCCCGACGGCCAGCATTTTGATGTCGTGGAAGTGGAAGTCAGCGAATCTCCCGGTGAGTTCGTCGAAGTGATCAAGGGGCTGCAGCCCGGCGACCGCATCGCTGGGCACGACGCGGTCTTGCTGAAACCGCTGGCCGTGCGCAGCCTGGCCGAATGATCTCGCGCGGAGCGTCGATAGCGACCAGGGCTCGGCCATGCTCACCCTACTGATCCGCGCTTGCTTGCGTCATCGCTGGCTGGTGCTTGGCCTGGCACTGGCAATCGCGGCGTTTGGCGGCTGGACCTACACCCAGCAGCGGATCGACGCCTACCCCGATATCTCGGCCCAGGTCGTGACGGTGATCACAACCTATCCTGGCCGCGCACCCGAGGAGGTCGAACGTCAGGTGACCGTGCCGATCGAACTGGGCATGGGAAGCGTGCCGCGCCTGGCGATCATTCGCTCGCGGACAATCTTCGGACTGTCGGTTGTGCAGTTGATTTTTGAAGAAGGGGTCGAGAACTACTTCGCTCGCATGCGCGTCGAAGAACGCTTGCGGGCGATCAGCTTACCAGCAGGCGTGCAGCCCGAACTGGGCCCCCTCGCCACGGCCTATGGCGAGATCTATCGCTACGAGCTGGCCAGCGACGGCACCCACAATCAAATGGAGTTGCGCACGCTGAACGATTGGGTCGTGGCGCCGCGCTTGCGCCGCACGCCGGGCGTCGCCGAGGTGATCAACTTTGGCGGGCAGGCCAAACAATTCACGCTCCGCATCGAGCCGTTTCAGCTCGAGCGCTTCGGGCTGACTTTCGACGACGTGATTCGCGCCGTCGAGACGAACAATGCCAACGCCGGCGGCAGCGTGCTCAGGCGCGGCGAGATGTCGTTCGTGATTCGCGGCCGCGGCGCCTTCCAAACCACCGACGACATCGCCTCGACTGTGATCAACACCAGCGGCGGCACTCCCATCCATGTCCGCGACGTGGCCTCGGTCGAGCTCGACTCGATGCTGCCCACGGGCATCTTCGCCAAGGACGACCAGGAAGAAGGGGTCGAGGGGATCGTGATGCTCAGGCGCGGCGAGAACCCGTCGCGGGCACTCGAGCTCTTGAAGGCGGAGGTGGCCGAACTGAACGCCACGTACCTGCCTCACGGCGTGCGGATCGCCCCCTTCTACGACCGCACCTTCTTGATCGACAGCACGCTGCACACGGTTCGCCATAGCA
Source organism: Pirellulales bacterium (assembly GCA_019745975.1). GTDB lineage: Bacteria > Planctomycetota > Planctomycetia > Pirellulales > JAEUIK01 > JAIESQ01. Next base: position 6,411 of record JAIESQ010000044.1, read on the forward strand.
TCGCGATGGGCATCACGCTGGTGGTGCTCGTGCTGTTGATCACGTTGGGCAGCCCGGCCGTGGCACTGTTGGTGGTGCTGACAATCCCGTTCTCGTTGTTGTTCGCGCTCGTGTTGATGTACTTGACCGATATCCCGATTGGCCTGTTGTCGATCGGGGCGATCGACTTCGGCATTCTGGTCGATGGTTCGGTGATCATGGTCGAGAACATCGTCCATCGTTTGAGCCTGCGCCGGCGACACGAAGACGTGGCGGCCACCTTGGAGCGGGCTGCGCTGCAGGTGCAGCGACCGATTTTCTTTGCCATGCTGATCATCATCGCCGCTTATCTGCCGCTCTTGACGCTGACGAGCATCGAAGGGCTGCTGTTCCGCCCGATGGCGATGACGATTTCCTTCGCGCTCTTGGGGGCGGTCGTCTTCGCGCTGGTGGTGATCCCGCCGCTAGCGCTGTTGATGTTCCGCCGAGGTTTCACCGACTGGGACAATCCCCTCATGCACCGCGCGCGCGATGCCTACGGAGCGATCATCGCGCGGCTGCTCAAGGCGCGGTGGGCCGTGGTCGTCTTCTTGGTCGTGGTGATCGCCACCGTGTGCGTGACGGTCGTGCCGCGCCTCGGCACCGAGTTCTTGCCGTATCTTGACGAAGGGGTGATCTGGGTGCGCGCGAACTACCCCGAAGGAACTTCGCTGCAGCAAACCGCCGAATTCGGCAAGCGCCTGCGGGCGATCGCGCTGGAGTTCGCCGACGTCGATTTCGTCGTCGCCCAGGCGGGGCGCAACGACAGCGGCACCGATCCCTTTCCTCCCAGCCGACTGGAAATGATGATCGGCCCCAAGCCGCGCGAGGAGTGGGTGTCACGCTCCAAACAAGAGCTCGTGGCTCACATTGCAGCGCGGTTTCGCGAGGAATTTCCCACCACGCGGTTCAATTTCACGCAGCCCATTATCGACAGCGTCACCGAAGACACGAACGGCACGTCGGCCAACCTGGCTGTCGAGTTCTCGGGGCCCGATCTCGATGTCCTCTTGCCCTTGGCCCGCAAAACACGCGACGTGCTCCGACAGGTGCCCGGGGCACAGGACGTCAACGTCGAACAGGAAGGGCCACAACCGCAATTGTTGATCGAACCCGACCGCGCCTTGTGCGCCAGCTACGACGTGCAGATCGACGATGTCAACCAGTTGATCAACACGGCGCTGGGCGGGCAGCCGATCGGCCGTTTGTATGAAGGCGAGCGCAGTTTCGATATTGTCGCCCGTTTCGATCGTGATCTGATTACTTCGCGCGAGGCGATCGAGCGGCTGCCGGTCTACGCCAACAGCGGCGTGCCGATCCCCTTGTCGCAAGTCGCCCACTTCCGGCTGGTCGACGGGCAGACGATCATCGCCCGCGACAGCGGTCGGCGCCGCTTGACGGTGCGCTGCGATATCGGCGGCCGCGATCAAGGAGGGTTCGTTACCGATGCGCAAGCCGCGTTCGCACGAGAAATGAAGGTCCCCGAGGGCGTGCGCGTGCGCTGGCTAGGGATGTTCGAGAACCTGGCCCGCGCGCGGCGGCACTTCGCCCTGCTGTTTCCAGTTACCGTGGGACTGGTATTCCTACTCTTGTGGTCGACCTTCGGCCGCTTGCGCGAAACGTTTGTCGTGCTGCTGGCGGTCCCCTTCGCGTTCGTCGGCGGGCTCCTGGCGCTCTATGTGCGCGGCATGCACTTGAACGTGTCGAGCGCCGTGGGATTCGCCACGCTGTTCGGCGTGGCGATCATGGATGGCGTGGTACTGGTGCAGTGCATCAGCGGGCTGCGACGCGAGGGCCTGCCACTCGACCAGGCCATCGTGCACGGCGCGCGGCGGCGGTTTCGTCCCATTCTGACGACTGCCCCTGTCGCCATTTTGGGGCTGCTGCCCGCGTCGGTCGCGATCGGGCTCGGCTCCGACGTACAACGCCCTCTGGCCACGGTGATCGTCTGGGGCCTGGCCAGCTCGACGATCCTGACGCTGTTCATCGTGCCAGTGATCTACCGCATCGCGGCGCCGCCTGACGATGCTGCTTCGGCGGCCGATGGCACGAGTTCGGCTGGCGCCGCAGGCTGATTTGTCGCTACTAGCAGTTTCAAAACCAACATTGAACGGACGTCGGGTGCCACTGCAAGAAGCGTCTAGCAGTGCGGTGTCGAGCTATTCACTGCTGGGCAAGCCAGCAGTGGCACTCAAACAGGTTTTGAAATTGCTTCTACAAGATCAGTCGCGCCGCGCAGCCGGAAGGTTCGCGCCACCGCAAGTGTCTGGCGCTTGTTTGAGGGAATCGCGCGCTAGAGACTATCCCTGGGCGACAACGAATCCTGCGCGGCCACGCGCTTGGTCTCCACTCAAACAGGAGATATTCATGGCTTCCCTGGCACGCTACGTCGCTGCAAGTGGTTTGCTGTTGGTTTGTTGGCAGCTTACGGGCGCTCAGCAACCCGGCGCGCCGTCCGACACGCCGGCCAGCGCCGACCTGGATGTGCGCTATGCCGAGGCGCAGTTGGCGCTGGCACGCGCCAATTTGAAACGGGCCGAAAGCGCCAATCAGCGCGTCCCTAATGCCGTCGCGGCCAGCGTCGTGGCCGCGTACAAGAATGATGTTGACGTCGCCCGGCTCCGCGTCGAGCAGCTCAAAGCGGGCGGCCCCGAATCGATCAAAATTTGGCTCCGCGCCGCCGAAGTCAATTGGAAGCTCGCCGATGCGCGCTACCATACCGCTTTGGCCGCCAACCAGCGCACGCCCAACACCATTAGCCCTTTCGACGTCGAGCGCTACCGCTGCCGGGCCGAAGTCTGCCGCTTGGGATTCGAACGGGGACAGGCCGTCGCCGACCAACCGCGCGAGCAGCAGCTCGAATGGCGGATCGGCATGCTCAACGATCAGATCGAGCGACTCAACGAGGCGGTCTTTCGTTCGCCGCCGACGCGCACCATCGACCCCTTCTGGTGGTACTGGTGAGCTGCCGGAGAACTGCCAAGTCGGGGACTGGTACATTTTTCGGCGCGCCAAGGTCGTTCTTCGCCAACTTACGTCGGCCGAAAGCATGTACCTGTCCCCCTCGCATTTTTGACTTTGCAGTTCTCCTGTGATGACCTGGCGGGTAGTCGCCTTGCGGTCGTGGGTTGCTAGAATGGTCCGCTCGCCTGCCGGCATCGCGGCCCGACGCCCTGCGCGCGTCGGCCTCACGAATACTCGCCCCGAAGGACATCCATGATCAACTCCAAGTTGGCAGTCTGCTTGAACGTGTTGCTATTGACGGGCGCATGGTGCAGCGCCTCGGCGGCCGAGATCGATACGCGCCCGCTGCCGCTGGCCATCGAGGTGGCATTTCCCCACGCGAAGTGGCCACTCTGGCAAAGCGCCGAGGAGACAGGCGTGATCGATCCGCTGCGTCCCATCCTGCTGACGCACGCCGGCGACGGATCGAACCGTGTCTTTGTCCCCTCGCAGCAGGGAGTGATCTACGTCCTGCCGAACGATCAGCAGGCCAGCACGGCGGCCGTTTTTCTCGACATGCGGTCGAAGGTGGCCTACGACGACAAGACGAACGAAGAGGGTTTGCTCGGTCTGGCCTTTCATCCCAAGTATCGGGAGAACGGCCAGTTCTTTGTCTACTACACGAACAAGCACAAGCCGCACCAGAACGTGATCGCGCGGTATCGCACGGCGAACGATGACCCCAATCGCGCCGATCCGGACTCGGAAGAAATCCTGCTGGTGCTCGACAAGCCGTTCTGGAACCACGACGGCGGCACGATCGTCTTCGGACCCGATGGCTACTTATACGTCGCGGTCGGAGACGGCGGGCTGGCCAACGATCCCTACGACAACGGCCAGAAGCTCTCGACGCTGTTGGGCAAGATTTTGCGGATCGATATCGACAAGACGCAGGACGGACTCGCGTACGCAATCCCGGCCGATAATCCGTTCGCGGGCATGCAGCGCGCCCGCGGTGAAATCTGGGCCTATGGCCTGCGCAACGTCTGGCGCATGGCCTTCGATCCCCGGACCGAACTGCTCTGGGCCGGCGACGTCGGCCAGGACGTTTGGGAGGAAATCGACTTGATCCAGCGCGGCGGCAACTACGGCTGGAACATCCGCGAAGGCATCCATCCGTTCGTCATAAAAGGAAGTAAGCGTCCGGCCCGAGACAAGAAACCCCAGGGCATGATCGATCCGATTTTCGAATACCACCACGACGTGGGTAAGTCGATCACCGGCGGGTTCGTCTATCGCGGCAAGCAAGTTCCCGAACTCGAGGGGGCGTATCTCTATGCCGACTACGTGTCGGGCAAGCTCTGGGCGCTGTGGTACGACACGACGGCCAAGCGTGTCACGGCCAACCGCGAGATTCCACTCCCCAAGAGCATCCCCGTGATGTCGTTCGGCGAAGATGAGCTGCGCGAAGCGTACTTCACGACCTACTCGGCCGAGGGGCAAGGCGTATACCGCATCGCGCCGGCCAAGTGACGCGATTTGGGTGCCACTGCTGGCTTGCCCAGCAGTGCTCTGATATTCACTCACGCGGAGCCGCGGAGCATTTGTAGGGTGCGTGCAACGCACCGGCTCTTGGGTGCCACTGCTGGCTTGCCCAGCAGTGCTCTGATATTCACTCACGCGGAGCCGCGGAGCATTTGTAGGGTGCGTGCAACGCACCGGCTCTTGGGTGCCACTGCTGGCTTGCCCAGCAGTGCT
>JAIESQ010000085.1 GCA_019745975.1 Pirellulales bacterium
GACTGCTTCGACGGCACGGCGACGCACGTCTTGCGGATGTTGGAAGAATCGACGCCGGCGTGGGAGCGCCGCGATAGTCTGTGGCCGCGCAGCGCCCGCGCGCTTTCTGGCCAACTGCGAAAGCTGTCTCCCGCCCTGCGCACGCTCGGCGTGGCGGTGACGTTTGAGCGCATCTCAGGAATCGAGCGCACGCGCACGATCACACTCTCGCGGATAGGGGCGCACATGTTGGAATGACTGCGACTTAAGCGGCCCAAAATCACGCTGCGACGGAGAGTATCCTCGCGATCTGAATTCCGTCGCAGCTCATCTTCGGTTTTCCTTTGATCGCCCTCTATAGCTCTGACCCCAAGCCCTTGCGATCTTCGGCATTCGCGTCAGCACTTCGTCGCCGAATAGCACTTCATCGACATATCCCATGTGCAGCATATCGATGATGCGACAGAGGTAGGAGCGACCCTTGACCCACCAAGTGAAATGGGCATCGACCATCAGCAAGTGCTGGATATGAACTGGCCTATCTTCCAAGGTGACTAGGTCGCGTAGCGCCGCATCTAGCTCTTCGAGTTCCATTCCATCCAACAGCGTTTCGTAAACCCCATCGGCTACGCGACTACCGAACGTGGTGGTGTAATAGTATTCCTTGATCTCCCAAACTGCCAGCGGATCCACGGGCCCGGGGAAGGCCCCGTCAATGCGGCGTGCCAAAGTGCGGAACGGTTCTCGGTTCCGGGTCACAGTCGTAAGCTCTTGCGGATTGTAGTTACATGGGAGGCCTCCAAGATTGGCGTCAATCAACATATTGATGATGCCCGTGAAGTACGCAGGCTTCTTCTTTTCCTCGCTCTGCTTGTTCATAGGCACGGTAGCACTAGATTTGAGTTTCCGCTGCAACTTCGCGTACAGTTGCTCTGCCTTGGAGGCATCCATCAGCAAGGGCTCAACAATACGATTCAGAGCATCCGCACGGTACTCGAAATAGTCGATCACTTGCCTGCCAAGATCCGTAGCATGGCCATCCTGCGCCACCAAATGCATCGCAGTAAGGTCGATAGACTCCAATGCTGCCTTGATCTCGGCGAGCGTTGGAACCTTGATTGGCCCGGCCTGTCCCTTGACTCCTTTCTGTCGCCGCGGTCTTACTGTGTAGCCAACTTCCTGACTTATTGTTCTGATGTTCGCCCAGAAGGATTTTGGAAGTCCGACGAAGTTCTTGTTCGGCTGCATGCGGCGAGTTGCTCCTCGAAGCGTTGGACGAGTTCGAGCAGCGTCACCCCGGTAGCCTGACAGACCTGTCGAAGTTCAATCAGATCAAGTCGTCTTTCGCCCGATTCGTACTTCGAAACAAACGATTGCGGTTCGTTCAGACGATCGGCCAAATCTTCTTGACGCAGTGCTGCACCCAACCGTAGCTGGCGCAAGACTCGTTGCAGGGCTTCCTGTTCGGGGGTAAAGATGCTCTTCTCCATGCAGCCAGCGAAACACAATTGACAGAACATCCCAATTTCGGATATACTCAAGCTTCAATTCCCGTGAACGCCTGAACACGACAAAGAGGATCGTCGATGCAACAGGGCCTACCCTTTCCCGACGTCCAAGGGCGGGACGTTGTCCAATGCGGCACGATAACCCCCTACAAAAGCCAACTCTTGAAGTGGATTGGTAACAAGCAGCGCTTCGCGCACGAGATCGTTTCCTACTTCCCACTGAAGTTTGGGAGTTATTACGAGCCATTTCTTGGAAGCGGCGCCGTGCTCGCGACCCTCGCCCCTCGGGCCGCAATTGGTGCCGACGTTTTCAAGCCGCTGATCGAAATCTGGGATGCCCTGCGACACAACCCCGATCGCCTGAAGGCTTGGTACGCCGAACGATACGAGTTGGTTGAATCGCAGCCCAAGGAGGCTGTCTATGAGCGCGTCAAGGCATCCTACAATGCCAATCCAAATGGGGCTGATTTAGTTTATCTCTGCCGCGCTTGTTACGGAGGAGTGGTCCGTTTCCGGAAGGCCGATGGCTGCATGTCGACCCCCTGCGGTGTACATAACCCTATTTCGCCCTCTTCGTTCAACCGCCGCGTAGAAGAATGGCGACGCCGGTGCCGCTTCGCCGAGTTCGTTCATTCCGATTACGCAGCCATCATGGATCAAGCGAAGGAGGGCGACCTCGTCTACTGCGATCCGCCGTACCTCGACACTCAAGCAATCATTTACGGCGCACAAGAATTCAAGATTTCGAAGCTGCTGGACGTTATCGGTCGCTGCAAGTCAAGAGGCGTTTACGTGGCCCTGTCCATCGATGGCACGAAACGCTCTGGAGAAAAGAACTGCCGTGTCGACATTCCGAACGGTTTGTTCGAGACAGAAGCTCTTGTTAATTGCGGCCGTTCGATGCTGCGCCGGTTCCAAATGGCAGGCCAGACGCTCGAAAGGGAGGTTGTTGCAGACCGCCTACTGCTCACCTACCGAATTGCAGGCATTTAGAGCAGAACACCTGCACTTCTATAGCCAAATCGAAACACTGAATCGGAGGCCACCATCGCTGGTGCGGCCAACCGCTGTGTCACCCCCATCAGCGTGATGCGCACCCGGACGCAAACCGGACGATCACCCGGACGCGGGAACAGGCCGTAGCCCACAGGCTGCAGGCTTTGACTTGCCGCGTTGAGGGCGCGGGCACGGTCCGATGAGCGTTGTTCTGGAGCCGAGGCCCGCGAAACCGGGACGCAAAACGTTTCAGATTTGTGTCCCGGCGCAAGGGAATGCCAAATCAAGACTTAAGTGCGTGTAACACGCGGCCGGGACGGTAGGGACGCATATTCCCGGACAATTTTATTCTGGGGAACCCCTGTGACGTCGTGGTGGTGCGCCAGTTGCGCAAGCGGACCCCGGCGCTACGCTTGATGAGCGTGGCGGTGACGTTTGAGCGCATCTCAGGAATCGAGCGCACGCGCACGATCACTCTCACCCGGCTGCCCGATTCACGCGGGACGCCGCCTGGTGCGGATTCTGCGTAAACACGCGCTCGATATGACCCAAGCGGATCTGCGGTCACTCAGGCCGACAGCGCACGATCAGCGTTGCCCAAGGCGCCACACAGCAGGCACTTGGGACGTATCAAATGTAGCGGAACAGTGGCGGAAAGAAGATCACGACGATCACTGCCCACACGAAGTACACCCTCAGGTAGTTGGTAAGCCACCGTTCGACACTCGCGAACGATCCGCGCCCGCGCAGAAATCGGCTGTAGAGTACGGCTGCCCACCCAAGATTAACCAGCAGAATTAAGTTCTCGCCCAGGGCCGCCACTCGGTTCGGGCTGAAACCGAACTCGCTGATGCGCGCAGCGATCGCCCACAACGCGGCCGCATCGGCCAATAGCGCGCTGATCACGAGGACCACCTGCATTACGTCGAAGGTTCCCGGCGGCGATTGAGAGTCGCGGGCGGAGACGGAATAGAGCAGCAGGCCAAGAACCACCACCAGCAGCAGGTCGAAGGCGATGAGCGCCTCGCGCGAGATGTCGATCCCGCGTCCCGTCCAGAGCATGGTTCCGAGAAACGTGAATAGCAGGGCGGCGAAAAGCGGTGTGAAGAGGCGCGTCAGCACGGGGGCCATGTTTTCGATCACGCTTTGCTTGGCCTCCACGAGCCAAGAGGCGACCAGGACGGCGCCGGCCGCTCCGCACGGCACGATCCATTTAACGAAAGGCGCGGAGTCGATTTCGATGGCCTTGAAGAGCATTCCCAAGAACGCCACGAAAACAAGGCCGCCGAGTGCGATCAGTACGTAATAAATGAACAGCTCGCCCGAGAATCGAATAAAGTCCATGCGCCCAGCAACCTGGCGCCAACGGCCGCCGGCGTAGGCAATGCCCACCAGCAGCCAGAGTGCGATCGGCAGGTGCAGCGCCGTGAGCGCCTCGGTGTGGCCTTGCGCGACGAAGGGATAGACGTTGGCGAACATGATCGCCGCGACGAACACCGTGGCGAGCCAGCGCACAGCGTCGGTGGCGAGCCGTCGCTTCCAGACGAAATAGCCGGTCAGCAGCGGCAGCACGAAGAAACTCAGGTTCCTGATATAGAAGCCTTCATTGTGGTCGACGTCGATTCCGAATAGCACCGGCAACTTGACGAGCAGGGCCGCGGCCACGGCAAGCGCGAAGGCGATGAAGCCATCGGTGCGGGCCTCCGGCGAAATCTGATCGGAGCTCGCGGAGACGACGAGCTGCTTCCAGAGCCTCTCTGAGTGTTCGCGCGCGAACTCGCGCGAGAGGGCGTCAAGCGCGCCCATGCGCTTCACTGCCACCAGGAACGCTTCGTCGGTGGTGAGCCCTGCTTTGCCGAGGCCAGCGATCTGCTCGCGCAGATGGTCTTCCAGCTCCGCCACATCGATGGAGTGGATTGCCTGGCGGCGGCGGACGTAGCTCCGCCACTTGTCAATCTGTTCCTCGAGGGACGACGATTGAGCTGCTGACGACATGGCTCTCAGACTCCCTGTGAACGTAGCGCGGCCGACGCGGGTTGGCCTGCTGAATTGAAAAGCGAGAGCGCTTGCCAGATGTCCTTTAGTGCCGAGTCCACCGCCTGCCACTGTCTGCGTTCCTCGCTGAGCTGTTTCCGGCCCTGCGACGTGATTCGGTAGTACTTGCGACGGCGGCCGCTGTCCGCGACTTCCCAGCGCGCCTTGACGTGACCGAGCCGCTCGAGCCGGTGCAGAACGGGATAGAGCATTCCGTCAGTCCACTCGAGGTGCCCTCCGGAAAGCTCCCGCACGCGCTGGATGATCGCGTAGCCGTAATTGTCCGCTTCGGCCAGGATCGCCAGGACCAGCGGGGTGGACGAGGCCGCAATCAGATCCTTGTTGATCTGCATGGTCTTCAGGTGTTGCGTGGGGGCGATTTCACTCGGCTCCCGGAATACATAGTAGCATTATACATTGCAGAGCTATGTATTCAAGCCGGCGCTCGGTCAGTCGCTGGGGTTAACCTTTGCCTTCGTGACCACAGTCGGACGCCAGTTCCAGTTCCTCGGTCAGGTGTGACCGCCCGTCAAGCAAACGATTAAGTCAGCGTTTGGAATGAATTGCGTCGCGCAACGGGTTGCTTTTCTCAGCTCGCCAACCGGTCGCGATATCGGAACGACGGCGCTTGGCAACTCGTGTCGGGCGTTTCCAAAGACTTGGTCACCGAGGCCTGACGTCCGCTTTTAGGACGCAAAATCCCGCTTAGGACGGTCTAGGACGCAACGGTCCAGGATTTTGCGTCCTAGAATAACTCGTGTCACAGTAACGACTTAACTACTTTTGACAGCCGCTTAGGACGGTTAGGACGCAAATTCCCGGACAATCTTATTCTGGGGGACCCCCCTGCGGCCTGCGGCCGAGAGGCGCGACAGGAGAAAGGAGAACAGGAGACCGAACGGGACGCCTACTCCTACTTCAGCGCCTGCACCAGCGGCAGCCGGGCCGTCCGCCGCGCCGGCAGCGCGGCCGCCAACAGCGACACCACCTCGGCGGCTGCCGCGCAGCCGACCACGAACGGCACGTCGATCGTGAACGAAACCTGCCGCAGCGCCTCCGCGTTCTCCGCGCCTCCGCGTGAGTCATTGTGTGCTGGACTGCTCCAGCGCGTCGCGCGCCCGCAGCACGTGCGTGACGATCGACTGCATCCGCTCGGCGTCGGCGAACGGCGATAGCACATAGCTTTTCAGGGCGACGATCGGTTCGCCGTAGTCGGTGTCGCGATAGCAATCGGTAAGCGAGATGGCCACGCCGTGCCCCGTGAGCGCTTCGGCGTAGACGCGCTCGAAGATCCGGCGATTGTACTGGTTGTGCTGGTGCAACCGCTCGCGCCAGGCCACGTCGACGCGCTCGTGCTCTTTGATCGAAAACGTGTCGGTGCCATGCGGGTAGACGCGGAACAGCGTTACCGGTCCGACGTTCGCGCCGTTGAGCACGACCAGGTCGGGGTGCGCCTCGATCAGCTCGCGGAGTACCTCGGCCATTTCGACCGTGTGCCCCAGCAGCGTTTGCAAGCCTTCGCGCCCCAAGAGCAGCAGATTGGCCAGCGCCGCCATCGGCCCCAGGCCACTGCGCGTGGTTTCGAGCGTGAACATGCCGGGATGGTAGTCACCCGACTGATAGAGATAGGGCATCTGCTCGCGCCGCCGGGCAATGAGCGAAAAGTCGGCGGCGTCGCGCACCAGCACCAGCGACGACACGTACGGCACGAAACCTGTCTTATGAAAGTCGATGCCGAGCGAATCGGCCAGGCCCAAGTGCTGGATGCGATAGTTGGCCGCCGCCAGCGCCCGCACCGTGCGCCCGCGAAAGCCCAGCGGATTGGCCTCGAAGTCGTACTCGTTGAACACGCTCCAGGCCCAGCCGATCACGGCATCGGCGTGCACGTGCGGCCGATAGTCGAGCTGAAACTCTTCGACCAGTCGATCGCGCAATTCGATGATGCCGTGCAAGTCGTCGAGCCCGAAGGCGTCGGTTGTCCCCAGGGTGGCGACCAACGCGGCGATGCGTCGGCCGGCGCCCAGCGCTTCGCGAGCCGCGGCGGCCAGGGCCTCTAGATCGATCGAGTTGTCGAGGTGCGTGCGGATCGAAAGCACCTGCTCTTCGCCAATCCCCAGCCAGCCCGCCGCGGTGACCGTGCAGTAGTGGGCACGATCGGAAACCAGTACCACGGCGTCGTCTCGCAAACCATGCCGAAGTGAGCCGGGTACCGCCTTCTCGAGTCCGATTCGCAGGCCATAGAGCATTGCGCCAGTGCCGCCAAAAGTGAACACGCCGGCGGCCCGCGCGGGGTTGTAACCAACCAGGTTGGCGGCCATGGCGGCGACGCGCACCTCGGCTTCGGCGACGCGAAAGCCAGCCTCCTCGCTGCACAGATTCGGGTTGTAGGTCGCCGGCAACAGCGTACCAATAACGCTGGCGATCGACGGCGGCGGCGTCACGTTCACCTGGGTGCGCGGGTGGCCCCAGATGAACATGCCCTCGAGAAATCGCACCAGTTGCGGAATGACCGCTTCGAGCGATTGCCCCTGCGGCAGCAGGCGGGCCTGGGTGGCGGCGGCCCAGTCGATCGTGCCCGGTTGGCCGAGAATGGGAGTTTGACCCTTCAGCGCGTCGACCTGGTCGAGCGCCCGCGAGATAGAATAGACGAAGTACGCATCGTGCACGGGGTCGGAGACCGGCTGCGGAAACGCGCGGCGCAGCACGTCGAGCAGTTCGTGATAGCGAGGCGTCATGGTCCAGCTCCCCCTGGGGAAGTCTTACGGCCTACCCCTGCTTTGACAAGGACTGCCAGTCGAGGAGCCGAAGAATGCGGAATCTCCGGCTGCTTCGCCACGCTTGACCGTGGTGGCGTGCGAACACGACGGTCGCTCGGATTGCGCAGCGGGCGAGGTTTGCGAATGCCTCGAATTCCCAGCCGAACGCTGACTTTGCAATCGATCGAAGAACTCCACGACGAAATCGTGCGGCTGGATGAGGCCAGAACGCGACAATGCCTGAGCCACAGTGGAACCTGGTCCCTGGATCAATGTTGTCAGCATCTTGCTCGCTGGATCGAGTTCTCGATCGACGGTTTTGCGTTCAAGTATCCGTGGCCATTTCGCCTGCTGGGACGAATCGTTCGGTTCGTGTTGTGGCAGTGCCTGGTCACCCTGGCGATGCGGCCGGGCTTCGTGAATCCACGCGCCGCGCGGGCCGTGGAGCCGGATGCCAAGCCAAACGAAGGGGAGGGTGTCGCCGACTTGCTGCGACAACTAGCGAGACTGGAGAACGGCACTCGGATGGAACAGCCCAGCCCCGTCGAGGGGCCGCTATCGCAGACGAGTGGTGCTACTTTCATCTGCGTCATGCCGAGCTGCATTTGAGCTTTCAAATCGTCCGCGAATCGTGAGTGTCAGTTTGGGACGATTCCGTTGTGCTCGTCGGACGTTGACTGACCACTGCCGTCTCCGAGTGTCAGGTGACGGACGCAGCGTCGCCTGCGTCGACGCCGAAGCAGCGGTACCGTCACAAACAACGCGGCGGTCGAGCCGGTGATCCCGGTTGCGGGCTCAGGAACCGGGAGGGCGGCAGCAACTGGCTGGAAGTGATCGGCCCAGATCGAGTAGTCGGCGCCGGTCACACGGCCATCCCAGTTGAAGTCTCCTTCCGCTCGGGTGGCCTCACCATCAGTCGTCGGAAAATGGTCGGCCCAGATCGAGTAGTCGGCGCCGGTGACCTGACCATCGCCGTTGGCATCACCCACCACGTGCTGATGGTCGTTTTGCGGCGTCAGCTCTAAGTGCATGGTTCCGCTCAGCGAGGCGCCGTTCGAAAAATCGAGATGGACCTTTTGGACGGCGCCGTCGGCTGGTTCGCCGAAGAATACGTGCTCGAGCCAGTCGCTGCTCAGAAAATCCATCCCCAGTACACCGGCGATCAGCGGATGGACATCGGCGACGACCACATCGGTGTGCTGCCAGACCAGGTCGACTCCGCCGGCATGCAAGGCCAAGGCGTCGGTCGCCACGACCGGTGCCGTCACCGTGCCGCCGATGCCGCCGACGTCGATCTCGAAGAGCGGGTTGTTCAGGTCGAGTTGCAACGCCTTGGCGACCGCCGTCGAGATAATCGAGAGCTGCGCGCCAGTGTCAAGGATAAATTGGGCGTTGATGCTATGCCCTGCGGACCACATCGTCACCGGCACGAACGGGAGCGGCACCGACGTCGGCAGCGGATCGCTCGCCGCGCGCTGGCCATCGAGCGGAAACGTCACCATCGAAAGCGGAACCGAATAGCGATGCCCGTCGGATGCGGGCAAAGCGTCTGGAAAATCAACCCCCATGAAGAAGTCGCGCAAGTCGGACCACACGCTCATGTCGAGCGTGATGACGCGATTCAGCATGGCCGGCATGCCGACGATGCCATCGAAACCGCCGAGGTTGAGGGCTTGTGTCGATAATAGGCGCACGTTGTCCAGTGATTCTCGCTGTCCGTTGGTGCCCGCGAAATCCAACCGGTAGGGCGCGGAAACGTCCATGGGGGTCGTTCCCGCAACCCCCTGCTCGTCGTAGGTGGCGACAGTTTGATAGCCGTTGAAGAGCAGTTCAGCGACTGCGCTGCCGACAGCCATGACGGTGCTCGAGCCGGTGTCGAGCAGAAAGGTATTCGAGAATTCTGGCCCCAAACTGATGTCGTGGCCCGCTTTCGTCGTGACAACCTCGACCGCCACGCGCGGCTGGTCGAGGGCCAGACTGGGAGTCCCAATTTCGATGAAGCGATCGGCCGCGGAAGCTTGTGCTATCAGCACGAGCAGGCAAACCGACAAGAGCGCTGGCGGACGACAGAGTCGTGCCAGGCGCGGCCAGCCGACGTACGACAAGAATCTTTGTTGCATGCCCAGCGCGCAGTCTTGGGCCCCCGTGCTAGTTGATCGTAGCGCGCCCTTGCACCGGGAGCAAGCTGCCCGATCGCCAGTCAAGTTGCGCCTTTGACCGCAGGCAGCTTGGCGATGATCTGCTTTATTTCCGTCGCGCCAAAGGCCCGGCTGGTCTGCGTGGCGACGCTGCCGTGCGAGCTGAGTGTGAGCATGGCCGCGGTGGCAGTCTCGTCGTCTGGCGCTTCGAAGATCAGCAGGCCGTCGAAGGCTCCCAAGGTCCAATAATTAGCCGTCACTTTCAAGCCCAGCTTCTTTGCTTCGTTCTTGAAGGCAGCCGCCCGGTCCGCTGTCGCCTGAAACTTCTCTACCCCCTGGGGTGTAAACTTAAGCAACGATACGTAGGTCGCCATGGCATGGTCCTCATGGTTTGGGACGGTTCGCTATTGATGGAATGTCGAGCCTCTGACCTTGACCTCATTTGCCTGGACACTACAGGCGCACATCGAAATGGATCTTCACGTCCGCGAACCGCGCTTCGTTCACGTGCAGGCCCAGGCCTGGCGCGTCGGGCACCGTGGCCTCTCCGTCGGCAATCGCATAGCCATCGGCGACGAGCAAGTCGTTCGTCAGCGGGTCGTGCTCGGCGCGGTAGAAGTTCTTGATCGCCCGGCCGACGTGCAGTTGCATGATAAAGCCGATCCAAGAGCCCCAATTGTGCGGAGCCACGCGCAGTTGCTGGGTGCCTGCCATCAAGGCTTCGGTCATGATTCCCTCCAGACCAAATCGCTTCATATCGGCCTGATAAACCTGAACAGCTTTCGTCGCGATCAAAGGGAGGAACACCTTCAGGTCTCCCTGCGTTTCACCATCGGCCACGAGCGTCTCCCAGCCGCGTGCGCGCAAGAACGCCGTAAACTTCAGACATTGCTCGACGTCTTCGGGAAACATCTCTTCGGCGAAGGCGATCTTCAGGTCGCCGATCTCGGCAAAGAGTCGCTGCGTGCCGGCCAGATCGTAGCCGTTGTTGGCATCGACACCGATGAGAAACTCGTCTCCGGCGTGGCGGCGGATGAGCTGCAACACTTCGACGTCGCGGCGATCGCCAACGGCCCGAGGCATCCACTTGAAGCCCCGGCCGATCTTGACCTTCACGGCCCGGTGACCGACGCGCCGCGCCATGTCGATCTCTTCGCGAAAGCGGTCTTGCCAATTGGCTTCGTAGGCCGGCAACAAGTCGGCGAAGTAGATTGAGCCGTCGTAGACTCCCACGCGCTGGGACCCGGCGCCGCCAAGCAGTTGATAGACCGGTTGGCCGAGCGCCTTGCCCGTCAGATCCCAAAGCGGCAACGTGCCAACCCCTAGCGGGCCAGCCATGCGCCGCTCGTCGGCGACAAAGAACTCGGCAACACTCTTGCCCAACAGCGCGGCGGCGCCCTGGCGATCGACGGCCAGATTGCCAACGCCATCGAGCTGCTGATTGGTGTAAACGCGGAGCATGCGATCGGTTGCCTGGTCGCCGTGGACGTCGAGATGCGAGTTCTTGCCGGCAACCTTGGAGCGCCGGCACGGCAGATCAAAGCCGACGACCCGCGTGATCTTCAGATCGCGCAGTGGCTCGGCGGCACGAGCCATGTGGCTAGCGAAGGCACTGGCAGCCAATCCGAAAACGAAGTCACGTCGTCTCATGGGCATTCGGGCATGCGCCTCAGTACGGCGTGGAGGAACGAAATG
Source organism: Pirellulales bacterium (assembly GCA_019745975.1). GTDB lineage: Bacteria > Planctomycetota > Planctomycetia > Pirellulales > JAEUIK01 > JAIESQ01. The sequence goes on from JAIESQ010000085.1 coordinate 11,107, forward strand.
GACGTGTGCTTACGACGATAGTTGATCGCTGCACGGCGGTGAACGCGCAGGTTCACTCAGGGATCACCACTTGAGAGTCATGTATGAGTGTTATCGCCTGCGGCGGGAGAAGAGAATAGCCGCAACTCGAGGCCCCGCGAGGTGCCCCCTGATGGACTCGAACCATCTTCCGTGTCAGTCGGCGCTCAAACCCAGCCAGCAATCGGCGCGTGAAAACCAGCCAGCTTGAGTAACCAGGGATTCGGCCTAGGAGCCTTCCAGCGGCATGCCGCCGCGGGAGGCCTCGATGGCGA
>JAIESQ010000021.1 GCA_019745975.1 Pirellulales bacterium
ACGAGGCCGATCACGCCCCGGCAGCAGCGGCGTAAACACCCAATCGACCGGTGTCCGAAACTCCTGGGCTATCGCAGTTCTGACGCAGGTGAATCACCGCACCGCCCTGTGCAAAAGCAGCGCGCAAAGGATTTCGGCTGGGATTGGCGCGTGGCCGTGTGATCAGCAATGAAGAAAAAACGGCAGCAACCGACCGCCACGAAGCGTTGCGCCGCGGCGACGGGATGAGTTTTGCGCTACGAGCGCGCGGCATCGGCGCCAGTGCCACGGCGAAAAGATGAAGGACCACGCCGCCTGGAGGTAGCAGTGCGTGACCAAGCCGCCGAAATCACCATGCCTGGATTCTGATCCAGTGAATAACCGCACCAGATGATAGCAAAAGCACCGGTGCTCGCGGCCTGGCCTGCAAGAGCGTGGTAGAGCTCGGCAAAGCAGCGCTGGGAACGCGCGTGCTACGTTTGCAGCTCGGAAATATTCGCGCTCATCAACTCGCCGGCGATTTGAGACATCGTGGCCACTTGCGTCACAAAGTGGTCCGCATCGAAAGAACTGATTCGAGCCTTCGTCGACCAGTATGCAGTCATCGAACCCATCGTCGCAGCACCGGGGACTCGGAGCCGTCGCGCGATTGCGCCAAGTCCGTACCACGGCCCTTGCTCTTTGCCATGAAGCCCAGGACGACCTGGGCATTGCACCTGGACGCGGCGAAGGCCGTTGTCCTTGACCGACTTGACCGCCAAATCCACCAGACGCTGGTTCTGCGTGATCCAGACAGTGGAGAGTTCGGCTAGACCCGACGGGCGGAAAGGCTGGTCAGGTTCGTCGAGGTATTCGATCTGGCCGAGGTGCTCGATTCCCATGGCCGCCACGACCGACCGAAAAACGTCGGGATGCTTGGTCGCGTAGTCTTGTTCGGTAAAGGCGCGCTCAGTTCCAGGCATGTAATGACGACAATCGAGAAAGATCATGATGGTCCGGGGCCGCTCGGCTGCCGGGATCTTCGACAAATAATGAACCATGCCCAGAATGCCCAAGGGACCGTTTTCTTGTGAAATCGAAGGGCCGTCGGTGTGCGTGATCAACAGGATTTGCTCATCGGAGGGCGTCTGATAGTTTTTGCCCGGAAGGAATCCGAAGAGCTGATAGGTTTCGGCGTTTTCCTGCTGCGCTACCAGACGCAGCGTTGCTTGCTTTCCGGCGTTGGCGGCTTCGACGACCTGGGCGGCGCTGTCGTAGTCGAGAAACAGCGTGGGAAGGGCATAGAGCGAAGGGACCACGAAGTTGTAGGTGCCTGCCGCCGCTTCGTACGAAATTGGAATGGTGAAGAGCATTCCTTCGGCGCCCGCATTTTGCAGGTGTCGAATGTAGGCTTGAACCCACATCTTTCCAAAGGGTGTGGCCTTGATGGCAGTGGCGCGTGGGATCAGCGGATTGGGGAACGTATCGGCGTCGGAAAGATACTCGTAGTCACCGGCAGCGAGGTCGCGGCCGCCAGCGGTGAAAGGATCGGGAGGACCGTCGGCCGGTGGCGTCGCGCCAGGCGGGATCACGACGATCTTTCCGCGAAGCGTTTCTGCTGCGATCCCCTGCTTGTAAACGACCAACTCGCGCGAGATTCCTGCGTCGGGCGTCGTCCCCGAGTACGCACCGTAGCTGGGAACGCGGATTTTCTGACCGTCGATGTGCAGCGACCACTTTGAATCGTCTGGGTATTCGCTCGTGAACCACCGCTGGTAGTTCCATTTGTTGTGGAACACATCCACGACGCCCCGCGCGCGAAGCTCCCTTTCTACGAGCTCGAGGAAATTCTTCCACGAGGGACTGCCAGCCATCGTTGGGCCACCCTGGGAGTCTTTGGCAACGTGCCAAACTTGGGCGTCCTTCGCGGTAACCATGAACTGCGGATTGATCCGCGTGAGATTCAAGTTCGCTGCTCCCTGGGCAGCCGCCGAAGTCAATGCGGCTGGTCCCAACGAAATCGCCGCGCCCAGGCCTTGGATGAACGTTCTGCGCTTTAGGTCGCTCAAGGAGTCCTCGCTCGTTTCTCGCGGTGCCTACCATTCGGGGGGCGGATCAGGTTTTGAGGGCCCACAGCTTGGCAGCGTTGAGTCCGAGAATCCGCGCTCGATCTCTCGAATTGAAGAAGGGGATGTGCTTGTCGATCAGTTCGATCTCCTCGGCGAGCGTCGGGCGTTGATACGCGGCGCGGGCGGTGCCCGGGTAGCCGGTTCCGAAGAGCAGGCGATGGGGGCCAAAAGCATCATAGACGCGCTTCACGTACGGATAAGCGTCGGGAAACGGATACTTGTGGGACTTGGAAACCGAACTCAGCTCCGACACTTTGACCCAAACGTTCGGATGCCGCGCCACGGCCAGCAACAACTGCAAGTCCGGCTCGGGGTTTTCGACGCTCAGATCCATCTGGGAAAGGTGGTCGACGATCACGCGCACGCCGGGATGCGCCTTGGCCATCGTTGCGAGCCTGGGCAATTGCCTGGGGGCGATGAAGAAGTTGAACACGGAGCCGAGTTGTTCGGCCTTGCGCCACAATCGATGCGTTTCATCGGCATCGAGCCAATGATCGCCGCCGTGGTTGCCGTCTTGATAGAAAATCGGGCTGAAACGCATCCCCACTAACCCGTGCTCCTTCGTCCAATACTCCAATCTGTCGGCCACCTTGGCATCGGTCGGGTCGATGAGCCCATGCCCTTGGAACCGCGCCGGGGAGCGCTTCAAGCAGTCGGCCAGGTAGGCATTGTCCCATCCGTGGCAGATCGTCTGAACCAGCACGCAGTGGGTGCAGCCGTGCTGATCCATGTCTTCGATCAGCATCTCGACCGTACCCTCGTGCGGCATCCCTTCGTAATTCACTACGTACGGATGAGCAAAGGGAAATCGCTGCTGATCGTTGGCCCAAACATGCATGTGGGCGTCGACGACCAGTCGGCGGGGGGGCCCGCCGGCAACAGCTCGCTGGCCCAGCGCGAGCATCGCGGGCGCCGTGCCGACCACGATCGCTGGCAACACAGTGCTCTTCAAGAACTCGCGACGACCCGTTTGCGTGACCGCGACGGCATCGGGCAACTGTCTTCGAGGTTCCACACTGTTCGTCACGACTTTTCTCCAGGCTGTCCCGTTTTCTTCAGTCACGGCTCGCCTGAGGAGATTATGCCGCGTCGTGATGGCAGCGGGCAACGCACGCGCCCAACCGTCCTCGGGAGGATAAATCACTTTCCCCGGTGACTGTCCAGGCCGTGGCACGCCGCCAACTGAAAAGCAGTGCCGCAATGCACTTCCAGCCAGACCGCAACTTACGACCGGGGCTTGAAGCGAAATAACATGCGCATTTCGTACAAACCGGGTCGGTCAAACTGCCGCTCTCTGCACAGAACACATGGTTCCGCTTGAGAGCGCGATGCTTCCAATGCCCGTTCAGAAGCTGCCGCCAACTCGCTTTCAGCTGTCTGTCGGCCCGAGCGCCCGTTACACTGATGCAAATTCCTTATGCCGACAAGAAAGGCTTGTATGCGAGTCGTCGTGTGGTCTGGCTTGCTGCTTTGTTCATTGGCTGCCACGCTCCGAGCCGACGATGATACCGATCGCTTCGTCGATATCGCGAAGCGACTGATCCAAGCCATCAACAATGACGATTCGACCGCAATTCAGGCAAGCTTCAATGCTCAGATGCAACAGGCCTTGCCGCCCGACAAGGCCAATCCCTTTTTCCGCAAACTTGTAACCGCCCAGGGAACGCTGAAAGACGCTGGCGACGCTCAAATCACCGGCAACACCGCGATCGTGCGTGTGACAGCGGAGCGAGGAGCCTGGGATTTCAAAATCACCTTGGAAGCGTCGGACAAGATTGCGGGACTGCTCATCACCGCGGCCGCGGCCAAACCGACTGTGCCCGTTTCCACTCAGCGTTTCACCAAGGTCGTCAACAAACTCATTCGAGCGATCAATAGCGGCGATTCGACGGCTGTTCAGGCAAGCTTCGACCCTCAGATGCAGCAAGCCTTGCCGCCCGACAAGGCCGCTCCGTTTTTCCGCGAACTATTGTCTGCTTCTGGGAAGCTGAAAAAGGCTGGCGTTCCGCAGGTCAGCGGCTCCACAGCCATCATACGAGTGACGGCCGAGCGCGGAGTGTTAGATTTCAAAATCACGCTCGACGCATCGGACAAGATTTCTGGTTTATACGTCACTCCGCCTGCTTCCAGTCCAGCGACCGACTCGACGAACGTGCCGCGCAGCCGGACCCCAATGCGGTTGCCCTTTCAGGGTGAGTGGTACGTTTTCTGGGGTGGCGACAACGAATCGGTAAACTACCACGTTCCGGTACGTGGCCAGCGCCGCGCGGCCGATCTCGTCATGCGAAGTGCCGACGACGTCTCCCATAAGAATGCTGGTCGCCGCAATGAAGATTACTTTGTATACGGGAAGGAAATCCTGGCCGCAGCCTCGGGCACTGTGGTCACCGCGATCGATGGTGTCCCGGATAATGAACCAGGTTCCATGAACCCTTTATGTGCGGTTGGAAACTGCTTGATCATTGACCACGGCTCCAACGAATACGCAGTCTACGCACACCTCAAGCCCCGGTCCCTGAAAGTCCACAGTGGCGACAAGGTCCGCCAGGGCCAAGTCCTCGCCCTCTGCGGCAACAGCGGCAATTCCAGCGAACCGCACCTCCATTTTCATGTGCAAGATAGCGCCATCCTTCAGGATGGCGCCGGCATTACTCCCTATTTCACCGACGTCAAGTGTCGCCGCGGCAATGCCGCTCTAACCGATGCAGAATACACCTTCCTCCAAGGCGACCGCATTCAGTCGGTCGCCAAGAAGTGACGCATTGTGTGCCCTGTGCAAACACAGCGCTCGGAGGATTTCGGTTGAGAATGGCGCGTGGCCGTGCGATCAGCAAGGAAGAAAAACGGCAGCAACCGACCGACACCCCGCCGAGGACCCGGATCAAAGCCGTTCTCCTTCAAGATGTTCTTGACCGTGTTGCGGGAGCGGCAGTGATTCCCAGCTTCTTCCCGGGCCAGCTTGAGGATCAGCCGGCGGATCTGATCGGCCGTGCGGCGGCGGCCACCTTTGGGCGATCAGCAGCAGCAAAGGCCGGTAGATGTTGCGCATGAGGGTGTCAAAGCTGTAAGTCGTGATGTGTCAAGGAAGTGGCGCTGTGGTTGCACACCGCAAGCAGGCTCGCTGGCAGTCTGCCAGCCTAGTAATACGACGTCAGTCGGGAGCAAACCTGCGCCGCCGAGCACCACTCGCCGAGCGTTCTTATATCTAGGCGCGCAGCTGCGTCGCGTCCGCCGTCCATGCCCGAGAGCTAACTCAAGAGCCGGACGCTCGTACCCGGGGACCGGCTAGCGGTCGAGACGCGAACTCACTTCTGCCTGGCTCTCGGCCCAGGCTTTTGCGCGGCTCTCCCCGAAATAGTTCGAAATGGGTTCTGCACGGGGGTCGGTCTTGGCTTTGAAAGTTCCTCCGATCGAGCGGCAAACGGGTTTCCCGCGTCACCTCGATGTCGGTGCGTAACGTTGCGGTTCTCGTTGCGCTCTCCAGAAGAACGACGTTGTCCCAACCAGTTAGTTCGCGACGGGAGAGCACGACCCATGGATCGCCGTATCCAGAATTCCGCCTTGGGGTTGCGCGCCGATTGGCCGTATCCCACCGTTTTACCTTACAGCCTCAAGGTTTACCCGATCGTGCAAACGGCGCCCGAGATCGACGCGCCCCGCACGTCGCAGTGGCCTTGGCCCATGCACCGCTCACTTGCCAGCCGGCGCAATCACGGGAAAGCGGAGCCGCGCAACCAAATCTACTTGCACGTTCCGTTCTGCCCCTTTCTGTGTCACTTCTGCCCCTTGTACAAGTTGGACACGCCGGGCTCGCAGAACCACAGTCGCAAGCAGCCATTTGTGGAGTCGCTGCTTAAGGAGATCCGCCAATATGGTCAGACCTCGGCGGCCCAGACTCCTTTCCACTCCGTTTACTTTGGCGGCGGAACTCCGACCGAGCTTTCGCCGGCGCAATTGGGAACGTTGCTCGACGCGCTGCGGGAGAATTTCCGCATTTCCGACGACGCGGAAATCACTTTGGAAGGCGTCGCGCGACAGATGCTAGCGCCAGGTTACCTCGCGGAGTGCCTGGACCGCGGCTTCAACCGGATTTCCTTTGGCTCGCAATCGCTCGACCCCAAGGTGCGACGGCTGGTCGGGCGGGGAGACGCCGTTTCCGATTATCCAGCCGTGATTGAGTTGGCACGGAAGCTCAACCCCAACGTGCCGGTGAATCTGGAAATCATGGCGGGCACGCCGGGACAATCGCTGGCGTCGCTCGAGCGCGACGTGGAAACGCTGATTCAGTGGGCGCCGGACAGCCTCGACGTGCTGTACTACGTGATGATGCACGGGACGCGGCTCGTGAACCTTATTCAAAACGGGACGCGGCCTTCTCCCGCAATGGGAGAGGAGCTGCTGGCGATGCGGCGCTTCGTCAACAAGGTGTTGCCGGAGAACGGCTACCATCAGGTGACCGCGGAGGCCTTTGCCCGCACCGACCGCGACTTGTTCGCTGAGACGAGCTTCGGCGGCGGCGGCGAGTTGAATACGATCCTGGCGCTGGGGCCGTCTGCCTTCGGCGTGCTGGAAGGGACTCAGTACCACAACGTTTGCGATCTCAAAAAATACACGACCTTGCTCAGCCAGGACCGTTTCCCCGTCCACCGGGCAAAGGCGCTGACGCACGAGGCATCACAGATGCGGCGGTTCATGCTCTCGCTCGCGCGGCTGCAGCTTCCTGAGGATTTAGTTGCCTCCTATGGTCCCGCCCGCAGCGCTGTGCGGCGCTGGCTTAAGGCCGGACTGGTACAAGCGGCGACCGGCGGCTATGAACTCACCGAGATCGGCAAACTCTGGTACAACCACATGCAAATGGAGGTGTTGCCGAGCAAGGACCGCGCCCAGTCGCTGCGGATGTTTGGCTCGATCGAGGAGCAGCGATTCTTGCTGCAACCGAATGCCGACAACTTGCGCTCCCACGAGCGCGAGTTGTGGCTGCAAATGCGATCCGAAGGCCGCTGGAAGTTTTGGCTGTATCGGATGTACCACGCGCTCCATCGAATCATGCCCTTTCTCGACCGCGGGGCAATCGGCTTTACGGGTCCGCGCATCGAGCGGAAGCCACTGCGCGCGGCGGCGGTAGCGGTGCAGCGGTCGCTCGCGACCGGCAGCACTCTTGTCAAAGCACGTTGATTCCCACATCGCGCACTCCTCGCCAGGCGGCCGGGGATGCGAACTGCGATGGACGATACACGGAAACTCCAACACCCAAGCTGCGAATACCACGCGAACATGATCGATCGTTTCTTTACCTGGTTGGTCCAGCATCGCCGATGGACCGTGTTGCTATTGACGGCGGCAACGATCGCGGCCATTGCGGGAATTCTGCAACTTCGCACCGACGACCGCGTCCGCGACTTGTTCAAGTCGGATCACGGCGACTATCCGCGCTTGCAGGAGTTCATTGCGTCCTTCGGCGGAGATGACAACGAGTGTCTGGTTATGCTGGAGGCCGAGGAAGTCCTCTCAGCCCCGCGCATCGTCAAGCTGGAGCGATTTGTTGAAGACCTCAAACGGCTGGACGGAGTCGAGTCAGTTTATTCGCTGTTGGATGCTCGGCGGCAGCGAAACATCGGCCGCGTGTTGCCGCGGTTGGTCCCCCGCGACGGCGATCCCAATCGCCTTGCCCGAGCGCGCCGCGAGGCCCAAGAGCATCCGCTCGTGGCCGGGCAATTGCTGTCGGAAGATGGCAAGGTCACGATGGTGGCGGTTGCTTTGACAGGCCAGTCGCTGGACGTGCGGGTGCTGGAAGAACGCCTCGCGGCCATCAAGGGTCTTACGGAACGATTGGAGGCTGAGTCCGACTTTCGCGTTCGTACCACGGGCATTCCGGCCTTGCGCGTGGAAATTGTCAGTCGCATTGAGCGCAACCAAATTGTTTTCACGGCCATCACGTTGGTGCTATCGGGACTGGCCGCTATCTGGTTGTTCCGGCGCCCAGCCGCGGTGATCATCGCCGCCGCAGGACCGGCGCTGGGTTTACTCTGGACGATGGGGCTGCTGGGCTGGATAGGGCAGCCGATCACACCGGTCACCAGTATCCTGCCGCCTTTGGTGCTGGTGATTGGCTTCACCGACTCCATTCACATGGTATTTGAGATACGCTGTGCTCTGGCCGCGGGTAAACCGCGAAAGCAGGCCGCGCTGGAAGCAGTGCATGCCCTCTGGAAGCCGTGCGGCTTCACCGCCGTTACGACCGGGTTTGGATTCAGCTCACTCTTGCTCACCGATTTGGAAGCGATTCGCAGCTTCGGCATGGCGTGCGCCATGGGAACCACGTGTTCGTACGTAGCCGTCATGATTTTCACGCCGCTACTGGCCACAACACCGTTGGCGGAACGGATGGTGGACCAGCGGGCCCGCGAGGGACGTCCGTTGTGGGTCGACGCAGCCCTATCGCGGCTGATGATGTTCATTCAGCGGCATGCTCGCCCGATCGCAATCGCGGGCCTGCTGATTTCGGTGCTGGGGGCGCCGTGCTGGTTTTGGTTGCGGGCAGACAACCGCGTTGGCGAGTTCCTTCCGCACGAGAGCTCGGCCTATCAGGCGCTCGTGCAGTGCGAAGAAGCGCTCGGCGGCGGGCTGTTCCTCCACGTGGTCGTCGATTGGCCGGAGGGAACGACTCTGAAGTCGCCATCGGTCCGGCAGTGCCTGGCTGACGTACATCGCGTCTTCGACGAGGAGCCGACGACGCGAAATCCCGTCTCGCTGCTGAGCGTGTTGCAATCGCTTCCCGGTGCCGAGGATGATTGGCAGGAGAAGTGGCGCTGGCTGAAAGAGGCGCCGGAAGAGTCGCTGCAGCGGTTTGCGCGGACCGACCAGCGCCGCGCAGCGGTCACAGCCCACATCCGTGATCTGGGAGGCGCGGCGCACGAGCCGCACTTTCGCCACATCGAGCAGCGATTGGCGGTGCTGGAGCAGAAGTACCCAGGGTTCAAACTTTGGTTGACCGGGTCGGCGGTTGTCTCCTACCGTACGGCCAATCACATGATCGAGCAGTTGGCCCCGAGCTTGGGCCTGGCGGCGATGTTAATTTTTGTAAGTATGGCCCTCTTGTTCGGATCGCTACGGCTGGGCCTGATCTCGCTCGTCTGCAATTCACTTCCCTTGATCGGCGCTTCGGCTTTTTTGGTGCTCTCTCGACAGCCGCTGCAATACACTAGCGTGATGGTATTTAGCGTTTGCATCGCTTTGGCCGCGGATGACACGATTCACTTCCTCAGTCATTTTCGCCGCGGGCTCAAGCACGCCGATCGCGACACGGTGGTCATGCAGACGATGGCGCACGTCGGCTCTTCGCTGGTGGTGACAACGCTGATACTGCTGAGCGGGTTCGTTTCCCTGATGCTGGCCGACATGCCGCCGATCCGCCTGTTTGGCGGCCTTTCATGCCTGGTGTTAATCCTGGCCATGGTGGCCGAGTTGCTCCTCCTTCCGGCTCTGCTTTTTTGGCTAGGCCCCCAGCGAGAAACACAGTCTGCTGAGAACTCCAGCGCGGTGGCGGTCCTTTCCGCGTCGCACCACGATTCGCCTTCCCTTCCGGCCGTCCCCGCGTGATGAACACGTCGTACGGTTCCACGCCTCGACAGAGTTCCTACGCTGCGATCATTATCGGTTCAGGACCAAATGGCCTGGCCGCGGCCGTAACTCTTGCCGAGGCGGGCAGAAGCGTGCTCGTCCTGGAGGCCGCCGCTACGATCGGCGGTGGACTACGCTCGTCGGCATGTACACTGCCGGGCTTCCTGCACGACACGTGCGCCTCGATTCACGCGTTGGCGCCGATGTCGCCATTCTTCCAAAATCTTGCCCCTGATCGCGTTCCGCTGGAATGGGTGGTTCCTCCACTCCCGTGCGCCCATCCGCTGGACGGCGGGCGGGTGGCGCTGCTATCTCGTTCGTTCGCGGAAACCGCCTGCGAGCTGGGCGACGACGCCCAAGCCTGGTCACGTTTGTTCGGGCCGCTCGTGCGCGACGCTGGCGTGCTATTTCCCCAAGTGCTTGGGCCGGCGCGCTTTCCTCGGCATCCAATTACCATGATGAAGTTCGGGCTACAAGCAATTCGGTCCGCGGAAGCAATTGCCCGACGTTTCTCGGGCGAGGAAGCCAGGGCCTTGTTCGCAGGGATGGCGGCGCATTCGACGCTCCCTTTCCACCGCGCCATGAGCGGAGGCATCGGCATCATGTTGGCCCTTTCCGCTCACGTCGGCGGATGGCCCATTTGTCGGGGTGGATCGCAGCAAGTTGCACAGCGGTTGGCGGACTACGCCGTCTCGCTGGGAGCGGAAATCGTGGTCAACTCGCCCGTCCGCGCGCTGGAAGAGATTCCTAAATCGCGTGTGGTGCTGCTGGACGTCGTTCCGCGAACCGCACTCCGGATCGTTGGCGATGCCTGGCCAGCGAGGTATCGCCGGCGGCTGCAGAAATTTCGTCATGGGATTGGCGTGGCCAAGGTCGACTGGGCGCTCGATGGCCCCATTCCCTGGAGTAATCCGCTGTGCGCCCAGGCTGCGACCGTCCATGTTGGCGGAACCTTTGAGGAGATCGCGGAAGCCGAGGCGGCGCCGTGGAGTGGCGCCCGTGTCGAGCGCCCCTTTGTCTTGTTGACGCAGCCCAGCCTTTTCGACCCGACGCGGGCACCGCCGGGAAAGCACACCGCCTGGGGCTATTGCCACGTGCCCGCCGGCGCGGTCGAGTCGATGACCGATCGCATTGAGGTTCAAGTGGAACGCTTCGCCCCCGGCTTCCGCGAGCGCATCCTCGCCCGCCGTGCCACCTCTCCCATTGACTGGGAAGCCTACAATCCAAATTACGTCGGCGGAGACATCACGGGCGGCATCATGGATCTCCCACAAGCGCTCGCCCGTCCGACTCTCTGCTGGAACCCCTACGCCACGCCGAACCCGCGCCTGTTCTTCTGTTCGTCCTCCGCTCCTCCCGGCCCCGGCATCCACGGAATGTGCGGCCACCACGCCGCAAGAGCCGCCCTCCGCGCCCGTGGCGCCCTGTGCAAATACAGCGCTCACGCTCGTTAACTCGAGAGCTGGCCGCTCGAAGTTGAATTCCGGCTAGCGGTCGAGACGCGAACTCACTTCTGCCTGGCTCTCGGCCCAGGCTCTCGCGCGGCTCTCCCCGAAAAAGTTCGAAATGGGTTCTGCACGGGGGGTCCCAGAATAAGATTGTCCGGGAATTTGCGTCCGGGTGCGTCCGGGTGTCTTCATATTGGACCGTAAATCGATTAGAGGGAACAACTTGGGGCGGATGTAACAGCGGGCGTTTTGCGTCCGGGTGATCGTCCGGTTTGCGTCCGGGTATTTTGCTATTGGACCCGAACTCAAATTGTGGACACAACTTGGTGCGAATGTAACATCGCGCAGTTTGCGTCCGGGTAGGGACCTCGCGCAAAGGCGCGAAGGCGCCAAGAAGGCGAATTGCCTGTCCGCAGATTCCAGACAGAAGACGCAGTTTAGCGAGCGGCAAAAAACAACGAATCTCATCCGTGGAATCGGTGATATCCGGTGCGCCAGGCAAAGCCTGGTTGTTCTTGTCAGTTGAAAGGTACTGATCATGGCACTTGCTCGTTCACCATG
>JAIESQ010000066.1 GCA_019745975.1 Pirellulales bacterium
GGGTCTCTGGGCGTGAAAATCCCCCCGGCCAATCATGACCCACCATGCCTCACGCGCAAAGTGCAGGATGCACCCGTTGCCCTAAGTCAATTTAGGGCCAACTTTTCGCGACTAAGCGCGTCCTTGAAAGCTCGATAGCTGCCGTGTTATCTTCGAGCGCTTTCGGGCACGCGCCCGTCGGCCACCCGGCCTCTTCGGCCGAAGACAGTCGAATTTTGCCCCCGGCTAGTACCGCGCGCCCGCGCTACGACAGCGTGACCGAGCGGTACACGCGCTCAAGCTTCGCAGCCCGAGAGGACTCGCCGCCGTGCCCCGCCGCAGTGACATCAAGAAGATTCTGCTGATCGGCTCGGGCCCCATCGTCATCGGCCAGGCCTGCGAGTTCGACTATTCGGGCACACAGGCCTGCAAGGCGTTGCGCGAAGAAGGCTACGAGGTCGTGCTCGTGAATTCCAATCCGGCCACGATCATGACCGATCCCAACCTGGCCGACCGCACCTACATCGAGCCGCTGACCTGGGAGATGGTTGCCAAGGTGATCGAGGCCGAACGTCCCGACGCCGTGTTGCCCACGCTCGGCGGGCAGACGGGCCTCAACCTGGCCATGGACCTCTGGCGGCACGGCGTGCTCGATCGCTGTGGCGTCGAGATGATTGGCGCGCGGCCCGAAGTGATCGAAAAGGCCGAAGCCCGCGACAAATTCAAAGCGGCTATGGAAAAGATCGGGCTGGAAGTCTGCAAGGGAGACACGGTTCACTCGCTCGCCGAAGCACGGGAGTTGCTGCCCCAGATCGGCCTGCCCGCCGTGGTCCGCCCGAGCTTCACGCTCGGCGGCTCGGGCTCGAGCATCGCCTACAACCGCGAGGAGTACGACCAGCTCGTGCGCCGCGGACTCGACGCCAGCCCGATCCACGAGGTGCTCATCGAGCAGTCGATCATCGGCTGGAAAGAATACGAGATGGAGGTGATGCGCGACGTCGACGACAACGTCGTGATCATCTGCTCGATCGAGAACTTCGACCCGATGGGTGTGCACACCGGCGATTCGATCACGGTCGCCCCCGCACTGACGCTCACCGACAAAGAATATCAGCGGATGCGCGACGCCTCGCTGGCTGTGATCCGCGAGATCGGCGTCGAAACCGGCGGCTCGAACATCCAGTTCGCCATCGATCCGGCAACCGGCCGGATGATCGTCATCGAAATGAACCCGCGCGTCAGCCGTTCCAGCGCGCTGGCCTCGAAGGCTACCGGCTTCCCGATCGCCAAGATTGCCGCCAAGCTGGCAGTCGGCTACCGATTGCACGAACTACCCAACGACATCACGCGCGAAACCCAGGCCTGCTTCGAGCCAACGATCGACTACGTCGTGGTGAAAGTCCCGCGCTTCGCTTTCGAGAAATTCCCCGAGGCCGACGCCACGCTGACCACGCAAATGAAAAGCGTCGGCGAGACCATGGCCATCGGCCGCACGTTCAAAGAGGCCTTCCAAAAGGCGCTTCGCGGGCTGGAGGTCGGCAGCTTCGGCTTCGGCTGCGACAACCGCGACCGCTGGGGCCGCGCGGATCAACCCTCGTCCGAGGAAATCCGCGCCAAGCTCGCCACGCCCAACGCCGAGCGCGTCTGGTACCTGCGTTACGCGTTCAAGTCGGGCATGACGGCCGAGGCGATTCACGAGATCACCAAGATCGACCCCTGGTTTCTCGACAACTTGCAAGAGCTGGTCGAGCTGGAGGACGAATTGCGCGCCGTCGGCGGACTGCAAGACTGCTCCACCGATCTCTTCCGCCGAGCCAAGCGAGCCGGCTACTCCGATCGACAGTTGGCCTGGATCTGGGATTGTCCAGAAGTTTCGGTCCGCAACGCCCGCAAGGCGCTGGGCATCGTCGCCACGTTCAAGTCGGTCGATACTTGCGCAGCCGAGTTCGAAGCCTACACACCCTACTTCTATTCGACCTACGAAGACGAAGACGAAACGCCCCCCAAGCAGCCCGGACGTCGTCGCGTGATGATCCTCGGCGGCGGGCCCAACCGCATCGGCCAGGGCATCGAGTTCGACTACTGCTGCTGCCACGCCAGCTTCGCATTGCGCGAACTGGGGATCGAGTCGATCATGGTCAACTCGAACCCCGAAACCGTCAGCACCGACTACGACACCAGCGACTTGCTGTTCTTCGAGCCGCTCACCACCGAAGACGTGCTCAACATCTGCGACCGCGTCGAGCCCGACGGCGTGATCGTGCAGTTCGGCGGGCAGACGCCGCTGAACCTTGCTCGGGCGCTAGCGACCGCGGGCGTGCCGATCATCGGCACCAGCGTCGACACCATCGAAGACGCCGAGGACCGCGAGAAGTTCGCTCGCCTGCTCAAGCGGCTCGGGCTGCGGCAGCCAGCCAACGGCATCGCACGCACGATGGCGGAAGCCCGGGCCGAGGCGGCCAAGGTCGGCTTTCCCTGCCTGGTGCGGCCCAGCTTCGTGCTCGGTGGTCGCGCGATGGAAATCTGCTACGACCAGGTGCAGCTCGAGCGGTTCGTCGCCGAGGCGTTCGTCGCCGCCGGCGGCCAGCCCGTGCTCATCGATCGCTTCTTGGAAGACGCCATCGAGGTCGACGTCGATTGCGTCAGCGACGGCCGGCGCACAATTGTCGCCGGCATCATGGAACACATCGAAGAGGCCGGCGTCCACTCAGGCGATTCGGCCTGCTCGATTCCGCCGTTCAGCCTGCCGGCCGACGTGCTCGACGACATCCGCGGCCAGACGGTGCTCTTGGCCGAGAACCTGCAAGTGCGCGGGCTGATGAACATTCAATACGCCGTCAAACGCGAAGAGGGCCAGCAGATCGTCTACGTGCTCGAGGTCAATCCGCGGGCCAGCCGCACCGTGCCGTTCGTCTCCAAGGCCACGGGCATGGAAGTCGCCAAGGTGGCCGCCAAGGTGATGGTCGGCGTGCCGCTCGACGATCAGGGTTGGACCAGCGAGCCGGTGCCGCAGCAATTTTCGGTGAAGGAGAGCGTCTTCCCGTTCGTCAAATTCCACGGCGTCGATATCGTGCTTGGCCCCGAGATGCGTTCGACGGGCGAAGTGATGGGCGTGAGCGATCGCTTTCCGCTGGCGTTTGCCAAAAGCCAGTTGGCCGCCGGCGTGGTGCTGCCGCGCGAGGGCAATATCTTCCTGAGCGTATCGGTCCGGCAGAAGCCACAGATCGTCGGCATCGCGCAGCGGCTGGCCGAGATGGGCTACCACCTCTATGCGACCGTCGGCACCGCAAAACTCGTCTCCCAGCACGGCATCGCCGTCGAAACCGTGAAGAAGCTGCAGGAAGGACATCCTAGCCTGCTCGACCACCTGATCGACGGGCGGATTCAATTGATCATCAACACGCCCAGCGGCAAAGGCGCCCGCACCGACGAAGGGCGCATTCGCGCGGCGGCGGTGCAATATGGCGTGCCTTGCATCACGACGATCGAGGCGGCGGAAGCCGTGGTCCGCGCAATGCAGGCTTTGCGCGAGCGCGAGCTGGGCGTGCAGGCGGTGCAAGAGCGGCTCTCGCCGGCCGCCCGCGAAACCCAATCGCTGCGCTCATAACAGGTGCGTCGTGCAATTCTCCACCATGCCCCGTCGCCGGGTGTATCTCATGCGTCACGGCGAGGTCTCATACTTCGCCGGCGGCGCCCCGTCGCTGCGCGCGCGCGAGGCCGAGCTCAACGAGGCTGGCCGCGCGCAAGCCGCCGCGGCCGGCGCCGTGCTGGCCGACGTGCCGATTGACCGCGTGGTCACCAGCGGGCTGCCGCGATCGGTCGAGACCGCGCGCCTGGCCATGGGAGAACGCAACCTCCCGATCGAACGTCACGAAGCCCTGGTCGAAATCGCCCCCGGCCGCTTGACCGATATCCGCGTCGAGAACCTCGTCGACACCGTCACCAAAGCGTTCTCGGCCGGCATCTCGGCCGAGGCCCGCTTTCTGGCGGGCGAAACCTTTGGCTCGCTGGTCGAGCGCGTCTTGGGCTGCTGGCAGGCACTGGTGGGCGACCCCTCGTGGCGAAAACTGCTGGTCGTGGCCCACGGCGGCGTGAATCGCGTGCTGTTGACGCACGCGTTTGGCAGCGGGCTGGCGGGGTTCGGGTCGCTGGAGCAGGACCCCGGCTGCATCAACATCGTCGATGTCGAGCCCGACGGCCGGCTACTGGTGCGGCTGGTCAACTTTACTCCCGATAACGCGTTGAAAAACGGGCTCGAACTGACGACGATGGAACGGCTGTTCGTCGAGTACCTCGAATCGCACAAGCCGGCGTCGCAAGGCTGAGGGAGTTTCCACGTGCTTGAATTACTGCTGGGCGCGGCGCTATTGATCGCCACGGGGAACGAGCCGTATACGACTTGGGTCGCCGAGTACCCGATCGATGTCGCGCTGCCGACGTCGGTCGGCACGCGGCTGTCGCCCAACGATTTGGCTCGCCTGGCCGACGGCAAGCCCGTGCTGCCGTATCGCGATCTGACCGTCGGAATCAAGCTCGACGACGGCACGCTTTGGCTGGGGGCCAAACAGGGGGTTGTGCGGCTCAAACCCGACGACGCGCGCTGGCGGGTGTTTCATTCGCGCCATTGGCTGCCGGCCAACGAGGTGACCGACCTGGCGATCGACGCCGAAGGTCGCGTGTGGGTGAGCACGCCGGCTGGCCTGGGCCGGCTCGAGCGCAAGAGCACGACGCTCGAACAGAAGATGCAGGCAATTCACGATGCGCTGCGCAAGTATCACGTCCGCGAAGGGCTCGTGGGGAGCATCGATGGGCCGACTCCCGGCAAGATCACGCCCGAGTGGACGCAGCAGTCGAGCGACAACGACGGGCTGTGGACGAGCCTGTATGTCGCCGCCGAGGCATTTCGCTTTGGCGCGACGGGGGATGAGGCCGCCCGCGAAAATGCCTGGCAATCGCTCAAGGCGCTGATGTTTCTGGAGGAGGTGACGGGCATTCCGGGCTTCGCGGCGCGGAGCTTTTATCCCTCGTCGGTCCCCTTCGAACCGGCGCAGCGGCACGGCGGCGAGTGGCATCGCACGGCCGACGGCCGCTATTGGTGGAAAGGTGATACCTCGAGCGACGAGCTCGACGGCCACTACTTCGCCTATGCGGTCTACTACGACGTCGCCGCCACGGCCGACCAACGCGAGATCATCCGCCCCTATGTGCAGCGGATGACCGACCACATTCTCGATCACGGTTACTACTACGTGGGGCCGTCGGGCAAGCCGACGCGCTGGGGTGTGTTCGCCCCCGAGAAGCTCAATCGGGATTTGGAGTGGATTGTCGATCGCGGGCTCAACTCGCTCGAATTGCTGTCACATTTGAAGGTGGCCGACCACATCGTCGGCGGGCCGCGCTATGCCAAGGCCGCGGCGGAGTTGATCGACAAGCACAGCTACGCCATCAACACGGTCGAACAAAAGGTGCTGTGGCCTCCCCAGGCGGTGAACCATAGCGACGACGAGCTGGCTTTTTTGGCCTATTACCCGCTCTTGCGCTACGAGCGCGATCCGCAGTTGCGGCGAATCTATCTGACAAGCTTAGAGCGTTCCTGGCAGATCGAGCGCCCGGAGAAAAGTCCGTTTTTCAATTTCATCTATGCGGCGTGCCGGCAGGCGGGCTCGCAGAGTAACCCGGCCGAGCGCCCCGAGAAGGCCTACCTCGATCCGACCGAATACGATCAGGAGGCGGCGATCGAGTGGTTTCGCGAGGTGCCGGCCGACACGTTCGAGTGGGTCGTCAAGAACAGCGATCGGCTCGACTTGGGGGAAGTGGTGCAGAACCGCTTCGACAATAAGCGCAGCCGCTTCGTGCTGCCGATCGCCGAGCGGCGCGTGATGAAGTGGAACGGCGACCCATACGAGCTTGATGGCGGCGGCGACGGCCGCTCGCGCGACGACGGCACGTTCATTTTGCTACCCTATTGGATGGGGCGCTACCACCGGCTGATCGACTGAGCCGGCCGACGTGTGTCGGCAAAAGAGAGTACGCCAGCGTGCTCGAACGCCTGCGGATCGTCGATCTGAGCGTGCCGCTGGAAGACGGCGCCGTCAGCGAGCCGATGCCCCCCCACATTCGCTATGTACGGCACGACGGCGAAGGGCTCGAGCAAATGGAGCGGTTCCTCGGCGTGCGGCCCGAGGACCTGGTCTATTCTCAGGGGCGCGGCTGGGCCATCGAGGAGATCACGGCCATCACGCACACCGGCACGCACGTCGACGCGCCGTATCACTATGGCCCGCAGAGCGAAGGTTGCCAGGCGCGGACCATCGACCAGGTGCCGCTCGAGTGGTGCTTCGCGCCCGGTGTCGTGCTCGACATGCAGCACAAGCAGCCGGGCGACTTCATCGAAGTGGCCGATCTCGAAGCGGCGCTCGCGCGGATCGAGTATCGGCTGCGGCCGCGCGACATCGTGCTCCTGCAAACCGGCGCCGATCGCCGCATTCAGTCGTCGGCATACTTCGCCCAGCCCGGCCTGGGGCGCGAGGGAACCTTGTGGCTCGTCGAGCAAGGGGTGAAGGTCATCGGCATCGACGCCTACACGCTCGATCGCCCCTTTTTGAACATGATGAGCGACTACGAGCGGACCGGCGACGGACGGTACATCTGGCCGGCCCACTTCGCCGGCATTACACGCGAGTATTGTCAGATCGAAAAGCTGGCGAATCTCGATCAGATCGGCCGTACGCACGGCTTCTGGATGAGCTGCCTGCCGGTGAAGATCGCCGGCACCAGCGCCGGCTGGTGCCGAGCCGTGGCGCTGGTGCCGGATTAAGTTCCGCGCGCCATGGCGCACTGGGAATCAACTTGCCGCCGCGCGCAAGGTCGCTGAAATTGCGCCGTGGATGATGCGAATTGTTACCAGCAGTTTCAAAACCAGCATTGAACCGACGTCAGGTGCCACTGCTAGCTCGTCTAGCAGTGCCGTATTAAACGTTGCACTGCTGGGCAAGCCAGCAGTGGCACCCAAGCCAGGTTTTGAAACTGGTCCTGACAGCCAGCGACCGAGCAAGATGCGCCACCCTTTACGTTGCGCGCTCGTGCTGGCTGTGACAGGATCATGGGCGGCAGGCCAGCCAACACTGGCTTGCGCGCGGCAGATGGCGCGCGAGCCGGCCACACTGCGCCTCGTGGTGCGCCGCCCCGATCCACTGCAAGGCAACGTCGAGCTCGCGGCCCAGCCGTCGTTTGTTGTCCCCATGCGGCTGCAACTGCGCAACTCGCGGCTTGGTTGCCGCGCCACGATTACTTACGGGCATGCTTCGCGCCCCGCGACCGCTCGTGTGCGCTTCGTGTTGCGCGATCGCTCGGGCGCTCTGTTGCACCAGGCGATCGCCACGCCAGGTTTCTACGATAGCGCGGCCTGGGTGCGCACCAGTGGGCAAGGGGCCAGCGTGCGGAGCACGGCCAACTTCAAGTTTCCGCCCGAGGTGCTCGATCGGCTGGCGGCGATCGAATTGGAGTTTCTCGAGGGCTGGCCGTGGGACGGCGGTCAGTAGCGCGACCAACTCACATTGCCGATCGACGACGCGCGGCGCGATGCGCCAACCAGCGCAACAAAAAAGGCTCGGGCAGATCGCTTGCACGACCTGACCGAGCCATGACGGAGTCGCCATCCGTCGAAAGTCGACGCGGCCTAGCCGCATCTTGAAACGCTCTGTAGCCGGGGTCTGCGACCCCGGAAGTTGCCGAGTGTCCGGCCTCAAAGTCAAAGAGGCCGGCTACAAGTTCAACAGCCTGCTAGCCTTCCTTGGATGCCGCCATGACGAAGCCGTAGTAAGCTTCGATCCCGTGTTCGCCGATGTCGAGCCCTTCGATCTCTTCCTGCTGCGAGACCCGCATGCCCATCAGAGCCTTGACGACAAACCAGCAGACGGCGCTGATCACGAGCACATAGCCAGCACAAAGGCCCACACCCATCAATTGAATCTTCAATTGAGCAAGGCCATCCGCCTTGTCGGCAGCGTAGAACAAGCCCGCATGGGCCGCCGCGTTGCCAGCGCGACCGATGCGGTCGGGCGTGGAAAACAAGCCAACACAGATGGTGCCAAAGACTCCGTTGAGCAAGTGGACCGAAGTAGCGCCGACCGGGTCGTCGACGTGCAGGCGATCGAAGGTCAACACGCCGATGACGACGAGCACACCGGCGATCGCACCGATCAGAATCGAGACAGGCGCCGAAACGAAAGCGCATGGCGCGGTGATGGCCACTAGACCGGCCAGGCAGCCGTTGAGGGTCATGCCCAGGTCGGGCTTGCCCAATAGCAACCAGGCGGTGGCCGTGGCGGTGAGCGTGCCGGCCGCCGCGGCGAGGTTTGTCGTGACGGCGATTTCAGCAATCGCGTAGCCGTCGACCCCCATCGTGCTGCCTGGGTTGAACCCGAACCAACCGAACCAGAGGATCAAGCAACCGATCGTGGCGGCCGTCAGGTTGTGTCCGGGAATGGCGCTCACGCGGCCATCGGCCTTGTACTTACCAAGCCGCGGGCCAAGGATCAGGATGCCCGTCAGTGCCGCCCAACCGCCGATCGAGTGCACCTGTGTGGAACCCGCGAAATCGACAAAGCCATTCTTCTGCAAATATCCACCGCCCCAGATCCAATGACCCACGACAGGATAAATGCACATCGCCATCAGGAAGCTGAAGACGATGAACGAGATGTACTTGATGCGCTCGGCCACGGCCCCCGAGACGATCGTGGCGGCGGTTCCGGCGAACACGAGCTGGAAGAAGAACTTCGCCCACAGCGGCACGCCGGTCCAGTTAAGCGCACCGTAGTCCCCTTTGTAGGCGTCGAGGGTGTTGGGGCTGTTGTCGGCTCCGCTGACCATCAGCAAGCCCTGTTTGCCAATCCAGTCTGTGTCACTCGAACCGAACATGATCCCCCAGCCGATGAACCAGAAACCAAGCGTCGTCACCGCAAACACGATGAAGTTCTTGGAGAGGATGTTCACCGCGTTCTTCGCCCGGCAAAAGCCCGACTCGACGCAGGCAAAGCCCAAGTTCATGAAGAACACCAGGAAGCCCGTGAACAACACCCAGACGGTGTCGAGGCCGATCTTCATGCCGGCAGGGCTTGCCCAGTCGATTGTCGGAGGCGCGATCGCCGCTGCCTCGGTCGAATCGGCTGCGGCTTCACCCGCAGGAGCATCGGCCGCCGGAGCGGGTTCCGCCGCCGCAGGTTCGGCAGGAGGAGCAGCGGGCTCGGTCGCCGCCGCAGCCGGCTCGGCGGGGGGCGCCGCCGGATCCTGGGCCAACGCCGGAGCTACCAGGGCGACGGTCAAAAACGCGGCCGCCAGAATTGCCAACGCCGATCTACGTCTCATCCGAGACCTCCCTTCGAGAAAACTGAGTCTGCTTCACCAGCCTTGCGCACCGCCTGTTGGTCGCAAGAGACCTACGCCATGAGCCGGGCAACTCTCGTTTCCAATGCGAGAAAGTCCCGACGTCTTGAGTCGCCGCCGAACATGGCAATCTGGCCGCGGGCAGCGCCTCGTGCGCTTACGCGTGCCAGGCGCCAGTCCAAGTCGCTACGACGGGCACAACCCGCCGTGGCCAGCGCTCGATGCTCCGTCGTCGCGCGTCACCTCGATTTCTGTTCGTCCGTGATTTCGAGCCATGCCCCGCGCTGGTCGCGCGCCAAAAACCATGGCGCGACGACGAACCGTCTTCGCGAGAGCAAGCATCGTGCCAGTGGCCGGTCGCCAGAGTGGCTGGCCGGTTGTCAGGCGTTCAGTTCGCCAGGCGCTACCGACGCAGTAAACCGCGCCAGCGCAACAGATAAAGGCGGGTCAACGGCCAACGCGGGCCACGGTTTGCCGGCGGCGTTTTAGGGGGCTTCCTGTCTCGGCCGGCCCTGAGGTGAAGGGGGCTTGGGCAAGCCTTGCCCCGTTTTTGAGCAACTCGTGAAGGGCCGCCTGACCCGCGAGGCAAGGCATTTCAACGGCGCGATCGAGTCCCCGGAGCCTCAACCATGCACCGCCGACGATTCGGTTCCCGACACGGGGTGTTGGGGGGTGCCAACCTCCACGCGGAACTTCCCCAGCCCGACGCTCACCCGCTGGTGCAGCGCCATCCGCGCGGCCTCACCGTCGCTGGTGGCTTCGAGGATGGTTTTGATGTCGGCGGCCGACATCCCCCGGCTGAGCATGTCGCGTTTGAGCGCGGCGTCAATCTCGGCCTGCCGCGTCTGCCGCAGATAATCGGTGACAAACACGATCGCGACGCAGGCCACGATCACCGCGGCCACGATCGCCGCTAAGGTCAACCAGGGGTTGTCGAGTAAAGGCTGTGACATGGCTCGATCTCCTTGATACGCCGTCGGTAACGCGGATTTAGCCGATTGTGGATTGTATTCGCTCCCCGCGGTCGAATCTTAGGGCTGGCGCGCCGAAATATCGACCAGTCGCCAAGCGGCATGTATCTACGGATGTCCGCCGGGCTTTCACAGCCTGCTGGCTGGCAGCGCGGCTCAATCTGGCCCGCGCGGCGGACGCGGTAGCCAGCGCGGCACTTCCTGCAGGTAGCGCTCGAACGATTCGCCGAACGTGCGCCGCAAGGTCGGCTCCTCGTAGAGCACCACGCGCAGATGAAACGCGATCACGAGCAGCATGCCGTAGACCGCGACGGCGGTCGAACGAAACAAGATCGTCCAGCCCGCCAACACCAGCGCCAGCGCGACATACATC
Source organism: Pirellulales bacterium (assembly GCA_019745975.1). Classification (GTDB taxonomy): domain Bacteria; phylum Planctomycetota; class Planctomycetia; order Pirellulales; family JAEUIK01; genus JAIESQ01. The sequence continues at coordinate 10,711 of JAIESQ010000066.1, forward strand.
GGATTACGGACCCACCGATACACCCCGACGACAACCAGTTGTTGCGGCGGGGCCCAGGGCGCAAGCGTGCCCCGTCCGCGCACGGCAAACAACCGCACGCATTCCAACAACAGCGCGAGCCCCAGCGCGGCAGGCACGAGCCCCAACCAAGCCCAACCGCCAGGTGCTGGTGGACCGGTCGCGAACAACAGAGCGGCCGGCAACAATCCGCCCATCACCACCGGCAGCGTCACAAAGGCGGCAATTGCCCGCCAGGGAAGCGACATGGAGCTACCTGCTGTTTCGCTCGTATGCATCGTTTCGAGCTGACCCACTAGCGATGGCCAAGCGCTCGTCGAGGGCGGCGGCAAGGAACTCGTCGAGCGCGCCAGCGAACAACTCGTCGACACGGTGCGTGACCACACCGGTCCGCAGATCCTTGGCCGACTGGCTCGGTTCGAGCGTGTAGCGGCGCACGACGTCGCGGGCGTGACCGTCGACCGGGCCGTGCGCCACGCGCCAGCGTTCGGCATCGAGCAGCTCGCGGGCGATCTCATCCGCGTCGTTCTCGGTCAGTCCGCTCTGTAAGGTGACAGCGTGCCCGTGCGTGTCGCTGGCCGTAACCTTCGACTGATAGCGCCGGCAACGCAGGCCGGCGCCACGGGCAGCAGCCGTCACGACAGTATGAGGGCGCTGGCCTTCAGGCGGTTCGACGACAGGTAAGACGTGCACCTTGACATACCACTCGTGTGGCGGCGTCTTTGACGTCCCCCGCGCAACGAACTGATGCAACCCCTGCTCGGCGCGCAGCAGGCAGTAGACGGCGACCCCTTCGATCAAAAGCACCACTTCGTGCGAGACCTTGCGCCCGGCGAGCTCCTCGTTAACGACGCGCACCGCGAAGCCCTTGCGGCGCGCCCAGCCCGCGTACATGTCGGCCAATTGCCCGACGTGGTCGGCATCGAGCGGCTCGGTGGCGGTGATGGCGACGAAGGCGTCGCACTGGTCGAGCCGATCCTCGCAGCGAATGCCGTACATCAGCACTTCGGACTGCACGCTTTGGATCACCAGATCGTGCGCCAGGCGGCGCAGCGCGGTTGAACAAGACGCCACAGAATTCGTCGCTGCCGCCGAGCAGCGAGCATCCGCACGCCAGGCACGCGCCGC
>JAIESQ010000027.1 GCA_019745975.1 Pirellulales bacterium
CTGGGTCTCTGGGCGTGAAAATCCCCCCGGCCAATCATGACCCACCATGCCTCACGCGCAAAGTGCAGGATGCACCCTGTCCCCGCCGCGGCGCGGCATTGATCTAGGTCGATTTTCGCCGTCTCGCCTATAATCCGTGGCCAACCGACCGCGGACACAGTCGCTCGAGCGCGGTCGGTTAGCGCACGCGACGTTTGCGAGGCCCCCATGCGACGAATCGCCATCATCAATCAAAAAGGTGGTGTCGGCAAAACGACCACCGCCGTGAACCTCAGCGCCGCGCTGGCCGCCGCCGGGCAACGCGTCTCGTTGGTCGATCTCGATCCCCAGGCGCACGCCACGCTGCACTTAGGGTTGGCCCCGTCGCCGGGCGAGCCTTCGATGTATCAGGTGCTCACCGACGAAACCACCCTGGCCGAGGCCCGTTGCGAGGTGGCGCCGAACTTGCACGTCGTCGGCGCGCACATCGATTTGGCTGCGGCCGAAGTCGAACTGGCCGGCGTCGTCGGACGCGAGCTGATCTTGCGCGACAAACTGGCCGCCGACCGTGATCAGTTTGACTACCTGTTTGTCGATTGCCCGCCGTCGCTGGGCGTGCTGACGATCAACGCCTTGGCGGCGGTCGACGAAGTGTTCATTCCCGTGCAGCCGCACTTTCTCGCGCTGCACGGACTTAGCAAGCTCTTGGAGACGATCTCGCTGGTCGGCCGACGGCTGAATCCGGCGCTGCGCATCACCGGCATCATCTTCTGCCTGCACGAGTCGGGCACGCGCTTGGCCGCCGAGGTCACCAGCGACCTGGAGGCGTTCTTCGAACAGCCGCGCCACGCCTCGAAACCGTGGGGGACCGCGCGGCCGTTCCAGGCGCGGATTCGCCGCAACATTCGCCTGGCCGAAGCGCCGAGCTTCGGTCAGTCGATCTTCGATTACGCGCCCGATTCGCACGGCGCGGCCGACTACCGGCAACTGGCCGAGGAAGTGCTGGGGCACCCGGCCGCAGTGCTTGCCTCAGAGCACGCCTAGCAACACTTCAAGTCTTGTAGGGTGTGCGCAGCACAGCGTGTTCAGTAGCGTCAGATCCGCGAACTGCGATAGCCCAGGAGTTTCGGACACCGGTCAATTGGGTGTTTACGCCGCTGCTGCCGTGGCCGGATGGTCGTTGACCACGCCAGTTCGCAGCCAACCGCCCGGTTCCAAGTGCTCGAAAAGCAGCATGTGCGCACGCCGCACGCACTGAAATTCGTCCACGAGCTCGACGAAGGGCCAACGATCGAAGGCCGCCACTTCCATAAACGCCTGCTCATCGAAAGTGACGAGTGGCGCGGCGCCTCCCCGCGCAATCCAGTGGGCACGATGACCGAAGACGCGCTCGCAATCGGTAATGTGCCCCAACACTTGCTTGACGCTCCAAGTATAGGGGGCATGTCGGACGAGTGAGCCACTCTCGCACACTCGACCCAGGAGTCGCAAGAGGTCACCTGCTTGCTCCGCCAGGAGTTGGCGCACATCGCCGTCGGGAACGAGCGAAATGTACTTGCCAAACTCAGACGCGTATTGGCCAGCGGTCGGACGGACTGTCGCGGGATGGGGCATGGGAATCTCAATAGATTCTGCGGCGAAACACCTACTTGCCGAGCACCTCGTCGATCGAATCCCCCAGGATGCTCACCATCCGATCGATCTGCGCCTCAGTGGTCACGTAGCAAGGCGCCAGGTTGTAGACATCTCCGCGGAGTCGCGTGAACAAGCCGCGTCGCTGAGTCGCTTCGTGAACCTTGGCGCCAATCGCCAGCTCAGGCGGAAACTCCGCCTTCGAACCTTTGTCGGCCACGAGCTCGACAGCCGCCATCAGCCCCAGCCCGCGCACGTCGCCGACGTGCGGATGCCCGGCCAGCGTCTGCAGCCCGCCCAGCAAGCGCTCGCCCGACACGGCGGCGCGCTGGCGCAGCCCTTCGCGTTCGACCAGATCGAGGTTCGCTAGCGCCACGGCGCAGCCAGTCGGATGCCCGGAGTAGGTGAAAGCGTGCATCCAGGTTTGCGGACCGCTGGCCGCGTCGATGGCATCGGCGATTTCGCGCCGGACACCAACACCCCCCAACGGGAAGTAACCGCTTGTGATCCCCTTGGCAAAGGTCACCAGGTCGGGCTCGACGCCCCAGCGCTCGAGCGCGAACCACGGACCCGTGCGGCCAAAGCCGGTGATCACTTCGTCGGCGATCAACAGCACCTGGTGCCGATCGCAAATCTGGCGAATCCGCGGCCAATAGTCGTCGGGCGGAACGATCACGCCGCCGGCCCCCTGCACCGGCTCGGCCAGAAACGCGGCCACCGTGTCAGCCCCTTCGCGCACGATCGCTTCTTCGAGCAAGTCGGCAGCCATTTCGCCTGGCGTGCGCCGGTCGTCGGGACCGCGCGGCGCGCCGCCGAAGCGATAGGGATACGGGCTCTCGATGTGCGGAAAGCCCGGCACGCGCGGCTCGAACATCGGCCAATAGCTGCTGATGCCGGTGGCCGACATGGCCGCCAGCGTCGTGCCGTGGTAGCCCCAGTGGCGGCCGATCACTTTGAATTTGCCCGCGTGCCCATTGAGCTTGGCGAAATAGCGTGCGGTCTTGATGGCCGTTTCGTTCGCCTCGGCGCCGCCAGAAGTGAAGAAGAAGCGCCGGATGTTGGGATAGAACAGCTCGGCCAGCCGTTCGCCCAGTTCGATGGCCGGGCGGCTCGAACTGCCGGCGTAGGCCGTGGCGTACGCCAGCGTGCTCATCTGCTGCGCGGCGGCGTCGGCCAGCTCGCGACGCCCGTGGCCGACGATCACGTTCCACAGCCCGGCGAGGCCGTCAAGAAACTCGCGGCCGTTGGCGTCCCACAAGAGCGCGCCTTGGCCGCGCGTCCACACGTGCGGATGCTGCCCAAGTGCGCGATTGTGCAGCGAGTGCAACAATACGACTCGATCTCGAGCCGCGAGCAATTCGTCGCTGGTTTCGGACATCGCCTGGACCGGAGCGCTTTGCGGGTGCGAAAGCGCGGCAGTCTAACGCGCTTGCGAAGCCGAGGCCAGAGGCCGCGGAGCAGCGGAGGGCCTCTTGCCTTGTCGACCCGCCGCGCGCGTAAAGGCGGGCTCCGCCGGTGCATCGACGCGCAAGTCGACGAGCGCCGCCAGGCGGCCGACTAAGCGCGTGGGTTTAGCTTCGTCGACGGTTTCGGAGGTGCGCTCGGCGGTCGCGCTGGCCGGCGCGTCAACGAAGAGTTGCCGCAACAAGGCGCGACCGCGCATCCGCGGCAAGGCGCGCCGTGATCGAGCGTACATGGCTGACTCCTTTCAAGACACAAGCGACTCGAGCAGCTTGTTGATTCGTTCGATGCCGGCGTCGCGGACGATCGACTCTCGCACGAACAGGACACCCACGGCTCCGCAGCCGTAGTCAGGATCGCTACGGCTGCGGAATCCGCGGGTCGCTCGCGGGGGTGAGCATCTCGGTCGCCTCGCTATGCGCTGCCGAGGCGCGACTTGCGCGTCTCGGCGTCGGGCGTGGTCGAGCCCTCGGCCAGTATTCCTCTTTGCCTTGCGGCCGCAGCTCCGGCGGGATCACCTGGTTGGATCCAGTTCGGCGTCGCGCGAGGTTGTCGAACAACCTGGTGGCACGCCGATGGGCCCGCGAATGTTCGATCGACTGCTCGCGGCGCCACGATCAACTGGCGGTTGACATGGCGCCTGCGACGACAGTTCGTCGGTTTCGGGGTCCCGCGCGGATTCTGGCGGGCAGTAAGTCGCGGCTGGCCGAGGCCTGGTGCGGCCAGCACACGCGAGGAATATCTGGCAGGGCGCGACTGGCTCGCGCGTCGCGTTAGGCTGGACCGGGGGCAAACGTTTCCGCCGGTACGCCCATCGCGCCTGGCACGCCCATCGCTCCTTCTTGCCCCATGTAGCAGCCGTCGGGCGGGCACGCGGGTTGCTGGCCGCAAGCCGGGCACGACGCCCCACGGCTGAAGCAGTTCGTGCATTTGCAGCCGAGTGTGCTCGCCGTGAGCATCGCTACCGCGGCAAAAAACATCAGCATCTTCATGACACGTCTCCGTGCAAATTTCGGTTGCGTCGGCGAGTCGCTGTTGAGGTCAAGCAACTCTACCCCAGTTGCCTTGATGTGCAAATTCACCATGTCGTTTTTTTTCCACACGATTGCGCTGCGCGCCGGCATACCTGGCAGCCGAATACTTCCTAGTGCAATCGCGCTAGTGCACAGCAGAGGTTGTCGAGCGCGCGAGAATTGCGGAGCATAGCGGTGGCGAGTGTCGTTGTCGGGCGAGCGACTGTGTCGCGCGTCGCGATTCTGCTCGTGGCGCTGGTCGTGCCGATCGTGGCGCCGCGCGCCGCCGAACCGCTCGAGTCGCCGCGAGTCGCCGCGCGGCGGCTCTTTCGGCCCGTCGTCCCGCCGGCGAACACCGCGTCGGCAGGCCAGAACGCGGCGCCGCAGCTCCTCGATTTCCCGGTGACGGCGCCGCCCGACGAGCTTCCCGCGCCGAGCGAGCTTGCCGCGCCCGCCGAAGTGCGCGACGGTGCCGATGGCTCGATCGAGTCCGCGGTCGAGTCGGTCGAACCAGGCGATCGCCTGGCGCAGTTGGCCGCCGGCTGCAGCGTGTGGTACGTCAGCACGCGCGAACTGCCGCTCGATGGCGATCCCGCCTGCCAGGCGCCACACCTGCATTACGAAACGTACGTCTCCGGCGCTGGCTGGGCTCCCGCCACGCTCGACGAACTCTTGGCCAGCGACGATTCCCACACGCGCACGACGATCTATGTCCACGGTAACTGGGCCACGGAAGACGACGCGCGCTATACGGGCCTCAAGATGCAAGAATTGCTGACGGCCGGAGCGTGCATGCCGTGGCGCTTCGTCATCTTCACCTGGCCTGCCGATCGCTGCGACACCACGGCCGTGAAAGACGCGCGCCTCAAGGCGGGGCGATCCGAAGCCCAGTCGTACTATCTCGCCTGGCTGCTCGATCGGCTCGATCCCGAAGTGCCCGTCACGCTCGTCGGCTACAGCTATGGCACGCGGCTGATCGCCAGCGGTTTGCACTTGCTCGGCGGCGGCGGCGTGCATCATCACCGTCTGGCCGACCGCGTGCATCCCGAACGCTCTGGGCTGCGCGCGATCTTGATTGCCGCGGCCATCGACGCCAACTGTTTCGCCGTCGATGGCCGCTACAGCGCCGCGATGTCGACCGTCGAGTGCGTGCTGGCCACCGTCAACGCGCGCGACCCGTACCTCCGCTATTACTCGCTCTTGTATGGTGCCGGCGGACCGCCCGCGCTGGGCTATAAGGGAGTGATCGAGGCCAACAAGCTGGGGGCGGCGACGCGACTGGTCTCGCAGATGGAAGTGTCGCACTCGGTGCGCCGCCACCACTCGCTCAATCATTACGTCGACGCGCCCGAAGTGCTGGCCGAGTTGCGCTACTTCACGCAGGCCGAGGCGATCGCCACCGCGCCTTCCGATCGCGAAGGCGAAGCGATCGACGCGGTCGAAGTTGGTGCTGCCAACGAGAACGCTCCACCGGCTCGCGCGCCGCGCTGGCAGCGCGTCGGCCTTGCGCGCTAGCTCGCGGCGCGAAGCGCAGCCGGCTTTACTTGGGGTTCGCCACCACGCGCGATAGAAACAGATCGAGCCGCTGCGCGATCGTCTCGCGGTTGTAGTCCTGCTCCGCGGCCCGGCGGCCAGACGCCCCCAGTTGTTCGCGCAGTGCCGGGTCGCAGGCGAGCCGGACGCACGCCTGGCGCGCTTCTTCCGTGTGCCCCGGCGGCACAACCAGCCCACAGCCCGCGCGCTGCACGCGTCGGGCGGGCTCGCCGTCGGCGATCAACACGATCGGCAGGCTCGACGCCATGGCTTCGTAGATCTTGCTGGGCACGGCGCCGGGAATCGACATTCCCAAACTGATGAACGCCACGTCGGCAGCCGCCAGCAACGCCGGAATGTCCTCGCGCGGCTGGGCCGGCAGCACGCGCACGCGGGTGAGATCTTCGTCGCGAATCCGATCCTGAATGACCTCGCGCGCGGGGCCATCCCCCACCAACACAAACCGCCCCGGCACGTCGGCGGGCCACGCCTGGGCAATGTCGAGCAACTGGTCGAGCCCCTGCGCCAAACCGAACAGGCCCGCGTAAATGAAAATCGGACCGGGCTCGTCCCCCAGCAACTTGGTGATCGCGGGATTCGCCTTCGACTTGCCGAAGCGATTTGGCGCGACGCCATTGGTGATTACTTCATTAGGGGTCTCCGGAACGCGCTTGCGAACCGCGGCAATGATCTCCTCCGATTGGCCGGTCACGGCAGAAGCCTGCCGGTAGAGCGACAACTCGAGCCGCTCGGCCAAACGCGTGGCAAAGCCCGGCCGCAGAATGCCCATGCGAATCGCCGACTCGGGCCAGAGGTCGCTGACATTGAACGTGTACGGGCAGCCCCATCGCCAGGCCAGAAAGCGCGCCGCGTATCCAATAAACAGCGGCGGCGATTCGACCAGCATGATGTCGGGTCGAGCGCACATCCGCGGCCCATACCAGCAGGCGGAAAACACGAACGAGAAGTACGAAACCAGCCGTCGGATAAAGCCCGTGCGCGCGGGAAGCAACGGTACGCGCACGGTTTCGATGCGACCGATCTGTTCCCGGCACGGGCGCCAGCGCGAATACTGCGGGAAGATCCGCCCCGTCGGGTAGTTCGGCACCGCGGTCAGCGCTTCGACCTGCCAACCGCGATCGATCAGGCGTTCGCCTAATTCCGACAAGCGCACCTGAGGCGCGCCCATCTCCGGCGGAAAATACTGAGTTAACAGGAGCAGACGCATTGGCGACGAAGTCAGTTTGACTTAGGGCCTATCCCAGAACCGCTCGCGAGCGGCGTTTGGTCGACAACGGGCCGGATGCAAGGAAGCACGACGAGACGTATTGAAACGAAATCCATCGAGGAGTGATGACGCGGCAGACGGCCCGTTGCCGGCCAAACCCTGCGGGACCGGGGGCGTTCGGCCGCCGGCGGCGTCGCTCCGACTCCGTGGATCGGTCCTTGGATACACGTCGTCGTCGCTTCTTGCTGGCCGGCCGAAACCCCCGCGGTCGCCGCCGCGATGGGTCTGGGATAGGCCCTTAAGACCCCCGTGCCCTCGCCTGGCCCCCCTTGGTATCGCGCGATACGCCGACGATTATCGGTTGCGCTCGAACCGCGGCCCGTCCTGATCCGATTCGTTCTTAGCTGCCAGCTATCCCGGCCCCAGTTCCCAACCAAGCCCGTGATACGTGGCTTTCGTCTGCGGTCGCTCGCCGGCGCGCACCAGGTCGACGATCACTTGATCGGCGCGAGCTTCGGCGAGCAGTGCTTCCACTTCTGGCAAACGGTTGCCGATCACCAACACATCGGCCCATTGTACCACATCATCAATGTTGGCGGTCACCAGCTCGCCCGCTTGCGGCAAATGCTTGGCGATAAACGCGCGGTTTTCGCCGATCAACTGGGCAATGGCGACGTGCCGGTCGAAGATCCGCAGTTCCAAGCCGGCGGCCACGAGCTGCTGGGCCAACAGCACCAGCGGACTTTCGCGCACGTCGTCGGTGCCGGGCTTGAAGGCCAGCCCGATCAGGCCAATCTTGCGCTTTTGCAGGCCGGCGATCAGTCGCACGCCAAGTTCCACCTGCTGTCGGTTGCTCTCTTGCACCGACGAGAGCATCGGCAATGCCACCGCGTGCTGCGCCGCATACGCCAGAATCGCCCGCAGATCCTTGGGCAAGCAGGAGCCGCCAAACGCGTAGCCCGGCTTGAGGTAGCTGCGCGAGAGATTCAGTTTCTCGTCGTGACAGAAGAGCTCGATCAGGTGATGCGTGTCGATCCCCGCGGCCTTCCCCAGGCGGCCAATCTCGTTGCCGAAGACAACTTTCAGGGCGTGAAACAGATTGCAGGCGTATTTGATCAGCTCGGCCTCGCGGCGCGGCACGACGAACAGCGCCGACTCAAGCCCCGCGTACAGATCGCTGATGCTCGTGGCGTCGTCCTCGCCGCGCGCCCCGATCACCGTGAAGGGTGGGCGTTGATAGTCGGCGATCGCCGTCCCTTCGCGCAGGAACTCGGGATTCACGAAGACGCGAAAGTCGCGCCCTTCCTGCCGGCCCGACTCGCGCGCCAAAATCGCCGCGAACTCCTCGGCGGTTCCCGGCAGCACGGTCGAGCGAATCGCCACGTCGAAGCGCCGCTCGCGTTGGCTCAATGCCCTGCCGATGCGCTGGCCCACTTGAAACAGCCGCTGGAAATCGGGTCGGCCGTCGGCGCCGCTGGGGGTGCCAACGCAGATCAGCGCGGTGTCGCACGTTGCCACCGCGTCGGCCGCGCTACCCACCACGCGCAGCCGGCCGCTGCGCACGAGTCGCGCGGCCAGTTCCGCCAACCCTGGCTCGACGAACGGCACTTCTCCCCGATTGAGCGCGGCCACTTTCTCGGGAACGATCTCCACGCCGACGACCGCGGCCCCCTGATCGGCCAGGCAACAGGCCGAGACCGTCCCCACGTAGCCCATGCCGAACACGGCCACCGTGCGACTGGCGAGCCGCGAATTAACCGCCGTGCCGGTGCTGGTCATGGTTCACTCACACCGGCCGGCCGATCGATCGCCGCGTTGACCCCGACCGCTGGCGCGGCGTGCGCGCCGGTCGACGCGCTTGTCGCCCCGACAGCTTGCGGCACGGGCGGCGCGTCGTCTCGAGCGCGCAACGCGCGCAATTGTTCCAACCAGCGGGTAATGATCTGCTCCCAGGACAACTCCTCGGTGATGAAGCGACGGCCATTGGCGCCGAGCTTGTCGCGCAGCGCTTGATCGTCGGCCAGGCTGCGAATCACCTGCTGCAAATCTTGCGGTGAGTCGGGCGGAGCACACAGGCCGCACTCTCGTTCGACGATCAAATCGGCCGCTTCTCCCCGCCCCGAGTGAATCACCGGCACGCCGCACGCCAGCGGCGGAAAGGTCTTCGAAAGTCGCATCTTTTCGGCCGTCTCAATGTCTTTCATCACCACGACCGAAGCGTAGGTGATCGACATCAACTGCGGCATTTCCGCGAACGGCGAATCGCCAAACACCACGTTTTCGAGCCCGTACACGCGCGCCATGCGGCGCAAGTTCTCGCGCACCGGCCCCTGGCCCACCAGCAAGATGACGATGTCGGGCCGATCCTGCAGCAGCCGTGCCGCTTCGATCAGCGCTTCCAGACCATGATAGTAGGCGTGCGTCCCGGCGTAGGTGAAAACTTTTTTACCGAAGACTCCCAGACGCCGCGCGTACTGCTCGTCGTACGGCAAGGGCCGCAACACTTCGATATCGGCGCCATTGGGCAGAAACGTCAGCTTCGCGCGCGGGATGCCACGGTCGACGTAGTACTCGATGAAGCGGTTCGTGACCGTCGACACGGTCCATGATTGCCGCATGAAGAACTGCTCCATCCCCACGGCGATCCGCAGCAGCACCCGCGCGCCGACAAAGCCCAGTTGCTTGGCGCTGTCGGCCTGCAAGTCGGGAATGTTGTAGACGTAGGGAATCCCGCGCAGCCATTTGAGCATCACGCCGGCGATCCCCAGCGAGATCGGCTGCGATTCGACGAACAGCATGTCGATCTTCGGCATGAACAACAGGTAGGCGGTCGCCGTGAACGTAAACGACAGATAGTTAGCCAACCGCCGAAAAATGCTGCGCCCCGTCGCCGGGTACAGCCAGACGCGGCTGACCGGAATGCCGTCAATCGTTTCGGTCGCTTGCAGCTTGCGGCGATACCCTTCGTGCACGACTCCTTGCGGGTAGTTCGGCATGCCCGTCAGCACGCGCACGTCGATGCCAGCCCGCTGCAGATGTCTGGCCAGCGTGTGCAGCCGAATCTGCGGCGCGCCCGGCTCCGGCGGATAGTACTGGGTCAAGATCACCCAGCGCTCGCCAGGGCTGCCGTTGGGCCCCCCCCGTATTCGTCGACGAAATACCACGCGACGGCCTCTTCGTCGCCGCCCGCGGTGCCGATCCCTCGCCACGCCGACAGCGTTGTCGTCTCGGCGGCTCTGCCCACCGCCGCTGCCCAACCCGCTAAGCGGGCTTACGAAACAACACCAGCTCCCAGAAGTTCAGTACTCGGCAGCGTTCGACGACCCCCACCAAAGGGGGCCAAAGCCGACAAAGAGCCCGCCCCAGCGGCGGCGCCACGGTCACGCGCCGCCGATCGACCAACTGCCAATCCCCAAAGTAAGCTCGCACGGCCCGTAAGCCAATGCCTTGGGCCGCCCGATTCGTGGGGTTCCAGAAGAAGTCATACCACAAAAGCCAGCCGCCCGGTTTCGTCACACGCCGCAATTCCGCGACAATCCGCTGCCGAAACTCGGCGTCGACGATCGACGTCAACAGCATCGCCTGGTGTACGAAGTCGAACTGGCCGTCGCGCCAGGGAAGCCGATCGGCCGACCCCGCCACGAGCCGCAAATCCGGCGCCTCGCGCACCCCCGCTGCCATCCGCTCCGCCAGCAAGTCGATCCCACACAAGTGGGGTGAATCTTGCCCCCACCTTTGGCGGCACGCCAGTAGCACCTCGTTGCGCCCGCAGCCGACGTCGAGCACGCTCCGCGGGCCAAGCGGCAGCAAGCCGTTTCGGCCGAGCATCCGCTCGTACGCGCGCAGTGTGTACTCGAGCAACACGGCATTGGCCTGGCGGCGCGCCGGATCGAACTGGTTCCAGCGCTCCGTGCGGCGCGCGTATTCCGCGCGCACCTCGGAGAGAATCTGCCCGCGATGGTCGTCGGCCGCCACTCAAGCGTATCCCAGCTCGCGGCACAGATCGCCAATGATCGGCATGATCATTTCCAGCTCGACCGGCGTCAGCCGCGTCAGCCACTTGCCCGACACGCTCCGATCGACCTGGCGCGCCAGAAACTCGTCGACCTCGCGCGCGGGGGGCAACTCGAGAAACTCGAGCAGCGGTGGTACCGTCGCCTCGGGCCGCGAGACCACGTCCTCGAACTTCACTTCATAGTAGCGCGACGGCGGCAGCTTGCGCCCCACCTCGCGCGCGGCGGTCACGCATTCGCGCCACGTCAGCGCAGCGAACGCCAGCCGATCCATGCTCGCCGCCCGCTTGCGCCAGTCGCGAATCTTGGGCCCCATGCTGTAGCGATACTGGCTCCCGGTGAGCATCGTCCACGTCGTCCCCAGGAATTCGGGCAGATACGCCGGCAAGTCGGCCAGCGGTACTTCGCGCAACCGCCGCGCCACCAGGCTGACAAACGGCGGGCGACTCCCCTTGCTGGTGAACATCTTGTTGTGCGTTTGCCACTCCTGCTTTTGCGAGGCGGCCACCTCGCGGCCGTCGCGAATGATGTGCACGATCTTGCCCTGCGGAAAGATCGCGTTAACGAAGTCCAAGGCCAGCGAATTGGCCTGCGTGCAAACCAGCAGGCGCTCCCGGCCCGAGCGCGCAAGATACTCGCCGAACCGCCGCTGCACATAGCGCCGCACGGCGGGGCGCGCGTCGGCCGCCGTCAGGCAATCGTCCGCCTTCCAGGCATTGCCGTAGCGCCAGACGTATTTCGGCCGCCGCCAGTAGGCCAGGTGCGGATGCTGCGAGAGCACCTCGCCAAGGAAATTCGTGCCGCTCCGCGCCGCGCCGACTTCGAGGATGAACTCGCGCGTCCAGTCGGGCTCCGCCGGCGGCGCGTGGTCAGCAACGGATTGCGGCTCGGTGGTGGGCATCGAATGATTCGCCGCGACTTCTTAATTGTCGCCGCGTGGTTAGTTCTACTGTCCCAAGTTATCGTCGTTGCTTAACTCGTAAGGGAGGCATGAGGTTGTGTTTCTTCCAGTGATAGA
>JAIESQ010000131.1 GCA_019745975.1 Pirellulales bacterium
ACCCGCCCGGAGCGACTCTCCAGCCAGCGATGCTACCACCAAGCCGCCTGAAAAGTACAAACCGCGGGATGCACCCTTGGCTTGCTGACGGCATTCGGCTCGGGTGCATGCCGACGCGCAAACGATGAGGTTCGCGCATGTTGCGATCTATTCTGGTGTGACGATGCGCTGATTGTGGGCATGGGCCTCGACAAGCAACTTCAGGGTTTTCTCAAAGCGCCGGAACGAGCGCAGCGTGCGCATGCCGTCGAGGCTCGCTCCGTTAGCGAGCGCCAGTTGATGCAAGGTTGGTCGATAACCATCGTGCCTGGCAAGCCTGAGCCATTTCTTGGCATCGCGAATCGTCTCGACCTCGACAGGTGGTTCGACGTCGGGCTTCAATTCCCCGGCGAAACCTGCGCGTCCCGCAATCAACCAGCTCTCGAATTCGGGACAGGCAAAAACGATCGCGACTGAAAAGACGTCTCCGCCTCCAACCTTTCGCGATTCTGCGGCCAGCAATCGCGCCGCGATCCCCGGGCAAAAGCGAATCTTCTTTCCAGCCAAGTCGGTCGTCCATTTGGTGTCACCATCCAAAAGGAGTACGATGCCCGCAATCCGCTCACGAACCCTAATCGAAAGTTGTAGCTGGCGAAGCCACGTTTCGACGCGGTGGCCAGCAAGATTGGCAAGATTGCCGACTCGTATGGAATTGAGGCTGACTCGCAGCTCACACTGGGATCCAAAGCAATCTTTCAGCACTCGCTTCGCCAGCGCCGGGATTGCTTGAACGTCTCCTTCCCCTTCGACCAAGAAAACGAGCTGCTCTTGCCCCGGCACCGGTCACGCCTCCGGCTCAATGATGGCTCCGGACCGAGCCTCATCGACCGTGAACAGCTCACCTGGCGACATCAGGCCATCCTTGATCGCTTCCACCTGGTCGTCTGCGATGCGATTGATGCGAGTCACACCCTGGGAGTCGATTTCAACGAGCCGTATATTCTCGATGTCGAAATGATCGAGGAATTGTGGGCTATGAGTTGTGAGAATGACCTGCCCGCGTCCCTCCTCAGGACAAGCTTTGAATTCCTCGGCGAGCGTGGCGAGCGCGCCGGGATGTATGCCGTTTTCAGGCTCCTCGATAATGATCACTTGCTTTGGAGGTCGCTGGTACAGTGCTGCCATACAAGCCAAGAATTTCCGCATACCGTCCGATTCAAGCGCCAAGTCCATCGGCAGCTCGACGCCGCCGAAGCCGTGCACGATTTGTACGCCCGATCCTCCCGTTCCAGTGTTCCAACTCTTGACCGTCGGATTCAGTTTTTGCAGCGATTGTGTGATCCGATCGTACGATTCGGGCGAGTCGAGATCGTCTTTGATCACATCTAAAGCGGTCGGCAAGTTTCGTGCTTGATCCGTTAGTCCTGCTGCGCGCTCACTGTCTTGCATCGGAAGCCGCTCAGCGAAGTTGTAACAACCGATTCCCTTTGATAAGTACGCGCGAGCTTGTTGTGCCGTTCGGTCGGCAATCGGTGTCGCGAGAACCACGCTTTGTGGCGCGCCGGCACCGAGTGTGTTGACGACCATTTTGCCGTCAATTTGATGGAATACACGAGCTTGATTTATCGCCAGGTATTCCTCGTGAAGGCGCAATCCGGCTTGCGCGGCGAGATGATACGCTAACTTGTAGTCAAAGGGCGACGATCTCCCAGCTATACCAAACGTAACCTCATACAGAAAATCGAAGGGGCGAATCGCAGTCCGCGAGAGCACGTCTCCAACACTATTTGACCCGTTGCGCACGCTGTCCCTTAAAAACCGCAGCGCTTCAACGAAATTCGTTTTGCCTGTGCCGCTTTTGCCGATTAGCACAGTGATCGGGTCCAACTCGACATCGACGTCGAGGCTCTTGTAGTTCTTGATGCGCACGCGCTTAAGCATGGAATCGATCCCTAGTTCACTCGGGCAGGCCGAGCTGCGGCCCGCGCCTGTAATTCTACGTCGGCGGCTATGGCCGCGTCAGCCGAGAAAACAGCACAATTACGCAGCCGTTACAGCGATGAAGCGGCTGGCCGCAGGTGTGCTGCTCGCGTCGTGCATTGCGGGCCCTGGTCGGCGCCCTAATCCCGTTCGCGTAGCCGTTCGCGCTTGAGCGCCCGGCGCTCAGCCTTCGAGAGCCGCCGGTGGTCGCTCGGACCATGAGACTGCGCGGAGTCGAAGCGCAACTGTGTGCCGGTTGAGCTAGCCTGCGTGCGCGGGCGAGTGTGGCCCGACTCGTCGTCGGCGTTCTCGTTGTTGTCGCGCGCGCGTCGTCCCTCGGCCGACTTCTGCTTGACACGCTTCGTCTTAGCCGAGTGGCGCAATCCCCCTTCGGCTTCGAGGATCGTAAACCGCGCGAACAGCGCCAGGCTAACCAGCAAGCACCAGTCGCCGGCTAGTTCGAGCCCCTCTTCGAGCATCACGAGATACTCGGCCGGCAACGGATACGGGATCGAATCAAGGTGGACCGCGACAGCCGCCCCGAGCATCAGGCCGGCCAGGGCATAGAAGGCGACTGCCGTCCGGCAGGCCCTGATCTCGAACAGCAAGCGCCCGCCGATGGCCAGCAAGACGAGTCCGTAGGGGAGCATCCACCACAGCGCGCCGTCGGCGGCGATCCGTGTGCCGGTCAGCCCGACCATCAGGCCTTGGAAGCCATGGTGCAAGCCGGCGGTTTCGTCAATGCTCATCACCAGCCACACGGCGGCCGCCCACAACCAGATGCGGTAGCGGCCGTGGTAGTCGTCCGCTTTGTGGCGGCGGATCGAGTAGATCAAGAGCGAGGCCAGCGACGACACCAAGAGCACGGCCGACGCCAGCCAGTTGGCCAGGTGGCCGTGGCCAGCCAGGTCGAACGCGGGTACATGCCCATCGGCCGCCAGGCGGGGCATGAAGTAGTAGAGCGTTTCGATCCCGGCGATGGCCAGCGCGCCAGCGACGAACCACAGC
The DNA here is from genome assembly GCA_019745975.1 of Pirellulales bacterium. GTDB lineage: Bacteria > Planctomycetota > Planctomycetia > Pirellulales > JAEUIK01 > JAIESQ01. Next base: position 2,968 of record JAIESQ010000131.1, read on the forward strand.
GACAACGCCGCATAGCCGCGCGGCACGAGATCGGTCACGCGCAAGTGGCCGTCGGCAAACGACGGATCGCCGTAACGTCGCGACCGCGCGGCTTTGCGCGGCGCGGCGGCCGCAGTCGGCGCCACGTCGGCCTCGCCATCCGCCTTGCGAGGTTCGCGAGCGCCGCTGGCTTCATCGGCCAGCAGGCGGCGGCGGCGTTCGTCGTGGGGCGCAGGGCGGTTGAACGACATGGCAATTCCAGCGCGCAATCGGGGCGGCAAGCTTCGGGTGGCGTGCTCTGTTCAGTCAGATTCGGCATTTGGCGCGGACAAAATCCACTGGCCGCGCGCGCGGCTCCGGCGACAGAAATTCCGCGAAGATTTCAGAGCACTTCGGCGCCAAGGGGCGCCGGCACCGAGCGCCGAGAAGGTACGGCTTACCCCGTTTACTCGCCGGGTAGACGATTCCCCCGCAATGATGTCGCTCAGACCCGCCGCCCAGCCGCTAGCATGCTAGCAGGGAGCGCGATGCAGCCAGCGCCAGATCGCCGGCGCTTGCAACCGCGGCAGTTCAACTCTCGCCAGGTTGCGTTGGTTGGGCGGTGTCCAACCGGCGAATCTCGTCGCGCAAGCGGGCAGCTTCCTCGAACCGTTCGTCGGCCACGGCTTCGTCCAATCGCCGGCGCAGGCTTTCGAGTTGGGTTGGCGGCCGACGGCGCTGGGCGGAGCTGCGCTGCCCTTCGACCTGCTTGCGCCACTCCTCGAGCTGCAACAACTCGCCGCATTGATCGGCGCGATGCTGTTGCTCGTAGTCGGCCAGGAATTGCCGGATGCCCTTGATGCCGGCGTCGATCACGCCCAAGGCCGTATCGAAGTCGCGCAACTCGACCAGCGGCGTGGCGACCGCCCGCGCATGCATCATGGTGACGTACGGGCGGTATTGATCGAACTGCAGCTTGGCCCGGTCGTCGGCCGCGTGTTGCCGCACAAAGGCGAACAAGCGCAGATTGCGGGCGGTGTCCCGAGCGCACAGCTCGTAACGCCCCAGATGCCAGAAACTCAGATAGCGATGGTAGTACTGCACCCCTTCGCGCAGCAGCCGCCCGAGCGCTTGTTCGTCGAGCGCGAACGCGTGATCGAGATGCGACTCCGCCCGTGCGTGGGCCTGCTGTTTGCGTTCGTAGTAGTCGAGCCAGGAGTCGCTGCCGCCGGGGCGCGCGCCATCGGGGCGGCCGTCGAGTTCCATTTGCAACAGGCCCAGATCGAGCCGCAATTGCAGCTTTTCGCGGCCATCGCTGCCGGCCACGATGCGGACCGAGAAGGAGTCCGGATCGTAATCCCAGCCCTCGAGAATGCCAGATATGTCTTTGGACACCGCCGCGCTTCAACCCACCGCCAAGTCACTGGTTCTGCCGGTGGCCTGCGGCAGCGCCTGCGCGCCCGCCCGGGGGCGACGAGCCGCCGCGCAACTCACCTCGCGACGCCTGGCCGGGCGAATCATTCGGCCGAGTCGCGGGTGACCGGTTCCATTACCTTCGTGTTTCGTTCCACCGCCAGCACGATCGTCCGCTGCTCGACGCCATCGGCGCTCGACGCCACGGCCGGAATTACCTGGCGGCAATTGGGCATGCTATAGCGCACGGTAAAGGTGCCATCGGGACGCAGCGTGATCGGCTCCCCTTGTAGCATTACGTGAGCCGAGGGTTCGCTGCGACCGTAAACGATTAGCTCGGCGTCGAGTTCGAACACGAACTCTCGCTTGCGCTGCGTCCCCGCCACAATGCCGGCTCCCATCCGCGCCAACATCGGCTGCCCCATCGGGCGACGAAGCCGCTCTTCGAACAATTCTTGCAGCTCATTGGCCGAGCCGTCGATCGCATAACCGCCGCTCATGGCGTAGATGCGGTCGAAGTTCTCCGCAACGTCGCTCCAGTTTTCGTCCAGCGCGTCGGTCGCAGCGGCCTGGGGTGGCGTCACGACATTGCTGCGGGCGAGCATGAAGAACCGGTCGTTGCTCGTCAGATAGCCGATATCCAGTCGGTACGAGCGCGGCGGATCCTGCACGTCGACGTACCAGTTGTTTACCCCGCCGTGCACGTCGATGTGGCGGATCACCCGCTCGGCCGTGCTGGTGGTGCCGCCGCTCGACACATCGAGCAGTCGTAGCACCGGGCGGGCTGTATGCCAATCCTGACCAAGCGCCGCCTCGGCTCGCGCGATCCCGTGTCGGCTCAGTTCCCAATACGCGTGCAACCAATACGGATCGCGGACCATGACGATCAGGCGATCCTTCTTGAACCCGTTGGGCTGCCCTGGCGGCGTGCGGAAGGCCAGGTTCTTGAAACGGTTTTGCGCCACCTTGGCTTCGGTCAAACGACGGACGACGACGGGCGACTTGGGGCGGGGCTTTGGTTTGGGAGCCGGCGCCACGCGCACCGCCGCGATTGGTTTACTGACAACGGCAGGTTTAGCCGGCTGCTTTTGCGTCGTCGGCTTGGCGGTGAGCTTCTTGGCCGCAGGCTGGCTCGGGTGCCTCACGATGGGCGATTTGGCCGGGGGCGCGCTCTTCGGCCGGGCGGCCATCGGCGACTTGACATGCCCGACCGATCCATTGCGCGACACGCTGCAAACCCCATTGCTCGGGACTGCTTTTCCCGCCCGGGCGGTCTTCCCCTTCGGCAACGACTTGGCGGCCGGGGCACGCTTCGCGGCGCGGGCCGGCTTCGACTTCGCGAGCGCGCGGACTAGTTGTTCCTTGCGCATCTCGTGCCAGCCGCGGACGCCGCGACGCTTGGCAAGTTCGACGAGGTCGCGAAGCGGGAGCGATTTCAGATTCTCGACAGCCATCACAGGACCTGTCTCTCGAAGCGAAGCGTCCCCATTTCGAGCGGCCACTTCGGTGCGCCGCCGAGACAGTGACGGATATTGCATCGTCCCTGATGACTGAGCGGCGCCCTCGCGGGCACTAGCGCTCCTGTGCCCCCCGGGCACCCGGTATTCTGGTGCCCCTGGAACACGACTCATATCGCGTCCATCGAGCACGCAAGTGCTTGCAGCCAAAGAGTCTGGCGAGTTTCTAATCCCCCTTTGGCGGTGTAGAGTCGTCCCCCGAACGTTGAGCTCGTTGCGGCCTGGGTCGAGGCAGCGAAGGAGCGACTCGCGGGCGACTCGCCCCCCCCTTCGAAGGGACTGGAGCGAGTCGAGTTTCCCGAACTTTGAGTCTAATCGAGCCCCAAGCGAAACGCAATCCGTTTTGGCTTTCGGCAGGGTGGTCGGCGCAGTCGCAACTCTAAATTGGGTAAAGATTAACCGCTTTTCTCTCGACATCGCGTTGCGGATCGTTAGACTACCCTCAGTCTCGCGCCATCCCGTCTTTTGGAGGCGCTGCGGCTAACCGCCATCCTTGGCGCCACTTAAAGGTTGCTCGTGAGCGGCAAATAACGTCGGCCGACCGCGCTAGTTCGCGGTTTCTTTTTGCCGACGTTGCCCTTGGCGGTTCGTCATTTGGTCCGGCTGCCTGCTGAGTTGGCTCTTCGCTGAGCTGCAAGCTCGCTGGCCCGGCCCGTCCTCGATCGACGTGCGATCGAGGGACTTCGTGAATTGGGCGTCGCTGCCCCGTTTTCATCCGAGTTCGGCGCGCCTTGCGCGCCACTGGAAACAGAGGTTACGAAATGGCTTGGAACTTTGGCAGAAGGGGCTTAATCGTCTGCGGGCTGGTCTGTTTTTCGCTGGCGCCAGCCACCGCGCTGGCGGGATTCATCACGATCGACGACTTCTCGACCCCGTCGGAGGCCGAGGCCTACGTCATCGGCATGTCAAACGCGAACCCGACGATTTTCACGCATACCGGCGCCGGCATCCTGAACGGCGCTCAGCGCGAGTTGCGCGTCGAGGTCAAGACAAGTCCCGTCAGCCCGGTCGATGCCGTCGGGGTACTCGGTGCGGGCGAATACAACTTTGGCTCGCTGAATAGCTCTGGTGTCGAAGCCAAGCTGACCTACTCCGGTCCAGGCGGATCGTCGCTGGGTGGGATCGATCTAACCGGGGGCGGCACGAACGACAAGTTTGACTTGCGACTCGGCACCGATAAGCCCGTCGTGATCCGAATCAACGCCTACGGCCCTAGCGGCAGCGCAACGGTGACCGTACCGAACGTTTACAGCAGCTTTGGTGGCACCGAGGATACGTTTGCCTTCTACAAGTTCAGCACCACTGGGACCTTTAGCTTTAGCCAGGTGGACAAGCTCGAGTTCATCTTCAGCCCCGGCGGCACCGATCGCGGGATTGACTTCGAAATCGCTGCGATCAAGGCCGTGCCCGAGCCGGCAACGGCATTGATGGCGGGCTTCGCGGTGATGGCCGTTGTGGTGGCGATGATGGTCCGCCGGCGACGCTCCGCGCCCTAAGCGGCGCGGGTCTTGCCGCGATTCGAGGATTCGCGTTGAACATTCGGCGGGCGCGCGCTCACTTGGCATCGTGAAAGATGATGCCCAGCGTCATCCGTTCGCCGCTGCGCAGCCGGCTCACGCCGTGCCGCATTTGCACGCGGTGATAACCGCGCGTGCCGCGCCGGGGGCGCTCTCGCACCGGGAAGATCACGGCCTGCCCTTGCGCCAGTGGTACGACCTCGACACGCGACTGCATCCGCGGCCGCTGCTCGGTGAGCACGAACTCGCCGCCGGTGAAGTCGCGGCCAGGCTCGGAGAGTAAAATCGCCACTTGCAGCGGAAATACGTGCTCGCCGTAGACGTCTTGATGCAGGCAGTTGAAGTCGCCACTCTCATAGCGCAACAAGAGCGGCGTCGGCTTGTCCTGTCCGGCATCGTGGCAGCGCCGCACGAACTCGGAGTGGTCGCCTGGGAATCGCCCTTCGATTCCCAACAGCTCCTGCCAGCGGTTGGCGATCTGGGCCAGCGGCGGGTAAAGCCCCGTCCGTAGCGCGGCCACCAGCGGTGGCAGCGGATCAGCGAAGTACTTGTACTCGCCCCGCCCGTAGCCATGACGCGCCATGACGATGCGCTTGCGGAACCGTTCGTCGCGGGCATAGTCGGCGCGCAAGGCGGCGCACTCGTCGGGCGAAAGCAATCGAGCGGTGACCGCGGCGCCGTACTCGTCCAATTCGGCGGCCAGTGCCGGCCACTCGAGGGCGTCGAGCGCTACCTGCAGCTTAGGGTGGTGAGGCGTCGTGTTCAGCGGCTGGAGGTTCACCCACGTGGATCCTTGTATTGTGATACTCTACGCGCGCGGTATCGATCACATGGCCTGAAGCGTGTCGCAACTCGGCCAGGCAAATCGGAATGGCGCCGAGATCGAGTTCCGCGTGATGATTGGGACAGACGCAGAGAACGTTGCCGATTACGTCAGGACCGTCGTGCGGCGAGCCAAGTGGCTGAATGTGGTGCGCCTCGGCGTACTTTAAACCATTGGGGAGTCGTATAGAGTATCCGCAAAGTTGGCATTGATGACCATGCAAATGCTTTACGTGACGCGCCAACTCCGTGTCGCGCAGAATGCGATACGTTCGGGTTAGGATTCTTTCCGCAGGCGCGGCAAGATCAGAAGCCTCGTCGACCATGATCCCGTCGAGTTGTCCGAGGAGTTGATCGACAATTTCCTTTGGAACGACCGTGCTGCTTATCGGAGAGCGCAAGAATCCCCAGCCTGGGAAATGGTCCTTCGCGAGTGCAAGCGTCAGTTCGTTCTTCAGCAATCGCAGACTGTCGATCCAAACGCAGGGCTTCTTGCGAAATTCACTCTCTATGTCGGGGCATGTTACGATTTCGCTCTTGACTATTGCGGAGGCCACAAACGCCGATCGCGGCCGCGTCACGTAGATGATCAGTCGATCGCCTCTTTTTGCATGTTTATTGATGTTCCACCAATCCATCTCGTCCCACCCTTGTTCCGGGCGTGACCTATTCGGATTCTGGACGGCCTCGACCAACCTTGCGTATTTTGAGGCTTCCAAATGACAGATATGCACCTGCTGCGCGGAATCTCGATGGTATTGCGGCATCTTTGTTGCGCCCCAAATCAAGTAGGAAAATGGCCTCAAGTAGCGGGCACTTGTACATTATCACTCGGAATCACTTTTGCGAGTCAACCGGGAGGCGTCGTTCATGGGGCAGGTCGAATTGCGAGACGACTTCGTTGGCGTCGTCGCTCACATTAAAGACGTGCTCGCGAAGATCGTTGGCAGCAGTGGTGGCGGCGCGATACTCACCCAGGCCGACGTGCATACCTTGGGTGAGGGATTGTTCCTCTACGCGTGGACCCATTGGGAGCAATTCACGCACTTTCTGCTTGTCGAAGACTTGGCGACGATCGCGACTTCGAAGTTGCACGGCGAGGTGGCGAGCTTTCACAGCCCAGAATCCCCCTTCCGTTTGGCGAACAGTCTGCTCAGTCATCCCGACCACCCTCAACGGTTCATCGAATGGTCGGACTATTCCTTAATCGAATCGCGAGCAAATGAATTCCTCGGCGAAGGCAATCGCTTTGCAGTCGCGCCTCTGCCGCGGCGCAGCGACCTCGATCTGTTGAAGCGCGTACGCAACGCAATCGCCCACCGTAGCGACAAGGCATGGAGCAGTTTCTTGGGCCTTTGCCAAAATCCACCGTTTTCAATCGCTGCGACCGACATGGCGAACATGACGCCCGGCCGGTTTTTGATCGACCATTCGTGGAACGGTCAAGCGGTTTTGTCCGACGTACTCGAGATGCTTGACGCGGCCGCCAAGCACCTTGTAACCTAAAATCCACGGACAAGGGCGAGATCGATGGCAGACCATCTGCACAAGCGGCTCTTTCTTCGAGACGGTGACGTCGTCGAAGTCAATTGCGATCGGCAAGCGAACGTACTGCTAGTCGACGACAGCGAGTACGCAAATTACAAGAACAACAGGTCGTATCGTTACGTCGGCGGCTTTTTCAAGCAGTTTCCTGCGCGCATCGCACCTCCTAGATCAGGGTATTGGAACGTCGTGCTAAACCTGGGTCGAAATCAGGGCGCGGTACACCACACGATGCGCGTCATCAGCCGAGACAACTAGTAAGCTCTTCGCGAAATTCGACCTGTGCGCGGTAGCCAATCGAGCGCGCGTTGTCCTACCTCGGCGGACAAACCCCCTGGCGTGCGGTACAATTCGCGCATGCCAAACGCTGCTGCCTCGCCTTCGGACGCCATCACGAGTTCAAGCAATCGCTCCCCGGCGGCCGGGCCCTTCACTTCGGCCGAAGTTGCCCAATTTCACCGCGACGGTTACCTGATCGTGCCCGGGCTGTTCGCAGTCGACGAGATGGCGACGTTGCTCGACTATGCCCGCCGCGATCCCGCCTTGCAATCGAGCGCGTACGATCGGCTCGACGCCACTGGCGCCCGCACGCGCTTGGCCCTGTGGAACCAGGCGGGGGACGATCTCTACAGCCTGTTCTCGCGCAGTCCCCGGCTCGTCGATCGCGCGGAGCAACTGCTGGCCGATGAGGTCTATCACTGGCACACCAAGATGATGCTCAAAGAGCCGTGTGTCGGCGGTGCGTGGGAATGGCATCAGGATTACGGTTACTGGTACGCGAACGGCTGCCTGTATCCCGATTTGTTAAGCGCGATGATCGCGGTCGACGTGGCGACGCGCGAAAACGGCTGCCTGCAAGTGCTCCGCGGGTCGCATCGGCTAGGGCGCGTCGATCATGTCAAGATCGGCGATCAGACGGGAGCCGACCCCGAGCGCGTGGCCGAGGCCCTCAAGCGGCACGAGTTGGTCTACGTCGAAGCCCAGCCGGGCAACACGCTGTTTTTCCACTCCAATCTGCTGCACCGCTCGGATCAGAACCGCTCGGCATCGCCGCGCTGGTCGCTAATCGCCTGCTTTAACGCCCGGCACAACGACCCGTATTGCGAGTCGCGGCATCCGCGCTACTCGCCGCTGAAGAAAACAACCGAGTCGGCCATTCGCGATTGGGCACGCCGGCAGTCGCACGCCGAGGCAACAGCCCCTCAGGCCCCCCGATGAGCGATGGCCTGCACGCGCCCGACGCCACCGAGCTCCCCGCGCTCGCGGAGTTCGTCGAGCGGGCGCCACCGCGGCGCATCGGTCGCCCTTGGCTGGCTTGGGCGGTCATTCTCGCACTAACTGCGCTGATTACCTGGGGGCAAACAACGCGCTCGCGAAAAGACCCAGACGAACAGCAATTAGCCGGCGATACCAAGTCATTCGTGTTTGACCTGCAGGCTCGCTACACGATCGGGGCAGTCAACAGCGGACTGCCGATCAAGGAATCGGAACGGCGGCAGTTCTTCGATCAATTGCAATCCATGTCCGCCGGTGGCAATCGCTTGCGCTTGGTTGTGGCCGCCGGCGAACTGGTTGGCCCCAAACAGGCTTTGGCCGAGATCGCAAAGCTGCCCGACGACCTGAGCGCGTCGCCCGAAGCCCAAACGCTCAAGCACCTGTACGAAAGTTATGCGGCCGCGCAAGCCACACAGAGCAAGCCCGAAGCCGAGCAGTCGGCCGACGACCAGGCGGCGATCGATGCGCTGGCCGCTCCGCCGATTTCGCCGGCCGAGCGCGCGGCGCTTATCGAGCGGCTGGGCTGGTTCGGCCTCCTGGCAACGGTGCCACCGGGAACGCCTGCCACTCAAGAGCGGGCGGCCGCCTTGGCTCCGGCCATCCGAGCTTTCGGACTCGTTTTCGGCGCGCTGGGGCTCGGCTGCGTGGCGGGTCTGTTGGGCTTCGCCATGCTCATCGCGCTGGTAGCCTTCGCCGCCTACGGGAGTCTGCGTGGATTGCAGGTGGGCTCTCCTTTCGGCGGTGTCTATGCGGAGACGTTCGCCGCCTGGATGGCGATTTTCTTGGGGCTGGGCTTCCTCACTGCACTTTCTGAGAACCGTTGCTGTATCAAGCAGCCAGAGCTAAGAGGCTTTCGGTCAGTTGGATGATTTTT
>JAIESQ010000159.1 GCA_019745975.1 Pirellulales bacterium
GTCTTGCAACCGCAGCATGAAGGGAGAGCCGTTTTTCATGGAATACCAGTTACCGACGATTTCTCAGAAAGTGCAGTCGGAAGGTTCGCCGGTCGAATTCCGCGGCCTGCGCATCCGCGAGCTACCGTGATATGGGAAACTTCGCGCGGGGCACGATACGCCCTTGAGCTTTCCGCGCATCAAAACACGATCCGCGCGGCGTCAAACACCGGTCCCTCGACGCAAGAGCGGCGATAATCCCAAGGGCTGCTCTCCACTGGCTCGCCCGTGCGCACTCGCACTACGCAACTGAAGCAGATCCCCAGTCCGCAGGCCATGGGGGTTTCGAGTGACGCATCGCACGGCACGCCGGCCTGGGCCGCGATCCGCGCGACGGCCGCCATCATCGGCTCGGGCCCGCAGCAAACCACACGGCGGGCGTCCGCGGCCGTGCGATCAACTGTCGATCGTTCCTCTAGCGCCGCGGCGACCAGGTCGGTCACGAAACCATGATGACCGGCCGAGCCGTCGTCGGTGCTGGTGCAAACCTCGATTCCCAGTGACGCAAAGTCATCGAGCCCGGCTAGATACTCTTGCGATCGCGCGCCGTAGCAAAACGTAATCCGCCGCGGCGAACTCGAGACTGCCCGCGGCGCTTGGCCATACACTCGCAAACCGCGCTGCTCGCGCGCCAGCGCCAGAAACGGCGTCTGGCCGATCCCGCCGGCGACCAGAATCAGGTGCTCGGCCTCGTAGACCGGGAACCCGTTCCCCAGCGGCCCCCAAACTTCCAGCCGTGCGCCGGGCCGCAGCTCCGCCAAGCGCCTCGTCAGCTTGCCCACCACGAGATAGACGACGTCGATACCGCGCGGGTTGCCCTCTGCATCGAGCACCGTGTCGTACAAGGCCAGTGGCCGACCCAGCAGCGGATCGTCGCCGCCAGCGATCCGCAGCATCACGAATTGCCCCGGCGTGATCCGCGCCGCCAGTTCGGGGCAGTCGAAGCGCACGCGGTACGTATCGCGGGCCAGTGGCACGTTCTCGATCACAGCGACCGTGCCGTGCCAGGCGCGATCGGCGAAATGCGCTGCCTCGTGCGCCAACGTCACGACTCCTTTCCAACCAGCCGCGCGGCGCGGCGCAAGTCGCGCAGTTCGGCCGTGGTCAATTGCCGCACTTCGCCCGGCTCCAGGTCCTTGAGCCGCAGCGGGCCAAGCGCGATCCGCTTGAGCTCGAGCACCTTGTGCCCGACGCGCGCCAGGATGCGCCGCACTTCACGGTTGCGCCCCTCGCGCAGCACGATTTCGAGCTGCGTGCTCTGCCGACGCGCGGAGCGAAGCGTCACGCGCTCGGCCCGGGCGTTCCCCTCGGCCAGCCGCACTCCGCTGGTCAGTTGTTCGAGCACCTCGTCGCTCGGCGCCCCGGCGACGCGCACCAGGTAAGTCTTTTCGACGCCGTAGCGCGGGTGCATCAAGCGATTGGCCAGCTCGCCGTCGTTCGTGACGAGTATCAGCCCCTCGCTGTTGCGATCCAGGCGGCCAACGGTGTAGACGCGCTGCCCGCCGGCGTGCACCAGATCGATCACGCGCGTGCGGCCAGCGGGATCGTAGTTCGTGGAAATAACACCGACCGGCTTATTCACCACGTAATAGACGCGCCGGGCACGCGGCAACACCGCGCCGTCGACGCGAATTTCCTGCACACCAGGATCGACACGCGTCCCCAACTGCGTGACTACCTGGCGATCGATCTCGACGCGGCCATCGACGATCAGCTCTTCGCAACGGCGCCGGCTGCCCACGCCGGCCGCGGCGAGCACTTTCTGCAATCGCTGTGGTCCGGAGGGAGCCGCGATCGGCGCCCGTTCGACCGAAGTTCGCGCTAGTTCGCTCGGCTGGCCGAACTGTCGCCGCGGTCGCTTGGGTTTCTTAGCCGAGGGCCTGGCGGTTGGAGGCGGCGCGGCGCCCGTCGCGTGACCGCCGGCCCGGCGCTGTTTCGAGCGCACAGCGCGCTGGCGATCCTGCGACTTGCCAGGCCGCGGGCCGCGTCGACGCTGCTTGGTTTTTGGCATTTGTCCGGCTCGCGCTGGGGCGACAACATGTCAACCGCTGAATGTAGCCCACCCTACATGCTCGGCCGCGACTCGTAAAGTTAGCCCGCACGCTGGTAGTGGGCCTCCGCCCCATTGCTCCGCCGCCGCCGGTTTGCCACGATATTCCGAACCAGACTACAAGCAGTTTCAAAACCTGGCTTGGGTGCCACTGCTGGCTTGCCCAGCAGTGCAGGGTTCGATACAGCACTGCAGGACGCTTCTGGCCGTGGCACCGACGTCGGTTCAATGTTGGTTTTGAAATTGTTTCCAACATTTCCGCCGCCGAGTACGCACTCCGAGGATCGACGCCATGCCCGCCGCATTTCCTGAAATCAGCCAGATCAAATTCGAAGGTCCGCAGTCGAAGAACCCGCTCTCATTCCGTCATTACAACGCCAACGAGCTGGTCGAAGGCCAGTCGATGCGCGACCACTTCCGTTTCAGCGTCGCCTACTGGCACACGTTCCGTGGCGTCGGCAGCGATCCGTTCGGCCCCGGCACCATGCTGCGGCCCTGGGAAGCGGCAGTCGACACCGTCGAGAACGCGTCCAACCGCGTGCGCGTCGCCTTCGAGTTCATGGAAAAGCTCGGCACCGGCTTCTATTGTTTCCACGACCGCGACGTGGCCCCCGAAGGCGCCTCGCTCGCCGAGAGCAACCGCAATCTCGACGCCATTGTTCGCGTGCTCAAAGAAGAACAACAGCGCACCGGCATCCGCCTGCTCTGGGGCACCGCCAATCTGTTCAGCAACCCGCGCTACATGCACGGCGCGGCCACGAGCTGCAATGCCGACGCGTTCGCCTACGCCGCGGCCCAGGTCAAAAAGGCGATCGAAGTCACCCACGAGCTCGGCGGTGAGAACTACGTCTTCTGGGGAGGCCGCGAAGGCTATCAGAATCTCTGGAACACGAATCTCAAGCGCGAGCTGGATCATCTCGCGCGCTTTCTGCACCTGGCCGTCGAGCACTCCAAGGCGATCGGCTTCAAAGGGCAGTTCCTGCTCGAGCCCAAGCCGAAGGAGCCGACCAAGCATCAGTACGATTTCGACGCGGCGGCCTGCATCAACTTTCTGCGGGCGTACGACCTGGCCGACCACTTCAAGCTGAATCTCGAAACCAACCACGCCACCTTGGCCGGCCACACGATGCACCACGAGCTCGAATACGCCGGCATCCAGGGCTTCTTGGGATCGATCGACGCCAATACCGGCGACCTGCTCCTGGGTTGGGACACCGATCAGTTCCCCACCGATATCTACCTGACGACGCAGTGCATGCTCTCGATTCTCAAGTTCGGCGGGCTCAAGCCGGGGGGCGTGAACTTCGACGCCAAGGTGCGCCGCGAGAGTTTTGAGCCGGTCGATTTGTTCCACGCCCACATTGGCGGCATGGACGCCTTCGCCCGCGGGCTGAAGATCGCGGCGGCGATGCGGGCCGACGGCGCGCTGGAGAAGATCGTGCGCGAGCGTTACGCGTCGTGGGACTCTGGCGTGGGGGCCGAGATCGAGAGCGGCCAGGCGAACTTCACCTCGCTCGAAAAGTACATGCTCGGCAAGGGAGAGATCACCCCCAACCGCAGCGGCCGGCAAGAGCTGATCGAGAATTTGATTAACACGTATCTGTAACGGGCAGTAGCGTTCGACAAAACCTGTAGCCGGGGTCTGCGACCCCGGAATTCACTGGCAAGACCGCCGGCCGTATCGCGCCCGGCTGCGAGTTCTCACCAGGAATTCCAGGCCAAAATAACAATCCACAAAAATGGACAAACGTGACTGGATTTTAGCCAGGGTGTTGCTAGAATCAACCTTGTCGCCAAGTCGCGCCGCTGCAACATGCCAGCGCGATTGAGCACAGGTATTCAGCAGAGCTCGGCCTGGGCAAGCATCGAATTGCCTTGGCCGGGTATCACGCAGAGCCCGCGGTAGATCGAGTGCTGGGCTAACCCGGATTATTCACGTTGGTGTGCCACTGCTTGCCCTCAGGGGCAAGCAGTGCTTGAGCTTAGTGATTGCACTGCTTCTGCGAAGCAGTGGCACACCGGCAACGGCTCTATCCGAGGTGTGAATAGTCCGGGCTGAGCGCTTTGTTTCCCGCGGGATTTTTTTGCGCCGACGCGCAGCGCTTTTCCAAACGCCGTGTCTCGGCGAGCCGATCGCGGTGCGCGCCGCCAGCGGTGCCGCCGCGCGACCGACAAAAACGCGCCTCATGCAGTTGAAGTGGGTGCCATGCTCCACGCTAGCGTGGGCATGTAGAGCATCCAACCGTCATGGCCACTTCGGGGCACCTCAGTGGCCATGGCACCCGAAAAGACAGTCGAGCTAGCTGAAACACGCTCTAAACAAGAACTCGCCTATCGGAGGTAAACCTCGAGCGCACGCGGTGCGCAAGGGTGCTAACGAATACCTGACCCTTTAACTTCTGCCCTACCAGGCATCCCCTCCAAGGGCTTCGTGACCCTCGCGTCATTTGTCAGAGCCGGAGCGGAGAGCGACGTGAAAGATGCGCGCCGCGCGCCGCCACATACCAACCCGCAGCGCCAGCAAGCGGTTCTTGGCGTCTTTGCGCCTTTGCGCGAGATCCATGCCAAGACGCAAGATTCAAGAACATCCTAGAAGAGAGGGAACGGGCGATGAATCGCTCACCACCTGTTGTCGGCGTCGATCCGGTGCCCGATCCTGCGACACCGCTAGTTGCCCGCCTGATCGCCGCTCGTGGCGGCCGCGTCGGGTTGGCGCGCTTTCATCTTCGGTTCGATCGTGATCTTGCCCAGCATTTCGTAGAGGTTCAACAGCGACTGGTTCATCACCTTTTCGCCGGCGCCCAGCTCGACAGGGGACATCTCGGGCGAGGCGCCGTAGCCCCCTTCGCTGGCCGCTTCGATCGTCGGGAAGTACAAGTTATGACCGTTGGCATAACCAAAAAAGAACGCGTGCTTCACATACGCCCGCTCGCGCAGCCGGTTGGCGTGGTTCGAGAAGAACTCGCCCGAGCCGGAGACCATCGCCAGCTCGCCGTTCAACAGCACGGTGTTCGATTCGGTCTGCACGCCGCCGGCCCATTCGTCGGCGAAGGCTTGCGCCAACTCGGGAAAGAACGCGCGGGCGTAGACCATCATCAACAGCTTATTGCGGAAGTCGATCCGCGAACCGAACAGAAAATGATCGACGCGCCCCTTAATCGACGGCTTTTGCGGAACGGCAGTCTCGATCGAGCGCGCCACGTCGATGACCACGTCGCCCAGCGCCTGCCCGAACTGTTCTGGGCCGTTCACGCCTGCCGGCGGGTTCGGGCTCAGATCGCCGGCGGCCCCTTGCATGAAGACGCACTGCCCGCCGAGCGCCGACTCGACCTTCCGCTTCATGTGCCCGGGATAGTCGGCCGAGAACGACAGCACTTTCGAGTCGATCATCACCGGGTGGGCGGCAAAGTTGACGATGAGCCCCAGCAGCTTGCCGTCGAGATCGTCGAATCGCAGCACGCCGAGCACGGGGTCGGTCACGCGGTTGGCTTGCTTCGTGTGTCGATTGCGATTGAGGCTGTGCATCCGCGTCCCCAGGCCGAGCTTGGCCGGCTTGCGCGCGGCGTCGGCTTCGCGAATTACTTCGACGAGCAGGTCGGGGAGTTTTTCGGCATAGGCGACCGACGCGTCGAACGTTCCCTTGCCGCGCCCCGGATTGTTCGTCAGTTCGATCACCGGCCCGTGATGCGAATGGCTGCCGCTGATGATCACATGCTCGATGCCCAGCGGTTTCAGGGCTTCGCGAATCTTGGTCATCATTGGGATGGTCGGGCCGCGACCGATGTCGGTGCCGACGAGCGCCAGCTTGTCGCCGCCGGCTTCGATAACGATCGCCTTGGCATACAGCGGGTCCATCGTCCCTTGCGACAAGGCCGCATGGCGATCGGCGTACCCCCACATCGGTACGGGAGCCTGCGGCGTAATGTCCTTCGAGGCAAAGCCAACGCTGAACGCTGGTGCCGCCGCGGGGGTGTTGGCCTCGGGCGCCGCGGACCAAACCAGTCGGGGCGCGGTCAGGCAGGTCAGGCAACAAACGAGCGCGGCCCAATACGCCGCAGCGGTGAATCGAGAAATTGCGGTAGTCGCTGGCATCACGGAGACCCTTGGGTTGGCGCCGAATTGAATGGCAAGAGTTGCCACAACGCGATTGTAAAGCACGGCGCGGCGGAAGTCTTGTGGGGGCGAAGATCACGCAGGGCTATTCACTGTTTCACGCTAGATCGATTGGGGTGCCATGCTCCACGCTTGCGTGGGCATGCACAAAGTCGTAGCCGCATGCCCACTTCGGAGTACCTCAGTGGACATGGCACCCGACTGTCGGGGTCATACAAGTGAACAAAGTGCACAGCACTGGAGGATCACGCCGCAGAGAGCGTGAAACGATGGGTGGTCCGGAGACGGCGCAGCCGCATCCGGGTCGCGAAGCGACAAGAGGACTTGTGCGACGATGCAGCTCGTCAGACGGCGCTTATGCCACGCTACTTCTGCCCACGGCACCCGGACGACGAGCCGCACTCGACGGCTGCAAATGCCGGCGCGCTACGCACACCCTACGAGTTGTGGCCGGGATCTGTGACCCCGGACCGGCCGTGCAGAGGTCGGCTACAGAAATCTGTAGGGTGCGTGAAACGCACCAGGGCAACGTCGCAGACTCGATCGGCCGCGCGACGTACAGAAACTGGTGTGCTGCGCACACCCTACAACATGTCCTGCACGCCGGCGCAGCGGCACAGTTGCGCAAACTCGCGCTTCGATTCGTCGAGCAGCCGGCAATAGTCGACCGACTCGATCTCCTCGCCGGTCAGTTCCAGGTCGTAGTAACCGCAATAGTTGGCCTGCTCGAGGGCCTGCACCAAGGGTTTCAGCGGCACCTGCCCCTTGCCCAGCGGCGTGCGATCTTGTTCGAGGCCGACCGGCGGACGACCATCGGCCAAATGAACGATCCCGATCGAATCGACGACTTCGGGGATGCGTGCCACGAGCGAGCAGTCGTGGCCGAGATGATACGTATCGAGGGCCAGCTTGATCCGCGGCGACTCAAATTGCCGGATGAACTCCAGGGCCTCGTCGAGTGTCGTCAAAAAGGTCCATTCGCCAGCGCACTGCGGATGCATCGGCTCGATCGCCAGCGTGATTCCCAACTCGCTGGCCGGTGGCAGCATTGCCTTCAAGGCGTCGCGCGTCAGCCGCCGGGCGTGATTGTGCGTGTGCAGCGAGCGTGGGCCGGTGTAGACCACCAGGCAATCGGTCCCCAGAGCGCTGGCCAGCTCGACGGCTTCCAGGGCATCGTCGACGCTGTCCCGAAACGTGCGACCGTCGCTGCCGGTGAAGCCCCCAGCCCACAGCAAGTTCGAGACGCGCAAGCCGCTGTCGGCCAGCAGCTCGACGCCTCGCTCGTCGCCAAAGTCGGAGATCTTCTGCCGCCACACCCCCATCGCGGCAATACCCGCCCGCGCGTAGTGGGCGACATCTTCTTCGAACGACCAGCGATACGTGGTGACTTCGTTCACCGACAGCCGTGCCATGCAACCTCGCTCCGTGAGTCCGTCTTGCTTGCAAGGGAGGTGTAAGTATCCGAAGCCGAGCCAAGGCTGTAAAGCGACAGCGTCGGGTGGTACCGCGATCCCCATTGACTTCCGCGGGTGCTTGCGCAGATCGCCATCGGTACTTGGCCGACGCTGGCGAATTGCCGGGCTGGATGCGCTGCTGGATGGGTCCCCGACCCTTGCTGCCAGCACCGAGAGTCTATCCGGAAACCACTCGCGAGCGGCGTTTGGCCGACAACGGGTCGGATGCCAGGAAGAACGACGAAGCGTATTGGAGAGAAATCCACAGTTTTGATAAACAACGCGGAGTGATGACGCCGCAGACGGCCCGTTGTCTGGCCAAACCCTGCGGGACCGGGACCGGGGGCTTTCGGTCGCCGGCTGCGTCGCTCCGACTCACTGGATCGATCCACTGATACACCTCGTCGTCGCTCCTTGCCGAGCGGCCGAAATCCCCACGGTCGCCGCCGCGATGGGTTCCCGGATAGACTCTGCCCTTGACCCGCGCCGCCGATCGCGGGGAGACTACGCCCCGCCATGCGCATCGTTTCGCGATACGTACTGTTCGAGCTGTTAAAAACCTTCATCGCCACGGCCACCGGCCTGACGATGATGATGATCGTGATTGGCGTGGTGCAAGAAGCCCACCGCCAGGGGCTGGGGCCCGCGCAAGTCGTGCGGATGTTGCCGTTCATCCTGCCCGACGCGCTGCGGTTTTCGTTGCCGGCGACGATCCTGTTCACGACGTCGAGCGTTTATGGTCGGATGAGCTCGTCGAACGAGATCGTGGCGCTCAAGTCGGCCGGCGTCAGTCCGTTGGCGGTGCTGATGCCGGTTTACGCGCTGGCGACCGTGCTCAGCCTGGCGACCGTGTGGTTTAACGACGTGGCCGTCTCCTGGGGGCGCGAGGGCATCCGCCGCACCGCGCTCGAGGCGGCCGAAGAGATTATCTACGGCATGCTGCGGACGCAGCGCACTTACAGCACCTCGAACTTGTCGATTAACGTCAAGCGCGTCGAAGGCCGGCGGTTGCTCCGGCCCACGCTGTCGTTTCAGGCGGCGGGCAACCGCCCCGCGGTAACCGTGATGGCCGAGTGGGCCGAAATGCGCAGCGACGCCGGCAAGAAACTTTTGACCGTGGCGTGCCACAACTTCACCGTGCACTCGGGCGGGAAGGCGACGCTCACCGACCCCGGCACCTTCGAGCTAGAGATTCCGCTGGAAGACGCCAGTCGCAGCGGCAAGGCGAGCGTGCTTCCGGCGTACATGCCGCTCCGCTCGATTCCCAAGACGATCCGCGAGCAGGTCGCCGTGCAAGCCGATCTTGAGCAGCAGTTGG
Organism: Pirellulales bacterium; assembly: GCA_019745975.1. Classification (GTDB taxonomy): domain Bacteria; phylum Planctomycetota; class Planctomycetia; order Pirellulales; family JAEUIK01; genus JAIESQ01. Next base: position 8,975 of record JAIESQ010000159.1, read on the forward strand.
CGCTCGACGCGGGTGTCGATTTGATGGCGGGCGATTTCAGCCAACTCGGTTCGGCCACCTGGCAAGGGAACAATCAGACCTTGAAGGATGTGCGAGGATATATCGCCCGGCTGCGCTTGGAACCGTATCGGCGCTGGGCGAACGGCTTTAGCTGTTTGTGCTTTGTGCTGGTGGGGGCGCCGATCACGATTCGCCGCCGCAACGCCGATTTTTTGACCAGCTTCTTTCTCTGCTTCCTGCCGATCCTGGTGGTCTACTATCCGCTCTTGGCCGTGGGAGTCGACGGCGCGAAGAACGGCACGCTGCCGCCGTACTCGGTCTGGTTGGGCAATGTGGTCTTCGGCGCGGTCGGCATCTGGCAGTTGCGCTGGGTGACTCGGTACTAGACTAGAATGCGCTGGCGAGTGCTTGGGGTAGGTCCCCAGCGCCAGTCGTGTGCCACTGCTTGCCGGCCGATCAGGCAAAAGGCGACTTCGATCATGCACCGGCAAGCAGTGCTGACCCTCTTGCGCGGGATGGCACTGCTTGTTCGTCGGCAGATCGTGCCTGAGGAAACTCAACGCGACACCGGCCGACTTCCAAGCAGTGGCACACCCCATAAACGCTCCCGCTCACACCCGCTTGCCGAGATTGTCGGCCAGCCGGTCGAGCGCTTTGCTGCGATCCTCCAGCCCGATGTGGCACTGGATCAGTTGCAACTGCCCGCGCGTGCTGTAAGCCTTGGTGAGCGCGCGGTCGAATTCGTCCTCGGTGCTCACCTCGTGGCCCACGCCCCCGCCTAAGAGCTCGGGCAGCTTGTGGTAGTTCCAGGGATGGATGTCGTTGAACGGACCGGGGTGCAGGAAGCGCTCGGTGCCGTAGCCCTTGTTGTCAAGCACAATGACAATCGGATCGTAGCCGTGGCGAATCACCGTCGAAAGCTCCATGCCGGTCATCTGGAACGCGCCGTCGCCGATGACGGTGACCACGCGCACGCCGGGGCGGGCGAAGCTGGCCCCCAACGTGGCTGGCGCCGCGAAGCCCATCGACGTGTAATAAGCCGGGCTGATGAACTCCGTCTTCTGGCGGATCACCAGGTCGCTGGCGCCGAAGAGTGCGTCCCCCACATCGGCGATCACCACCGTGTTATCGTCGAGCGATTCGTTCAGTCGGGCGAAGAGCCGGGCGATCGTGAGCGGTTCGCCGGCTTTGGCGACGAATTTCTGGCCGTTGGTGAAGTTGCGCGACGGCAGCGGACGGCGCGATGGCGTCGGTCGCCGCGCTGTTACCTCGCGAATGAAGTCGCCCAACAGCACGTCGTGAAAATGGTGATGGCGGATTTGCAGCGTTTCGCTGTTAGCCAGAATGCAGCGCGTGGGGTCGAGATTGGCCGTGTAGATCCCCATGTTGATGTCGGTCATGAACTCGCCAAGCAGGATCACACAGTCGCTCTCTTCGACGAAATTGGTCACCTCGTCGCGACTCATCGCCCCTTCGTACAAACCGACATACAGCGGGTGGGTCTCGCGGATCACGCTTTTGCCCAACAGCGTGGCGGTGATCGGCAGGTTGGCCTGCTCGGCGAACGCCAGCAAGCGGTCTTGCAAGTTGAAGCGGTGGATCTCGACGCCGGCGATGATCACCGGCTTGCGGGCCCGCGAAATCCAATCGGCGGCTTCGTCGGCCGCTTCGGCCAAGGCCTCGGCATTGCTCGCCAAAGGCGGAAAGGCGTAGCGATACGGGACGTCGGGCACGACCTTGACCATGTCGCGCGGAATCTCGATGTAGCCGGGCCGCTTGTAGCGGGCGACCGCCGCTAGCACGCGATCGATCTCGCGGAAGGCGATCAGCGGGTCGCTCAACTCGGTGGCCGCCACGCAGAGCTTTTCGAACACCTCGAGCTGCGTGCGGAAATCGCGCACGCGATGGTGCAACAGTGGATTGTTGACGCGCTCGCGCATACCGGGCGAACCGGTGATGACCACCACGGGCGATTTTTCGGCATACGCGCCGGCAATCGAATTGGCCAGGCTCAGCCCGCCGACGCAGTAGGTCACACAGGCGGCCCCCATGCCATGCACGCGGGCGTACGCGTCGGCCGCGAAGCCGGCGTTGTCCTCGCGCGTGCAGCCAACGACCTGGATCGGGCTTTTGCACAACTGCGCGTAGAAGGCCAGCACGTAATCGCCGGGGATGCCGAACACGTGGCCGATTCCGTAGTCTTGCAGCCGGCGAATCAAGTAATCGGCGATCGACACGCCGGACAGCACCGGTTCGTCGGAGACGATCGCCTGGCTGGCGGGATCGATTGCTTCGAGTTCGGAAGCCATGAGTGGATATCTCCGTGCGGCCGGTGGATGCTGCGGCCGCGCTTGGTTTCAATTCAAGCTTCTTCTTCGGGTGCCAGGCTTCGCCAGTGGTCTCGACCCATCTTTGCTAGCTAGGAACTGGCGGCCCCATTGTTTGGGCTGATGTTAGTCGTCGGATGTCATTGGCCGCGCAGCGGCCGCGGCGCTTAGCCGTGGGTGAAACCCACGGACACTCGACGTCAAACGAAACTAAGCCGCGCAGCGGCGACATAAGCCCTCCTGTGTGGGCGCTTATCCATAGCGATCTTCAGCTCGACGTCGCCGCTGCGCGGCTTTGTGGTTTATTGCCAGGCTTCCGTGGGCTGGCGCCCACGGCTAAGCGCCGTCGCCGCTGCGCGGCTAAATCTGCGGCCGAGTCACACCCTTTCCAAAATCACCCTGTCGCACCGCCGACCTCCACCAACTAACTACCGGACCCTGCGTCGAGACCAATGGTAGGAGCCAATGCCGCGATACACTGTCGATTCTCCTTACGCACGTTGCACGGATCGGGTGCGGGAACCCGAACCGCCTGCTAGAGAATTATCGGCCGGTGGCGGCAGGGGGCAATGCGAGTTTGCGCGGCACGCAGCGATTCACGCGACGTGCCGCCGATCGGCAGGACGTTTATGCGGCGACAGTTGAGGCGGGAGGCGATTGCTGCGCCCAGCGGCGACAACGCTGGTCGAAGAATAGACTGGCGAGCAATGCCAGTGCAGCCAGGCTGGTCAGCGCGATGTAGAGCCCGCGGAGCCAGGGCTGCCAGTGCTCCGGGTAATTGCGCTGCCAGACTTCAACTGCACTTTCTGAGAACCGTTGCTGTATCAAGCAGCCAGAGCTAAGAGGCTTTCGGTCAGTTGGATGATTTTTC
>JAIESQ010000197.1 GCA_019745975.1 Pirellulales bacterium
TAGGTGCAGGTCTTGACGCGCTGCTCGGGCACCATCTTGCACACCGTGTAGGGGATGCGCTTCTCGCGGCATTCCTTCTCGATGTGGCAAACGGTGTAGTTGCAAGTCTTCACCCGCTTCTCGGCAACCATGTGGCAGACCTTGTACGTGCAGGTCTTCACGCGGTTTTCCTTGACGAGGTGGCAGACGGTGTAGTTGCAAGTCTTCACGCGCTGTTCGGGCACCATCTTGCAGACGGTGTACGGAACCTTCTTCACGTGCGTCTCGCGGACGTACTTGCAGCACTGGATCTCACGCGTTTCGGTGCGGGGGACCCAGACCTTCTTGCAGCACTTCACCGGCGGGCACTGCACTTGAACCTTCTTGCAGCAGCCGGGGTGATACACGCACTTGCAGCAGCAGGGATCCCACGTCCAGCAGCCAGGCTCCTGGATGCACTTGCAGACCACCTTGCCGGGAATCTCCGTGACCTGCGTCTGCCACTCGCCGCAGCAGACGTTGATCGTCTTCGTATAGTGAACGGGCTTGCAGACCGTGTAGCAGCACTCGCGGACGCGAGTCTCGTGCACCGGCTTGCAGACCGTGTAGCAAATTTCCTTCGTCTTCGTTTCGTAAACCGGCTTGCAAACCGTGTAGCAGCACTCGCGGGTCTTCGTTTCCCACACTGGCTTGCAGACCGTATAGCAAATCTCGCGGGTCTTCGTCTCGTAAACGGGCTTGCACACCGTGTAGTGGCACACCCGCTCGCGGGTCTCATAGACCGGCTTGCAGACCGTGTAGCAGATTTCCTTGGTCTTCGTCTCATAGACCGGCTTGCAAACCGTGTAGCAGATTTCCTTGGTCTTCGTCTCGTAGACCGGCTTGCAGACCGTGTAGCAAATCTCGCGGGTCTTCGTTTCCCACACTGGCTTGCAGACCGTGTAGCAAATCTCGCGGGTCTTCGTCTCGTAAACGGGCTTGCACACCGTGTAGTGGCACACCCGCTCGCGGGTCTCGTAGACCGGCTTGCAGACCGTGTAGCAGATCTCCTTGGTCTTGGTCTCGTAGACCGGCTTGCAGACCGTGTAGCAAATCTCGCGGGTCTTGGTTTCCCAGACCGGCTTGCACACGGTGTAGCAGATCTCGCGGGTCTTCGTTTCGTAGACCGGCTTGCACACGGTGTAGCAGATCTCGCGGGTCTTGGTTTCCCAGACCGGCTTGCACACGGTGTAGCAGATGTTGCGGGTCTTCGTTTCGTAGACCGGCTTGCACACGGTGTAGCAGATGTCCTTGGTCTTGGTTTCCCAGACCGGCTTGCACACCGTGTAGCAGATCTCCTTGGTCTTGGTCTCGTAGACCGGCTTGCACACGGTGTAGCAGATGTCCTTGGTCTTGGTTTCCCAGACCGGCTTGCACACTGTGTAGCAGATCTCCTTGGTCTTGGTCTCGTAGACCGGCTTGCAGACCGTGTAGCAGATCTCGCGGGTCTTGGTCTCGTAGACCGGTTTGCAGACCGTGTAGACGCAATCGCGGTACGCCGTCTCGCGCTCGTACTTCACGCAATTGATCGTCTTGGCTTCGCAAACGATCTCGCGGACCGTCTTGTAGCAGGTGCACTGCTGTTTCTCGTACACCACCTGCTTACAGGTTTTCATCACGGTGTAGCAACAGCACGCTTGGCTGGCGCAACACTTGTACCGGCAGGCGCCAAGATATCCGGCGCTGGCCGGGTTGACCGAGATCGCTGCCAGCAGCACAGCGATGATCGGTACACCCAACACTTTCTTCATTGTTCTCGCCTCCTCCAGAGTCATCGCAAGTCGGTAAGGCCTGGTTCCAAGGGGGGGAAGCTCCCTTGGCATGGCGGAGCGCGGTCGACGGTCAACTCGCTGACCATCGATCCGAACGGAAAGAGCCCTCGCGCTAGCCCGAATGTCAAAGGCCGCGCGACAGCTTCATCCTCTCGTCCGCCTTCATGGACTATCGACAAGCTGGGCCGGCTGCTTGATCTGCGCAGCTATCACAAAGTAGTTCGCGTGCGGCCGCTCTTCGCGTTCTAGCACCGGCAGCGATCGTGCGCGAAATGCCACGCACGGCGGGGGTTACAATGTTGCCAATGGTGCGCTGCGCACTGCTTTTGACGGCCGCGACCGGCTGTAACGGTGGCGCCGTCAAACTGAGCCCAAACCGCCCAGCACCGCGCACACGCTACTTGTGGCCCCGCGCGATGTGCCGTATCGTTTGGAGCCGGCGAACCGACGGCCTGCAAACCCGCCCCCTGGCCTCGGTCGCTCGTTGGCTGCGCCAGGTCGCCACCCGACAAGCAATCCCACCACGCAGGCTCACCCTATATCACTGAGGATTTCAAGCGTGTCGCGCCCCGCGCGCGGCGTCGCGGCCCGTCACGATCCCCCTATGGACGAAGCGAAGGAGAAGCCGTCGAGCGGCGGACGCGAGTCGGGCGTGCCCAAGGCGGTCGTCAATCGGCTCAGCTTGTATTTGCGCGAGCTCGAGCATCTGCTGCGCAGCGGGGAGCAAACCACCAGCTCGAATCGCTTGGGAAGCGTGCTGGGGTTTACCGACGCCCAAGTGCGCAAGGACCTGGCCTACTTCGGGCACTTCGGCCATCCCGGTATCGGCTACCGCTGCGACGAGCTGGTCGCCGCGATTCGTCGCATCTTGGGAACTGACCAGACGTGGACCGTGGCGATCGTCGGCGTCGGCAACCTTGGCCGCGCGCTGTTGGGATATAAGGGATTCTCCGAGCGTGGCTTTCGCGTCGTGGCAGCGTTCGACACCGATGCGGCCAAGATCGGTAGCCGGATCGAGGGCGTCGAGGTCTATCACGTCGATCGCTTGGGCGAGCTGGCGCGCGCGCATCGCTTGCGCTTGGGCGTGATCGCGGTGCCAGCGGCCGCCGCGCAGCAAGCGGCCGATCTCTTGGTCGCGCACGGCATCGAAGGCATTCTGAATTTCGCGCCGGTGACGCTTTCACTTCCTGATCACGTTCGCCGGGTGGGTGTCGATCTGGCGATCGAGTTGGAGCAGTTGGCGTTCGCAGTGGCGAACCGATTGGGCGGGGAATAGGCGACGAAGCTTGTCAAACCGACCTTGCAACCGCAGGACACCACCTGAGGCTCCGCAATGCGGCTGGTTTATCGGCATTTGACACTTTACGGGCGCCGTTACGAAGTGGCCGATGTGTCCGGGCGCGCGTTGGCGGCTACAATGGATTCAATGATGCGAATTGGCGAGCGAGGGAGTTCCCGCGCAGCAGGATGGACATTCGTTACTACCTGGATTCTGACACGGGACGCCCACACATCGAGTCGCACGGGGTAAGCGAGCACGAGGTCGATTGGGTGTTACGCCACCCGGGTGAGGATTTGGCTGCCCGGGACGGAGCGCGGCAGGCGTTGGGGCAAACAACATCCGGGCGTTTCATCCGTGTCATTTACGTTCCTGAGCCCGATACGGATAGCGTATTCGTGATCACTGCGTTCGAGTTGCAAGGAAAACCTTTGCACGCATTTCGGCGACGACGAAGGAGACGATCGAAATGACCGATGAACGTTTTCCAAAGGGATGGAATGCAGACCGCGCAAAACGTGTTGCGACGTACTATGAAGGACTCTCCGACGAAGAACAGGTCGCGGAAGATGAAGCCGCGGCTCGTGATGCCGTAGGTCAAGCGGTTGTCGTGGTGCCGGAGGAATTGCTACCTGTCATCCGTCAGTTGATCGCGAGTCACCAGGCCGGTTAGCACGGTGCTCAGGAGTTTGTGCCATGTCGCGCGTTGAGGTCGAACACGAAGAGGACGGACGCTGGCTGGCCGAAGTGCTTGAATTGCCGGGCGTTCTTGCGTACGGAACGACTCGCAAGGATGCCATCGAGCGTGTTCAGGCACTCTCGCTGCGCGAGTTGGCCGATCGCCTGGAGCACGGGGAAGAGGTGCCCGAGGTGGGCGGCGTTTTGGAAAGTTGAGTTAAGACCATGCTGTATCGAGTTCCCTTGGTTTTTAGTCCACAGCCCGAAGGCGGTTTTACCGTAACTTCTCCCATCTTGCCGGAACTCGTTTCCGAGGGAGACTCGCTCGACGAGGCCTATGAAAACGTGCAGGATGCGCTGGCTGCGGTTCTGGAGATCTACGTGGAGGAGAATCGATCGCTGCCCACAAGTTATAGCTGCTAGAAGAGGGCATGTGATTTTCTGTCAAACCGTCGCTGGGTCGAGGTTCTGACTGCTATGGCCACAACGTCGAATCGAATCACTGCCGACGAGCTCTGGGGGATGCCCGAAGACGGTCAGCGCTACGAACTCGTATTGGGGGCACTTCAAGTGATGTCGCCGGCGGGGCTCGAACATGGCTGGGTCGCAGCGAAACTATGGAGCTACTTGACCCGATATCTAATGGATCGCGATCTGGGCACAGCGTTCTCTACCGAGACCGGGTTCGTTCTCAGTCGAAATCCTGACACGGTACGGGCGCCAGACATTGCTTTCGTCCGCGCCAATCGACTCGTCCAGACCGGCATCATTCAGAAGTACTTTCCGGGCGCGCCGGACTTGGCGATCGAAATCATTTCACCTGAGGATCGTTACTCGGAAGTCGACGCGAAGGTGCAAGAGTATCTGTCTGCCGGTTCAGAGCTGGTTTGGATAGTCAACCCACGCACGCGAACTGTTTCTGCCTATGGCACGAACAGGACCGTCACGATCTATTCCGATCGAGACGATCTGACCGCGCCGGAGTTGCTCCCCGGCTTCTCCTGCCGGGTTGCAGATCTGTTCCCCAAGCAACCTGCCTGAGCGGTGAACAGCCGAAATGCCGACTCGTACGGGCGTGAGCCTAGGGGCGGCCGGGGGTGTGGTGACCTGCACGCAGGCCTCCGTGCGCCGCGGAGCGATTGCCACTTTCGGCCCCGGCGGTTACAAAAACAACACGGCCGCCGGCGAGTTCGGCGCGCCGCTTACCCGGTAGTGTAACGGTAACACTAGGGATTTTGGCTCCCTCATTCTAGGTTCGAATCCTAGCCGGGTAGTTTGCACGACGCGTAGCAACCTACCCACGCGAACCACCCCACTCTTCGCGGGTTTTTTCTGGGTGGACTTCGCAGTTCGCCGCGGTGCGCTTGTTGCAGACCTCGCATGATCCGTCGGCGCCGGCATAACGCGGGCCCTTCCCAGCAGCCGCATCCCAGAGTCGCGCTGTGGCATCCAATTGTTCGGCAGGCTAGTCTTCAGAGAACTCAGGCAGAAGGGGCGTTCGCATTGCTCGGCGACAGATTCAAGGCCGCATCGCATCTTGATGTGAAGTCCTCCAGCCGTGAACCGATTGAGTCGTCGTGCCTGCCCGGCGAATCGCTGGACATCTCGCAACTGCGCCTCTCCGACATTCCCGAAGTGGTCCGCCTGCACATCGAGTGTTTTCCGGAGTATTTGCTTACGGGCATGGAGGGTCCACCTCACCCCGCTTCTCATCCGGCAGCGGCGCGAAATTTTTGACTCACGCAAACCGACGCAGTATCATGCGCCCCGCACGTGGTGAATCGTTGCCGATTGCTTTCGCGGCTTGTGAGCCTGCTGTTCTGGCAAAAGGTTTTTCGCATACCGAGGGGGATCCGATGTGCTGCTTAACGGTCGCCATGGTTTTGATGTTGTTGCCAGGCGAGATTGAAGCGGATGCGATCAAGGGCCAGGGCCAAGTCCGAGAGGTGAGCGGCAATACCGCTACTGTCAGCGTTTCCACGCAGGAGCGACCCGCTGTTGGAGACAAAGCGGAAGTCTACGTCGAGTTGCCCGATAAGAACGGCGTGGCCATTTTGGCGACTGGAAAAGTCAAAGAGCTGCGAGGCGAGTTGGTCCTGGTCGATTTAGAGCGCAAAACCGGTCGCGTCGTGAAAAATAGTCTGGTCCGGTTTCTCTCTGATGTCCCGATGCCGGCGCCTCCTGAGAACGAGAATGTCGGATCATCGAAAGTCGATTCAACCCCCGTGAACGATGAGCCGCGTAGTACTGAATCGCGCTCCGACGGCAGCGATAGCCTCGCCGACATAGCGAAACGCTACCAGAGCGCGATGTTTTTGGTCGGCGATCCGGAAAAAGGGTCCGGCACGGCGTTTGTAATTTCCCGTAAACATCGGCTCTTGGCGACTAACGCGCATGTGGCCGACATTGCCAAAGTTGGCGTACTGAACGAGACCCGCAGCGTCTATAAAGTGGATCGCAAATGGTACCATCCGCATGTCGTACGATTATTGGACGATGGCTTGACGAAGGTGGTGTCCGCAGACCCCGACGACGGCGAGGTCGTTGTCGACTGCCCTGATCTGGCACTGTTGCAACTGGAGTCAGTCGGACCGGAGTTGCCCTCTGAAGTGGAGTTGGCTTTGCCGCAGGATGTCTATGAGCTTCAAGGATCCGCGTGCGGCATGATGGGCTATCCCGGATATCAACACGACCAGCGGCTCTGGCAAAAAACAGGCGTCTTTGCTTCGGCGACCTTCATGCCGGGGCACGTCAGCAGGCTGACCGGCTTTGGACACAACCCCGAAGCGCCGCCTGAATTGCGGCGCTTGGTGCATTTCAGTGTACAACCCTATAAGGGTTTCAGTGGGTCGCCTGTGTTCCGCAGCAATGGGCAGGTAGTCATGATCCTAAATCATCTGCATTTCAAGGAAAGCGAGCATGGGAGTATCACGGATTTTGCCTATTGTGTCCGAATCGACGCCCTGTGGGAATTGCTGGACAACGCCAACCTGAGCGAATGGTTCGACCGTCGGCCAATCGAACCGGTGCGCGCGGGGGCCTATGATGTCTCTGCATTCGATGCCCAGGCAGAGCGCGTTCGCAGGGCGATCCGCCTGAATTCCGAAGCGGCGGAACTATCCGATCGCGACCGATTCACGGATGCTTCCAACCGAATTTCCGAAGCAATTGACGTGGCGCCGGAATATTGGCGATCATATTGGCAACGAGGGATGATAACTTACCGAGTTTTGAATCACATCGGCCGCCTCGATCCTCAAGACGAAGTTAAGCGTCGGCAAAGCGCTCTGAAGGATCACAAGCGCGCATTCGACTTATACAAACAAGGACACAATCGGGAGAATGTACGAGTGGCGTTGGACTTGGCTCGTGAAACGATCAGCATCGCTCGGATCACCGGCGACAGAGCGGCCTATAATAAGGTCATGGTTTTGTTAACGGAATTGCTTGACCGGGCCGGCGATCAAAAAGGCTATGTCCTAGCCCTTCGAGGTAGCATAAAGTCGAATCTCAAAGATCACGCTGGAGCGTTGGAGGACTTAAACGAAGCGATCATCCTCGATCCCGACTCCACCGACTTCTATAAATATCGCGCGAAAGTGAAGCAGCGAATGGGAGCGGATTTTGCTAGCGATGCACAGCGCGCTGAAGAGATGCATGAGCGAGAGCATGTCCGCCCGCATAAACATTAACTTGCGGCTTGCGCGAAATTGCATTCTCAAAGCAGCACCAGCGTAGCGTGAAAGTGGGCTGTGCGATAGCCCTGCGGGCATGGAGGGTGCGTCGGTTCTCGCTCGTTATTACCGCGAGTTCTGCCTGCAGGGCAATCGCATCTAATTTGGACCAAGTGTTGCCTTGATCCTCCCGAAGTCAAGCGAGCGGTCAGAGCGCTCGCGATTTCCACGGCTTCACAGAGGTTCGCCCGATGGCACGTCCAGGCGTGGTTGCAATTCTTTCCAGATTTGAAAAGTTGTCCGATCCGCGCGTCGAGCGCACCAAGCAACACCTGCTGCTCGACATGGTGGCGATTGCCTTGTGCGCGGCAATCTGTGGCGCGGATAGCTGGGTCGACGTGGAAAAGTTTGGCGACGCCAAGCGGGACTGGTTCGGCCGGTTCTTGAAGCTTGCCAACGGCATTCCGTCGCACGACACCTTTGGCCGCGTGTTCGCGCGGCTCGACACGCAGGATCTTGACTTGCCTGCACAACTGGCTGCGCTCGTTGCATCTTTCCTTGAAGGACCAGGGAGTGGCGATTGACGGCAAAACCTTGCGGGGCGCTTTCGACGCGGCCTCGGGCAAGTCGGCGTTGCATGTCGTGAGCGCCTGGGCCAGCGGGCTGCGGTTGTCGCTGGGGCAGGTGGCCGTCGACGGCAAGTCGAACGAAATCACCGCCGTGCCCAAGTTGTTGGAGCTTTTGGAGTTGACCGGGGCCGTCGTGACCCTGGATGCCATGCATTGCCAAAAGGAAACGCTGAAGGCGATTCGCGCCAAGGGCGCCGACTACGTGGTGGCCGTCAAAGACAACCAACCCAAACTCTTCGCCCTGCTCAACGAACTGTTCATCGGCTACGGTGAGCGAGATTATCGGGCCCGCGGCCTGCGCTGCTATCGCACGGTCGAACGCAACCGGGGCCGCGACGAAACGCGAATTTGCTATGCGGCCCCCGCGCCCGCCGCGCTGCGCGAGCATCCCGAGTGGTTCGCGGTGCAAAGCGTGATCATGATCTACCGCGAGTGCGTGCGCAACGGCAAAGAGAGCGATCAAGTCTCGTTCTACCTCAGCAGCCTGCCCCCCAAAGTGAAGCGGCTGGCCCGCTATATTCGCGGCCATTGGGGCATCGAGAACGGCTTGCACTGGACGCTGGATGTAATTTTTGCAGAGGACAAATCGCGGATTCGCACCGGCAACGGCCCGGAGATCGCCTCGATCTTTCGCAAGCTCGCCTTGATGGTTTTGCAGCGCGACACTTCCTCAAAAGGAAGTATCCGAGGCAAACGGCTCCAAGCTGGCTGGAACGAAGACTTCTTGCAACGCATTCTGTGCGGATTCTCCGGCGATTAAGATGCGATTGCCCTGGTTCTGCCTGGATCAGGGTTGCTACGGTGTCGTCGCGCGCGGGCGGCAAACGCATCGTCTCGTCTCGTTTGTCGTCGGGACGACCGATCGCCAGCTCGTCATTCGCAACTTCTACCGCCGAAACCTCGCTGCACTAGTTCCCATTACGATCGAGCGCTTGGCAACGAGCGCTAAAGTGCGCCAGTACCTACGATCGCAAGTGTTGGCTGCGCTTCGGTTGCCTGCCGGAGGCTCGAAACGTTCGGCGAATCCCGTCGGGCAACCAGCCGCTCGACTATTGGGCATTGCGACCGCGCGCGAATACCGCGGCACTGGCGCGTCGGCCATGGTTCTCGCCTCATTTGAAGACGAGGTCAGGCAAGCCGGGCACTCGGTAATTGGCTGTAGCACGAAGCCGTGGAACCAGCGAGCCGCGACGTTTTTTCAGCGCCACGGCTGGCAGGAATCAACGAGAAACGACGCAGGGATATTCTTCGCGCGGAAACTGTGACCATTCTTTAGACCATCCGCAGACGAACGGCAGGCGCAGCTTCCAAACTCCGACCGGCGACCGCACGGTGAATGCCCAACGAATGTTGAGTAGCACGCCTAGCGCTTCGAACGCCCGCGCGATGCTAACCCCGCTGCGACCCTTGACGTTGCGATTGGCGGCGACTTAGATTGATTCGTTTGGCGCCGGCCATGCCCTGGCTGCTATGCCGTGATCGATCGGCTGGCGCGAGCGACCTTGCTCCCCGCGCGGGAGTTCCTTCGGCGAGATCGACTGTGCCCGGTACCTGCGTCATTGGCCTCCAATGGGGCGACGAAGCCAAGGGCAAGATCGTCGATATCCTCACCGAGGGGCACGACCTGGTCGTTCGCTACCAAGGAGGTTCGAACGCCGGCCATACCGTGGTCACGGGCGGGCAGACGTATAAGTTGTCGTTGATTCCCAGCGGTATACTCCGCCCACAGGTTAAATGCGTCGTCACCGGCGGCGTGGTGATCAATCCAGCCACGCTGCTGGCCGAAATCGACGGCTTGGCAGCCCGCGGGGTCGAAGTCAGCGGTCATCTGCTAATTAGCGACCGGGCCCACGTCATTTTCCCCTGGCACATCGCCGAGGACCGCATCCTCGACAAGACGCCGGCTGACGGCGAGGCGATCGGCACGACACAGCGGGGCATCGGGCCGTGTTACCGCGACAAGGTTGGCCGCAGCCAAGCGTTTCGCTTGGGAGACCTCTACCGGCCGGAGTTCCGCGGGCGATTGGAAGCAATTGCCACGGCCAAGAACAAGATCCTGTCGAGCTTGTCGAGCGAAGGCGAATTCCAACCACTCGACATTCAGCGAATCGCCGCGGACTACGCGGGCTATGCGGAGCGATTGCGTCCGTTTGTGGCCGATACGACCAGCTACTTGCTCAACGAGCTGGAAGCGGGGCGCCGCGTGCTATTCGAGGGAGCGCAAGGAGCGTTGCTCGACGTCGACCACGGAACGTTTCCTTATGTCACTAGCAGCAATAGCTCGGGCGCTGGCATCAGCTCGGGGTCCGGCGTGCCGGGGCGCTACCTGAATCGGGTAATTGGGGTTATCAAAGCCTATTCCACGCGTGTCGGTGGCGGCCCGTTCCCGACCGAACAGAGCAACGAGATCGGCCAGCACATCCGCGACCGTGGTAACGAGTATGGCACGGTTACCAAACGGCCGCGGCGCTGCGGTTGGTTCGACGCCGTGGCGGTGCGCTACACGGCGCGCTTGAGCGGTGTCGATAGTCTATGCGTCATGCTCCTCGACGTGCTCAGCCAGTTGTCCGAGGTCAAGATCTGCACGGCGTACGAGATCGATGGGCGGCGCGTGACCGATTTCCCCAGCCATGTCGACGATTTGCGCCGAGCGAAGCCCGTTTACGAATCGCTCCCCGGGTGGCAGCAAGAAATCTCCAGCGTGCGGCGCATCGACGACCTGCCGGCCAACGCGCGCCGCTATCTCGACCGCATTAGCGCCATCATCGGCCATCCCGTGCAGATCGTCTCCGTGGGGCCTGACCGCGAGCAAACAATGTTCGCCGCCGGTTCGAGGTAAGTGTGATGCCTGGTGCCTCTGCCCAGCCTGCGACACTGCTGCCCGACGTTCCACCCGACAAGCGTCCGCGACACATCGCCGTGATCATGGACGGCAACGGCCGCTGGGCCCAGCAACGCGGACTGCCGCGCATCGAAGGTCACCGGCGCGGAGTGGCGAGCGTGCGCCGCGCGACCGAGGAGTGTACGCGCCTGGGAATCGGGCAACTGACGCTCTACTGCCTGTCGAGCGAGAACTGGAAGCGCCCGCAGCGCGAGCTCGATTTTCTCATGCACTTGCTCGAGCAGTACATGATCGAGGAGCGCGCGTTGCTTTTGCGCGAGCAAGTGCGCGTGTCGCTGATTGGCCGCCGCGAGGGAATTCCTGATAGCGTGCTCGAAGAAGTTGACCGCACGGCCGAGCTAACGCAGGGCAACACCGGGCTGCGGCTCTGCCTGGCCGTCAACTACGGGGCGCGGGCGGAGATCGTCGATGCCGCGCGCGAGATCGCCCACGATGTGCAACGGGGAGTGCTGCGTCTCGAGGAGGTCGACGAGGAGCAATTTGCAGCGCGGCTGTATACGGCTGGCATGTCGGACCCCGATCTGTTGATTCGCACGGCGGGCGAAATGCGAATCAGCAACTATCTCTTGTGGCAGATCAGCTACGCCGAGATTTGGGTGACACCGAAGTGCTGGCCCGACTTCGACGAGGCCACGCTGCACGACGCGATTCGCGACTTCGCCGGGCGCGATCGCCGCTTCGGCGGGTTGTCGCCCTGTTAGTGGGGGCTGCTCGCCCTGTTGAATAGGCGGGCGATGCCGCATCGCAATTTCTCTTGCAGTGGGCTCGTCATCCTGGTACGAAGTTCCATTGCCGGGATGGCCACTACCGTGGGGCGCACGGTGCTGGCAGCGATTACTCTGAGAATCGTCTCCGATGCGCCCACTTTCTTTTGCCTGGCGCATGCTGCGCCGGCTCGTTCCGTCACGCGTAGATCGTCGGCCGGTTTTTTGGCGCCGCAACAGGGTGCCCCAAGTCGAGCGGCTGGAAGACCGCGCGCTGTTGACCGTCACCGCGTCGTTCGTCGATGGTCATCTGGCCGTCGCCAGCGACTGGCGCGACGAGATCGTCGTCGACGTCGAAAGCGGCTTCGTGAAAGTCAACGGCACGGACCTCGATATTGGCCCGATTGCCGCCGCCGACGTGACCGGCCTTTCCATCCGCGGCGGGCTCCTCTCGCCGCTCGTCGATGCGGCAGGCACCAGTGGCCAGTTGGCCGTCGACGGCGTCTCGATCACGATTCCCAGCGTCGCGGAGGCGATTGCTGAATTCCGCGCGCAAACTTCGCTGGGGCCACAAATCGAGGCCGCCTTGGCCAGCGGCGCGCTCACGCAACAAGAGCTCGACCTGATCGCCGCCGGTCAGGTCACCGCCGAAGCGCTGCAGGAGTTGACGGCCGCCGGAATCGGCCAGGAGTGGATCGACAAGGGAATCGAAGCGCTCGACTTCTTCCACGCCCAAGACGCCGCCGATCAGGCTGCGCGGCAGATGGTCATGTCGGCCCACAATCCCAACGCGGTGGGCCGCACCATTTCTGGCACCTGCGGCGACGACGTGATCGATGGCGGCGAAGGGAGCGACATCATTTATGGCGGCGCCGGCAACGACCAGATCGACGGCGCCGAAGGGGACGACGTGATCTATGGCGGCCGTGGGAACGACATCATCAACGG
>JAIESQ010000010.1 GCA_019745975.1 Pirellulales bacterium
AAGGGTTTGGCTGTTCGCCAATGAAAGTGGTACGTGAGCTGGGTTCAGACCGTCGTGAGACAGGTCGGTCCCTATCTGCTGTGGGCGCACGAAACTTGCGGAGAATCTTCCTTAGTACGAGAGGATTGGGAAGGACGTTCCTCTGGTGTCCCAGTTGTCGCGCTAGCGGCACGGCTGGATAGCTATGAACGGAACGGATAAACGCTGAAAGCATATAAGCGTGAAGCCCGCTCCAAGATCAGGTTTCGTAGGACAATAGTCCGAAAGTCCCCTGGAAGACGACCAGGTCGATAGGCCGGATGTGTACGTGCAGCAATGCACTCAGCTAACCGGTACTAACGGACGAACGCTTGACCACTTTGATCGAATCCTCTGGCCCGCTGGCCGCCTCACCGCGGTCGGCAAGGCCAGGCATTGCGACTTCGATCCGTTGCCTTCTTCGCTCGCGCGACTCGCGTCGCCCGACGAGGGATGCCGAATCCACGTTTCCACGACCACAAGTTTTTTGAGTTGGCGGCCGTCGCACGCGGCGCCGCTAACTCCTTTCCGGTGACCATATCTGAAAGGTCACACCCGTTTCCATCCCGAACACGGTAGTTAAGCTTTCAGAGCCGATGGTAGTACCAAAAGTGCGAGAGTAGGTGTTGCCGGATTTTTATACACAAACGCCCGACGGTAGAGGCCTACTCACCGCCGGGCGTTTTTTGTTGCGCGTCTTTGATCGTGCTGCGTTCCTGCATCAGGCGGCGGTGCTTCTTACTCCGTTCCGACAACCGCTTCGCGGCCCGCCTTGGTTGACAACGCCTGATACAGCGCAAAGTCGATGGTCTCGGCGATGAAGTGCACCGAGCCGTCGGCGTACAAGAAGTGCGCCCCTTGCGGGTGGGGTGCCGACACATCCCGATCGTCGCTTTCCATCGAGTTGGGCGTGTGCCCGGTCTGGAACATCACCATGTGTCCGTGATCGTCGTCGGGCTCGGTGATCTCGCGCACGGCTCCGGCCCAAGTCGTCTCGTACGTCACGTGCACGCCGTGCGAGTTGGTGCCGCGGAACGGGCCATTGATCCGTTCACCGACGAGAAAGGTGTTGGCCGTGCCGTCGAGCACGTCGCGCAGCTTGGTCGCGCTGTTGCGGCTGAACATTCCGCGCCGATCCTCCTGCTTGTCATCCATGTCCCCCGGGCCAAAGCTGGCCACGTAGCAGCCCATCGCGAACTCCGCCGCTCGGCGGTGAAGATCTCCCTAGGACGCAAAACCCCGCTTAGGACGATCGAGGACGCAACGGTTTTGAGTTTTGCGTCCTAAAATAACTCGTTACCCAGAAAAGACTTAGCTACTTCTGACGGCCGCTTAGGACGGTTAGGACGCAAATTCCCGGGCAATCCTATTCCGGGACCCCCCCGTGACAGCCTGAGGCGCGAGGTTTTCGGTCACCTTCACCTCTTCTTGCAGCACGGTCTCCAGACTCTTGCGTGTCAACTCAATGGCAAGCGCGCGACGAGCAATCTCGCACGATCGGACGGCTAGTTCGCCCCAACTTTTACCGGGATGCGTTTGGGGACCGCTCCGGGGACCTTTGGCAAGCGGATCGTCAGCACGCCGTGCTCGTGTGTGGCGGCGACCTTGTCGGCCTGCACGGCAACCGGCAAGCGGATCGCGCGGCGAAACGCTCCTGATCGGCTCTCGGTCCAGCTCGCTCCCTTTACCGAGCGCTGTTCGGTTTCCTTCTTTTCTCCGGAAAGAACAAGTTGGTCGCCGGTGATGGTGACATCAATGTCGTCGGGCTTAAGCCCGGGAACTTCAGCGCGGACAACAACCTCTTCGTCGGTTTCGACGAGATCGACTGCGGGCTGCCAGGGTCCGAGCGAACCGATGGTGCGTTCAGCCCATTCGAAGGGTTCGCGCAAGAAATTGTCGAAAAGGCGGTTCATTTCATAGCGCAGATCGGCCAGCGGCGTGTCCTGGGCTTCGGGCTCCGTGAGATTCTTGTTTCGCCAGGGAATGAGTGCCATGAGAGGTCCCTTTCACGTTGAGTCTGCATCGAATCGCCGCGCGAGGCGGCCCCGGTGCGGCGCATGACAGTAATTCGCCGCGAGGCTGCTCAGCTTGCCTTGACAGTGATCGTGCGGGGCTTTGCGGCCTCGGCCTTGGGCATGTGCAGTGTTAGCACGCCGTGGCGATACTCGGCTGAAATCCGACTGGCATCGATCTCCTCGCTGACGCGAAACGTGCGATAGAAGTCGCCGAGGCCATATTCGCGGGCGAGATAGCGAACGCCATCTGCCTGCCGGGGCGGCACGCGACCGTGAATCGTCAATGTGCCGTCTTCAAAGCGGATGTCGATCAAGTCGACGCCCAGGCCAGGCATGTCCGCCAAGATCAGCAGCTCGTCTTGCTTTTCGATGATGTCGACATTGGGCCGATACCAGTTGCCGCTGCGGGTTTGCTCGGCAGCGCCAGGTTCGACGCCGGGTTTGGTTTCATGAGTCGTTTCGGTTGCCATGACCGCGTTCCCCTCTTGTGTTAAATTCGTCGTTGCCGGACCAGTCGCCCAACCGGCGCAACGACTGTTAATGGGCCTTGACTTGGATCTTTCGCGGGCGAACGGCGGCCGCCTTGGCCAGACGGATTTCGAGCACGCCTTCGCGGAGCGATGCCTCGACCTTGTCAGCATCGACCTCGATCGGCAGCCGCACCACGCGCGAGAACGCGCCTGCACCGCGCTCGCGGCGATGGAACGACGTATCGTCGGGAGCGTCGGCACGTTTGCCCTTGATCGTCAGATCGTCTCCGACGACGAGAATCTCGAGATCACTTTCCTTGACGCCCGGGACTTCCGCCTCGACGAACACGTCGTGATCGCTTTCCCAGATGTTGACGGCAGGATACTGTGCCCCCGGCACCCAGTTGGCCAACGGGGTCTGGCGCGAGAAATCGCCCAACAGCCGCTCGACCTCGGTGCGCAGTTGTCCAAGCGGATGCGAATGTGAGAACCTTCGACCGGTCATGTTCGTTGCTCCCTTGGTTTAAAGGCCACCGAGCGGTTGAATGGCAGCTCGACGTGCCGTCGGATTTACTACGTGGATGCGGCGCGCCTGTTCGATGCGGCGCGTCGCCTTCATGTCCTCATCAAATCAGCAAGCAAACTGTGTGCCCAGACCGCAACGCTGGGTTTGCCGTCCGATGGTCCAACTGCGCCAACGACTTCGGCCAACGGGTGGCGAAGATACATTAGGGAGCGGGCCGTCATGATTGGCCTGCCAAAGTTGCCTTGTAACTGCGGCGCCAGGCGTGGAACAACAATACGAGGGCTCGCGCCTCGAGGGCTTCGTGTGACTGAAGCGAATGGTCGACAACCGTTTCCGTCACGGCGCTGGCCCAGGCGAATCGGGGGACATTAGCTGGCGGGCAGCGAACGATGATACTGTCATTTTGGCAGTTGTTCGGATAGCAGCCGAACGCTATACTCGCGAACCTAATTCCTGCCATACACTTTGGGCCGCTCGCGCCCCTTTGAGCGCGATCCAAGCATGCGGTTTACTTTGATCGACCGGATCGTGGAATGCGAGCCCTGGCAGAAGATAGTCGCGCGCAAGAACTTAACGCTCGCTGAAGAATACCTGGCCGACCACTTTCCCGGTTTCCCTGTCATGCCCGGCGTGCTGATGCTTGAGGCCATGACTCAGGCCGGAGCCTGGCTGGTGCGGGTGAGCGAGGACTTTCGGCACAGCATGGTCGTGTTGCACGAGGCTCGAAACGTCAAATACGGGAACTTTGTTGAGCCGGGTCAATCGCTCACAGTGAAAGCCGAAGTGATCGGGCATGACGATCGCGAAGTCCGGCTCAAGGCTCAAGGGGAAATCGACGGGCAGGTTTCGGTGTCCGCCCGGCTGACGCTGGTGCGCTACAACCTGGCCGATCACGATCCCGCCAAATCGGACAACGACGCGGTTATTGTGCAAAGCTTGCGAGAACTGTTTGCTCAGTTGAACCGCATCCCGCAAGTCGCGCCGTGATCGCCCGTTCGTCGCAGTCGCCGCGATGCCTAAGCGGCGTTAAGAGCCTGCCGAACCGCCAAGCGTACCAACGACATCGGAACTTAGGACTTTTTTTTGGCTGGGGAGAGAGTTCCCGGAGGATCGACGAATGCCGACGCACGACGAGATTTTGACGAAGATTCGCACGGCCTTGGTTGAGGCCCTGGGGGTCGACGAGGACGAAGTCACGCCCGAAGCCACGCTGACCGGAGACCTGGGAGCCGAGTCGATCGACTTTTTGGACATCGTGTTCCGCCTCGAGAAGGCGTTCGACATCAAGATTCCGCGCGGCGAGCTGTTCCCCGAAAGCATCATGACCGACCCGCAGTACGTTAAGGACGGCAAGTTCACGCAGGCCGGCGTCGACGAACTGCGCAAGCGGATGCCTTTTGCCGATATCGAAGAATTCGCCAAGAACCCGGTCGCCCGCGAATTCGGCAACTTGTTCACCGTCGACATGGTGGCCAAGTACATCGAAAGCAAAGTCAACGTCAAAGCGTAGCCGCTCTGGAACCGACCGATGCGCTGGATCTGGATCGATCGTTTCATCGAATTCGAAAGCGGCCGGCGCGCGCGAGCGATCAAGAACGTCACGCTGGCCGAGGATCACCTGCACGATCACTTCTTCGGCTATCCGGTGATGCCCAACTCGTTGATTCTCGAGGGGCTGGCGCAGACTGGCGGGATTCTCGTCGGCGAGCATGGCAACTTCGAAGAGAAGGTGATCCTGGCCAAGGTGCCCAAGGTCACCTTTCATGAGTTGGCGCTGCCTGGAGACACGCTGATCTATACCGCCGAGGTCGAAGCGATCAACGACGACGGGGCGCGCGTCAATGCGACGAGCCATATCGGCGACCGCTTGCAGGCCGAAGCCGAAATCGTGTTCGCGCATCTCGACGACAACGACCGTGTGAAGAACTTGTTCGAGCCAAAGAACTTCGTCTTCACAATGAAGCTGTTAGGCGTCTTCGACGTCGGCCGCGGCAACCCTGGCGCGCCGACCACCCCGGCTGGATTAGCGCAGTTCAAGGGCGCCGGCGGTGGCTGATCCAGACTGACGGCTCGTCACGGACACAGCCACTCTGATGTCTCCTGTCCAAAGCGCGACACTTCCGGGATAATGTCAGTACTACTTATTTCGAGCCAGGCCGACGTTCGACCCGTTGTCGAGCGGCAGGTCGTGCCGTCGAGGAAGCTCGCACGATGCGCCGTCGCGTTGTGATTACCGGTGTTGGTTGCGTGACGCCTTTGGGAGCCACGGTCGACGAAACCTGGCGGCGCGTGCTGGCCGGCGAATCGGGCGTCGGCCCCACGACGCTTTTCGACGCATCGGAGTTTCCTACCCGTATCTCGGCCGAGGTTCGCGATTGGGATATTTCGCAGGTGGGCGAAGACCCCCAGCGCTGGAAGTACCAGGGTCGGCACACACGGTTTGGCGTGGGCGCCGCCAAGATGGCTTACGCCGACTCGGGCTTGGGTGACTCACGGCTCGATCCCACTCGGTTCGGCGTCTATCTCGGCAGCGGCGAGGGGCAACAAGATTTCGTCACCTTCGGGCAGATGATGGTGGGCGCTTTGGCTGGCCCGCAGCTCGACACTGCGCGCTTCACGCAGATTGGCCTCGAGGTGCTGCATCCGCTGATCGAAATGGAGCAGGAGCCGAACATGCCGGCCAGCCATCTGGCGGCGTTGTTCGGAGCCGAGGGGCCGAATGCCAATTGTCTCACGGCCTGCGCGGCTAGCAGCCAGGCGATCGGCGAGGCGACCGAAATGATCCGCCGCGGCGACGTCGACGCAATGCTTTCCGGCGGCTGCCACAGCATGATCCACCCGTTCGGCGTCACCGGCTTCAACTTGCTCGGCGCGCTGAGCACCAACAACGACGAGCCGACCAAGGCTTCGCGCCCGTTCGACCGCTGCCGCGACGGCTTCGTGCTTGGCGAAGGGGCCGGCATGGTGATTCTCGAAGAGCTCGAGCACGCCAAGAAACGGGGCGCGAAGATTTACGGCGAGCTGTCGGGCTATGGGTCGACGGCTGATGCCTACCGCATTACCGATACGCACCCCGAAGGACGCGGTGCCGCGAAGTGCCTGGAGTTGTGCCTGGCCGAAGCAGGACTCAATTCCGACGATGTCCACTACATCAACGCCCACGGCACCAGCACGGCGGTCAACGACAAAGTCGAGACGCTGGCGATCAAGCGCGTGTTGGGAGACAAAGCCCCGCATGCGCCGATTTCCAGCACCAAGAGCATGATGGGGCATCTGATCGCGGCAGCCGGCGCGACGGAGTTGATCCTCTGCCTGCTGGCGATTCGCGACAACGTGCTACCTCCCACGATCAACTATGAGAATCCCGATCCCGAGTGCGATCTGGATTACATTCCCAATCAGGCTCGGCAGGCGCGGTGCGATCACGCGCTATCGAACAGCTTTGGCTTTGGCGGCCAGAACGTGACGCTGGCGGTGTCGCGTTTCGCGGGCTGAACACTTGCTTATCGGCGATCGCATCTCACAGAGCGATCACATCCCCTCGAGCGTGCGTCCGAAGGTCACGTCGGCCGTTAGGGCATGACGCAGGCGGCTGAGATACTGCCGACGGGGGATTTCCGTGGCACCGAACCGCGCCGTGTGCCGCGTGAGTTGTTGGATGTCGAGCAACTCGTAGCCGCGCGCTTCGAGATGCCGGACCAGGCGCACGAGCGCTACCTTCGAGGCATCGCTCACTTTGTAGAACATCGACTCGGCCGCGAACATGCCGCCGACCGCCACGCCGTACGTCCCGCCGACGAGCTGCGTCTCCTGCCAGACTTCAACACTGTGGGCATGCCCCAACCGGTGCAGCCGGATGTAGGCCTCGCGCAAGTCGGTTGTCAGCCAGGTGCCATGAGCGCGATCCTGGGCGGTGGCGCAGCCATTGATCACGCCCGAAAAATCGTGATCGCAAGTGACGCGAAAGTGGTTCGCAGTCAGCGTGCGTTGCAGCCGCCGGCTGACGTGCAGGTTTTCGAACTCGATCACGGCGCGCGGATCGGGGGACCACCAGGCGAGAATACCGCTCATCGGCCAAGGGAAGATGCCGTGGCGATAGGCGTCCAACAACCAGTCGGGCGTAAGACTGCCACCGACCGCGATGAGGCCGTCACGGCCGGCGGAATGCGCGGCAGGAAAAAACCGGGACGCGTTGGAATGCATGGTCGTCCGCGAGTCGGTCATGCGAGGACCTCGCGATTTCGCGCCGGTCAGCGTCAAGCGACGAGCGCCGGCAGGCAGCTCCGGCCGGGGGCCGTGTTTCATTCTACGAGACCGTCACGAATCCGCCAGAAAATCGGCGGAAACCGCAGGAGAACCGCAAGCGGGCCGGTATAATCCGCCGGCAGGCCGATCACCGGAGCCGACTAAGGAGTACCGACTGCATGTTTCGCGACGGAGAGATCGAAGGGGTTGTCTTCAAACCGCTCAAGCGCTTCTCGGATCATCGCGGCTGGCTGGTCGAGTTGTACCGCGAAGACGAGCTCCCCGAAGCCAACCACCCGGTGATGTCCTACGTGAGCGAGACCCAGCCGGGCGTGGCGCGGGGTCCCCACTTTCATCACGATCAATCGGACTTGTTCGCCTTCGTCGGCCCCGGAACGTTCAAGCTCTACCTGTGGGACGCGCGGAAAGACTCGCCCACGTACCTTCATAAGCACGTCTCGCTGGTGGGCGAGGGGAACTTGCAGTCGGTGATCATTCCGCCGGGGGTGGTGCACGCGTACAAGAACGTCGCCGACCGACCAGGCTGGGTGTTTAACGTCCCCAACCGGTTGTTCGCGGGTCGCGGAAAGAAAGAACCAGTGGATGAAATCCGCTACGAAGAAGTGCCCGATAGCCCTTACGTGCTCGACTGATTGCGGCGACTGCTGCCTGGCGGCCGAGGATTTCAATAGACGGCGATCGCCCGCCCCGGGCCACCGTGGCAACCCTCGATCTTGGTGGCAGCGAAGAGGAAATACGCCGGCCGGCCCGCGATCTCAGCCAGATTGGTGAGGAACTCAACGGCGACCATGCCGCGCGACCCGAGCGCCCAGTAGGTCATTAGGGCCTCACGCGGATCGACGCCCCCCAGCGACGGGCAATCGGTGCCGACGCAGCGAATTCCCTTCTTGGCCAGGTAGACGACTGCTTCGGCGCCCAGCGCCGGCCAGCCTTCGCGCCGACCGCTAAGCGGCGCGGCGAGACAGTCGTCTCCGGCCGGCAGCGGCTTGTAGTACTCGTCCGTCCAACCGCATGAAAAGAGGACGACGTCGCCGGCGCGCAGCGCGCCGCGCGCGCGCTCGAACGCCTCGATATCCTCGACGCGAATCACCGGCGAGGAAGGCCGCGTGCTAGCGGCTGTTCCGCGTCGCGCACGCACGTCGATGACGCGGGCCTCGCCGCAGGTTTGTCCGAGCGGTACTCGTTCGGTTGTCTGGTCGCTCGCGCCGCAAGCGCCGAAGCGGCTCTCATAGTCCCGCAGCCAGCCTTGCACCTCGGGCGAGTAGCTGGCGCGGTCGAAACCTTGCGTCGGCAGGGCGAACGAGCCAGGCACCAGGTGCGTGCCACACTGGCTGTCGAGATAGTGGGTCTGCGCGAACGACTTGCCTTTTGATTGTTCCCACGAGATCAGCACTTTGCGTAGATACGGTGGGCGATGCTGCCCGGCCGCGGCGCCAGTCCAAGTGCAGGGCAAGTCTTCGTCAAGCGTGACCGATAGATCGGCAACCTGGCGATTGCGCGCCCCGGCGATAAGGCGGCGCGCCAAAGCTGGATCGGTGATCGCCAAGGCGCGTGTCTCGGCTCCGGCCCCGCCGACGTGCCTAATGGGTAACAGACAAAAGCAGGCACCCATGGCCGGCAGTTTGCCGAAGTTCGTGCCGCTTTCGACCCAGCACATCCCTTGCCGCAAGCCCACGAGATGAGTCTCGGCGGCGATCTCCTTGGGGAGTGGGCCCATGCTGGGGCTGTCGGTCGCCAGGGTCATGACGCGACGGCCGGCGAGATACGCCACGCAACCTGGGTCGGGATCAGGCCAGGCCGGCGCACGCTCGTCGACCGGCGCCGCCACAAATCGCACACCCTTGGGCATGGGGCGATAGTACTTGTCGCTGTAGTCGCTACGAAACAACACCGCGTCGCCCGTCGAGAGGGCGCGGTGCTCCTTCTCCCATTGTTCGATCCGCTGGCGCGTAACCAGGGCGCTGCGCCCCGGCGCGCCGGCATCGCAAAGGTCGGTGCAGTCGACAACGCAGGCTTCGCCGATCAACTGCCAGGCTGGCACCCGATCGCCAGTCACCAGGCCAGCCGACCCGGCGTCGGGATATTTGCTATCGGGAGGCGGTACCGAATGCGCCGGCGCATCGAACTGCGTGCCCGTGTTTTCGTCGATCGCCAAGGTATCGCGGTTATAGGGGCTCAGGGCTCCAATCCGGGCATCGTGCTGCAGGTGAAACGGCGGGAAGGTCGGCGCTGGCCAACCGGTCGGATACGTTGGCGCGACGAGAAGCGAGAGATCGATGAACGCGTCGTCGCTAACCGCGGACTGCGATTGAGTTGGCGCCGCGTTCTCTTGCGCGGCAATTGGTCCCGTCGCTCGACAGCACAAAACTGGTATGAGGATCAGTATCCACTGTGCCGCCAAACGTAAGCCAGGGGCGCTCAAACCACAACGACGACTACTAGCGTGGCGTACGATCTGCATGTCGACCCCCAACCTTGCTACAACATCGCTTTGACTGGCCCACTAGCGTAGAGCAGCCGTTGGCACCAAGATACTCCACCAGGTAAACAACCGCACCCCAACCGACGCCCGGCCCCACACAGTCGATCGTGCCGCATCCGCGTTTCTCGTTTTCGTTGTTGGCGACCGACGGCCCAACCTCCGCTCGGCGTGGGCAATTTCGCACGCCACATGGCGACGTTGATACGCCGGGCTTTATGCCAGTCGGCACGCAAGGGACGGTCAAAGGGCTGACCGTCGATCAACTACGTGCCACCGGCAGCCAGATGATTTTGGGCAACACTTACCACTTGATGCTGCGGCCCGGCGCCGATGTCGTCGCCGAATTGGGGGGCTTGCACCGCTTCATGGGCTGGAATGGCCCGATCCTGACGGACAGCGGCGGATTTCAACTTTATAGCCTCGCGCAAATGACACGAGTCACCGAGTCGGGAGTGGTCTTCCGCTCGCATATCGACGGTCGTCTCGTGGAATTGTCACCCGAGCGCGCGATCGAGGTTCAAGAGTTGCTGGGTAGCGACGTGGCAATGGTGCTCGACCATGTGTTGGGGTTGCCGGCCGAGCGCGCCGCGATCGCCGACGCCTGCGACCGCACGGTGCGCTGGGCCGAGCGCTCGCGGGCTGCCGCGCGGCGCGGCGATCAGGCGCTATTCGGGATCGTGCAAGGAGGGCTCGAAGCCGATCTGCGCGTGCGCTGCGCTGAGCAGCTTCTAGCGCTCGGTTTCCCGGGCTACGCGATCGGTGGACTGAGCGTTGGCGAATCGCACGCAGAAATGTGCCGCATGCTCGAAGTCACCACTCCGGTGCTCCCCGCCGACCGGCCGCGCTACCTGATGGGGGTGGGCCGCCCACAGGATCTGCTCGAGTCGATCGCGCGGGGAGTTGACTTGTTCGACTGCGTGATGCCGACACGCAACGGCCGCAATGCGTTGGCGTTCACCGACGAGGGGACACTGCGCCTGCGCAACGCCCGGAACGAGCGCGATCCGGCGCCGCTTCAGCCCGGTTGCCCGTGCTTAGCCTGCCAGCACAGCCGCGGCTACCTGCGGCACCTGTTCATGGCCGGCGAGATGCTTGGCCCGATTCTGGTTTCGATCCACAATTTGACGTACTACCAGCGACTGATGCAGGGCGCACGGCAGGCGATCGAACGGGGAGAGTTTTCCGCGTTTCTCGCCGGAAAGATCGCCGAATGGAAGCATGCTGAAGCTCCCGCAGAAGGTGACCATCACTCGCAGTAGAGGAGCCACTACTTGTCCGCTGACCTTTGCTGGCAATCGGCCATCGACCTGGCGCGCCTGGTGCGCAAAGGGCAGGTTTCGCCCAGCGAAGTGCTCGAAGCGGTCCTCGCGCAAGTCGATCGCCTCAACCCCGCGCTGGGCGCGATCGTCACGCGTGCCGACGACGAAGCCCGCGCGCAGGCGCGGCGAATCGAGACGGCCCTGTCGCGCGGTGAAGAAGTCGGGCCGCTGGCTGGCGTGCCAATCGCCGTCAAAGACTTGCACTTGATGGCCGGCGTGCGCACGACGCTGGGCTCGCGGCTTTACGAACATTTCGTCCCGACCTGGGAGCAGCCGATTGTCGAGCGGGTGCGGCGTGCCGGCGCGATTCTGTTTGCCAAGACGAATACCTCGGAATTCGGCCTAATCCCGCTGGCCGACAACGTGATCTTTGGCCCAACTTGCAACCCGTGGAACCTGGCCCACAATTCGGGTGGCTCAAGCGGCGGAGCCGCCGTGGCGGTTGCCTGTGGTTTTGGGCCGCTGGCCACGGCGGGCGACGGCGGCGGCTCGATCCGAATTCCCGCGGCCTTCACCGGCGTGTTTGGCCTCAAGCCGCAATTCGGACGCGTGCCGCATGTGGCGTTTCCGCGCGGCTGGGAGAGCCTGGCGCACCAGGGTGTGCTGTCGCGCACCGTCCGCGACACGGCGCTGGCGCTCGACGTCTTGTCCGACCCCGACGATCGCGATCGCCGTTCGCTTCCGCGGCCTGAGTCACGATTTGTCGACGCTTGCATGGGAGACGCGACAGGCTTGCGCCTCGCCTGGTGCCCGCACTTGGGGCACTTGCCAGTTGAGCCCGAAGTGCTGGAGATTTGTCGCACGACGGCGCTGCGCTTCGAGGAACTCGGCTGCCGCGTCGACGAGCTCGAGCTCGATCTGCCCGAGCTTACTCGCGCTCAACAACAGATTGTGCTTTGCGAGGCAGCGACCGCCGTGGGCGAGCGCCGTGCCGAGTGGGAGCGTGTCATCTATCCCGGCCATCGTAAACTGCTGGAACACGCCGATCAGCTCACCTACCAGCACCTGGTGCAGGCTCAGTGGGCGGCCGATGATTTCGTCGAGCGGCTGGCGCCCGTGTGGGAACAATACGACGCGCTGCTCACGCCGACCGCACCGATTACCGCGCCGGAAAACGGGTCGCTCGGCCCGCGCGAAATCGCCGGGCAGCCGCGCCGAGCGCTATCGTGGCTGTGCTTCTGCGTGCCGTGGAATATGACTGGCCAGCCGGCCGCGAGCTTACCGGCGGGACTGGCCGCCAACGGTTTGCCCGTCGGGTTGCAGATTGTTGGTCGGCGGTTTGACGAAGCATCAGTGCTGCGCCTGGCATCGGCGTACGAGGAGGCCTGGCCCTGGTGGCGCGAGCGCCCGCCGATTTGTGCGTGAGACGCTCGACTATCGAGCGAGATTCGCCGCAGGTTGGCTGCGCCCGAGCCGCAGCTCGTTGGCCAATCGCACGTAACCGGCGTGTTGCGGCGCGACCGTGCCAAGGCTGTCGAGTAATTGTTGGGCTTGCGAGGGATGGCCTGCGCGGAGTTGCGCATCGGCCAGCAGATAGAGCGTGTCGGGGCTGGTATCGCCGCGCTGGCGTGCAATCTCGAAGTCACGGACCGCTTCATCGAAGCGACCCAGCGCGCCGGCCGCCAGACCCATGAGCAGCATCACCCGCGGTGGCTCTTCGCCCGGTGGATAAAGCTCGCGCAGCGATTGTAAGGTGGCCAGCGCCCGCTGCGGCTCGTTCAGGCGACGATGCAACTCGGCCACGCGCAGCAAGGTGTCGGTCTGGTTCGGCTCGTAAGCCAGTGCGCGATAATAATCCGAGAGCGCATCGCGGGGCTGACCCATCTGCTCCTTGATATGGGCGCGAACCGCCCAGGCACTCGTCGAATGCGGATCGAGATCGACGGCGCGGTCGGCGTTTTCGCGTGCTGGTTCTAGCCTGCCGAGTTCGAGTTGCATTTCGGCCAGGCGAACGAACAGCGGGGCATCGTCCGTCGATAGCCGCACCGCGGTGCCGAGCTGTTCAAGCGCGGCATCGCGGGCGCCGCGCTGCCAAAGCGCCTCGGCATAGTAGCGGCGCGCCTCGGGATCGCTGCCGCACGTGTCGACCGCCTCGGCCAACAGCCGCTCGGCCTCCGGAGTATCGCCGCGATCCAGCGCGCTGATGCCCACTTGCGATAGCTCGCGCGACTTCATGACGTTGCGCGAGACGGTGCCATCGCGGCCCGTCAACTGACACCCGGCGGCTAGCACGAGCAACCCAATCCAACAACCCACCACGGCGCGCGGAATCCCGCGAGCTAGCAGTTCGTGCGACCGGTGCGGATCGGCGGACATCGGCGGCGGACGGTATCAAATCGAGGTGCTTCGGACAAGACAGCAGCGGCGGGGTGCATCCTGCACTTTGCGCGTGAGGCATGGTGGGTCATGATTGGCCGGGGGGATTTTCACGCCCAGAGACCC
>JAIESQ010000153.1 GCA_019745975.1 Pirellulales bacterium
GGTTTCGCTCGTTAAGGGACTTAACCCGACATCTCACGACACGAGCTGACGACAGCCATGCAGCACCTGTGCACGTTCCACCCCGAAGGGCGTGGCCCTACTTTCGTAGGGTTAATCCGTACATGTCAAGACCAGGATAAGGTTCTTCGCGTAGCCTCGAATTAAGCCACATCCTCCACCGCTTGTGTGAGCCCCCGTCAATTCCTTTGAGTTTCAGCCTTGCGACCATACTCCCCAGGCGGAGCACTTAACACTTTCGCTACGGCTGGAAGGCTATGGAGGACCCTCCAACCCAGTGCTCATCGTTTACAGCTAGGACTACCGGGGTATCTAATCCCGTTTGCTCCCCTAGCTTTCGTGCCTCAGCGTCAGAAAAGATCCAGTGAGCCGCTTTCGCCACCGGTGTTCCTTAGGATATCAACGCATTTCACCGCTCCACCCTAAGTTCCGCTCACCTCTATCTCACTCAAGCACGGTAGTTTTGGGCGCAATTCCTCGGTTGAGCCGAGGGCTTTCACACCCAACTTTCCGCGCCGCCTACGCACCCTTTAAGCCCAGTGATTCCGAATAACGTTCGTACGGTTCGTCTTACCGCGGCTGCTGGCACGAACTTAGCCCGTACTTCCTTTGAGGCTATGTCAAACCCTGGGGAGAACCCCAGGGCATTTCATCCCCTCCGACAGTGGTTTACAACCCGAAAGCCTTCATCCCACACGCGGCGTCGCTCGGTCAGGCTTGCGCCCATTGCCGAAGATCCTCGACTGCAGCCACCCGTAGGTGTCTGGGCAGTATCTCAGTCCCAGTGACGCGGGTCATGCTCTCACACCCGCTACCCATCATGGCCTTGGTAGGCCGTTACCCTACCAACTAGCTAATAGGACGCGGACTCATCCCTCGGCGGAATCACACCTTTGGTCCGAAGACATCATCTGGTATTACCTGCAGTTTCCCGCAGCTATCCCAGACCGAGGGGTAGATAATCCACGTGTTACTGTCCCTTTCGCCGCTTTCCACCCCTTGCGGGGTTTCGCGCTCGACTTGCATGCCTAATCCACGCCGCCAACGTTCATTCTGAGCCAGGATCAAACCCTTCAATTGGTTTTTGTTTAGCGGGAAGCTGCCACTTGCGACCCGAGCCGAAGCTTGTGCCACTCGCGACCGCCCCCGTTGGTTAGCCAATCAAGCAGTTTGATATTCAAGTATGCCGGAGTACGACCCAGCAGGTTGTGCCCTCGCTCCGAAGAGCCAGTGCCAACCGGCCAGTGCCGACCCCGCTTGCACAAGGCTTGTGCTGATTTCTTGGGGCAACTACCAAATTGTCAAAGAGCGATCTAAACCACCTGCCACCAACGCGTTGCGTCGCCATGCGACACGCCGCTTCGGCCGGCGGATGGGCCCCGACTTTTAGGCGGGATTCGGTAGTATATCGGCCGCCCGATTGGCGTCAAGGAGCGGCCGAACCACTTTTTAATTGAATCCCAAGACCCAGCCGCGCAACAAGATGCATCGCGCCGGCACTGGGTGCCAAATCTGCGTGGCGACCAACCTATACGCAGGCAGATTCAACATGGTTCAGCAAGTTTTTCAGCGAGAGGAGAGTTTCTCTCCACCGCTGCTATCGCTCTTTCTCGGCCTCGGCCAGACGCAGCGCCAGATGCGCTTCCTTGCCTTGGCGGATCACGGTGAGCGTCACCTCGTCGCCAGGGCGTTTCGCTTCGATCGCCGAGAGAAATTCGTCGACCGTGAGCGTCGGGTCGCCATCGACCGCCACGATGATATCGGCCGTCGAGCGGTCGATCGCCTCGTAAAGGATTGGGCCGCGCCGCTTGCGAGTGACGGTCGGCCCGCGCAAGCCCGCCTTCTCGGCAGGGCCTCCCGGAGCAATCTGGGCCACGCGCAGCCCGATCTCCGATTGCGAAACTGCGATGATCCCCGTCTCGGGTCGCACGATCCGCCCGGCGCTGATTAACTGCGGCACGATCCGCGA
This sequence comes from Pirellulales bacterium, assembly GCA_019745975.1. GTDB lineage: Bacteria > Planctomycetota > Planctomycetia > Pirellulales > JAEUIK01 > JAIESQ01. The sequence continues at coordinate 1,988 of JAIESQ010000153.1, forward strand.
AATTGTCGCCACGGGGATCGCAAAGCCGATGCCGGCGCTTTGACCCGTGCGGCTGTAGATCGCCACGTTCATGCCGATCAGGCGCGCGTGGCTATCCAAGAGCGGCCCGCCGGAGTTGCCAGGGTTGATCGCCGCGTCAATCTGAATGATCGACTTGACGGTGCGCTTGTTGCGGCTGGGCAACACGCGGTCGAGGCTCGAGACCACGCCGGTGGTCAGTGTGCGGTCGAGCCCGAACGGATTGCCGATGGCGAACACACGCTGCCCAACGCGCAGCCTGGTCGAATCGCCGAACGAGACCGGATAGAGCATGTCGGTCGGGGCTTCGATCTTGATCACGGCGATGTCGTTGGTGGCGTCTTCGCCGATCAGCTTGGCGTCGAAGGTCTGGCCGTTAAAGAGCGTCACGGTGATTTCGTTGGCGTCTTCAATCACGTGATGGTTCGTGAGGATGTGCCCCTTGGAATCGAGCACGCTGCCGGAACCGGTTCCTTCGGCGGGCATATCCAACAGCGAGAGGGCATCGGCCCCCGAGCCCTTGGTGGTGATGTTCACGACGCTGGTGTTGACCGTTTCGTAGACGTTCACGCTGACGCGCTCCTCGGGCGTCAGCTCGTTGAGCACGTCGTCGCCCCCCTGACCGGCGAGGCCGCGGCCGGCCTGGGTTCGCGGTGGACGAGCGGCACCGGGCGCCCCGGCAGACGGAGGGCGCTGCTTTGTCTGTTGCGCAAAGAGCGACGACCGCGGCGGTCCCTGCGTCAGTACGATCGCAAGTATGGCCCCACCCAGCACCGAGGCGGCGCAAAGCCCAATAGTTCGCCACATGAGCATGGTTCCTGATTAGCGACGACATGAAACTGCCGGCAGGTCTTCGCCTTGGTAGTCAGGATACGGAATTTTCCGGCGGGCGGCGAGCAGTGGTCGCCGTGGCCGGCCAACGCTAGGCCGCCAGTGTTGCGAGCGCCGGTAGAAACGAAAAAAGTGTTCCCAGGTGTCCTGGCGCCTTATATTCGCACGTGTCCGGCTTCCGCACTCCGCCCACGTCTTGATGAGTCGAGGGCCACATGACTGCTCTTCGATTATTGGCCGCGCTGGTTGGAGCGAGTTTGCTCCTGCCCGCGAGCGTTCTTCCGGCTCGTGGAGATGACGAGGCCAAGGCAGCGTTCAAGTCGGTCAAAACCGCGCTGCAAACCAAGTTGCGCAAGCGCGACGACGCCTCGCGGCTGGAAGCGCTCGCGGAGTTGGAGAGATATCCGACGGTCGAAGCCGCCAAGTTGGTGCTAGCCGTGCTCGGGCAGCGGCAAAGCTCCGAAGTGCAAGAGGCCGCTTACCACACGCTGTTGAGCTACAAAGACGACGAAGACGTCGGCAAGCTGCTGCTGGCGACATTGCAGAAAGGCGCGCGACGCAACGCGGCGGTCGACGTCACGCCACTGCTTTTGAAGGTCGCACTTTCGTCAAGTCATCCGGACATCGAGAAGAAAACGCTCGATCGGCTCGATGCCGCGGCCAACGCTGGCGGCGGCTCGCTGCCGATCATGGAGTTGGCCGATTCGCTCGGCGCCGGCGGGCAGCCGGATGATGTCGCGCGGCTCTTGAAGCTCACGAAGCTCAAGGCGTACCAGCGCGAATTTGGCATTCGCCGCGCAATCTCGCAGGCCGTCGTGAACTTCAAGTGCCCCGAAGGAGTCGCCGCCGCTATTGAACTGCTGCAACTGGAACAGGGAGAGAACGCCGCCGATTTGGCGCAATACCTAGCCGATGCCACCGGCCAAAAGCTGGGAGCAGACGCTAAGGCCTGGCAAGCCTGGTGGTCCGCGAACGAGAAGTCGTACAAGTTCCCCGAGAACTTCGCGCGCACGCCGCGCGGCGCCGCCGCGGCTGGGCAGCAAGCATCGACCTACTATGGGCTGACCATTTCCGCGCACCGCGTGTTGTTCGTGCTCGACACCTCGGGCAGCATGGAAGGAGCGCGTCTCGAAGCGGCCAAGCGCGAGCTGGTGCAAACTATCAATGGTCTACCGCCGGAGACGAGTTTCAGCGTGGTGGTGTTTAACAGCGTGCTGGCGGTTTGGCAGCAGCAATTAGTTGAAGCCAATGCGGCGACGAAAGAGGCGGCCGCGCGTTTCGTCACGATTCAGCCCGCCCGCGGCGGTACCAGCACGCTGGGGGCGCTCACGGCGGCGTTCGTGTTCGATGTCGAGGCGCTCTATCTGCTGACCGACGGCATGCCGAACGACTCGAAGCCGGCCGACATCTTGGCGCGCGTGGCAGAGCTGAATCGCGGCCGACGATTATCGCTCTACACGATTGGCGTGGGGGTTGGCCCGCCGGGAGGCCCATTCGACCAGTTCTTGAGTCTGCTGGCCAAGAACAACTGGGGGCTGTACGTGCGCGTCGATCAGTGAGCGCGTCTGCACAGGAACGGCGCCATTCGCCGGCTCGTCAGGCGACATCGATGACGAGCTCCGCCAGCCGCGCGCGATGAAACGTCGCGTCGCCGCAGAGGATCTCGTCGGCCTTCGCGCGCTTGTAATAAAGCTGCAGATCGTGCTCCCAGGTGAAGCCAATGCCGCCGTGCACCTGCACGCCACGATTGCCGACTTCGCGCGCCGCGTCGGAGACGTAAGCCTTGGCGCTGGAGATCGCGGCCGCGGCGCCAGGGTCGTTTTCGTTCAAGGCCCACGCGGCATAATAGGCCGCTGAGCGACTGCTCTCGAGCCATAGGAGCACGTCGGCCAGTTGATGCTGCACCGCTTGAAACGAGCCGATCGCGCGGCCGAACTGCTCGCGCGTTTGCACGTACGCGGTCGCGGTCTCGAGCGTCCATTGCATGCCGCCGACCAGCTCGGCGCACACGGCAACCGTGGCCGCGTCGATGCCGCGGCGAATGGCCAGCTCGGCGGCTGCTCCAGTGGCCAATAGCAAGTCAGTGCTCAGCGTCACGTCATCGAAAGCGAGCTCGTAAAGCTTGCGCGTGGCGTCGATGCCAGGCGTGGCGCGAATCGAAAGTCCCTTTGGGCGACCTTCCACAGCGACGAGCGCCAGCTCCCCTTCGAGCAGGGCGGGCACCAGAATCAATTCGGCGACTTCGGCATCGAGCACCAGCAGCTTGCGGCCGTTGAGGCGGACATCTCCCAAACTCCGCGTCGCCGGGAGGGCAGCCGATTCGCCGCTCCAGTTGAGCGATTCCTCGAGCAGCGCGACTGTCGCGCGCATTTCGCCCGGCGCAATCCGGGCAAGAATGCTGGAAACCTTGGGTGTCGGTGCGATTGATCGCAGGGTCGCGGCGGCCCACGTTGTCGCCAGAAACGACCCAGGCAAACAGGCGCGCCCCATCTCCTCGGCAACCGCGACCAGCTCGACCAGCCCCAGCCCGAGGCCGCCGTGCGTTTCGTCGACGAGAATGCCGAGCCAGCCTTGCTGGGCCATGGCGCTCCAGAGCTCGGCGTCAAAGGCGTTGTCACTCGCCATGAGCCGGCGCACGCGCGCGGTCGGGCATTCGCCCGCCAGGAACGTGCGCGCCGCCTGTTGCATCATCCGCTGCGTGTCGGAGAGGTCAAATTCCATCAGCGTGGAGCCTCAGCGCTTGCCACCGAGTTTCGTTTTTTGCCACGGAGGACACGGAGAAAATACAAAGTCAGTTTTCCCTGAATCCAGCCGCATCGCGCCACCTACAACATCAACAGATTGTCCACCTTCTTCTCTCTGTGACCTCGGTGCCCTCTGTGGCTAAAAGTCTTCGTTTGGCTCTCGGTGGCTAAATGCCTTTGACGTCTCGCGGCCCGCCTCGGGGGTCAATAGCTTCGCGGCAAGCCCAGCACGCGCTGGGCAATGATGTTGCGTTGGACCTCGCTGGTCCCCGCCTCGATCGTGTTCCCGCGCGAGCGAAGATAGTGATAGGCCCAGCGTCCGCCGTCAAATTCGTCGAGCTGCGCCAGCGGACCGAGGATTTCCATGGCCGCCTGGGTGAGCCGCTGGTTGTACTCGCTCCAAAACAGTTTCTGGATCGAGCCTTCAGGCCCGGGCATGCCGGTCTTCATCAGCTTGGTCAGCGCGCGGTTCGTGTTCAGGCGGAAGATCTCCAGTTCGAGGTAAAGTTGCGCGAGCTTCTGCCGAACGAGCGGATCGCTGGCGGCCGGCGGCCGGCCCGCGCGGGGCGACTTGGCGTGGGCGATCAGGGCGTCGAGGCTGCGCTTGAACATCGCGTACACGCCGGCCCCCAGGTTCGCGCGCTCATTGGCCAGCGCCGTGATGGCGACCGGCCAGCCCCCGTTGATTTCGCCGAGCACCTCGTCGACCGACACGCGTACGTCAGTGAAAAACACTTCGTTAAAGGCGCTATCGCCCGACATCATCCGCAGCGGCCGCACTTCGATCCCTGGCGAGTGCATGTCGACCAGCAGACATGTGATCCCTTTGTGCTTGGGAGCAGCCGACTCGGTGCGAGTGAGCAGCAGACAGCGGTGCGCCAAATGCGCGAAGCTGGTCCAGATTTTCTGCCCGTTGACGACAAAATGGTCGCCGTCACGAACGGCGCGCGTGCCCAGCGAGGCCAGGTCGCTGCCGGCATTCGGCTCTGAGAAACCCTGGCACCAGATCTCCTCGCCCGAGAGCATCTTGGCCAGGTAGCGGCTCTTTTGCCGCTCGGTGCCGGCGGCGATGATCGTCGGCCCGACAAGCGAGATGCCAATGACGCCCAGAATCTCTGGGGCATCGGCGGCGGCGAGCTCTTCTTGGAAGATCGCCTGCTCCATGAACGAAGCGCCGCGACCGCCATACTCCTTAGGCCAGGCGATACCGGCCCAGCCGCCATCGAATAGCCGCCGCTGCCAGACGAGCAAGTAGTCGGTGTAGGCCCCCTCGGCTTCGGCCTCGCGCGTCGAACCGGAGAAGCGCGGCGGCAAGTTGGTTGCCAGCCAGCGTCGCAACTCATCGCGGAATCGTTGCTCGTGCGGTGTGGGCTTCAGATCCATCAAGCTTGGCTCGGCGTCGAAGAGCATGAGGCAATCGAGGTCGCGGTCGATCGAGCACGTCGGCTTGCGCTTCGTGCGATGACGTACCGAGAACGTGGCGACGATGATAAACCACGCCGCACCGCGAAGCCAAGCGGCGCGCTGACGGCTAGAAACCCCGCCAGACATTGGGCACCTCAGCAAGGGAATACGCGCCGGCGCGCGACACGACCGTCACTCCCTGCACGCTCGCGATAACTGCCGTAAACGCATCGCGCGCGTGCCGTAAACTCAACCGGGTAAACGCAGTGCGATTCTATTGGCTAATGACCCCAGCTTGCCCGCTCCGATATGTTTACCAATCAAGCGCCTGCTCGACGGAGCGATTCTCGGCGGCGCACAATCTGACTGACGCCCTGTTGCGGGGCGCTCGCGTTTTCCTGGGAATGGAGACTTCGGGATGAAACGCTCGCGGCTTGCGCTGTCGCTAGTGCTGGGTATCCTGGCGGCGCTGGCAACGGTAGACCGCTGGCCGATCGGCGGGCAGGGCGTTGCCGCCGATTTGCCCATCACGCTGGCCGATCGACTCTGTCCGGCCGATTTCGCCGACGATCGGGTTTGTACCGAGTCCTTCCGTTGGTTCGGAGACTCTTCGTGCCCGCGCCGCTCCGTCGAGCACACGGCCCGGGCCAACGCCGTTACGCCGTGGCGTCCCATCGCTCCGCACGATCGGGCAGTCACCCAGGAAGTAGATCTGCCGCTGGGCGGCGCCACGGGGCACGACAAGGCGCCAATTAGCGACGCGGAGTCGGGTGGCTTCACTTGCGGCTTCGAGCTCGAGTATGTGCTGCAGTTGGCGCGCTGGATCATCGGCGGTGAGCCAACCTGGGCAGCGGCCGGCGCGCCGCACCCCGCTTCGAGGGTCAGCGTGAATTTGGAAGCCTGGTTGTGCCCACACGAGGGGCCAGCGGCGGCTCTGGCGGCGGACCGAAATGGTGATGACACGACGCCTCGCGCGGTCGCCGGGCCGGTGGCGCCGCCTGTGTTGTTTGTGCCGGCGGGCGACCTGTTCTTCGAGAGCCTCTCGCCCGCCTTCATTTACGGCGCACCGCGTGATGCCGCCCAAACTGCCTGCGAAACCGCGGTGATCGATCAGGCGGCGATGGCAGCGGCGGGGATGCATGCCGAGTCGGCCAACGTCGACGGAGCCAGACTCGTGGCCAGCGATGTGCAGATGATCTGTCCGGCCGCGGCGGCACGCTATAGCTGGGGACCGCGGTCGTGCGACCCGGTCATCGCCGCCGAATTGGGGCTCGCCCCGCGCTCCACGCTCGAGTGGTGGGGCGCGGCCGGGACGCACGATCATCTAGCCAGCCGACAGGCCAAAGTCGCCGCCGATGACGAGCAGTGCGCGTCCGACTACGCCGAGCAATCGTCGACGGCTCCGCTGGTTGGCGACCTGGCCGGCCTGTTGGCTGATCTCCGCGGACGTCGCGACATCGACCCCGGGCTCGAGCTCAATGCCAGGCTAAGCGAAGATCGGAACAGCGTCGCGCCCAATGAGTCGGTTTCAGTTTCAAGGGCCGGCGACGATTGCGGTTTCGCCGGACCTTCCGCCGCTTGGTCGCAAGCTCCCGACGCCTACTTGGGGATTGCCGAGTTCTTGATGGCCAGTCTGCTGCCCGAGGAATCGGTCACCACGTATCCTGGCAATCAACTCGATTCACATGCCGTGCTCTCAGGGGTGATTGAATCCGCCGCCAACCTTTGGGGCGTGGACGATGCCGCGGCGCAAGCGGCTGACGAGCGGGACTTTCCGTCACAGGTCGGCGAATCGGCGCTGTTCGAAACGGTTGTCGCCGGCCCAAATCGGTTCGTTTACCTGCGCAAGCTCGCGCCCTCACGGTGGTCGACGATGCTCGATTGGCGCGCCGAAAGCACTCGCGCGTGGGAAGTCAGCCGTCGCCGCTGGCCCTTGGGGTCGTTGCCGTGGGTTTCGCCCACGACCGCTGAGCCTCGTCCCGATTTTCAACTCTACTTCAGGCAACTGCCGTCGGGTGACGCCACGACGACGTACGGCGCCCCGGCCAACGCCGCCAATTGGCCGTGCCCCAATTCGATCGCGGATAGCACCGAACGTGACGTCGCCATTAATCTGCAAGCCCTCGAGCGCGCGAAGGCACTGGAGCACAACGCGATCGTTCTGGCCACGCAATGTGCCGAATGCCTGCGAGCACTCGCCGCGTCGCTTGATTCGCTCGCCAGTGGCGCCAGCCGCCAGCCGATCGAGCCCAATGGGGGAACGACGGACCATTCGGCTGCTGTCGGCGAGCTCAGGTCGGCCATGCTGCCGTCGCCGCCGGCACGCGGCGCCGACGAGCCCGCCGCCAGCCGCGCCGCATCGCCGGAACAACCCGAATATGGGGCGTACCTGGGCCTCTAGACTGCGAGTCGTTTGCGTCGTCGCCATATCGGCCTCGGTCGCCGCTGCCGACAAGCCCTGAGGGTCGCACTGGACGTGGAACGCCGGCAGGAGTGGTTCTGCCCTGTCGGCTCGGGAAATCCGGCGGCGAGCCCGCCCGGGCGGCTCCCCGTTAACGTCGGTTTCGCCCGCTGGCCCCCTTTCCAGCCAAATTTCATTTGGCACAAAGTCCGTCCGCTGAATAGACTAAGAGCATCCGCAAGGAGATTTCCGCGCGGAGATCGCGCCTGCGACCGGGCGGCCGGTCCGGAACACGGCCCCTCGTCAGGCGGATGCTTCTAAACCGGAGCACAGTGCCATGTCGCTCACCCCTCGTCGTACACTCGGTGCGCTTGCAGCGATCCTGGTTGTGGGAACGCTCGTCACGGGCGCAGAACCAGCCGCGAGCACGTCGCGCGTCGCGTCATCAGGAGCCGAAGCCGCCCGACTGCTGGCTTATCAACCAGCCGAAGGGGACGCCTGCTACGCGCTGGCCTTGGCGCCGCGCGCCGTACCAGCCGCACCCGGCGGATTGCATCTGGCCGTGCTCGTCGATACTTCGGCCAGTCAGATGGGTGAGTACCGTGATCGCTCGATCGAAACACTCAAGCAGTTGTTGGCACAGCTTTCGCCCGACGACCGCGTGCTATTGACGGCGGTCGATCTCAAATCGGTTCCGCTCACTAAGGGCTTCGTTGCCCCACGCAGTAAAGCGATCGACGCCGCGCTTGCGCAGCTCGATCAGCGCGAGCCGTTGGGCACGACCGACATGGCGGTTGTGCTCGGCCAATTAGCCGCTGATTTTAGCGCGGGGGACGATAACGCGCCGCGCGCGGCGATCTACATCGGCGATGGCGTCAGCTCCGCGCATGTGCTCGAAGGACAAGAATTCGCCGACCTCACCGCCGCGCTTGCCAAGCGCCGCGTGAGCGTCACCAGCTTCGCCATCGGCCCGCAGCTTGATACGCATCTGCTGGCGGCGTTGGCTAATCAAACGGGTGGTATGCTCACCATCGATGGCACCAGCGTCACGCCGGCGACAGCCGCGACCGCGCTGGCGCGGGCCGCGCGCACGCCTGTCATTTGGCCCACGGATGTCGCCTTGCCGGCTGCACTCGGCAACGTCGTCACGCAACCGTTGCCGCCATTGCGGGCCGATCGCGAGACGATCCTTGTCGGGCAAGGGCGAATCAGCGAGCCGGTGGAGATCAAGGTGGCAGCCGAAGCCGCTGGCAAACCGATCGAGCTAGCTTGGCACGTCGAACCGGTCGAGCCTACGAACGACAACGCCTTTTTGGCGCGCGTCGTCGACATGGCCAAGTCCGACCAAGGGGCCACGCTGCCGACGCTAGGGCTGGCGGGCCTTAACGAGTTGCACCGTCTGGTCGATCTGGCCGCCGACGATCTGACGCGCCTTGGCCGTCAGGCGCTGGCCACCGGAAATCTCGACCAGGCCGAGCGGTTGGCCCAACGCTCGCGCGAGCTAGCGCCGCAGAACGCCGATGCCGACGCGCTCGGCGGCGCGGTCAACAAGCTGCGTACTGAAGAGATCACTCCGGCTCAGGCCGCGGCGCCTGGCGACGATCTGAAACTCGTGCGTCCGCGGGCGGCCGCGCCGGCGGGCCGCAACGATGGCGATGCTCTGGCCGACGAATCGCGCATGCGCCGCGTCCGCGCCGAATTGCTCGAAAAGCAAGTCAGCGTGGCCATCAACGACGCCCGCGCCACAATGTCGCGCGACGCGGTCGCCGCAATCGAAAAGCTCAAGACGCTCAAGGAGCACGTCCGCGCCGCGGTCGATGTCGACCCGGAGATTCGCGCGCAGCTCGACGACCAGATCGGCGCCGCGCTCTTGACCGCTTCGCGCGATGCGACGATTCAGGAAGAGCAGGCGATCCACCATCAGGAGATCCTGGCCGCGGCCGAAGAGCGCCGCCAGATCAACGAGCAGCTTTACCTCCGCGAGCAGAAGGTCACGCAGTCGGTTGAGCGCTTCAACGCGTTGATCGACGAAGGACGCTGGGGCGACGCGCTCAACGTGATCAACTACGCCCGCGAGCTCGATCCCACGGCGCTGGCCACGCACGTGGCTGCCGAATCGGCCGACCTGACTCAGAACACGCGCGACATTCATGCCCTCGTGGCCCGGCGCTGGGTGGGGGCACTCGACACGCTGGCCTCGGTCGAGCGGTCGCATATCCCGACGCCCGACGAACCGCCGATCGTTTACCCCGATGCCGAATGGTGGCAGGACATGAGCCAGCGGCGCAAGGAATTCGCCACGGTCGACCTGGCGATCTTGAAGCCGAAGGAAAAAGAAATCATGAAGGCGTTGGACGACGACACCACGCTGGACTTCGTCGAAACGCCGCTCACCGAAGTGGTGCAGTATCTCGAGGACCTGCACAAGATTCAGATCGAGCTGGATGTCGCCGCCCTCGACGAAGCCGGCGCTGCTCCCGATACCCCCATCACACGCAATCTCTCGGGCATCTCGCTGCGCTCGGCCCTGCGCCTGATTCTCAGTGAGCACGACCTGACCTACATCATCGACAACGAAGTGTTGATGATCACCACCACCGAGGAAGCCCAGAACAAGCTTGTCACCAAGGTCTATCCGGTTGCCGATCTCGTCGTCCCCATCCAAAGCATGATGGGCATGGGTGGCATGGGAATGATGGGTGGCATGGGTGGCATGGGTGGCATGATGGGTGGTATGGGAGGCGGCATGGGTGGTATGGGCGGAGGCATGGGTGGCATGGGGATGGGCGGAGGCATGGGTGGCATGGGGATGGGCGGAGGCATGGGTGGCATGGGGATGTTCAACGTTCCCAACCGCGCCGGCATGCTGATGTGGCCCAACTTGCTACAGAACATGCCGCCCGGAGGCTTCCGGCCGTTCCAGCAGTTCGCGGTCAGCGACGACCTGAAGCTGTCGCGCAAGCCAAAGACCGCGCCAAAGCCCGTCGCGGCCAAGCCGGCTGCCAAGGCTGCTCCAGCGGCGGGCGCACAGCCCGCGGCCCCCGTTGAAAGCGCGAAACCGCAGGCGATCAACCTCACACTGCGCGAAGGGCAGGACGTCAACCAGGCCTGGAACGATTACTTTTCTCAGAACAAGCCGAGCCAGGCCGACGTCCGCGAGACGGCGCGCCAATTGATGAAGGCTCAAAAATTCCCCGATACGATCGCGCTGTTGCGAGCGGCGCTGCGCAACGGTCAATCACAGCCGTGGATGTTCGAGGGGCTCGGGCTGGCGATGCAAGCCGGCGGCAGCTCGCGCGACGATATTGAGCGGGCCCTGATGTCGGCGCTCGACTTCTCGAATCGTCCCGTCGACTTCATGAGTGTCGCCATTTACCTGGCCCGCCTGGGGCTCGACGAGCGGGCGCTATCACTATTCCGCCAGGCGTCGAAACTCTGCCCACTCGAGCCCGAGCCGTATGCCTACGGACTGAAAGTGGCGCAGCGTATGAACGATGTCAACGCGCTCGAATGGGCCGTCTGCGGCGTCTTGAGTCAGGCCTGGTCGAAGGAGCACGAAGAACTCTGGAAGAGCGCTCATCGCGCGGCGATGGCCATGCTCGAAAAACTCAATGCCGACGGGCGCTCAGCCGAAGCCGCCAGGCTGCTCGAAGCGCTCGACGCCGCCGTGGTGCGCGACGTCGTGGTCGAAGCCCGCTGGGATGGCGATGCCGATGTCGACATTCTCATCGAAGAGCCGACCGGTTCGGTTTGCTCGCTCCATCAGCCCCGCACCACCGCGGGTGGAGTGCTCTTGGAAGACGCCTTCCCGCAACTGAATCAAGATCGCTCGGGCGGCCTGCGCGAGGTCTACGCCTGCCCCCAGGGATTTGATGGCAAATACAAAGTGCTGGTCCGGCGCATGTGGGGCAAGCCGACAGCCGGCAAGGTCACCGTCGACGTGTACATGCACGCCAACGCCAAGTCGGGCATGAAGCACATGCGTCAAACGGTGCCCGTCGGCGAAGGAGACGCAATGGTGACGTTCGACCTCAAGCAGGGGCGCCGCACCGATCCATTGAACGAGCAGCAGTTGATGACGGCTGCCGCCGAGCAACTAGCGGTCCGCCGCGACCTGATCAACCAGCAGCTCAACGCCATCGCCGACGAAAGCTCGCTGCGCAGCCTGGCGGCCGATCGCCAGGTGCAGCAGCAGGTCGCCGCCAACGGTGGCGCCCCGTTCGTCCGCATGCCAGCCGCCGGCTTCCAGCCGGTGATCATCGTTTTGCCGGCCGGGGCCAACTTGCGGGCGACCGGCGTGATCTCGGCCGATCGCCGCTACGTGCGGTTCACTGGGTTGCCGCTTTTCTCGGGCGTGTCGGAAGTGAACACGTTCAACCTGTTCACGGGTGCCAGCGGCACGAGCAACGCGCCGTCCGGCGGCGGCTTCGGCGGCAGCGGCATCGGCGGCTTGGGCGGGACGTAATCGCCCCTCGCTACCCGGTCGTCGCGACGGCAATTCGTTGGCCGCGCACGACTCGACCAATCGCATCAAGCCCAGGGCTTGGCAGACGAATAGCTGCTAGCCCGGATTATTCATGGCATGTGAAACAAGAAGGCCTCCTGCGGGGTTGAAGTTGTTAATGAAAGACAACTTC
>JAIESQ010000178.1 GCA_019745975.1 Pirellulales bacterium
GACGCTGTATGTTGACGTTCACTCGAAATCCCTCCGTGGCGCGCGGGACGTTGTGGTGTCGCTACCATCAATACCCGGCAAAACGCCGAAGGATTTCGAGTTTTTTTGCGCCATCGACCAACCCAGCTTCGCAGCTACGCTGGTTTAAGGCCTAGAAGAGTGGGGCAGCCAAATCCGAGACGCCGACGCGCGCCGTACCGACTCTGTCATCGCGCGGGCCGACTCGATCGAGCGACTGACCGAAGACCAACAGGAGCTTGAGGCACTATCGAAACGCCGCGAAAACCTGCCGGAATCCTTCGCGGAACTCAGAAGGCACATGTGTGAGGCTCTCAGGCTTCCGCCCTCCGAGCTCCCCTTTGCGTCTGAGCTGATTGCCGTCAGGTCCGAAGAGCGGTCCTGGGAGTCCTCCATTGAAATGGTGCTGCGCGGGTTTGCCTTGAGCCTCCTGGTCCCGGAGCGGCACTATCACGTCATCAGTCGCTACGTGGACGCGAACAAACTCACCAGCAGCGGAAAGGGCCAAAGACTCGTCTATCTTCGAGTTGGTCAGCGTCAGGCCCGCTCAGCGGGCAATCTGCGTCGCGACCGCTCGCTGCTCGGCAAGCTGGCATTTCGCGACGGCCATCCACTCCTACCTTGGATCAAAGCGGAGATTGCAGATCGATACGATTACGAGTGCTGCGATACGGTCGAGGATTTTCAAACGTGCGAAGGAAGGGCGCTGACTCGCCAGCGGCACCTGAAGACCGGCGTGGTGCGCCACGAGAAGGACGATCGCGAGCGATCGAGCGACCCGCGCTATTTCGTGCTTGGCTGGGACAATCGCGAGAAGCGACGGCTTCTGGCCGAATCGGTTACTCGGCTTCGCAATGAGGTGGCTGAGTTTGATCGAGCCGTCGAGACACTGGATAGCTCACTTGCCGCACTTCGCGGTCGCCAGGCTTCGGCACGCCGCGCGCTGGAGGTGACCGACTTCGAATCAATCAACGCCGCCCGACATGAGCTCGCCATCAAGGCGTTGAGAAAGGAGCGCCAGGCAATCGAAGAGGGGAGCGACGCCATCCGCATCCTCAAACGCCGATTAGCGGAAGAGGAGTCGCGTTACGCTGCGATCACGAAGAAACGCGATGACGCGGTGACGCGCGATCGCGAACTTGCCAAGAGCATTGAATCCGGTGAAAGAGCGGTTGCCAACGCTAAGGCGATTCTCAAATCGCGCAAATCTCAGGGAGTGCTTGCCAAGCATGAGGAGCTCTTCCCGAGTCTTGAATCGGAGCTTGTGGACGAACCCTTAACGGTTGCCAATCTATTCGATCGGGAACGCGCTTCAGTCGACGAGCGACGTGGCCTCGTCGACCGGCTCAGTAAAGAGACCGTTCCCTTGGCAACGTCGCTGCAAAAGGTCATGGGCCGCTTCTTGATTGAATTCCCGTCGGAAAAAGCCGACCTGCAACCAGACGCTGCCTATCTGGACGGCTTTCTTGATCTTCGAGCCCATCTGGTTCGCGAGGACCTGCCCCGTCACGAGCAGCGCTTTAAGGAACGCCTCAACGAGAAGGTCACGCATGAGATTGGGCTATTCAATGGCGCGCTCCAGACCGAGTGCGGCGAGATCAAGAAGAAGATTGAGGTTCTCAATTCGTCCCTCCGCCAACTCGAGTATCGCCCCGGGACCTACATGAGGCTTGAGCCTCGGCCGGTCCACGATCGCGAGATCCACGACTTCCAACAAGCGATGAAGGAATGCCTTGCCGGAACCTTCGAAGGCACCCTTGAAGCAGACGAGGCACGCTACCTTCGGATCGAAAAGTTGATCGTGCGGCTGCGCGAAGAACCGCGGTGGAGGGATAAGGTTGCCGATGTGCGGCGCTGGTTCGACTTTATCGCACGAGAAATCGACGCCGAGAACGGTCAAGAACGCGCCTACTACGAAGACAGCACGGGGCAGTCGGGCGGTGAGAAGGCGAAACTGGCGTTTACGATTCTTGTCGCGGCGATCGCCTATCAGTACGACCTCGTACCCGGCCAGTCCGCCAGGGATCGGTTTCATTTTGTCGTCGTCGATGAAATGTTCTCTAAAGTGGACGACCAGTACGCCGAGTACGCGCTAGAGCTATTCCGGAAGTTCGGGTTGCAGTTACTGATCGTTGCTCCGCTCGACGCCAAGGCGCGAGTGACGGAGCCTTATGTCGGCTGCTATCTCCACATCGTAAAAGACGAAAAGACGAGCCACTCCGAGATCCTCAGCATGACGGCGCACGAGTTCAAACAAGTCGTCGAGGGCACGAACGGGCATGGCGCCCCTCAATCGCGGACTCGCACTGCATCGCTCCTGACGCCGAAGTGACGAGCTCACCTTCAACCGGCCGCCGTTCGCCTAGGTTGAGCTATGATCCATCCCGAAGAAATCCGCCGCAGAGCCGAATCGCTCTACCGAGAGTTCGTAATGGCGTGGCTTGCTGGCGATGGCGACAGTTTCTTCCCGCGAGAGGTCCGTTGCCGGAAGAAGCCGGCCTCCAACGATCTTGCTGAGACGAGCCGCGCTGTGCGAGTGCTTCGCGCCGGATCGAAGGAGGCGACCGGCTTCGGCTATTCGGTCCAGTGGCGAGTAGTCCGCAGTCGCACTTTCGGCCGGAACGAGTTTCCTGAACGCGTATTGTTCCTTTCAGCCGACGACCTCTTGCGCTTCGTAGCCCGGAGCGATGAATTCGCGATGCTTGTCGCCGCGGCCACGAAAGTGCGAAGTCGCGTGCCGGTTCTTGACCAGTGGATGCGAGCCAATCCTGAATCGCTTCTCGCAGTGGCAGCGGAGGTAGATGGTCTCTTGGACGTCGTGGTATGGCTTACTCAACACCCACGCCCCGAAATCTTTGCCCGCGAGCTTCCGCTCGCTGTTGACACAAAGTTCATTGAGCGCCACGAGGTAATCCTTCGCAAGTGGCTGGATATCGCGCTACCACCGCACACGATTCGATCCGATGAGGAGCACTTTCATCGGCGCTTTGGGCTGCGTTACGCCGAACCGCGTTTGATGCTGAAGTTGTTGGACGTGAAACTACGAGCCGCTGCCGGATTTCCCTGCGATGAGCTGTCATTGCCGCTTCGAATTCTCGAACAGTTGACCTGCCCCGTTTCAATGGTCTTCATCGTCGAGAACAAGGTGAACCTGCTCACGCTGCCCCCCATTGAGGGAGCGATCGCCTTGGGCGGACTTGGGAATGGAGTGTCGCTCCTTCGATACGTCGGATGGCTGCAATCGGTTCCAATCACGTACTGGGGGGACATCGATGTTGAGGGGCTTACGATCCTCTCGATGCTGCGCGCTTGCTTTCCGCACACCCAGAGTTTCTTGATGGACCAGGCCACGATCGACCGCTACCAGCGGCTCCTTGTCCCTGGAACCGGACGCATGCTGGATGTTCCTACTTATCTCAATGCGGCGGAACGAGAACTCTTCCTCGCCTGTCACGACCAGAATCTGCGCCTGGAACAAGAGCGCATTCCACAGGCCGATGTCGTAGCGGAATTGTCGAGAGGATGCCAAGTTCGGTCGACTTCAATGAACGCTCAAAGCTCCGTCCGTGATCGTCCGATAGTCCGATCGAATTGGACGATCGAGACTTGAAACCATCACGGATGTGCGCTTCGGCACAGCTGACTTACTCGTCCGGCCCGGGGAGTCGGCTGTTTGAACTGCCAGAAGCGCCGTCGCACAAGCGGCTTACGTCGCCATCCAAAAGAAACTGCCTGGCAGCCGCCGTTTTTTTGAACTGCCGGCTCGACGACGCAACTCTTGTCTGCGAAATGAGAAAGCCCTTCGACGTTCTCGCCGAAGGGCTCATTTCGAAAGATAGTCGGGGCGACAGGATTTGAACCCGAGGCCAATTTTGGGTCAAGCGATTGCACCTCTTGCGGTTATGCCGATTCCAATATGTGCCGCGCTGCAAATGCGCTGCATTCAGCGCGCTTCCAATGGCTCGAATCTGCATTGAATGACGCTGATTTGCAGCGGGTATCCGAGCGGTTCAGCTTGTCGCTAGGTACGCTGCCTCCGCGACGGGCACCTCAGCGGGGTACCTTCTCTTGGCAACAGCTAACGCCAACGAAAGGATCATCCCATGCTACGCGTCAACGTCGGCCTGAGCCGGAAGCTATCGAAGGATTACAACTCGACCGGGTTCTCGATTAACCTGGACGGCGAAGTTACCGCGCCAACGAGTGATCCGGAAGCCGTCTGCCATCAGATCAACGAACTGTATCACCTCGCAAAGAGGCCCTCGACCAACAAATCGAGCGACACCAAAGCGACGATGCCTTTGCGAGCCGGGACGCAGAGCCGGCGCCACCAGCCACCAACGGTAAACGCTACCCAGAGACGACTCGTCGAACCAACGGACAGCCTCCGCGCAACGAAGCCCCGGCCGACGACGAGGCGGCCACCAATAAGCAGGTGCAATATCTGCTCAACATCGCGAAGCGACAGGGCTTGACCACCGCCCAGCTCGAAGAGCGTATCGAGCAGATCCTTGGGCGTCCAACAGGGATTTACGACCTTGGCAAGCGCGCGGCCGCCGTCGTCATCGACGCCCTCACCGGCGACGGCGCCAAGAGTGGTCGCACGAACGGGCGGCATTAAGCCGGTTCGAGATCATTCCACCTCCCATCGCCGACCGTCCTGCGTGATGGATCGCGCGGACCGTCTAGTCGGTGGGATCGGCATCCAAATCCAGATCGGGACCAACGGTCAAAATCCGCGCCGAACGAACCGAAGGACGTCGCCATGATCATCCGCCCCCACTGGAGTTACAGCCAGCTCGCGCAGTACCTGCGGTGCCCGTTGCAGTACTACTTTGAGAGGGTGGCCAAGCTGCCGCGGCCGTTCGTCGCCAGTGGGATGGCGCTCGGTTCCGCGGTGCATACGTCTCTAGCCGAGTACCACCTGCATGTTCAACAGAACCAGGCCGTCCCCGATGGCCATATCCAACAAACCTTCGTCACGGCCTTGGCCAACCAGGTGCAATCGGCGCCGATTCAGTTTCGCAACGGCGAAACTAAGAGCGAGTTGATCGACGATGGCGTCGCCCTGATCGAAATGTACTTAAGCGAGCCGCCGCCGCGAAACATCGTCGGCATCGAGCAGCAGTTCATCGTGCCGATCCGAAACAGCGCCGGCGAGTTCCTCGAGAAGCCGCTCGTCGCCATCGTCGATCTGCTGACGAAGGACGAGAGTGGCCTGACTGTCACCGAGCTCAAGACAGCGAGCAAGCGCTATAGCGACAATGGCGCCGATCGAGTGTTGCAAGCAACGTGCTACCGGCACGCCGTCGAGGAACGATTCGACGAACCGGCGAGCGTAACCTACAAGGTGCTCGTTCGCACCAAAACGCCGACGCTGCAAGAGGTCGAAGCGGACCGCGATTTTCTCGACGCCGGTCGACTGGGGGATGTGATTGAAACGGTCGAACGGGCGATCGCGGCCGAGGCCTACTACCCAATCGCCAGCGCGATGAATTGTGCGACTTGCCCCTTCTACAAGCCCTGCAGAGAGTGGACCGGTCGCCAGCCAGTCGAAGAGGCCGATCCGCAGCGGCAGACCAATCGAGGGCGGGAGTTGGTCGCATGCTGACGGAGTTGCGCGGCAAGGGAGGCTGCCTATGTCGGCCGGCCAAGGAAGGCAAACTTCGCTGCCCGTTGATCGTGCGACCGACCAGCGAAGACGTAATCACCGGGCACCTCTTTCAAGTGCTGGGGGCGATTGACGCCAGGCGTTGGCTGCCGGGCCTGTTGAACACGGCGCTCGGCGCGCCACGATTCCGCCCAAAAGTCTTCCGGCGGCTGCGGATTGAACTCTGGAAAAACCGCCCGCACTACCCCCGGGAACTATTGCCGTGGGACGAGGGTTCGACGCAGGTTGATGCCACGATAACTTGGGAAAATCCGCCGACCACCGTATTTATCGAAATGAAGTACGAATCGGCGCCGGCGCAACGAACGAGCCAATACGACCAACGACACGGTTTTCCAGGCGACCAGGTTGTTCGCAACATTCGAGTGGGCTTGCTGGAGTGCGGCTGGATTCAGACGCGGCCGCTATTTGAAAGCACGCCGCGGGATTTTGTGTTCGTACTGATCGGACGCAAGCGAGGCGAACCGCTGATCTCGCAGTATCGCCAGCCGCACCGGGTTCGCCAGGCAATCCCGCACGGCGATCGGCGTTCGGGACTGCCGCGGATGCCGTTCGTTGGCGAGCTGGGGTATCTCGACATCGTGCAGGTGTTGCGGGCGCAGAGTCGATTGCTCAGCCGAGCGGAGCGACGACTGGTCGCGGACTTGACGGAGTACTTGGAATTCAAGGTCACGCACTCGCGGTGGAATAGTTCGATCGAGCAGCAGCAAATTAAATTGATGTCCGCGGGCGAGATCTAAACGGCTCCTGATCGCCAGCGGGGTATCTAGGTTGTGACTTAATGACCCTCAACTAGGAGCACCCCCATGTCCAAGCAAAAGCCCGTCCACGAAATCCGACTCGGCACGATCAAGGCCACGATCTGGGCCAACCAGACCAACGGTGGCGTCCGGCACAACGTCCAGGTCGCTCGGCTCTACCGCGAAGACGACCAATGGCGGCAGTCCGAAAGCTTCGGTCGCGATGACCTGCCGCTGGTGGCCAAAGTCGTCGACCTGGCGCATAGCTGGATCTACGAGCAGCCGGCCGCCTGACAACTGTCGTGGCGCTGCTGACCCGACGTAGTCAGAGCCAGCAAGTAACATTGTTGGCCGCGGCCAAACCCGTAGCGCTGGTCTACTGCAATCTCGCGGTGGTCGGTCATCGAGTGGTCGTCGGTGATCCACACACGAGAAATGGGTCACGTGAAAGTGCCACAGCCGCGACGTCATCAAGGGAGCAGAGTATGGCCGAAGGCCTTTGGACAACGCTTTTCGTCGCACTGTTGATCTGGCTCGTCGGTGCTGCCCTACTAGCCATCGCCTACGTGGTGGACGGACAGACGCTCGTCACTGCGCTGACGCAGGTCGGATTGAGCCCGATCGAAGCCAAATTGATGCTCGCCGACTTCCTTGTGTTCTGGCCGATCGGTCTGACCGCCGCCCTTCCCTGGGCCCTGGCCAAGATGCGCGAAGTAACAGCGACGAAGCGGCAGCAGAACTCTTACGGAATCCGCCGCTCCTGAACGTGGAATCGCTCTGGCCGCTGACCCAACTGCGTCAGTGGCGTCTGGTACTTAAGTAGGGGAGAAGGGACCGCAGCGTCCCGCCGAGCTGGGTTCAGTCGCACTTGACGGTCAGGTTCGGCAACTCGCTCGGAACTCCCTCGACGATCAGGAAAGCATGCCGCAGCAAACCACCACCAGCATTCGACTCCCCTACGGGGTCCACGACCTGGACCCTGAGATTTTTCAATTGCCCGGCGCTTCTGGCCGGCTACGGTGCTTTGTCCGCGGCTGTCACCACGTTTTACGTACGCCGAACCGGAAGGGCTTCAGCGGTGAGGCGTGTCCAGTCCACAGCATTCGGTGCCACAATTCGGTCACGTATTCTTACGCCAACCCTTGTCGGAACATCATCGCGGCCCCGAACCTTTTCGAGCGGCACGTGGTCAACAACCCTTTCAAGTATGAAAGCCACCGTTTCGGGCTGGAGAAGTCCGAGGACGCGGTGTCATGGAACGTCTTTCGCTCGCTCCAAGAGGCAGGCTTGCTCGCCCAGGTCGGTGAAGTACTCACCGGTGAACGGGCACCGATCGAACCGCATCTTTACCTCTGGGGGCTCGACCTGTCGGAGGACCGGTTTGAGCCGTGGCCACTCTTGGTTACCGCCCGCGAGCGATTCGAGTCGAACCTGCCCGTCAAACGGCCCAAGACCGAGCCCGACATCGCGCTCCACGTGCCCGGCCGCTATCTCGTGTTGATCGAGGCCAAGTTCACGAGTGCGAACACGTGCTACGAACGTGGACCGCGCAAAAACGACAAATCACTGACACTCGACGAGCTCCGTTCGATCTACGACGACGACAGCTTGGAAATCCTCGACCGCCGCCGGGCACAGGCAGCGCCGAGAGTTTATTACCAACTCTGGCGCAACACCGTGTTTGCCGAATGGATGGCCCGGCTCGACCACCCGGGAACCAAGGCGTTCCACGTAAATCTCGTCCGTGAGGGGACCGAAGAACAAAGTGCTCGCGAATTCCACGGCATGGTCGCCGACGGCTATCAGGAGCGTTTCCGACAAATCACCTGGGAGGCGCTCTACCGGGCGACTCTGGGCGAACGGCGACTACGTCTCCTACAGCGCTACTTCGAGACCAAGACGGCGCGCTTGCGCAAGGCGTTTCAGGTCCCGTAACGGGCAAGGCAGCGCCGCACAAAGAACCGAAACGCACTGACGATGCCAATCACCGAGGACCAAGGCACGATGAAAACGTACGCCATCAACCAGCTTTGCTACCAGCCAATCGCAGTAACCGTGAGGCCCAAGGAGGGCCTGACGAGCACCGAGATCCAGACTCCGCAGCACAAAGTCACCTTGCTATTAACCGTCCAGCAACTCGGCCAGGTGTACCTGCATTTGCGGCAACAGATGGTGGCCTGCGGGCTGCTGGTTCCCCGGCAACGCAAGCCAACTCGATCGCCGACAGCCGCACAGCCACTGGCCACCCCGCCCCAGCAGCAGCCCGACGACGACGAAATCTTGCTCCTCTTCGATGACGAGGAAGACTGATTCGTCGCCTAGGCGATGGCCAAATGAGCCGGTGCCGACAGTCCGCCAGATAAAATGGCGCCGCGAGCTTCAGGGTCGTGATCGCTTGCGGAAAACGGCAAGTGGGCTGGCGACGCAGGGCTCGGTTGAGTTGACCGATCCGTCGGCGGCGCAATACCTACCCGGAACCGCCTGGCAGCGCACGAGATATAAGGAAGAACAGTCGGCCGATGGCAAAAAAAGTCCAGATCGAAAAGCAACGTCCCGACGCCGAACGGCGATTGCGGCAGGCCAGTCGTTTGGCCCGGCAATTGCGCATTCTCGAGCGGATTCAGGGCAAAGGGCACTGGACGGCAGCGAACCTGGCGGCGGAGCTTGAGGTCGAGGAGCGAACAATCTATCGGGACCTCAACGCGCTAGAACTAGCCGGCGTGTCGTACCAATTCGACGAGCACGATCGCTGCTACCGGCTGCTTACACAAGTCCGCTTCCCAGTGATCAACCTGACGCCGGACGAACTGCTCGACCAGGCGACCGCGAGCGTGGTGGCCTCCGCCAAAGGGGTGGCCGCCGCCGGCGGGGCAAAGGCGGCAACGCACAAGTTGGGAGCCAAAGCGTCGGGCGAGAACGCTCAACTCTTGACCGACGCACAGCAGTTGATGGCCGTGCTTGACCTCAAACTCCCCGAGCACCACCGCCACGGTGAGATCCTGCGAACCCTGCAATGGGCGCTCGTCGAACGCAAGCAAGTCACCGGGCAGTACGCGAGTCCCTATCAGAAGAAGCCGCAGAGGCTGACGCTGCACCCCTATCGACTCTGCTTCAGCCGCCAGGCCTGGTACCTGATTGGCAAACCCGCCGAGGCAGACCAACCCCGCACCTACCGCGTGGCCCGGTTCGAGACATTGCGCCCCCTCGATCGGCCGGCCACGATTCCCGACGACTTTGACCTACTCGCCTACTTCGGCAACGCTTGGTCGGTCTATCGCGGTAGCGAGACGTACGACATCGAACTGCGGTTTGATCCGGACGCGGCGCGGATTGTCACGGAGACAAATTGGCACCGCACGCAGAAAGTGCAACGTCATCCCGATGGGAGTGCGACCTTGACGTTTCAGGTCGATGGCCTCGACGAGATCGTCTGGTGGCTGCTCGCCTGGGCAGGCTTCGTCCACGTCGTCAAGCCCGACAAACTACGGACGATGTTCGTCGAGCAACTGCGGAAGGGGCTTGAGCAGAACGCGCAGCCGCTCGACGCACCCAGTCCGACAACTCGATCGAGCCGTAAGCCGAAATCGCCCCGGCCAAATCGATGACGAGAAACGGACTAGCTTCGATCACAGTTGGTTAGCTTGACTTTTGGGCCGCACTATTGGAGGTCCTCGACTAAAAATCCGCTGAATGTATTGGCGGCCCTGTATTAACCGCGTAGGGAGTGGCTGCCACGGCGACAGGGCGGCAACTCCTAGACGATTTTCAGCATATTCCGGTCACCCGGACGATCCGAGTTGGCGCCGCGACCGGTCGCGATCGATGAACGGGGTACAGCCAATACCGCGTCTCGGAGAGGCAACACCACAACAAGAGGGCATTTCATGCAGCCAGTGACCGCCGACGACCTGACCGAGTCATTTTTCTATCCCGCCTGTGGCACCGATTTCTGGCCGCTGATGGCGTTTGGGGACTTCCTCGACGCGTTCGTCTACTCCGACTGGAACATCGCGCAGGAGCAGGTCGTCACTGAACTCGAAAGCGCGTTTAGCAACGGCAACGACAAGACCCTACGGCTCATCGGACACCGGGCCGTCGAGGGCTGGTATGGACCAGTCCGAGCAGTACGTGTGAACAACAATCGGCGCAGCGAATCGTACGGGCAAGTCATTCCCCACGAACCCGGCCCGTACGTGCCAACACATCTCTTTCCGCCCGGCTTTGAGCTGACGGACGAGGAACGCGAGAACTACCTGCAGCGCTGCGAAACCGCGATCGGCGCCCAGCAACCCTGGGTGAGGCAGTTTCTGTTCAAACGGCGAACAACTGGCGACATCGAGCGCGACGTCAATCTGGTGTACTTCTCGGATGAAGGGCTGGCTCGCTACGGACTGACGTATGCCGGAAGCGGCATCGCGCCCCGGTGGCTTTGCACGTTTCAAAGCGGCATCGGCTGGGGCCACGGCTGGACCAGGCTCGAAGAACCCGGCGCGACCTTCGAGAGATTCTTGAAGGCTTTCCCACAACATCCCGACGTCTGGATTCGCGGTAACTATGCATCGCCCGGCGAGCCCGGTGGGAACTGGAGATTCAAGTTGCAGGGAATCGGTGCTCGACTGCGCGAGAATGCCCGAGCATTTACAAGGGACGGTTGAAGTTCCGCACGGCACGCAAGCTGGCGTGAGATGCAGGGCAGCGGGCCTAAACCGACATTGACTGTGGGGGCCAACGCACGGTGCTGGCAAACGCCCGGCCGACAGAGCAATCAAGGAACTGCAATCGTGTCCATCGACCCCGTCGTTGCGATCAACGGTCGACCGTATCCCGTCGATGATCTATACCCCGAGGAGAAGCAGCTTTTTCTCGCCGGCTACCGTGAGATCCCGAATCTAGGGCGTGGACCGATCCACGAGCGACTGCGGGGCGGAAGCCCGCCGGGAAAACGTCTGCACTTCAATTACTTTTTGTTCTGCGCATTCGAAATCGCGCCGCCGGAGTTCGTCCACGAATGCAACAAAGCCATCTTCATTGCAGGCCCGCCGGAGCCCCCTTGGCCCTGGCCCGACATGGCTGGCTATCAGGTCTACGAGCTGCTCAACGAACGGGCTTGCCGCAAGCGGACTCAACTCTGGGACATCGTTTTCCACCGCGTGACAATGGCCGTGAAGGACGGAAGGAAGTGTGACATTGCCTGGCGTCGAGACGACGACAATTTCACCTGGCAAGTCACCGGTGATCGGCCGCGCCGCATCGAGTACGCGCTTGGCACGTGGCTAGCGCAACACGAGCCGAAATACAGCGAAGACCCGCACGCCGAAAACTACTTCGGCCGGGCAGTGCATGAGTTTTGCGAACGCCTGCGGACGAGCGGGCTGCAGGTTGAAGAATTGCTAGATGCCGAAGGTATCAACGTCGCGATCCAGCAATAGCCCGTTTCGCAAAACCAAATCGAAGGCCGCCAAATACAACGGGAGAATAACGCTGCATGCCAGCACGCACGATTGCCATCGGTGACATCCACGGCTGTTCGACGGCACTGCGCGCCTTGATCGAGGGTATCGATCCCCGGCCCGACGACACGATCGTCACGCTGGGGGACTACATCGACCGTGGCCCGGACAGCCGCGGCGTGATTGAAACACTGATCGGACTCAAGCAGCGCTGTCGACTCGTCCTCCTGATGGGCAATCACGAAGAAATGCTCTTCCAGGCATTCCGCGGACCAGACGACCTGCGGTTTTGGCTGCAGTTCGGCGGCGAGGAGACACTTGATTCGTACGGTCGCAGCAGATCGCTTGATCTGATCCCGCATGAGCATCTGCTGTTTCTTCGTCGCTGCCGCAACTACTTCGAGACAGACACGCACATCTTCGTGCATGCAAGCTATTCCACCGACCGACGACTGGACGAAACCAGCGAGCAGATTCTTCGCTGGCTGCCAATCACCCATTCGACTCCGCCGCCGCATTTCAGCGGTAAGACGGTGATCGTCGGACACACACCACAAGAGTCGGGGCGGATCCTCGACCTCGGCCACGTGAAGTGTATCGACACCGGCTGCTGCACAGGTGGATGGCTGACCGCGCTTGACGTGAAAAGTGGCCACAATTGGCAAGCGAACGAGACTGGTGAAATGCGAATCGAGGTGGTGCATAAGTAAATGGCGGACCGGCTTCTCCACCGCGGGTGCTGCCACGTTCGAACAAGGTTGGCAGCTCCGGTGCCGAACTAGTTTCATTCTCGATGCATGCTGAGAAGGGAGCAGGCGCGACGACAGAAGGATTGCGACTGCGAAGCGTTGATAGCAACTAAGTCGTTAATGCTCGTAGGATCCACATTTGCAAGCTGTCGATTCGACAAGGATCCAGAAGTAGGCTAAGACTTCCGCCAACCTCAAGTGACGTCGCGTAAAAGCTCTGAGCTAGTCCATCCTTTTGAATGCTTCCATCCAGAATGTGAAGCACCGGTGACAGGACGACGCTGCACTCTGTAAACCAGCTGCAGTCGAGTTGATTCAGTGCTATCGAAGCAAGCCACGTCATCTCGTTGTGCATCGGGAATCCCGCCGCCCAATGGCGGGGACCCATAAGGATCAGGCGCACTCGTTGGATAGGTCCAATGTCCTGCCATCCTGCGCCGATGTCATTTCCAAGAACACCTAGGACGTAGACAGCACACCAATATTGAAAGAGTTGCACCAAAGCGGCAAATGGATGATCTCCGTTCCAAGATTTCAACTCAATAAAGTCGAGTTGACCCGGATCGTGGCGTGACCTTCGGACAAGATCGATCGCGGCCCTGTTGTCCGCATCTCCACCGGAGAATCCGCCAGCGACGTTGAACTGATTGAACCATTCATGTAGCGGATCCCAGCCACCGAAGTAGCATGCAAGTCGTTCGATAGTGACTTCCAAGTCTCGTCCTGCGCGGTTCGCCAGTTGTCTCTCCGTACTGAATGTTACTTCGCGGCGCAAGACCCCTCGGGTGGCAGAGTGGACGGTTAGTCCATTGTCGATGGCATGACGCGCGTTTTGCGCGACTAACGCCGCTACGCTTGAGAACAACTGAGCGAACAGCTGCCTCGCCATAGCCGGCTGATCTTGAATGAGACCTTGAAGCTGTTGATAGTTTGCGAGCGCGCGGAAATCTTGGCCTTGTGGCGTCAGGCCATTCGCGATCATTACATGGAAGACCACGTCGTTGATTCCCCGAAAGAGACTCACCTTGCAAAGTTCCTCAAAGAAAAGGAGCGTCGAAACCGATACCGCTCCCTGACCCTCGACCAAGAGGGCGTACAGAACAGCACCAAGCCACGACGCTCCCTTGCGGGAGCGTGGGTCAAAGGCACTGCCTCTGTACTTCAAGAGCCCGAAGGCTCAGGTTGGTCGTTTCTCTGGAGGCAGAGACTTGACGCACACGCGTCACGAATTGTATCGCGACTGCTGAGCAGCCGCGGTCATCGATTCAACAAACTCCAATCCAAGGAATCTTCAGTCCGGGACCGCCCGCGGACTCGACTGGCATCGTACCGACTTGCCCGCCCTTCATCCAGCGTGCTGATCATCGAGCGAATCTGTCGAACTGGTCCACCCAATACAGATGCGGTCTGTTCGACGCGGTGCTACCGGTGTCCGCTGCCCGAATCCAAATCGCAGAGTGGAGGCTCGGGCGCCAATTAAACGGAAAGCTGTCCGACGACTCGGCGCTGGGAAGCGGACGGTTCGGGCGCTCAACTCCGCGAAGGCGCGATCCTGTTGCGGCACGCGACCGATGTTCGGCAGTCGCGTTGCCCTATTTTGACACTTCGAGCTGCACTTTCTGAGAACCGTTGCTGTATCAAGCAGCCAGAGCTAAGAGGCTTTCGGTCAGTTGGATGATTTTTCG
>JAIESQ010000134.1 GCA_019745975.1 Pirellulales bacterium
GCCCTCTATTCGATTTACGGTCCAATAGCAACCCACCCGGACGCACCCGGACGCAAATTCCCGGACAACTTTATTCTGGGGGACCCCCGTGACATTCGGGGCCGGTGACATTTTGGGGTGCTGTCCAGCCACTGACCACTGGCTACTCCCCCGATCCGCTGTTCTTCCTCGTTCAGCTCCAAGGCGTCGTCGCGACCATGATCGATCACACCCTCTTTGACCCCGGAACATAGGCAGTCTCAACCCGCCACATCCTACTCCACAGCCAATTATCCACCTACTTTTCTGACGCCCACACAAGCCCAGAATCGGAGCGGTTTTTGTTTGACTTTGCTTTCCCCCCCCTTTAGGTTGGGCATGTTGCTTTGGCCGGCTTGGGTTGTCCTGTCGCGTGGAGGATGTCCTGCCAAAGTCCTTCGCAGCGGGCGATTCAGCCCGCTTGATGCTCGTTTTGCACCCCGGCTTTTGACAAGTCGTGTCGTCGCCGGGGCTTATTGTCCCTGTTCAGAGAAACGACTGCATTTCCCCGTCAATCTAGCGGTGGCGCGATCCGTTTCTTGAGAAACTCTCGAGAGGGCAAAACGTGGCGATCGTCGAAACCCATGTCGCAGTCGACGGCGTCGAGGCCCAGGGTCACCGAGCTGGGGCCGCAGTCGCGCCGCGGCACGTGACGCTAATTCGACCAGCGCTTTGCTCACCGATCGGCAACTGGACGGCGGCGGTGACGCCCCCCTTGGGCCTGGCCTACTTGGCTGCCGTGCTCGAAGAAAACGGCACTAGCGTGGCCATCGTCGATGGCTTGGGCGAGGGCATCGATCAACATCGCGAGGCCGACGGATACCGATATCACGGTTTGGCGATCGACGACACGATCGACCGAATCGACCCCCGAACGGATTTGATTGGGGTCTCCTGCATGTTCTCGCAGGACTGGCCCTGGCTTCGATCGCTCATCACCGCGATCCGCGAGCGCTTTCCAGCGACTCCGATCGTCGCGGGCGGGGAGCACATCACCGCCTTGCCGCACTTCTGCCTCGAGGATTGTCCCGCCCTCGACTATTGCGTGCTTGGCGAGGGGGAAGAGACGCTTGTCGAACTCGTGAATCAACTCGGCGATGTCGACGGCCTGCGGAGCGTGCCGGGGGTCGCCTATCTGCAAGGCGGTCAATGTGTGCAAAGCGCGCCGCGGCGCCGCATTCGCGCCGTTGACGCGCTGCCGTACCCAGCGTGGCATCTGTTTCCCATGGAGGTCTATCTCGATAGCCGCAACTCGCACGGCATGTACTTGGGTCGCACGATTGGCGTTCTGGCTACGCGCGGCTGTCCTTACAAGTGCACGTTCTGCTCAAACCCGGTGATGTACGGCAACCTTTGGATGCCGCGCAGTCCGGCCAACGTGCTTGACGAGATTGAGCATTTCATCGAGCGTTACGGCATTACCAATGTCGATTTCTACGATTTGACGGCGATCGTCCGCCGCAGTTGGATCCTGGAGTTCTGCCGGCTGATCGAAGAACGCGGCCTCAAATTCACCTGGCAATTGCCGAGCGGCACACGCAGCGAAGTCCTCGACGAGCAGGTGTGCGCAGCGCTGCATCGCACGGGCTGCCGGTACGTCTGCTATGCGCCCGAGAGCGGTTCGCGCGAAACCCTCGAAATCGTCAAGAAGCAGGTCGATCTGAACAAGCTGACGAAGTCGATCCGCGGCGCCTTGGCCGAACGAATGAGCGTCAAGGTAAACCTGGTCGTAGGCTTTCCTCACGAGCGGCGCCGCCATGTCTGGCAGACCATCCGCTTCGGCTGGAAGCTGGCCATTCTCGGCGCCCACGACGTCTCGATCTACGTCTTTTCGCCGTATCCTGGCAGCGCCCTATTCGACCAGTTGCGCGCCGAGGGACGCATCCCACGGTTTGACGCCGAGTACTTTCGTTCGTTGGCCGCCTTCATGAACCCGTTCGCCGTCAATCAGTATTGCCGCAACATCGGCGGGCGCGAGCTCGGTATGTGGCGACTCTTCGGCATGCTGACCTTTTACGCGTTCTCTTATGGACTACGGCCCGTCCGCTTCTGGAGACTGATCCGCAATTTGATCAAGAATGAGAGCGGCACGCTGCTCGATTCACGGCTGGGAGCGATCTTGCGACGGCCGAAGGCCAAGGTCGTCGAAACCGCGAAAAGCTCGCTTCGCACCGAGCCCGTGGTTGCCGGCTAGGCGAGGCCTTCTCAATCGGCCGATCAGAACTGGGTGCCACGATCCGCTTGCTGGTCGGCTTGGCACTGGCATTTCGCACCGGCTACTTTAATCCGTTGCCAACCTGTGGCCGGTTAAAGCGCCATCGCGAGGATCCACCTTATGCCCATGCTCATTGCCAAGCCAACCCGTATTGCCGCCGCCGGCAATAAGCCCAAATTGATCGACGAGTTCGTCGGCCGCGTCAACACGAATACCACTTCGGTGAGTATCGCCAAAATGCACAGCACGGCGGGCTGGATCGAACCGGGCCAAAAGCCCGAGTTCGACGAGTTCACCCTGGTCCTCCGGGGGATGTTACGAGTCGAATCGACCGACAGCCCGCTTGATGTGCGAGCCGGCCAAGCCGTACTCGTGCGGGCGGGCGAGTGGGTGCGTTACAGTACCCCGGAACCCGACGGTGCCGAGTACCTTGCCGTCTGTTTGCCGGCCTTTTCGCCCGACATCGTCCACCGCGACCCTGGCTAAGCGGCGAATCAGGTTCCCGATTGCAGGCGGCTGGCACCTGGCAGCCATGGTGGCTTTCTTTTACGGCTGCCAATTTTTTCGAGAATTTTCTTGATTCGGGTGAAACTGTTTGTTAGCGTATCGATATGTTTCGGGTCCCGGATTGATCCCAGCGGGGTTTCACCGGTTGATCTGGCAGTTCACCACGTAATTCGTGCGGTGACGCTAATGAGCGCAGGCTGAGTTTCGCCCCTGCGGACGAAGCTCAGAGTTAGACGGGGATTAGTTGGGTTTCGACCCATTTGCCCACGTGCTGCGCCATCTCTTTTGCATCCTTCCGGATGCTTGATGACCCGGTTTCGAGCGGCATTTTGCGTCGTCGCTTGACTCCTCGCTTGATCGACCTGTTCGGGCTAAGCCTCGAACTAGGGACGACGGGCATCGCCGCCCGGTAGGCGGCGGTTCTTCCCCGAGCGCTCTCTGAGCTCCTGATCCGCGGTGTGCAGGCGTCCTTTGCCTGACTTTTAGAACCGCACGACCAACTTCCTGAACTCGCAACCCGAGCAGGAAGGTGGTGCACTGGCCGAGTCGACCGACGAGGAAACCCCATGGACCGGGCGCTTCGCATCGCGAGCGCCACGCTGTCCAGGATCAATCACAGGACTTTGAAAACATGATCGCAAGATACGCGTTGATTTGCTTGACAATTTTGGCTTGTGGTGTGGCTCCCGCCGTGGGAGCTCCGATTGTGACTTACGCAGCATCATCCAGCGGCGGTACGAGCTTCTTCGACGTGTTCGTCGATGATCCGGGCAGCAATCCCGCTTCGTACGCCGTGACGAATTTCAAGTTTTCTGGCGTGCTGCTGAACAACAAGGCGTTTTTCGCGCTCGACGTGAACAAAGAAGCTGATGCCGATGTGTTCGCCGTGACTGTCGGCTCCGGGTACGTCAAGAACACCGATACCTGGGTCGGCAAGGCTTGGACCGACTTCCCGGGAACGGGCATCATCTCGACTCCCAGCTTGTTCCAGGTCACCGCAGGCACGGGCGGTGGCAGCCAATTCACGAAGGTTTTGTTGGCCCACATCGTCGCCACCGGAAACGTCGGCTACGAAGGGACGATTTCGCGACTGGGCCAAGACTACGCAGTTTCAGGAACGCTCGCGGTACCTGAGCCAGGCACGATTGCGTTGGGCACGCTGGGGGCACTGGCAATGGTTCCGCTGTTTGTTCGTCGCGGCCGGCGGAATCATCCGCTGGTCGCCAGAGGGTAGAGGGAGCAGGGCTCGCGTCTGAGGCCGGCTTGGCCGCGATTGAGGCTCGGAGAAAGAGGGAACGGCTGGTTCAAGGCAGGCACGGAACCACGGGGCTTATTGCAGTACGTTCGGACGAGAAGGGCGGGGCAAACAACTTGTCAATGGACGGCGCTCGGTTCTGAGCGTTGGGGAGCAACACAACCCCGCCAAGGGGATTCCGGACCGAACTCGATATCGAGTCTTGTCCGTGGAAGCGTGCGACTTATCACCGTTCACATCATTTAGGTCACCTGCATCACGAGAGGAAGCTTCATGAAAAGCCTTAAGATCGTCGCGGCCCTGGCGCTGGTTGTTTGCGCTGTGCCCCAACTCGCCTCGGCGGTACCCGTCACGTTTACGATTGATCCGGTCCAAAGCAACCTGCAAATCAACCTTGTCGCGTACCTCGGTGGGAGCCCGCTCCCGTCACTCGGGCAGGGTTCGGTCATTCCTGCTAGCAACGGCAAGCTCGCCAACGGCAACCCCACTGATGGCAGCGTGACATCCTACCAAGGAACGATCAAAACCGACCTGAACTTCTCGCAAATCACGTTTACGGGCGGTAGCTCCGTCCAAGCTTTGAATTCGGACAACGGCGGTGGCTGGGCCCCGATCGACGGCGGCGGACCGCAGTCGAGCTTTCCCCAGTATCTTACGACCCCGGCATTGCGGGCATCCGCGAACTATGGCTGGGCGTTGGCAGGCACGGTCGTCTTGGCCGACCTGCGTAACTTCGTCTTGGATCCCGTCAGCGGTTCCTTGGCGCTCGGTGGGGGCGGCAGCTTCGCCTCGACCCAGACGCTGAACGTGCTGAGCGGCTTGACGAACTATGCTGACACGATCGGCGGCGTCTTCATCTCGACACCTGGTTCGACGAACCTGACCGGCGCGGCGCTTGGCAACGGGGCCGGCAATGGCTCCGTGGTGTTCGGCCCCGCCAACCTGATCACGCTGACGGCGCCGGTGAAGGTCGTGCAGCAGCTCAACATCAGCGGCACGCCCGTCGACCTAGTCGTGAGCGGCACGCTAGTCGCCACGGCCAACGCCGTTATTCCCGAGCCGAGCACGATGATCCTCAGCGGTATCGGCTTGGCGATGGTGACTGGCTTCGGTTTCCTTCGTCGGAAGAAGTCGTGAGCCCCAATTCGTGGGGGAACGAATTGTTTTTCCCATGAATCATGTTGCATTAAAAGCAGATGAGTTGGTAGGTTGATGGGCGGGGTGACGTCGATGCACGGCACCCCGCCCTTTTCTCCATTTCCGTAGGCCAAGACCCTTCCGCCATCCGCGGAAACCAGCGCTTGGCGAGCCAGTCGGCAAAGAGTTTTCGAGCGGGGAATGAGCGGGGGCGAGTGTTGGTTCTTCCAAGTTGAGTTCAACTTATATGTGCAAAGTCTGCTGCCTTTCAAAACTTGATCGTACTGCGTTGTGGTTCGGAGTGTTGGCCGCTTTGGGAACCGTCGCGATCGCGCGGCCAGCTACCGCTCAAAGTGTGCCTGTCACGTTCAACCTGAACGCGGCGCAAAGCAAACTCACGGGCCTCGGCTACGTGACCGGCAAGTTTTTCGGGTCGCCAACCGTCTCCACGATTTATCTCATCGGGCAGTTTACGATTGGCCAACCGGGGTCCGGCGATACCACCACGATCGGCGGCACGATCGATGGCCAGGTCGGATTCAGCCACATTACCAACAGCCCGATCCGTTTTCGGGCGAACAGCGCGGTACTCGACCCCAACACCAGCGGGAGTTGGGCGCCCGGCACGTGGGACCCCAACACCAAGACGTTCATCACGCCCAAGGAGCCTGCCGACTTCGGCTTGACGCTACCAAACCTCGTCTATTCGGCGCTGCGCGACGTCAAGTTGACACAGATCAGCGACAACAATGCCGTGAGCGCCGGGAGCTTTCCCGGCCTGTTCGGCCTGCAGTTTAGCGCAGGAGATCACGCCCTTGATCCCACGAAAATCGGCGAGGATCCCTCGAACGATCCGTTAAGCAACTCGATTGTCCAATTCGAAGTCGCCACGGGCGCCGAAGGGAACGGCTACGTCGCCGGCGACATCATCTGGCGTGAGAAAACCGGTACCACCGTCGTCAACGGCAACACGATCAACACCTACGGCAACATCGTCCCGGCCTTCACCAGTCCCGACCCGGGTGGGCTCGCCCGCGAACCCGTGCAGATCTATGACATGACGACCGGGCTGAACAAATCGCAGCTCTTTCCAAACGATCCCTCCGGCCCGACACCTATTGGCTGGTCGGGGTATCCCAATCCCGTCGGCCCGTCGTCGTTGACCGCGACTCCCACTGGCGGCGGCAATTACAACTTGTCACTGGTGGAGAACGTGAATGCCACGGCGCGGTTCTTCCTGGGCGCTTACCAGGTTTCGTTCGGGTTTGTTGGCAAGTTCACCGCTACAGGAACCGCGAAAGTGCCGATCTTGGGTGACGCAAATAACTCCGGCACGGTGACCGGGGCCGACTACACATTGTGGGCGGATAACTTCCAGAAGCTCAATGGCAATGCCCTCTATACCCAAGGGGACTGGAACGGCGACGGCTTTGTCACCGGAGCGGATTACACCATTTGGGCGGACCATTTTAGCGTGGGCGCGGCATTCGCTCCTGTCCCTGAGCCATCAACCGCGGCGCTAGCCATTTTTGGTGCGCTGGCTTGTGGAGGCGTCGCCTGGCGAAAGCGCCGGCGACGTCGCGCCAGAATTTGCGACTGAAACGCGATTCGATAGTAGGAATTCACGTAAGCAGCTCAATGCCGAGCCAGGCCTGAGAGACTTGGCGCGGTGTAGTGCTGAAAATCACGACGGGCTATGTCAGCTCGCGAAGTGACTGGGAATTTGGGGCGTAGGTACTCATCTCTTATCTTTTCCGGAGCGCGGTTTCTCATGTCCGCACGATTCAAATCCTCGCGGGGTGCTGGCTTCACGCTAGTCGAACTGCTAGTCGTCATTGCCATCATTGGGGTCCTGATCGCCTTGCTCCTGCCCGCCGTGCAACAAGCGCGCGAATCGGGCCGGCGCATCCAGTGCACCAATAACCTGAAACAAATGGGCGTTGCACTGCACAGCTACATGGGCGCGGTCGGCTGCTTCCCGCCGGTGTTCATCTACGACATCAGTCCCGCGGCGATCGCGGCCAATCGCAACGACTGGTACACCAACGGGGTCTGGATGCTGCTTCCGTACCTTGAACAGCAGCAATTGATGCAGCTCTACAAGCCGGGGATTATCTGGTACCAGAATCCTCCCGCGGCCGCCTCGGCGGTGATTCCGACGTTCGTCTGCCCCTCGGGCTCCAAGCAGAACCCGATCACCAGTGGTGAACCGCCGGCGGCGTTTTTCGCGACGTTGGGATTGAATATCGGCAGCACTTTCGGCTTGATCGATTACGTGTTCTGCAAGGGAGTCACCGACGCCTGGTGCTTGCGGCCCACGAGCGCGCCACCGCGCGAACGCGGCATGTTCAATGTCAACTTGGCGACAAAAGTTGCGGATATTCGCGATGGCCTGAGTAACACGATCGCCATGGGCGAAGGCGCGCAGGGGCCGCTCTGGAAAATGACTCCCAATCCCTGGACGCCGGCAGAACAGACCGGCGCACTCCCGGCTCAGCTCCCCGCCACCTCGAGCTACGGTGAAATGTTCGCCACGAACGCCTGGGCGGCAGGCCAGCCGAATATCCCCACGCTCACGAGCCAAGGCTTTTACGTCACCACCATCGCCGGTTGCACACGCGATCCCCTCAATCGCCAGTTTGTCACCCATTCGATGGTCGACGAAAATAACCCGGCGCACTTCACCCAATTGGGCCAGTGCTATAGCACGATTAACGGCGGCACCGATCGCACCAGCGGTTTCCGCAGCGATCACCGGGGGGGAGGCAACTTCTTGTTCGCTGACAGCTCCGTCCATTTCATTCAGGACACCATCGAATTCCGACTCCCCACCGCGGGCACTTCCACGGTGCCCGGCTTGCCGTCGACTCAGCTCGCCGGTGTCTACCAGGCACTATCGACGACCGCTGGGCAGGAACCCAATAGCACGTTCACGCCCAGTCAGTGATGATTGGGTTCGACACGGCTAGTTCTTCAACGACGCCGGTTCGGATATCGCGGCGATTGAGCATTAAGCTCGCAGGAGTTAACTGAGGAATGAGGTTTTCAGCACCGGCGATTCTCTGCCTGGGCGCGATGCTGCTGGCTAGCATCGGCTGCAGCCGCGGTGATCCGCGTCCCCCGGCCCCAGCCATTTCGTTGCAGCAAGAGATCGATGGGCTGGTCAAAGGGCTCGAGGCTCCCTCGGCGCTGGGCCGGGTTTACTCGCTGCGGCGGCTCAAGGAGTTGGGCGGCGAAGCGAAGTCGGCCATTCCCGCGCTCAAGAAGTTCGCTCGAGCGAACCCGCAACTCAAGGCCGAAACTGAACAGACGATCGCGCATATCGAAAGTGGCGCGCCCCCCAAGAATGTCGCGTCGTCCGGGAAATAGCTCCTAGCGACCACGCTCCTGGTGGTTGTCGCTGGTTTCCGCGCAGCGAGTGCGGGGGTTCCCTTTCGCATCGGAGCCAACTGCGGGGTACGATTGGAGCATGACTCCACTCGAAGCCCAGCAGCTCGCCCAGCGACTCCTCAGCGGCGAATTGTCGGCGATCGAATTCGCCGCGAGATTGGTTAACCCCCTCACCGCCGATCTCGGCTTCGCCCAAGTCGACCTCGACCGACAAAGGCGCTGCGGATTCCCCGAGGTGGTGTTCGCGGCCGGCAAATCTCTCGACTCCCTCTGCGCAATCCTTGACGCCCTCGTGGCCGATGGCACCGACGCCTTGGCGACCCGCGTCCCCGCCGAATACGTCGCCGCGCTCTTGGGTCACTTTCCCCTCGCCAAAAGTAACGCGATCGCACGTACGTTTCGCATTCCCGCTCCCGCGGCAGAACAACCACGCGTTGCCTCCCCTGGCCGCATTACGATCGTAACCGCGGGCACGAGCGACTTGCCGGTCGCCGAAGAAGCGCGCGAAACGGCGCTGTGGATGGGGGTCGACGTGACGATGATCCACGACGTGGGCGTGGCCGGCCCGCACCGACTCCCTCGGCACTTGTGCCAACTGCGCGAAGCCGACGCGGTCGTCGTTGTCGCCGGGATGGAGGGAGCGCTTCCCAGTGTCGTCGGCGGATACGTCCCCTGCCCTGTTGTCGGCGTGCCGACTAGCGTGGGTTACGGCGCGAGTTTCGGCGGCCTGGCGGCCCTCTTGGGCATGCTCAACAGTTGCGCCGCGAATGTAACCGTGGTGAATATCGACGCCGGCTTCAAAGGCGCCTATATCGCCAGCCTGATCGCGCAGAATGTTGCCCGCGCCCGAGCACAGTCCTCGAATCCGTCGCAGGAACGCTTGCCGTGACGGACACCGCGCTACCGCCGCTCGACTGTTCCGAGTTGCCGCGGCTCCCGCCGCGCGCCGCCGACAGTCACAAAGGCACCTACGGTCGAGCCCTTCTGATTGGCGGTTCGCAAGGGATGACCGGCGCGATTGGCTTGGCCGGCATGGCGGCCCTGCGCGGCGGGGCTGGCCTCGTGCAGTTGGCCGTGCCGGCGCCAACCTTGGACGTTGTCGCCAGTTACCACCCCTGCTACTTGACCGTTCCGCTCGAGGCCGATCTGGGTGGCCGCATCGCCGCGGCGGCACAAGACCCGCTGCTGGCCCTGGCCGAACAAGCGACCGCCGTCGGCTGCGGGCCAGGTCAGGGCACCTCGACTGCGCTCGACGAACTGGTGGGCTGGCTCTACGTTCGCATGAAAGCGCCAGCTGTGTTCGACGCAGATAGCCTCAACGCGCTGGCGCGGCGCCGAGATCGCACTCCCCGCGGCGGCGGGCCGCGCATCCTCACTCCCCATCCCGGTGAATTCGCGCGCCTGACCGGGATGACAGCCGCGCAGATTCAGCAGCAGCGCGAAGCCTCCGCGGTCGCCTTTGCCCGACAGCATCGCGTCACGCTCGTGCTCAAGGGGCATCGCAGCATCATCACCGATGGCGACCGGCTGGCCATCAATACGACCGGCAACCCCGGCATGGCCACCGGCGGAACCGGCGACGTACTGACGGGCCTGATCGTCGCCTTGCTTTGCCAGGGGCTGTCGACTTACGACGCGGCTCGACTCGGCGCCTACGTGCATGGGCTTGCCGGCGACATCGCGGCCGCGCGCGTCGGACAGATCGCGCTGGTGGCCAGCGATCTCTTGGCGCATCTCCCCGCGGCAATACAACAGGCACAAGGAGAGATCAAAGCAGCGGCCAAGTGACGCGATTACGCGCCAACGTGCGCGCGTTCGTAGGCGGCGATCTTTGCCTCGTGTTCGAGCGTCAGGCCGATATCATCCAGGCCGTTGAGCAGACAGTGCCGCCGAAAAGCGTCGATTTCGAACGGAATCGCCAGTCCGTCTGGTGCCGTGATCCGCTGCTCGACCAGTTCGACGGTGAGCGTAAGCCGCTCGGCCGTCGCCCGGCGGAACAAATCTTCGATCGTCGCGTTGTCCAGTACAATCGGCAGCATGCCGTTCTTGAAGCAGTTGTTGTAGAAAATATCTGCGAAGCTCGGCGCCAGAATCACGCGAAAACCATAGTCGCCCAGGGCCCACGGAGCGTGCTCCCGGCTCGAGCCGCAGCCAAAGTTGCGCCGCGCCAACAAGATCGATGCTTCGGCATACTGCGGGAGGTTCAGCTCGAACTCTGGATTCGGGCTGCCATCGGGCAGGCGCCGCCAATCGAAAAACAAGAACTCGCCGAAGCCAGTCCGCTCGATCCGCTTGAGGAATTGCTTCGGAATGATCTGATCGGTGTCGACATTCGCGCGGTCGAGCGCGGCGACGACTCCCGTGTGCACGGTAAACGGCTGCATGGCCAGTATCTCTCGATCTGCCGCTGGCAATTGGCGGCCGGCTAACCCTTGTACTTCCACTCGCGGATGTCGACGAAGTGCCCCGCCACGGCGGCCGCGGCCGCCATCGCCGGCGACACCAGGTGTGTCCGCCCGCCGCGACCTTGCCGACCCTCGAAATTGCGGTTGCTCGTCGACGCGCAGCGCTCGCCCGGCGACAGCGTATCGGGATTCATCCCCAGGCACATACTGCAACCCGCTTCGCGCCACTCGAAACCCGCCTCGCTGAACACGCGATCGAGCCCTTCAGCCTCGGCCTGTTGTTTCACCAGGCCGCTCCCCGGCACGACCATCGCGTGCACCCGGTCGGCAACGTGATAGCCTTTGACGACGGCGGCCGCCGCCCGCAGGTCTTCGACGCGCCCGTTCGTGCACGAGCCGATAAAGACACGATCGATCGGAATCTGTTGAATCGGAGTGCCCGGCTCGAGCCCCATGTACGCGAGCGCCGCCGCGGCCGACTTGCGGTCGTTTTCGTCCTTGGCCGCGGCTGGGCTCGGCACCCGCTCTGCAATCGGCAGCACCTGGCCAGGGTTGGTTCCCCAGGTGACCTGCGGCGCGACATTGCGAGCTTGGAACACCAGCGACTTGTCGTAGGTCGCCCCCGCGTCGCTCGGCAACGTGCTCCAGCGGGCAACTGCCGCGTCGTAGTCCTGCGGAGCGAATGGGCGACCGCGCAAGTACTCAATCGTCTTTTCGTCCGGCGCGATCAAGCCGGCGCGAGCCCCCGCCTCGATTGACATGTTCGAGACGGTCATCCGCCCTTCCATGCTCAGCGCGCGAATGGCCGAACCCGTGTATTCGATCACGTAGCCCGTGCCGCCGTCGGTCGTCAGCTCGCCGATCAGGTAAAGAATCAGGTCCTTCGCCGTGATGCCAGGGGCCAGCTCGCCGTCGACGCGGATCTCCAGACTCTTGGGCTTGTATTGCAACAGCGTCTGCGTGGCCAGCACGTGTTCGACTTCGCTGGTGCCGATACCAAACGCCAGCGCCCCGAAGGCGCCGTGGGTTGCCGTGTGGCTGTCGCCGCAGACGATCGTCATCCCTGGCTGCGTCAGCCCCTGCTCGGGGCCAATGATGTGCACCACCCCCTGCCGCACATCGCCGAGGTCAAACAACCGCACGCCAAACTCTTTGCAGTTGGTGCGCAGCGTGTCGATCTGCTGCTTCGAGATCGGATCGGCAATCGGCAGCCGGCGATCGGTCGTCGGCACATTGTGGTCGGGCGTGGCCACTGTGCGCTCGGACCGCCGTACCTTGCGGCCCGCCAGGCGCAACCCCTCGAACGCCTGCGGGCTGGTCACCTCGTGCACCAGGTGCAGGTCGATGTACAAGATCGCCTGCCGGCCGGGCTCGGCGTGCACGACATGGGCATCCCAAATCTTTTCGAACAACGTACGGGGCTTAGCGGGCGAGGTACTCATAACGGGCGTTGACACTTAGAGAAGGCGGGGCGTTCGGATGCAGCGCGCGAGCAATGGGCGAACTGTTAATTTTATGTCACGCCTGGTCCGGCTCCCAGGGGGCGTGCGTGGTTGTCGCCAGTCGCCGCAACTGCTTCAATGATAGCCGGACACCGCCGGAGGTTCGCGTTACAACTCGTTAGGAAGGATCCGATGCCCAAGCTCTGGCGATTCCGCCCGCACGATCCCGCCTCCATCACCCGCCTGCAATCCGCCGCCGGCGTGCCGGCTGTGGTCGCTCAATTGCTGCTGTGCCGGGGCGTTCGCGAAGCCGACGACGCCCGCACGTTTCTCGATCCCAAGCTCACCGCCCTGCGCGATCCCGACCAGTTGCCTGGCATGGCAACCGCGGTTGAGCGCGTCACGGCGGCCATCGCCGCCCGCGAGCGTATCGTCGTTTATGGCGATTACGATGTCGATGGCGTCGCTGGCACCGCGCTCCTCTGGCAATGCCTGAAGCTGCTGGGTGCCGATGCCGGCTACTACGTCCCCTGCCGGCTCGAAGAAGGCTACGGCCTGAACGACGACGCCCTCACATTGCTGGCCGAACAGGGGGCGAAGCTCGTCATCACCGTCGATTGCGGCATCGCCGCCCCCAGCGAGGCCGACACCGCCCGCCGCTTGGGCTTAGATCTCGTCGTGACCGATCACCATCAGTTCGGCGCGCGACTGCCCGAAGCCGCCGCCCTGGTCCACCCTGCCCTGCCCGGTACCGGATATCCTTTCGACGGCCTCAGCGGCGCGGGCGTCGCCTTCAAGCTTGCCTGGGCGCTTTGCCAGCGGGCCAGCGGCGCCAAGCGTGTCAGCCCCGTGCTGCGCGACTATTTACTGCGCGCCGTCGCCCTGGCCGCGCTTGGCACCGTCGCCGATGTTGTCCCCTTGATCGACGAGAACCGCGTGCTCGTGCGCCACGGGCTCGAAAGCCTGCGCGAGCGCCCCTCGATCGGGCTCGAGCGCCTGCTGCAAGTCGCCGAGCTGGCCACCAAACCGCGCCTGACCAGCGAAGACATCGCCTTCTCGCTGGCGCCGCGCTTGAACGCCGCCGGCCGGTTGGGCCAGGCCACGCTGGCCGTTGAACTGCTCACGACCGACTCGACGCAGCGTGCCCAGGCACTCGCCGAGTACATCAACGAGCTCAACGCCAGCCGCCAGCATCTCGAACGCAGCGTCTACACGCTTGCCAGCAAGCAGATTCAGGACGAGTTCGACGCCGAAGGCGATTCGGCCCTGGTCGTCGCCGGCCGCGGCTGGCATGCCGGCGTGATCGGCATCGTCGCCGGCCGCGTCGTCGAGCGTTTTCATCGGCCGGCCATCTTGATTTCGCTCGACGAGCTCGGCGTCAAGCCGGGCGTCGGCTCCGGGCGCAGCGTCCCCGGCTTCAATCTGCACGAAGCGCTCACTGCCTGCGGGCACCATCTCGTCTCGTTCGGCGGTCATGCCGCCGCGGCGGGGCTCAAGATCGAAGAGGGCAAGCTCGATCATTTCCGCGCCGACTTTTGCGAACACGCGGCCAGCAACATCCAGCCGCATCAGCGCGAAGCCGAGCTGTGGATCGACGCCGAAGCGCCCTTGTCGGCGTTCAGCGTGCCGACCGTCGATCAGATCGAGCGGTTGGCTCCTTTCGGCCAGGGGAACCGCCGGCCGGTGATTTCGACGACCGGCGTGCGCTTGGCCGAGCCCCCCACGCGCATGGGCGGAGGCGGCCGGCACTTGTCGCTCAAGCTCGAACAACATGGCGTGCGGCTCCGGGCGGTCGCCTTCGGTCATGGCGATTGGGCCGATGAGCTCGCCCAAATCGACGGCCCGTTGGCCGTGGCCTTCCAGCCGATCATCAACGACTTTCGCGGCCAGCGCCGCGTCGAATTGCACTTGTCCGACTGGCGCGCGGCCGAAGTCCCGGCAACGACCGCGACTGGTTCGATCGCACACTAGCCCAAACCGCAGCGAGGGACTATTCGGTCACGCGGAGCCGCGGGTGGCACGGACCTTGTCCGTGTCGCGCAGCGACAAGAGGACATTGTGTTGCGTAGTCGCTTGTAGGCGCCCACGTGTCAGCAGTTGCCTCTTGTGCCGGCGGCACCCCGACTGGGTCGGGGCCACCCGCGACTGTCGCTTGCTATCCTATCCGTGTCATCCGGTGTGCCAGGCAAAGCTTGGTTGTTCTTGTCAGTTGAAAGGTACTGATCATGGCACTTGCTCGTTCACCAT
>JAIESQ010000127.1 GCA_019745975.1 Pirellulales bacterium
CCGCACGACGCCAACTGGAACCTGATCGAGCCGAAAGAACCAGCCGAAAAGACGCGCGACATATACCGCTTCGCCGTGGCGGCCGAGCCGGGCAAACCGGCGGAGCTGGCCGTGCGCGAGGAGATGGTCGCCAGCCAACAGGTGGCGGTCACGGGCCTGGATGACAACACGGTCGGGGTGTTCATCTCGAACAAGAGCATTAGCGAAACGGTGAAAAAGGCCTTGGCCGAAGTGGTCCGCAAGCGTCAGACCTTAAGCGCCTTGAGCGTTGAGCAGCAGCAGTTGCAGCAGCAGATCGCGGCGATCGCGCAGGAGCAGGAGCGGATCCGCCAGAACATGGCCCAGCTCGAAAAGAACACCGAGCTCTACACCCGCTATGTTAAGAAGTTCGGCGAGCAGGAAGACCAGATCGAGAAGCTGCGTGGCCGCATCGCCGAGCTGTTGCAGCAGATCACCTCGGCCCAGCGCACGCTCGACGAATACATCGCCAACCTGAGCGTGGAATAACGCATTCACCGCCAAGACGCGAAGAGCGCGAGCAACAACCCTCTCCCCTCGTGGGGCGGCTTGGACCGCTCGCGGGTCCAAGCCCAGGAATGCAGGGTGGCCGCGCAGCGGCCGGGTGAGGGGCTTAAGTTCGCGCAAAGGCGCGAGACGGTATTGCTCCGCGAACTCCGCGCCTCCGCGTGCGGCATTTGCGGATTTGCAAGAAGTTACTTCTTAATCTTGTTGTCTGTGTGCATGCTGCCGCCGTTCTGTGCGGTCGCGCGCTCGCCGCGCAGCTCGGCTTGCCACTCGGCCAACAGCCGCAGCGCCTCCTTGGGCGCGGTCTCGTCGACGTCGAGCGCGCGCAGCCGGTCCAAGAGCGGGTGATCGGCGAAGCCAAACAGCGTGAGCTGCATTTGCCCCACGCGGCCGCGCTCCTTATGCCGCGCGATGCGGGCTTGCCCCTGCGAGTCCAAATGCTGCGACTCGAGCTCGGCCAGGATGTCCTTGGCCCGTTCGAGCACGTCGCGCGGCACTCCGGCCAATCGGGCGACCTGGATGCCGTAGCTCTTGTCCGCCGCGCCGTCGACGATCTTATGCAGAAAGACCACCTCGTCCTGCCATTCGCGGACCGAGACGTTGAGGTTCTTGACGCCCGAGAGCGAGCGCTCCAGATCGGCCAGCTCGTGGTAATGCGTGGCGAACAGCGTACGGCAACCAACCTGATCGTGCAGGTACTCGACCACCGCCCAGGCCAGCGAGACGCCGTCGTAGGTGCTGGTGCCCCGGCCGATCTCGTCCAAGATCACCAAGCTGCGCGGCGTGGCCGTGTTGAGGATCCGGGCGGTCTCGGTCATCTCGACCATGAAGGTGCTGAAGCCGCGCGACAACTCGTCGCTGGCCCCCACACGCGCGAAAACGCGATCGGCCATGCCGATGGTCGCCTCGCGAGCCGGCACAAAACTGCCGATCTGCGCCAGAATCACCAACAGCGACGTCTGGCGGATGTAGGTGCTCTTGCCCGCCATGTTGGGGCCGGTGATCAAGAGGAACTGCGCACCGTCGGGCGAGGCGCAGGTGTCGTTGGGCACAAACGTGCCGGCCGGCAGGCAAACATCGAGCACCGGGTGGCGGCCATCGCGAATCTCCAGCACCGGCTCGGCGACCACGCGCGGCCGCACGTAGCCGCGCGAGCGCGCCAGTTCGGCGAGCGCCGTAAGCACGTCGAGCTCGGCCAGCACGGCGGACGTAGTCTGCAAGCGCCGCCCGGCGGCCGCCACGATTTCGCGCAGCTCGACGAACAAATCGTATTCGAGCGACTGAGCGCGCTCGTCGGCGGTCAGCACACGCTCTTCGTACTCCTTCAGATCGGGCGTGATGTAGCGCTCGGCGTTCTTGACCGTCTGCTTGCGGATGTACTCGGGCGGAACCTTTTCGGCGTGCGTGTTGGTGATCTCGATGTAGTAGCCGAAGACCTTGTTGAAGCCGACCTTCAGGCTGGCGATGCCCGTGCGCTCCGTCTCGCGCGCCTGGTAGCCGGCGATCCACTGCTTGCCGCCGGCGGCCAGCTCCCGGAGAGTATCAAGCGGCGGATGATAGCCCGAGCGGATGAAACCGCCATCGCGGCTCG
The DNA here is from genome assembly GCA_019745975.1 of Pirellulales bacterium. Taxonomy (GTDB): domain Bacteria; phylum Planctomycetota; class Planctomycetia; order Pirellulales; family JAEUIK01; genus JAIESQ01. The sequence goes on from JAIESQ010000127.1 coordinate 2,117, forward strand.
ACAGGGGGCAGTCGTCGACCAGGCCGGCGTCGAGCTTGCCGCGCAGGTCGGGGCATAAATCAAGCTCGCCCTCGAGGCGATTCAGCAAGACACTGGCGCGCGACGTGAGCTTGGCCTTCAAGGCCGGCAAGGCTCGCAGCGTGCGGCCAACAAAGCTCAGGTCGCGCGGCGTCGCCCGGCCGGTCGTGACCCGGGCGACCAGCCGCTGGAGGTCGTAAACCTTTTTGAGCGTGTCGCGGATGGCCGCCGCCAGCGAGGCCTGCGCGACCAGCTCGGCGACCGCGTCCAAGCGCTCGTCGATTGCCGCCAGATCAGTCAGGGGATTGGCCAGCCAATCGGCCAACAGCCGCGAGCCCATCGCCGTCACGGCCTGATCGAGCACGCCCAACAGCGAGCCCTCGCGGCGGCCGTCGCGCAGGGTGGCGACCAGTTCCAAACTGCGCCGCGTGGCCTGATCGATTTCGAGCGTGTGGCCCGAGCGATAGGGCTCCAAACGCACCAGGTGATTGAGGCTCGCACGCTGCGTCTCCAACAGATAGGTGAGCACGGCGCCGGCGGCCCGCAGCGCGAGACTATCTCCATCTTCAAAACCGAAGCCGGCCAGCGTGGCGGTGCCGAAGTGCTTTTCCAGCGTCTCGCGCGCCGAGGGCAGCCCGAACGACCAGGCGGGGCGCGGCGTGAGCAACATCCGTTCATCGCGACCCAGGGGCATCGTTGGCCCTTCGCTCGGCACCAGGCATTCGCTCGGCCCGATGCGGGCCAGCTCGTCGCCGATGCTGCCGACAGGCACTTGCGCCGCGCAAAACCGCGCGGTCGACAGATCGACCCAGGCCAAACCCACGGCTGGGCCATCGGCCACCACGGCGGCCAGGTAGTTGCTCGCGCGCGGATCGAGCAGCGCGTCGTCGGTCAGCGTGCCCGGTGTGACGACGCGAGTAACTTCGCGGCGCACGAGCCCCTTGGCTTGCTTGGGGTCTTCGACCTGCTCGCAGATCGCCACCCGCAGCCCCGCGCCAATCAGCTTGGCCAGATAGGCTTCGAGCTGGTGGTAGGGGAAGCCCGCCATTGGCACGGCGTTTTCACCCTTCTCGCGGCTGGTGAGCGCCAGGCCGAGCACTTCGGCGGCGCGGCGGGCGTCGTCGTAGAACATCTCGTAGAAGTCGCCCATGCGAAACAGCAAGAGCGCGTCGGGGCAGGCCCGCCGGGCTTCTTCGTACTGCTGCATCATGGGAGAGAGAGCCACGGCGCACCGCTCGAAGCGATTCTGGTTTCCACCTGCCAGGAGTCCTGCAACAGCCACCAACGCGAACGACAACGCAGTCGTGCGCCGGGCATCGGGCGATCGGTTTTGCCCCGCATGCTAGCAGTCGGGCGCGCCGTGCCTCAAGGGTTGCGATTGACCTCGGCACGCGCGGCACGTGGTGCCATCCGCCGCGCCAGCGAATGCCCAACAAGCGACTCAGTTCGAGCCGGCGAAAAAGACCTGCTCGACGTTGCCTCGCAACACGCGGCGGCCGAGATCGATCGCCCTCTCCTCGGTCCAGCCGCGATCGAGCACGAACCGCTCGGCCAGGATTTTGGCCAGCAGCCGTTTGTACATAGCAAACTTCGGCAGCGCGAACTCGAGTTTGTACATATCGCTGTAATAGGCGATCTGCTTGGATTGTGGCACGGCTTCGAGGCGCGCCGCCGCGTCGCGCTCGATGAACTCCGGCGTGTTCGAATACCACCAATGCCCGTTGGTCAGCACATTGGGGAAAATCCAGCTAAAGGCGACCAACTCCTGGTTCGTCACGCTGGCCAGCACCGAAATGGGGAACATCACGCGTGGGAACGCGTTGAATAGTTCGCGATACTGGATGAGCGACACTCGGCTGTCGAACAAATCTTGCCCCTGGTGGACGCCGGCCGGGTAGACGCGGCGGTTGACGCCGATCATCAGGTCGAACGGCAGCCGGTGCGCATCGCACAATTCGGCGAGCGTCCAAAAGACGTGACGGGCGAGCGTTTGGCGATCGTCGGCCGAGGCTTCTTCGCCTGCTTTCAGCACCGCGGACAAGGCCGCTTGGGCGCCTGCAGCGCTCACCGGCCGAGGGCTGAAATCGGGAGGGAGCGAAATCGCCGCCGCGCGCGCTCCTCGTGAACGAAAGTAATCGAAGCGGGCAGCCAGGGCCTCGCGAAGTTGGCCGGTGCTACCGACCGCATTGCCTGTGGATCGTTCCAATCGTTGTCGCACCGTCGGCCGAGCCAGATGGAACACGAGGTCGTCGGTGCGCAAGCAGGGAATGTAGATTGCAGTGTCAAACCCGTTGAGCGAATCGTCAAAATCGTTGGTCAGGAACACTGCTTCAAGCTTGCTTGCGGAAAGCACCTGGCGCGACCAATTTGGCTCTTGCATCCGCTTGAGGCTGGCGTCGTAAAGCGCCCGCCAATTTCGCAACGTGAGCCGATCTTCGGCGAAACCGAAGAACTGTCGGCACATCTCGATCAGCCACGCGTACTGGACCGTGTTTTCCAGTGGTTCGAGCTGGCCGACGAGTCGGCGGACACGTTCATCCGGCCCTATGCCAGCCTCCTCGATCTGCTCCCGGGGCATCCCTGCCGAATGGGCCAGCTCGGTGTAATAGTGGTAGCCCAGTAAGTCGTCCAACGTGGCTGCGGCGGGCTGGAGCGGATTGATGTGCGTGTGGGGATCGACCAACACGAACGAGTCGAGCCCTGTGAACAGTCGTTCACGTAATTCGGTCATTGTGAAGGCGACCAGGCTTTTCTGGGGGCTGCGGGGCGAACGGCAACGCGCCACGATTGCGGGAGTATAACGGCAAGGTCGGGGGTGGGCGACCTACGGCTTTTCGCGTGCTTTTCGCTTTCCAGCCGGCTGCCAACCTGGTCCGGCTGAGCGGCGGGCACGGCTACGCAGCCGGAAGCAATCGGATCGCGCGATTATTGGAAATTTTTTCTTGACTTGCGTGGTTTATCTGAGAGACTGTCACCTCAGAAGGCGAAGTGCCGGTCGTGCGCATAGCGCGTGTGGTACGTTCCGCAAGGATCGCCGGGGCTAGCTTAGTTTGTTAATTGACTACCGCTGGATAGCTTTTAGTTCGAGGAGTCGCTAATGAGTTTGAGAAAAGTGATGTGCTCAGCCCTGCCGGTAGCGGCAGCGCTCGCGGTGTGGGTAGCCGGAACTCCGGCACACGCTGCCTCGCTCGCGTTGAACTTCAATAACGGCGTCAATACGAAGGGCCCTTTCACGAACCCAGGCGCCGCGCCGGTCGACACGAACTTCTTTCAGACGACCTTGAACCTAGACAGTGGTTCTCAACTCCAGGTCGCGGCCAACGTCGATCTGAACATCTCGATTTCGGCGAACCTCGGTCTGACGGGAGCCACGCTCAGTCCCACCGGCAATTTGAATATCCCCTTCCAGTCGCCGGCACTATCGGCAGCCCCGACGAAGATCAGCACAACCCCCGCCAGCGTTGGCGGTTCGATGGGCTCTGCCTCGTTGACATTGTGGGACCAGCAGGTCAGCGGTTTTGACCCAGGTGGTGACGGTGGTAACCCCAATCCCCTGGCCACGATGCCGTCGACCCTCGGCAACGCCGACCTGACCGCGCTGAAGGCGACATTGATTGGCGCCAGCGGTGCCACGCTGGTGAGCAACCCGCTGACGATCAACGGCAGCGGAAGTCTCGACATTAGCATTCTTGGCATTGGTTTCACTCAGGGCCTTGATTTGCAGTTGATTGGTAACGCCAATGCCACGCTGAAGAATCTGGCGTTTACCCAAACCTCCGGCGACGGGTTGTTGGGCCCCGGTGCACCTGTGGGGGTACCTCCTCAGGACGAAAGTCGCAACTACTTCATGCTGGCCAATGGCAACATCGGCGGTGATGTCGATTTGTCCGTGGGTGGTAACATGAAGCTCGATGCTGGCCTGTTCGGCACCTTCAATTTCCCGCTGAGCAATCTGGTTAGTTCGTCCCAGAGTTTGGCTGCCGCGTTCCCCTTGCCCGGTGCCGTGACGCTGGCGGATCTGAATCCAGGTGGCTACAATCCCGTCAACTACGACGACTTGCAGGCCACGATCGGGTTAGACCTGACCAACACCTCGTTACCGTTCTCGCTGGCGTCGTCCGGGACGGCAATTCTGTCGTCAGCCATCACCACGACGTTCAGCACGCTCGGTGTGAACTTTAGCGCCACGGTGAATGTCACCGGGACGGTTACGTTCGGCCTCTTGGCGAGCCTGCTGGTGCAGGACACGGTGTACCAGTTGCAGGACTCGGTCGCCAATGTCGTCGCGCCAGAACCGGGGAGCATCATCCTGCTCTTCCTGGGCGTCGCCGGCGCGGTGCCGTTGGTACTACGCCGACGTCGTCGTAAGTCTTAGTTGATTGTTTCCGAGCCCCGTCCGGAGGACAGGGCTCGTCCAGCGGCTCTTCGAAGGGCTGGCTCCTGCTTAGCGGCGGGAGCCAGCCTTTTTTTATGAAGTCATCCCAGCGCCTGTGGTGCGTTGGGTTCTTGTCGAGCTGCCACGCTCGGCTGATACTAAAACCAGAATAGTCGTGGTGGTTTCTGCGCGCGATCGGCTCCCGGCTGCTGTTGCGAAGTGCCAGCGAAACAAGACAAAAGAGACCGCAATCAGCGACATCGGGTAGCCGCTAAAAGGTCCGCGGAGTGGACGCGACTACGTTCGGCCTGGTCGCGATTGCCGGCGCCAGCCCGCTGGGGCGGCGCTTTCTTGCTGCTCGTGCTGGTAATCGTCGCGCTGCGATTCGAGATTGTCGATTCTCCCCCCTACTACGACTTTGCCACGGGACTATTCCTCGAGGCGAGCTATCTGGCTGACAGCGGGTTCAACTACACCGAGCTCTTCTACGAGCAGCGCCGCTGGATGGAAGGGGGAGCGGCCGTCTACATCACGAGTGTGGTGCCGACCTTTGTCGCGGCACTCATGGTTTGGTTGCCGAGCACGCGCTCGGTACTAGTCTCCTATCATCTCATCACGTTCGCGGCCGCGGCGACGTTGGCGCTCTTGATGTTCGCGGCGCTGCGCACGCGCACGGGTAACTGGGGCGCGGCAACCGTGGCCGCGTGTCTGCTAACCGTGCCCCTCTTGAGCACGCAGATCGATATGTGTGGCATGGACTTGCCGCTGGCGGCGCTCGCGCTGGCGGCGGTGCTGCTGGTGGCGCGCCGCTATTACGGTTGGTCGGCTGTGGTCGCGGCCGGCGCCTTCTTGATTAAGACGCCAGGACGCGCCGTGGTGGCGGCGACGATCCTCTACTTGCTGGGATTGGTCGTTTTGGGGGCCGGGATTGGAACGGCCGCCGAGCGACGCAGGCAATGGCGTGGGCTGGGGTGGCACTTGCTGATATTCGCGGTGGAACTCGCCATCATTGACTGGACGAATTCCCTGCCGCATTCCCAGATCGAAACCTGGTCGCGGAGTCGGGAGTACTTTCGGGGAGAGAACTTCTGGAACTGGATGCCGTATTGGTTTCCCGACCAACTCGTGGTGTTCTTTGCCAGCTTGCTCGGGCTGGTTGTTGTCGGCGCCTGGGATATCCGCCGCAGGCTTCCCGGAAGCACTACGCCGCATGGCATTGCTTGGCGGCGAGTTGCCTACCAGTTGCTGCTCGACGAACCAATTCTGATTGTTGGCTGGACGATTATTCTCGGCATGCTGAGTGCACTGTGGTTTGTCTATTGCCTGCCGCGTTATTTCATGATCATCCTGCCGTTCTTGTACCTGACGGTCGGCACGCTGCTCCTGACGCCGCTACGGACTCGCAGCCTCGGTGTGGTGCTGCTCGTTGGGATGGCGTTGTTCAACCTGGCAAACGCCCATGGCGACTTCTTTCCGGCGATCGATCGTCAACCGTATGACGCCTGGCGCACGGGCGCGATGCTCGAACGCAGTCGGGAGTACTTGCGCGATCATCGCTCGAACGTCGCCGGCATGCACAAGCTCGCGCGGTTGCACCCACAGGCAATCGTGATCGCCTCGTCACCCTACGTTCATTTCTTGTCGCTGCCGCGCTTGGGTTACGTCGCTCGGCCGCTTCAAGGCTACTCACTTAGCCGGTATCACGGCGGCAGTTTTCAATCGGGGTTAAAGCTGCAAACGGCGCTGCCCCGCGACGTGGTGTTCGTTCGCGTACAGAACTCGTTTACCACCGGCGAAGTACCGTTACCCGCGCCGGGCGACTCGATGATCTGGGACGATCGCTTGACGAACCCCAACTCACCGCTGTTGATCTTTCGACGGCAATGGCCCGCAAGCATCGCCAACAGCGAGCTCGCCGCGCGATACCAGATGATCGTGCTCCCGGCGAAAGGCCTGGTCGAGCAGGGGCATGTTGCCGCCCGCGAGGGTCGGTTCGCCGACGCACTTGCCATCTACTTTCGCGCCCTCGATGATCTGGCAGGGCAGCCGGGCTCGCCGTTGGAAGTCGACGCCCATTTCGGCTTGGCGTACGTTTACTTCCAGCAGCAACGATGGACTGAAGCGGTTCGACATCTCGAAGAAGTAACACGCTTAGACTCGCGTCGGGCGGCTGCCTTCGACCTGCTGGGGCGAGCACTTTCGGAACTCAACCGTTGGGAGGAGGCCGCCACGGCTTTCAGGGTCGCAACGGAACTGGATCGCGGGAATTTCGATGCCTGGAAAGGTCTGGCACAAGCGGAGATCCGTCGTCAGCAGTATGCCGCCGCCGCCGCGGCCCTTGCCGAGGCGGCGCGCGTGCGCCCCGACGACGCCGTGCTAGCCTACTTGCAGGGATCGACATGCTACCAAGCGGGTGATTTGCCTGGAGCCGTCCGGGCGTTCGAGCGCGCCTTGGCACTACGAGCCGATTGGCCGGAAGCCAATAACGAGCTGGCGTGGCTGATGGCCACGACGACCGACGACACGCTGCGCAATCCTGCCCGGGCCGTGCAACTGGCCGAAGCAGCCTGCGCCGTCAATTTCCGACAAGAGGCGAACCTCTTGGACACACTCGCCGCGGCGTACGCGGCCGATGGACGTTTCGCCGACGCCGTGGCCGTCGCGCGTGAGGCGATCGAGCGCGCCACGGAAAACAAACAAGACAAACTGGCCGCAGAAATTGCTGCTCGCTTGGCCCTCTACGAGCGGCGCGAACCGTACCGATCGCCTCCCGTCGCGCCGCCGGAATCCACTCCGTCCCTACAAAAGAAGCACTCATGAAGCCGGTCGCGGAGCCTACCTACCTGCGGTACGACGAAGGTCGCGTCGGCCTGCGGCGGTTTCGTTCCCAACAGTCGGGGTCGCCGCGTTTGATCTGCTTGCCATTCGCAGGCGGACAGTCGCTCGTCTTTCGCGCCTTCGCCGCGCATCTGCCTGCCGATTGGGGCGTTTGGGCGATTGACCCGCCCGGACATGGTTGGGCGGGCGGTAACCCCTTGGATCGCGTCGAGGTCATGGCAGACCGGTATCTCGCGCACTTGCCTGCCGAGCTGCTGGCCAATGCTGTGTTGCTGGGGCACAGCCTGGGTGGTTGCGTGGCATTCGCCATGGCCGAGCGTTTGGCAGGCAGCCCTGGAGCGCCGCGCGCCCTCATTCTCAGCGCCACGCGGCCGCCGCATCGCGCCTCCGAGTACGATTCTTTTCTCGCGCTCGACGATCAAGAGTTGTTAGACGTGTTAATTCGCATCGGCGGCGTGCCGGCCGATTGGGCTCAGGAGCCGGAGCTCTTCGCGCAATTTCGGGAGGTGATTCGGGCGGATTTTCGAGCTTTCGAGGCGTTTCGACTCGATGGCCGGCGGCTCGAGCTCCCGGTGTTGGCCGTCGGTGCACCCGAAGACGTCGTCTGCCGCCCTGCTCACCTGTTCGAGTGGACGCGTTTTTGTCCGGCAAGTGAGATCGAGTTTGTCCCCGGGGGGCACTTGTTTGTGCAAACACAACCGGAGTTGTTCGCTGGGCGGGTCGCGAGTTTCGTCACGCGCCTGCCAAGGCCCGAGGCGCCGCCATGACGTTCGTGGGAGCGGTGTCAGCCGAACTAGGGCCCGATGACGTAAACCTCTATTACGTCGAGACCGAGCGAGCCGACGATCCCCGCCTCTTGACGCGCTGCGATCGTTGGCTGTCAAGCGCGGAGCAGGCGCAGCGGCGGCGGTTCGTTTTCGATAACGATCGACGCCTCTACTGGATCAGCCACGTCCTCGTGCGCGCGGTGTTGGCATCCTATCTCCGCTGTGACCCCGCGGAAATCGAATTCGCGGCAAATCGCTTTGGGCGTCCCGAGGTGTTCGGCCCCGCGGCATGGCCTCGCTTGCGTTTCAACTTATCGCATACTCGCGGGCTGGCGTGCTGTGCCGTGAGCTGGTCACGCGACGTGGGAGTCGACGTGGAAGACGCCAATCGGCGTGAGGTCGGGCCGGACGTCGCCGAGCATTTCTTCTCGACGGCTGAGGTTGCCGAGCTGCGAGGCCATGCCGATCAAGAGCAGCAGCGGCAGTTCTTCCGCTATTGGACCCTCAAGGAAGCCTACATCAAAGCGCGCGGCATGGGGCTATCATTGCCGCTCGACCAGTTTTCCTTCTCGTTGGCCTCAGATTCATGGGGGGCAACGATCGCATTTTCGCCAGCGCTGGCCGACAACCCCAGTTGCTGGCAGTTCTGGCAAGCAATGGTCAATTCACGCTACATGATCGCCGCCGCCGCGCGATGTCCTCCGGGCCAGGACTTGCGGTTTCGACTTTCGCGGTGGGAACCCGCGACTTGATCGCGCACCCGCGCGAAGCTATCCTGCCGGCGCCGACTTCTTCAGTGGCAGCAAGTCCGGAAACAATTGGTGTAGCTGGTGCATGTCGAGGAGCTCCTTGATGCGATCCTCGCGCTCCTCCATGTCGACCATCTTGGTTTCAAAGATCGTCAGCAGATTTTCAACGGCCATGCGGATCTGCTCGTCCGAGGGGCGGGCTTCTCCCAGTTCCTCGTACACCTTGCGAATGGCCCGCGCCGGCTCGATGACACCGCGCTCATAGGCATCGTTGTCGAAGTTCTTATTCGGCGTGCAAGCAATGTGCTTCATCACCGAACCAAGAATCGGAGGGATGTAGTCCGCCATGAATCAAGACCTCGGGGAGAACAGGATGCACCGAATTCACTGGTAGCCCGGCTGCGCGTGTGGGCCTCGCCGAGCCACCGGCTCGAAGCGTGCGGCCAAGCGCCGTCGCTGTAGCCATCTCTCTCAGTATAATTCAGCGGAGGGCCACTGGGAGAGCTCGTAATTACGCGAGGCGCCGCTTGCCCCAACTGGCACGATCGTTACATGTCGTTCAAACAGTTACCTTTGGGCTCTCGCGCCGCTCGACCGCCTTTTGGATGGCTGACCAGGGATTGCACCGACTGCAGCGCGTTTGAGTTGGGCTCCCGGCCTCTGCCGTTGGTCTGCCGGGGGTCATGCTCCACGTAGCGAGGAAAGCCCCTGGCCAGCGCCTTGCGAGCGCGCCTGCGGAGGCTCCCGGCTCCAGGTTTCAGGAACCTTCGATGGCTTGTAGCGCTTCGCGTGCCGGTTTCGACGTGGGATCGATTCGCAGCGCCTCGCGGAAGTGACTGATGGCCTCTTCCTTCTGACCTCGGGTGTTCAGAATGATGCCAAGAAAATGGTGCGCCTTGGCATGCTTGGCATTCAGCCGCAGCGTTTCGCGAAGTTGCTTCTCCGCCTCATCAAATTTGCGCTCGTTGAGCAGACAAGCCGCCAGGTTGAAATGCAGTGCATGGTGCGTGGGCAGCAAATCGAGCCCTTCACGGAACAGCTTGCTGGCCTCGCTGAACTTCTGTTGTTGAAACATGGCAATGCCCTGCGCCGACTTCTCTTGCGCGATGTCCGCCGTCGTGAGGGCATCGTAGCGATGACTGCGGCGACGGATGATCGTGGCCTCCAGAATGCGGTCGGGCTCAAACAGCGAATTGGGTTCCACCGTGTCAAACCGGTGCAACCGAGTCACGACGTCCATGCCTTCGATGACCCGCGCAAAAACGGTCTGTTTGCCATTCAGTCCAGCGGCGCGCGACGGTCGCAGCGTAATGAAGAACTGCGAGCCGTTCGTACGCTTCGTCAACGGGACCATGCTGACGGTGCCGCGCAAATGTGGGAGTGGTTGGGCCGAGTTTCCTTCAAATAGCGTCTCGTACCCCGGTCCGCCCTGGCCGTCGTTCGTCGGTGATCCGGACATCGCGCCGAAGGCCGAGACCACCCGATGGAAGTTCAACCCGTCGTAGAAACCGTCGGCGACTAGACCCAGGAAGCTCGCAACCGTATTGGGCGCGTCATCCTCGAAAAGCTCGAGCACGATGTCGCCGCGTGTCGTATGGAGACGCACGCGCGGCAAGTCTCCCTTTTCATCCGACGCGGCGCGCCGCGCCATTTCAGCTTCAACGACGGCTCGGTAATTCGGCAACTCTGCGAGCAACTCGCGGCCGTACGAGCTCAATGCGTTCTTTTCCGCGGCGATGCGCAGGTACTTTTCGGCGTCGTCCAGGCGATCCAATTCATGCGCGGCCAGGCCGGCCAAATCGTAGACCTCCGGCTTGGGAAAGTTGTTCGCGATCAGGCACTCGGCAAGGTCGAGTGCGTCATCAAATTTGTCGCCGTCGAAGTTCAGGATGGCGATAGTGCTCATGAAATCCATGAGCTCGGGATCGGTTGGGTTGGCCGTGTACGCCCGCTTGAGCACTGGCATTAACTCGTGCAGAACTCGCTCGGATTCTGCCAAGACTTCGCCGTACTCTTGCCGCACGACCTTGCGATTCTCAGGATTGCTGGCGAGAAATCGCACATGCAGTTCTTGCATGTGCCCGGCAAGTCGCTTCCAGGGTTGAAGTGCCTTATCAAACTCTTGGCGCGCGGCCAGCGCCTCGGCCGACGATGGCTGGTCGCTGGTGGCGGTCGATGTGGTCGCCGACGTGCTCTCCTCTGCGGCGACCGCTTGGCACAACACGATTCCACCGACCAGAACCAAGACCGAAAAAACTCGCATGACACGCGTCCTCGATAGCCCCGACCTCAGGCGGCGGGGCCCAATTTAAGCTGTGATTTCCTGAACGACCCGACCGTAGACATCGGTTAGGCGAAAGTGACGACCGCTATGTTCGTAGGTAAGTTGCGTATGATCGATCCCCAGCAGATGTAAGAGCGTCGCGTGCAGATCGTGCACATGGACTTCGCTGCCTGGCACGGCGAAATAGCCGTAGTCGTCGGTGCCCCCGTAGGTAACGCCGCCGCGCACTCCGCCGCCAGCTAACCACATCGTGAACCCATACGGATTATGATCTCGGCCAACCTTGTCCGCGGGTTGCTCTTGTGCCATCGGTGTGCGCCCGAATTCGCCTCCCCACAAGACGACCGTCTCGCCGAGCAGGCCGCGTGCCGCCAGGTCAGCCAGCAGGCCGGCGATCGGTTTGTCGACTGCCAGCGCGTTTGTGCGATGGTGCTCGGCGAGGAAGGAGTGCTGGTCCCAACGGTTGTGGTCGGGCAATTTTGGTGGCAGCAATTGCACGAACCGCACGCCCCGCTCGACCATGCGCCGCGCCAACAGACACTGTCGCCCGAAGGCTTCCGTCAACGGATCGTCGATGCCATACAGCCGCAATGTCGCCTGCGATTCTTCGCTTATGTCCACCAGCTTGGGGACAGCCGACTGCATGCGAAACGCCTGCTCGTAACTAGCGATCACGGCGTCGATCTGGTCGTCGAATTCAGCTTGTTCTTGGCGATGCCGATTCAAGCGCTGGGCCAGCGAGAGTTTGGCCCGTTGTAATTCCCCTGTCGGTTCGCTGCGCTGGAGATCGGCGATCGGCGCTGAGCCCTTGCGAAACAACGTGGCTTGGTGCCTGGCCGGCAGAAAACCCGCGCCGAAACAGTCTTCGCCCCCCAGCGGAATGTTGCCGCTATCGAGCACGACAAAGCCGGGCAACTCCTCGCTCTCAACTCCCAGCCCATAGCTGACCCAGGCCCCCATGCTGGGTCGGCCTGGCATGCCGACTCCCGTATGCAAGCAGAAGTTCGCCGCCGTGTGCTCCGAATGATCGGACACCATCGAGCGGACAAACGCCAGCCGATCGACATGGCGGGCAAGGTGCGGAAACAGCTCACTCACGTCCGCGCCGCACTCGCCATACTTTGCGAAGCGAAACGGCGACTTCAGCACGCGCTGGCCGATATGAAATTGGGTTGCCGGCGTCTTGAGCTTGATTGGTTGGCCGTGTTCCCTGGCCAATCGCGGTTTGGGGTCGAACGTGTCGATCTGCGACGGACCGCCATCCATGTAGAGAAAGATCACGTGCTTGGCTGGGCCAGCCACGCCTTGCTTGGCGGAGGTGCCAGCGCTCGAGCCCGGTCGCGATGAACTGGCGGTGCGCGAACAGGCGGTGAGCCCCGCCAGGGCCAAACCGCCGAATCCGGCCGCCCAGGTCGCCAAGACTTGGCGACGTGAAACCGGCGGTGCAGCAGCGTTGTAACGGACCCGACGAGGCATGATCTTTCGATTCTAGAGCGCGAGCGCAGACGTTTCTATTCTCGTCCGAAAAACGGTAGGGGGTCACGTTGAACTCCGTGTGCCAGGCTCTGCCTTACCCCAAACCGCTTGACCTCCGCCTTGAGGTTGTCGATCACTAAGCTCCGCGGCACGCCGCCGAAGTGGTGTGGCCGGCCGCTGAAATCGGCGCTTTGGGGGGATCAGAAAGCGTTGCATCGCCGGGTCCGGGAATCGGCAGACTGGCTAGGTGCGATAACGTCTGGACCGCTGGCGCCGATTCTCGGGACCGCCGCACGTACCGCGAGACAGTCTCGCGGGCGACCTGCAACTCCGCTCCGTTGGCCACAATCTGCTCATCGCCCCTTACGCGATATTCCCGACCCGCTGGTGCGAACTAGCCCGCATTTCTCACCAGCCATCCGCTACGCGGAGCCCAAGTCCTTGGATGGCGGCGTCGCCGGGTGCGTCTCGATCCTCAACGTATGAGCCAATACGCTT